>CAZVGZ010000008.1:0-106106 GCA_964627605.1 uncultured bacterium | reverse complement strand
ATTCAACAGAAAAACGCTCATTGCTTCTCCGCCCTACCAAAGCACCGTACCGATGAAATCGCCAAAACTCCACCGATTCAAAAACGGTGGCGAATGTGCGAACGACACTCTTGAGTCCGTCCGGTGTCAACTGTTCTAGTGACAACCACTGCCAAGCAGCGCCGCCAGTGGCGAGGTGATCGTGGTAGGCTTGAAACTGCTCACGGCTGTAGAGATCGCCCGTACCTTTAGTCTGAGGATGGAACAGGTCAGCCCAGATCAGATCGAATTGAAGGTCAAGCTCCCCTATCGCGAGCACGCCATCCTTTTTCAAAACTCCAACCCGAGAGTCGTCTAATACCTCACTGTTCGACCACGAGAAATAGGCCGTGCCTTCTAATACCGCGTCGGATATCTCTACCGCGATCAACGTGTCTACGCCTTCACCCAGCAGACCGCTTAGACTGACGGCGGTTCCGAGACCCACGGCCAGTATCCTACGTGGGTCGCCGTGCAGCCATCTCGCTATATATCCTTGGGCCCACTGCGCTCTTATGGCCAGCGGGCCGTCGGAGCCTTCAATAAGCAGTCGGTCCGTTGTCAGTTGACGCACTCCCGTATACAGGTTCTCCTCTACAGCGACTAGCCCAGCCGAACCTTCATCACTCCAGATGGAGGTGATCGGAGCACCGCCTCCCCTGATTGGGGAATGCCACCATGCGAGTGTGGCGATGACCGCGCATATGGACGTAAACAGAATGAACTTCCGCGAGGCGTGTCGGTAGACCAGTGCCGAAAAAAGGAGAAGCGTAATCACGACACCAGACCAGCTGCTCCCCAAATAGGGCAGCAGTATAAACGCCACGACTAATGTTCCTGCCGATCCGCCGAGCGTGTGGTAGCCGTAGATTCGCGAAACACTAAGTTGGCGAGTCAGTACACCGAAAACAGAGCCGAGAGCGGTGAAACTTCCACCGACGGCAACCAGCGACACCGCAGTGGCGAATATTGGCGAATGACCTCCTACCGCCTGAATGATAGGCGACGACAAGGCGCGCCCAAATGGAGCCCACAGTGCTGCAACCACCAGCGGAATCCAGATTCTGCGGACTCGACCACTAATCCAAACGCCCAAGCTTTGGGCGATCATCACCCAGGCGAATAGTACCGCCGAGGCGTAGACGGTACCGCCGAGTGTAACCGCCAGCCATCTAAACCAGACGATCTGCAACCCCAACGCCGCAACACCGGCCACCCACGCAGAATATCCGGCACCCGGCTCGGGCTGCAGGTAGCTGACCTGGGTTGGACTGACCCCGCTGCTCGACTTCGTGTTAAACAGCGCGAGAACCGCCGCAACACCGTATACCGCCGCTCCGATGTTGTTCGTCCGAGACAGACCGAACGTCTCGACAAGAACAAAACCGGCGGCGAGAGATCCCCCTACCGAACCGACCAGATTTGCGGCGTAGGCGACCGCGATGCTCGGTGTCTGTTTTATTGTCGCCGTCATCATCGAAAAAACGACGCCCATGCCAACGGCGGGAAAAAAAATCGTCATCAAACCCGCGTAGCTGCTGCCGACTGCGATCAAGATCGTTGGGACTGCTGTGCTGATCAGCGCGACCCCACTGACTACCACCGACGCCCACACCTGTGGCCGCCTTGGTACGGTCCATCTCGATGCCAACAAAGCGCCGCACCCGATCCCTGCGGTCATTGCCGCCAAGACCAGGGCGGTGACGGTTGCGGTGTGACCAAGCAGCCGCCACGCGATTCGCAGCCAAACCACCTCAAGCACCAGGCCCGATGCGCCAGTCAATACCAAAACCACCGGTTCAATACGGTGATGGGTTCTCATCGTTGGATCGACCTATGTAAATATCCGGCGGGTATTGGCATTTATCGGATTCTGGAGGTATATTTTTAAGGTTATGTTCCGTTGTTTTCTGGACATGCGGATAGTGCGTAAACACCGACTTCACCGAGGTGTATATGGTGGGTGTAGCTCAGTTGGTTAGAGCGCCAGGTTGTGGCCCTGGAGGCCGTGGGTTCGATTCCCATCATCCACCTATGTTTCTATTATACGTCCTGGGCAGATGCCCAGGCCTTTTTTTGTCTCTAGACCAATCGATTCTTCTGGGAGGGCGATATGGCCAAATCCATCGCTGGAACATTGCGCAAGCTCGGACGAGGCGAACCGGACATACCGGAACATACACGCGAAGAGTGGGCGAAGCAGGCCTCGGAAGCAGACGACGAGACCTCTGAGGATGACACGCGCCACGATAGATACCGTCGGCGGCAACTGCAGATGTCTGAGGGAGACACCAGTCTGAACGTCGTCGAGGCGCAGGATGTCAAGATCAAGCCTGGTAAACGGTTCGAAGGCTCCGTCGAAATGTTGATTGAAAAGTACGGCGACCCCCGCGAAGTCATGCGCCACATGTCGCACGGTCAGTTTATGAAGCACGAGCTTCGTGACAGCCAAATATTTCGGGGTGAAGAGATGATCTATGACGGCACTGCGGCGTTAGACGAGGATTAGAGTTCGCGGCTGCGTCGATTACAGATCGATGTACCGAAGCTAGTGTATGGTGAATGACTGACCGCACTGGGCACCCGTGCCCAACCGGTTGACTGATGGTATGGAAGGAAGGCGATCTGTGAGTCACGACATCGGTCCTATTCTGGACGGATGGGAGTACCGACCCGATCGACCGGTAGTTAGGCGAATTACCGGCTCGGACGGACGTCCTAAGCTGCAGCTTCGAGTGGACTTGGGCCTTCTGCAGATGGAGTTGTCTGGCCGACCAGACAGCCGCCGTCCCCACGGCCACGAGACGCTGCTCAGCTACTACCACCACCTTCGCGACGCCCACGAGGAACGCCACGGCAACACCGACGATTTTGTCCTGGATGCTGACGATTGCATGAAACTCCAGCTGGAGTCGGTACAGTTCTACCACCGTCGAATAAGTTGGCTCGAAATAGAAGAGTTTGCCGCAGCGATGGATGACGCCGACCACAACCTTAGCATAATGGATCTGATCGACGAATACGCCAGCGACGGAACATATCGTGACATATTTTTGCAGTATCGGCCATTCGTGATGGTTCATCGGACGATGGCCGAAGCGCGCCTGCATTGGGAGCGAAAAGAGTATGACGAGGCTTTGGAAGCTCTTGATAAAACTTCCGAGGAGATCAGAGAGTTTCACCGTGAACGCGGCCACGATGAGATGTCAGGCGAATCTGGGGAGATAGCGTATCTGGAGCGTTTAGCAGAGGAGATGTCCAAGACTCGCCCGCTCTCTCTGGAGCAACGCTTGGAAAACGAGCTCAATGAGGCCGTTGAGGGCGAAGAGTTCGAACGGGCTGCTCAACTGAGGGACGAGCTGACGGATTTGAGAAAAAACCTACCCAACATTGTAGATCCGCTTTAGACCGGCTGCAACCTCAGGGGCGCAACAGTGGTGTGGTCTGGAGCGACGTCGCTTCGGTATGGTCACGGTGCGCAGTCACTGCTCATCAGATATATGCGACAACACCTGGCTGGCGACCCGCAGTGAATCCTTGATACAACTGTTTACGGCGATCCCCTCATACGAATTGCCTGTGAGCACCAACCCAGGAACGTCCGCCAGACGACGGTGAATCAGCCCCAACCGTTCCGCATGCCCTTGAAGGTATTGTGGGATGCCTCGCCGATGTCTATACACCCTTACGAAACTCGGTCTAGCCGAAAGCGACATGGTGGTTTCCAAGTCCCGGCTAACAAGCTCGACAAGTCCGTCGTCATCCATCTGCATAGCCTCTGGGTCCACTGCGCCTCCCACCATACTTCTCAAAAGCGTCTTCCCCTGGGGGGCACGGCCTTCGAAAACGCTGGAGGTCCAAAGGCAACCCAGAATTCGCACGCCGTGGCCTCGCGGCACCAAAAAACCGAACCCGTGGGTGTCGGCGTCGAGCGATTCGTTATCATAGCCAGTGGCGACAACGGTGATAGGCGCTCCTTGAATCTCGTCCAGAGCATCCGCCATTTCGCCATCCATGAGTCGCACAGCACCTGCGGCATCCCACGCTGGGGTTGCTAATACGACAGCCTCCGCTTCGAACGGACGTCCGTCTTCGGTGGCGACGCGGAATATGGGCCCGTCGATGAGCACCTGGGTGACGCGGGTGTCCGTCAGAAACTGTGCGGAGCCCAGCGCATCACAAAGGCCCTTTATCAGAGTCTCGAACCCCCCGACGAATGACGTAAGACGGCCACCAGGACCACCTGGGCCAGCAGGAGCGTCTGACTCGGCAGTGACCTTTTTTTTGGCGAGCATAGCCCTGAATAGGCCGCCATGTTCGATCTCCATCTCTCGCATTTTGGGGAATGTGCTGGCTAGTTCGAGTCGCCTGGCATCACCGCCATAGATTCCTATCACCATGGCGCTGACCAAGACATCAGCGGCTTCGCGGCCGATCCTCCGGGCGGCGAAATCGTAGACACTTTCGTCATCACGTTTGGCTTTTCTGGCGAATGGCTCGAACAGCACTCTGAGCTTGCCTGGCCACGACAGGATCGAGGACGTTAGGAAAGCTGGCGGCGAAGTCGGTACTTCGTGAAGCCTACCGTCCCGAAAAATAAAACGGCGAGCCGCAGAGTCTGACGACGGCTGAATGCGATCCGAATATCCGATGTTTTCGATTAGCTCCAATGTTTCAGGAACGTTGTCAAGAAACCCGTTGGAGCCCAATTCGACAGTGTAGCCCTCAGCGTGGTCGGTGCGGATGTTGCCGCCAGCCTGGGCGCTGGCCTCAAGAACTGTGATAGACAGATCGTCGAGTCCCGCCAGCTTAGCAGACCGGAGAATCTCATAAGCGGATGCCAACCCCGCCACGCCAGCACCGACTACTACTACACGCTTCAAATCGAGCTCTCCCGTTCAGCCAGATGAGTGGTGATGAGATCAGCAAGCACAGCGATAAACTTAGGATCATCGTTCAGTGTACGAACCCTTCGATAGGTGATAAAGCCCATCTCTTGGGCCAGATGCGCGTACTCCTGATCCAACTCCTGCAATGTCTCAATATGGTCGCTCACGAATGACATCGGCACAACCACTACATGCCGTATGCCCTCCTTTGAGACCTCGCGGAGCATCGCGTCCGTGGAGGGTCCGATCCATTTCACCGGCCCGACCTTACTCTGGTAACACAGACGACAATCAGTCGGCGACGGCAGCCGTGCCACCGTCTGTTCCATGCTGGCACAAACCTCTTGGACGTAGGGGTCACCGGCATCCACAAACCTCTGGGGCAGTCCGTGCGCACTAAACAGAACAACCGGTTCGTGTCCGGTTTCGTTGAGCACGGCAGTTATAGTTTCGTCGATATATTGCGCCATCAAGTCCAGGTATAAAGGGTGTCCATACCATCGGTCGATGACAGAAAGCTTGACACTCTTGTCGCGGCGGGTGATGGCCCGCTCCAACTCGTTCAGACTACTTCCCGTCGTCGCTGATGAGTAGTGAGGATACATTGTGAGAGCCACGACCTGCCGGACGCCGCTTCGTTCCAAGCTGTCTAGCGCGTCGTCGGTCAACGGCGGCCAGTATCTCATGGCGATTGTGACTTTGAAGCGGCCTGCCTGGTCCTTGTTTAAATATGCCTGCAAACCATCTGCTTGTTGTTGAGTGATCCGAAGCTGCGGTGATCCGCCGCCGATAGCGGCATAGTTTCGTCTGGCTTTGCGTGCCCGCAGGGATGCCATTAGCCATGCCCAAAATGGCTGGAACAGTCTGCCTAGAGGGAGCTTGATTATCTCCCGATCAGAAAAAAGCGAGATCAGAAACGGTTTGACGTCCTCCAGATTATCGGGTCCGCCAAGGTTGACCAGCACCACACCGATCGTGTCTTTTTCTTGCTCCACACAGATATCCGAGGGATGGTGCGCTGGTTCCGCCACAACAGTTGGGTCGATGGGCTATCACCGACATCTCACTGCCAGATATCGGTTCACCGTATCACTTTCACAAGCGACAGACCTCCTCCAGCCCTGCCACCTGAGCCGTATTCAGACCGTGCGTGAAAACACGGGCTTGTCGCTCTTCTGCTTGCTGCGCAGATATGCATCGAATGTCATGGCGACGTTGCGGACAAACATCTGCCCCAAAGGCTTCACATCAATTCCTTTTGGGGTCACTTCGACCATGCCGTCGTCCACAAACCCACCGCCAGCGGTCAGTTCGCCGAGTTCGACGGCGAAGTAGTCAGAAAAATCTATCCTAAATAGGTCGCTGGTCTCTTTGGCGTCCACCTGAAAACGACACATAAGCCGCTGGATGACATGCCTTCTTATCTTGTCGTCATCAGCGAGGCGGTAGCCGCGCTCAAGTGGTGGGCTGCCCGCATCAAGCGATTCATAGTACTCGCTGAGCTTTTTGGTGTTCTGCGCGTACCCACCAGCAACATCTCCGATAGATGAAATTCCGAACCCGACAAAATCCGGTGCCGCTTTGGTGGTATAGCCCATGAAATTGCGGTGGAGCGTGCCGCCATCAAGCGCAGTGCTGAGCTCATCGTCAGGTACAGCGAAATGGTCCATTCCGATCTGCCGGTAACCCGACGACGTAAACAAGTCCATCGTCTGGCACAGAAGCTCAAGCTTGGTGTCAGGGGACGGCAGTAGATCGGTGTCGATATACTTGTCCTGATGGGCCTTTATCCAAGGCACATGGGCGTAGCTGTAGACCGCCAACCGCTCTGGACGCATCTCCAACACGGCCTTGAGATTTTCAGCAAACGTATCAGGCGACTGCCCTGGCAGGCCATAGATCAGGTCCAGATTGATCGACTTGAACCCCACCTTACGACAGTAGTCATAGAGCCGCCTGGTCTGCTCCTCGGTCTGGTTGCGATTGATGAGCGCTTGAACACCTGGCGTGAAATCCTGAACACCCATGCTCAACCGGTTCCAGCCCAACTCCTTGAGCGTGTCGATGTGTTCGGTGGATGTCACCCGCGGATCGACCTCAATCGCTACTTCTGCATCGGGAGCGATATCGAAATGTCGTGTGACAACGCTGCGGATTTTCCTGATCTCATCGGGGGTGAGGTAGGTTGGTGTGCCTCCGCCCCAGTGGTACTGCACGACCTCTCGGCGGTGGGATAGACGTTGGGCTATCATCGCTATTTCGCGCTCAAGATAGTCCAGATATTTCGCCGCCACCTCTCTCTTTTTTGTGATTATCACATTGCAGGCACAGAACGAGCACCGCGCTTCGCAAAAAGGCAGGTGGAGATAGACCGAAAGGGGCTCGGATGACTGGCTGTCGGCGTCGTCCAAGCGGTTGTAGTAGTCTTGGATTCCAAAATCGGTCGTGAACTCGTTTGCTGTGGGGTACGACGTGTACCTGGGCCCTGGCCTGTCATATCTTTTCAGCAGTGCAGGGGTTGGGGCGATGGGGGCGGTATTAGGCATCCGTTGCCTCCGGGTTCAACCGCTCCCTTACCGCTGCGATCATCGCTTCTGCCCCAGAGACAGGCGTGGTTGGTAGGATGCCGTGCCCCAAATTGAAAATGTGCCCTGGACGGTCTCCTGCTTCATCCATCACACGACCTACGTGGGTCCGTATTACGTCAGGAGGTGCAAACAAGACACAGGGATCAAGATTGCCCTGAACGGCTATGTCGGGACCCAGAATCCGCCTCGTTTCATCCAACCCAACGCGCCAATCGACACCGATAACGTCAGCGCCAAGTTCGCGCATCCTTGGCAACAGCGCCGCAGCGCCATTTGCGTAGTAGATTTTCGGCACCCGTCCACCGGTGTCGATGCCTTCCATGATCCGGCGGACATAAGGGGCAGCGAACTCGTCGAAATCGGTTGGTCCTAGGGTGCCGACCCATGAGTCGAAAAGCTGAATCGCTTCGGCACCGGCTTCGATCTGGGCGTTCAGATAGTCGATTATCATGACCGTAAGGCGATCGAGCAGCGCGTGGGCGGTTTTAGAGTTTTCGTACGTTAGAGTCTTGAGTGCAGTGAAGTTCTTGGCGCCCTGGCCTTCGACCATATAGGTCGCCAGAGTAAACGGCGCGCCACCGAACCCGATTAGGGGTACCCGCCCGCCCAGCTCGCGCTGAATCAACCTGATCGCATCCATGACATAACCGGTGTCAGTGGTGGGGTCAGGGGTCTTGAGGGAATCAACGTCCTCCTGGATGCGTACCGGTTCTGCAAAAACAGGCCCAGGCGTGAAATCTATTTGACACCCCATGGCCTCGATGGGAACAAGGATGTCGCTGAACAGTATGGCTGCATCGACCCCCAAACGGTCAATTGGCTGAAGGGTGACTTCGGCAGCGAGCTCTGGTGTGTGGCACATGGTCAGAAAATCGTGCTGCTTTCTCAGCGCTCGATATTCTGGCATGTAACGTCCGGCCTGCCTCATCATCCACACCGGCGTTCGCTCAACCGGTTCGCGTCGACAAGCTCTTACAAAAAGGCTGCTGTTTCTATCGATCATATGCTTTCTTCAGGCTTAGATGGGCGGCATCGACCGTCTGGGCGATGTCTTCGTCGCTGTGTGTGATGGAAAGAAATCCGACTTCGAACTGTGATGGTGCCAGATAGATCCCCTGGTCCAGCATCGAGTGCATATACACGCCAAACCTGTCCGTGTCACAAACCTCTGCGGTCTGCCAATCGGTTACGTCCACCTCTGTGAAATAGAGGCACCCCATCGAACCGACACGTTGGAATTTGAGATTCAGGTTCAGCTGATCTAGGACCCCCTGCATTCCAGACGTCAGAGTGCGCGCCTTGGTTTCCATCTGGTCGTAGAAATCAGGCATTTCGGTGATCGCTGAGAGGGTTGCCAAACCTGCTGCCATCGCCACCGGGTTGCCGGAGAGAGTGCCTGCCTGGTAGACATGGCCCAATGGTGCGATCTGCTCCATCAGCTCACGTCTACCACCAAACGCTCCCACGGGCATTCCACCACCGATTATCTTGCCAAGAGTAGTCAGGTCCGGTGTTATACCGTAGAGCGCTTGGGCACCTCCTAGCGCGACTCTGAAACCGGTCATCACTTCGTCGAAAATCAGAACCACACCGTGCCTGTCACACAGATCGCGCATCCCTTGGAGAAAGCCCTGGTTGGGTGGCACACACCCCATGTTGCCTGCAACTGGCTCGACGATTATCGCCGCGACGTCATCCGGGCTGGCTTCGACGAGGATTTTCACTGATTCAAGGTCGTTGTATGTGGCGCTGAGAGTGTCGGCAGCCGTGCCTTCAGTAACACCTGGGCTCGACGGCTCACCCAATGTCGCAGCGCCTGATCCGGCTTTGATCAGAAACGCATCGCCGTGTCCGTGATAGCACCCTTCGAACTTGATGATTTTTCTTCGACCAGTGGCCCCTCTGGCGAGCCTTACAGCGGTCATTGTCGCTTCGGTTCCAGAGCTGACCATCCGCACTAAGTCCATGCTGGGATAGAGCGATGTCACCAGTTCGGCCAGAGCAATCTCCCGCTCTGTCGGTGCACCAAAACTCGTTCCGTCGGAGACCGCTTTTTGGACTGCCTCAATGACCCCTTGATGGGCATGCCCAAGAATCATCGGCCCCCATGAACCGACGTAATCTATGTACCTGTTGCCGTCGGCATCCCAAACATTTGGCCCTGCCGCTTTTGCGATAAACGGAGGAGAACCGCCCACTGAGCTGTAAGCCCTTACCGGCGAGTTGACACCACCGGGGATTTTCTGTTGGGCACGGGCGAGAAGTTCAATGCTGCGTTTGTAGCTGCGGGACACGGATCGTCCTTTGAATTGCTTTTAGCCGAACGGGAGCGATTTTGTTGACTTGCGGCACAATCGCATGGTTACAAGTTTGCGATATCTTTGGCGAAATAGGTAAGTATCATGTCTGCCCCGGCGCGTTTGATGCTGGTCAGCGCTTCGAGCATAACGCGTTTCTCGTCTATCCAACCGTTTTGGGCGGCAGCCTTAATCATGGAATACTCACCGGAGACGTGGTAGGCTGCAACCGGGACTGAGAACGTCTCTTTCACGCGGTAGATTATGTCCAGATAGGATAGCGCCGGTTTGACCATGACGACATCCGCGCCTTCGTCCAGGTCCAGCGCTACCTCTCTGATCGCCTCGTCACTGTTCGCCGAGTCCATCTGGTAGCTACGCCTGTCGCCAAACTGTGGTGCAGATTCGGCTGCTTCACGGAACGGGCCGTAAAACGCTGAGGAATATTTAGCGGCGTACGACACGATTGGTGTTTCGGAAAAACCTTCGCCGTCAAGCGCCTGTCTTATGATAGCCACGCGGCCATCCATCATGTCTGATGGCGCAATAACATCAGCGCCCGCATCGGTATAGGCGACCGACGCTTTGGCCAACAACGGCAGAGTCTGATCGTTGTCAACGTCGCCGTCCACAATGATGCCGCAGTGGCCGTGTGACGTGTATTCGCACATGCAGACATCTGCCCAAACCAGCAGGTCTGGAACAGCAGCTTTAATTGCGCGAATGGATGAGGGCACGATCCCTTTAGGATCGTAGGCACCCGTTCCGACGGGGTCTTTTTCATCAGGGATGCCGAAGAGAATCACCCCGGGGATGCCCATTCCAGCGACCTGACGACACTCTTCTACCAACACGTCGATGGACATCTGGCTGCAACCGGGCATAGCACCGATGGGGTCGTCTATACTCTGGCCAGGGCGGACGAACAGCGGAAGGATGACGTCATCAACTGTGAGATGCGTCTGCCGCACCAACCGACGAAGGTTTTCGTTTTGTCGCAGCCGCCTCGGGCGCGCTGCTGGATAACTCATGCCTACTCCTCCTCAGCCACCTTTTGATAGACGACGCAATACATCTTTTCGACGGTGCAATCGCGACTCCTGCGGAGTCGTCCTAGCCTGCGGGGATTGAATTGAGAATGTCCCTGCCACCGTTGGATAACATTCTCTGCGCCAGAGACCTTCCAACCGTCTCGGCGTCTGCAACCGGGCCGTTCATACCATCGCGGATCGCTTCACCACCTCCTGGGGGCGCGATCATCGCCTGCAGTATCACGAACCCGCCACGGATGGTACCAAGAACCCCGACCGGAACGCGGCAACCGCCGCCAGTCTCTGCCAAAAATGCGCGTTCTGCGTCCACCGCCGCCCTTGTATCATCGTGTTCGATACCGGTCAGTAGTTCGCCAATCCCGTCTTGGTCCCGTATTTCCAGGCCAATCGCTCCTTGACCAGCGGCGGGTAGCATTACGTCGGTGGAGAGACGTTCGGTGATTCGGTCGGCTAGCCCCAACCGAGAAAGACCGGCGCTCGCGAGGATAATTGCGTCGCAGTTTCCTTCGTCAAGCCTTCCCAATCGCGTCGGGACGTTACCACGAAGATCGACGATATTAAGGTCTGGACGCACCTGGCGAATCTGGGCCTCTCGCCTCTGGCTGCCGGTACCCAAAGTCGCTCCGTCTGGGAGCTCTGTGAGCGTTGCGCCGGTTGCGCTGATTAGCGCATCGCGGGGGTCTTCTCGCTCAAGCACCGCGCCCAACGCCAACCCCTCAGGCAGTAGGGTAGGCATGTCTTTCAGACTGTGAACCGCCAGATCGATCTCTTCGTCCACAAGGGCGCGTTCGAACTCTTTCGTGAACACCCCGGTGCCGCCGATGGCCGACAGCGGTCGGTCGATTACCTGGTCTCCTGTGGTGGTGATGATAACTATCTCCACCGCAAGATCTGGGTGAAGAGTCTTCAGTCTCTCTGTTACGTGATCTGCCTGCCACCTCGCCAGTGCGCTACCACGCGTTCCCAATTTGAGCCGACTTGATGTTTCGGTCACTCATGGTCTCCATATTCGGGGTTGCCTTTATCCTTTAAGTCGGACCACAGACCGAAAAGCTCCCGAACGGTATCGAGCCGCCCTGGTGCCAACGCCTTGTCTCCGCTGAACTCTTTGATTTTTGCGGTTGGCATATGGAGGATTTTGTTTACGACGCTGCGCGTAACCGCGTCCAGGTCGTCTTTTTCTAGATTCTGTGCTTTTCGAGCGTATTTCTCTACTTCCTGCTGCCTAATCGCCTCAATCTGCGATCTCATGGCCTTTATGATCGGAGTAACCGCGAGGGAGTCCTGCCATCCCTGAAACTCATCGCGGACCTCTCTGATTATCGATTCCACCTTGGGAATCTCTTTTTCGCGCCGGGCCAGATTCTGGCTGACCACCACCTCTAGAGCGTCCATGTCATGCAGAAGCACGTTATCAAGCTTATTGACCTTCGGGTCGACATCGCGCGGCACGGCAATGTCGACGATTACCATTAGCCGATCTGGACGGTTCCGCATCGCCTCTCGGACCATCTGATAGTCGATGATCGGCTCAGAGGCGGATGTGGTGCAGACCACAACATCGGCCAGCTCTAGTTCTTCGGGAAGCGTCTCGTACTCTACCGCGTAGGCGCCGAGGTTCTCTGCGACACTTTTCGCACGGTTGTAGGTGCGATTGGCGATGGACAGATGTCTAAACCCGGCATCGGAGAGATGTTTGGCTGCCAAAGCACCAGCGTCGCCTATACCGACGACAAGTGCACGTCTTGATGACAGATCACCGAATACCCTTTCGGCGAGCCCAATCGACGCATAGCTGACAGAGACCGCTCCTACGCCGATGGCCGTTTCCGTCTGAGCGCGCTTGCCTGCGTGGAGCGACGCCTGAAATAGGCGGTTCAACACGGTGCCAGCAGCTCCTGCATCCACCGCGATCTGATAGGCGTGTTTGATCTGACCCAGAATCTGTCGTTCTCCCACCATGAGCGAATCCAAACCGCTGGCGACCCGCATCAGATGCTCCATCGCCGGTTCACCCTGGTAGACGTAGAGAAACCGCCCATCCACTTGGCCTGTGACGCCCTTGACTTCCTCAAGCAACCGACGAACGATGGCTGGAGTTTCTGTCGGATCGCCCTTGGCGACAGTGTAGAACTCCGTCCGGTTGCATGTGGAGATGCAGATCTGTTCGTGGAAGAACCGCTTTCCAACATCGGTGGCAAAGCTGGCCTCCTCGTCAGACAGTGCGACCGCCTCCCGGGTCTCCACAGGAGCCGTGGTGTGGTTCAGACCTACAACGGTAAGCGACATAACCTTTTCACCCTTCACCAAACATAGTCACCGACATACTGCGTTGAATTGAGGTTGCCCCCGACGACAAATGTTATCGATAGATGACGTTCCATCTCGCACCCAAAATCACTGCCCAACACAGGTCATGTGAACGAATGAAACGATCTGACAAGCGCGTTTACGACCAGCATAGATATCGCTACCAATCCAAAACCGACCAGAGAGACGTATACCAACCTGAGTCGGCTCCAGTGTGCTACATGCCTAGCGATTAGGTACACGGCGTAGGCAAGCCAGATAGCGACTGTTGTCCACATTTTCGGGTCGCCCCAAGCCACACTGCCGAACGCCTGAAACGACCACATGATTCCGACGGCTATAGCTAGGGTGAGCAGCCAAAATCCCACCAGGGTCGCCCTATAGTTCATCTGGGCCAACACTTCTAGTGACGGCAACCGTTCGTATACCACTCCGAACTGCCGCGATTTCAGGTCGTGGTACAGCATCACGTAGAGAACGCCGTATATCGCCGACACCGCGAAAGCTACATAGCCGACGACCGCCGTCGTGGTGTGAACCCCAAACCACGGGCTTCGTAGTATCTCGTTGATCTCCCCTGTATGATTAATGAGTGCTGATGAAACGGTCTGGCAGACAAAGGCCATGGTCACCACGAAAACGCCGGTGAACGGCATCTTTTCTGAGCGTTCTATCACTTTGTAAACCAGAGCCAGAGCCAAGGCGATCATCGTGAGCGCTTCGTATATACTCGCCAGGGGTATGTGTCGTAGCGCCACCACGCGTAGAGTGACATCTGCCAAGTGCAAAGCCAACGTGATGGTCAACATCCTTGGGGCGATCCTCTGGACCAGAGGATCGTTCTTCAGAAAAAGAAGCAGATAGGCCGCCGCACACAGTGCGTAGAGCACCGGCAGCAGAGAGTTCAAAAGTTCGATTGCAATAGTCAAAGCTCACCTGTCGGCCCTTGGGGCCTGACAAAATGTCAATCATCAAGAAACCGCCTTCAGGCTGCCGTCTGAAAGGCCACATAGCAAGGTACCCTTGTTTCCCTAGTTGCGCCAACCGATTAGCCTGTTGTGTTGGTTGTGGATATTTTGCCCACCCGGCACCATACTGGCTTGATTAGACGCAATCGATGTGCCACCCGATCATCGCGGAGCCGGTCCACTTGTCCGCCCGACCCAACATATGGTAGGTTCTGTTTCCCGTTAGAAGCCCGCCTGCCTCCATATTGGGCAAAGGAGTATAACTATATGCCCGCCGGTGTAATTCCCGCATTG
Source organism: uncultured bacterium (assembly GCA_964627605.1). Classification (GTDB taxonomy): domain Bacteria; phylum Latescibacterota; class MWCZ01; order MWCZ01; family CAZVGZ01; genus CAZVGZ01. The sequence goes on along the minus strand of CAZVGZ010000008.1, from coordinate 91,690 downwards.
CTGACACCGTTCGACGAGGGTGGTGCTGTCGATTTTGAGGCGCTTGACCGTCTACTGGAACATCTTGTCGCCGAGGAGGTTGCTGGAGTATTCATAACCGGAACCACCGGCGAATTCGTCTCTCTGTCGTTGGATGAGAGAACACAGGTCATTCGCCATTCTATAAAGAAAATACAGGGCGCGATATCCGCGTTGGTCCATGTCGGTGCCTACAATACCGAAATCACCGTGACCTTGGCGCGGTTCGCCCAAGAGCTGAACGCCGACGCAGTGGGCATGTTGCCGCCCTATTTCTACGGCATGGATGAGGAAGCGTTGTATCAGCATTTTGGCGCTGTCCTGAAAGCCGTTTCCCTGCCGGTCTATCTGTACAACCTCCCGCAGTGCGCCGGAAAAGAGATTCCACTCACGCTGATCGCCAGGCTCAAAGAGGAGTTTTCACATCTAGCAGGAATCAAGGACAGTCAGGGCGATATTGGCCGCCTGTGGAAGACCGCGCAACTGGGCCTGCCCGATTTTGAGGTGATTTGTGGCGACGACGAATCGACACTGGATGCACTGAAAATCGGTATAAGAGCATCGGTAACCTCAACTGGGAACGCATTTCCCGACGCGTTTCAAGCTGTATACGATGCATACCTATCAGGCGATGAAATCGCCGCGTCGGCAGCGCAAGATCGACTTACTCAGTTGACAGTAGTCTGCAAAGCTGGATGCTACGTGAGCATGTATAAGGAAGCCTTGAGGTTGCGTGGTGTCGATGCCGGTGTTGTAAGACCTCCTCAACGCCAGATGACCTCTGAGGAGATCGAAGAGCTCAGACAAGGTATGACCGCACTCAAGTTTATCTGACGACAGGCCACCAGATTCTATCACGATCCGATCTGGGAGCGAAAGGTGCCGGATGGCTACTTCGGCTTCACCTAGATGGATCGTTCCTCTCGAATCCAATGGGAAATACCAGGAGATCGAAATGCCATCTTTAGCTGCATGCAGTGGAACACCTGTGCGCACCGACCCGCTTCACCATTGGCCGGTAATCGACCCTAAGGAGCGCGAGGCGGTCCTCGCGGTCTACGACAGCGGTAACTGGGGCTCTCTGAGCGGCGGGCGTGTTGCAAAGTTCCAGGATCGGTTCAGTAAAGCACACGACGCTGAGTGGGGTGTGGCGGTGGTAAACGGCACTGTAGCGTTGGTGGTTTCTTTACGAGCGTTGGACATAGGAATCGGCGACGAAGTCATTGTGCCGCCATACACCTTCCTCGCCACTGCTACAGCGGTGCTTGAGGTAGGAGCTACACCGATTTTCGTAGACATCGACCCTGAGACGTACAACATCGACCTCAACCAGATCGAAGATGCGATCACGCCAGAAACCAAAGCGATCATTCCTGTGCATTTCGCCGGACTGCCGGTGGATTTGGATCAGCTACTGGAGATCGCGAACAGGCATGGCCTGAAGATCATAGAGGACGCGGCGCATGCCCACGGTGCAAAATGGGACGGGAAGGGGTGTGGTTCTTTTGGCGACACCGGATGTTTCAGCTTTCAGGCCAGCAAGAACATGAATGCAGGCGAAGGCGGAATCATTATCGGCAACGACCAATCGGTGTTAGATCGAGTTCGGGCCTATATGAACTGCGGGCGATTGCCTGACAGTCTTTGGTATGAGCACCACGTTTTGGGCGGCAACTTTCGTATGACGGAGTTCCAAGCTGCGATCATGTTGGGGCAGCTTGACAGACTTGACGAGGACACCGAAACGCGCAACCAGAATGGCCTCTTTCTGAATGATGGTTTCTCGCAGATACCTGGACTGACGCCTACCGCCAGAGGTTTTGGTGAGACCAACCAGGCATACCATCTCTACATCCTCAAGTTCGATCCCAAAGTGTTTGGCCAGATAGACAAGTTCCAGTTCGGCAAGGCGATGGAGGCGGAAGGCACACCGATGAGTACCGGGTATTACGTGCCGCTCTATAAACAGCCGCTATTCACCGAACAGAATTTCTGGCCAAAAAATTCGCCAAAAAGCGCGGCGATGTATACCGACCTCCCTGACTACGGTGCGATGCGGCTTGAGGCGACAGAGACCGCGTGCAGCGATGAGGCGTTGTGGATTGAGCAGTATATCCTTCTCGGCGATCGCCAGACGATGCAAGACTATATCGATGCCGCCGCCAAAATTCATGAAAACCAGGGAGAGCTGGCAGAGTAGGGTCTAAAACCGCCAAATAGCTTTACTGCTTTGATAACAGGTCGCGCACGGGTGGCGAGATAGGGGGCGATGTCGGCGACCTGCTGATCGGTGAGCCGGTCGGCACCAAAAAACGGCATGTAGCCACCCATTCCTGGAGCGCTGCTGTGGCGGATTTTGTCAGCGATCCAATCTCTAGGTAGCTCGGGACGCGGAATTAGGTTTGGGCCGATGAGACCCTGGCCCTGATCGCCGTGGCAGTTGGCATACGCTTGTCCATAAGCTGTCGCACCTCGCTGGGCGTCTGATGTGGCGAACTGCTGCGTGGGTAATTCTCCGGCGCTGCCGTGCGTGGCGAACACCAGCGCGGGGGAGCGTCCAGTGTCTGACAGCGCTTATATATATTCGCTCAAATCCTGCCAAACTGAGTCACTCGGCGCGAGTGGCTCACCTCGTAGCCACTTGACCACACACATGTTTACGCCGTCTAGCAGTTGCGGAAATCTGCCATTTTTGTAGCTTGGCCTCGCCGCAGCGTTCCACAGGCTATGCGCTGAACTGATGGCTCCAGCGGTCGGCTTTTCGGCGGTCGTGCCGTGGCAATGTCCACACGTCAGCAGGTTTTCAGGGTTCCCACCGACTACCGGGCTGTTGAAAAGAGCTTCGCCGTGATCTTGAGTGTTGCGCGAGCGCTGCGCTTACGGCGAAGAATATTGTGAAAACTGCTAGGTACCCAAAGATTTACTGATGTTCCTATCCTCCAAGCTTATAGACGACACCTGTCAGGCTATAGCTTGGTGAACAGTACACGGTGTGGTTGGGTTCCGCCGGGGACAGATGAGTTTCCGGGTTGTTGCGGGCGGCCTCACGTCCACTTGGTCAGCATAAGTTATCCTAATTAGCACTTGCGCATGACGTCTGTCATCGCGCCCAATTCTTGCTCAGATAGTCGAAGAAGAAAAGCGCGTTGTCCACAGGCACATTGCTAGGTATGTGGTTGCCGACTGCGAACATGAACCCTCGACAGCCGTGCGTCAACTCGAGTGTAGAGTCGATTTCGGCCTTAATCTCGTTGGTGGTGCCAAAAGTCAGCGTGCGGCAGTCGACGTGGCTGCCCACAATTACGTGCGTCTGGCCGTACTTCTCCACCACCAGGTCCAGCGATGTGGTTGGTTCAAAAATGAACCCGTCGGCACCTGCGTCTGCTATGTCGTCCACAAACTCCGTCCATGTGCCGTCAGAGCAGTACAAGACTTTCTTGCCTGCGTCTTTGAGCACTTTCCACAACTCAGCGTATCTGGGAAAAATCACTTTGCGGTAGAAATCAGGGTGGATAAAAGGACCTTCTGACCAGACCATATCGTCGTGGCAAATGAATACCGGTGCTGAGGTTTTGGCCCAAGCTTTTACGTGATGAAGGGTCAATCTAAAGATCGAGTCCAGAACCGCCTCAAACCGCTCTTGGTCGGCAGCGGCTTCAAGCAGCATGTCCCATCCAAATACGTCTATCGCCCCGGAAACGATGGTCTTGTAATATCCGCTGGTGAATATCTGATCTGGGTTGTCGCGCTGAGTGCGACTGTAGGTGTCCTCGTAGTAAGCCACCAAGTCATCAAAGTCGAGAAGGCCGAACTCCTCCACAGCGTCGAATTCAAGCACCTGCTCTGGGTCGGTGAACGGGCTTGGCTGCGGTTCACGCCAGTCAGTCCCATTCTCCAAAAACTCAGCATGACCCATGTCGGTTGACCGTCCTCGATCTGAGAACGGGATCGGACCGTCGTTGGTCGACCATAATAGATCAAACTCCCACGCCTCCGCGAGCTGCTTTCCAGTCTTCGCCTCCACTCGGCGCTTTAGGGAATCATTGGAGCAGTATTCGGTGTGGGCGAGTCGGGGAGTGGGCTTGAGGTGAATTGCGTCCATGCCGATCTGGTAGCTCATGTTGGGTCTTCCGCTGAGGGGTATGTGGAATGGGATAGGCCGCACCCGTCCCAAAAGATATGGACACCTGCGGGGATGGACAAACCGCCCCAAGTCACACTGATCGCGGACCGTCGCTCCCATATCTGGTTGGGAGGGTTTGGTCGGAACTGTGGTATGTTGTAGTATCACGGTGAGCGGCTGCGCCTTTTCGTCGGGACGGGCAGCCTTTTTGTAATGCGACTAAACCGACTTGCCAGTTGTGTATAATTAGGCTGTATAAAGATGTTAAATTAATTTTGTATATCCAGCTTAACACCATTGTTTACATAATTTTATATATCTACTATTAGTGCATTATTATACTGGCTATAACAACAGAAGAAGAGCGATGAGACAGGTTGATTACCCAACACCAGCCGACGTTGATGTTTGGTGCCAAACGCGCCACGACACTGTGGACACAATGACCACATCGGTCAACAGAGTCGATGCCCCAGTCCACACATTTGAGCTTGGTGTCAGACATCAAAGCCCACACTACTATGTAGAGTTTATGACACCAGGGCGGACGACGTTCCACGGTTTTTGGCAGCAGTGTAGTCTTCCAAATGCCCCTGTGTTGTTCCACCTACCAGGATACGGTGCCGAAATGAGCGCTCATCCATCATTTGTGGCTGAGGGCTTTCACGTTCTGCATATCAACTCGCTGGGTACCTCACTCCAAGCGGAGCTAGCCGTGAAGACAGAGGTTGGACGGTGATGCCAGATACAGTCACAACCAAGGGCGAGGGCGGATACGTCGGATGGCTTACTGATGCGATGATCGCTTCAGATGGGTGTTGGCCAGGGAGGATGTCTACCAGTCCAGGTTCGACTTTTTCGACTCCAGTCAGGGCGGCGGAACATCGCTTCTCATGGGTAGTCTGCAATCTGGGCGGGGAGCTCAAGGCGTCTGTGCCGACGTTCCCTATCTAACCGACTACCGTCTGATGTACGATCAAGGCGTAAGAGGGACATACGCAACACCGATTGATGTTATGTCTACCACAGAGGGTACCGAAGAGGAGTGGCGTGCTTTGGGGTTTGTAGATACGATCTGCCACGCTCATCGGCTGACGATGCCGGTTCTTCTCACGGCTGGATCAGAAGATGAAGTAACCCCACCGGTCAGTGTCGAATCACTTTTCGATCAACTTCCAGGTACACGGTCGTACACGCTGCTAGCTGGGCAGGATCACACATACACGATGCCGTTTATTCATCTGGCTTCAGCATGGTTTAAGTTGTATGTCTGATTTGAGACTCAACAAGACCGTTCCGATAACCGATGGTGCATCGCACGCCACCTGTCACAATCAGTGCCTAAGAGGTGCTCGATGGACACTTTAGAGGTCAATGGGCACGATCTTCCCGTGCATCGCTACCACACGATAGTGGTGGGCTCTGGGGCTGCGGCGCTCAACTGCGCTGAACATTTAGTGCAGTTTGGTGTTGGCGATATAGCGGTTGTAACCGACCAGCTTGGTGGCGGGACGTCGCACAATTCTGGGTCCGATAAGCAGACCTACTACAAATCGGGCAACATCGGCGAACAACCTGAATCGCCGATGGACCATGCGAAGACTCTGATGGCCGGTGGATGTATGCACGGTGACGTGGCATATGCCGAAGCTGTGGGCAGTCTTCAGGAGTTCTATCATTTAGTCCAAAACGGTGTTCCTTTCCCCCACGACATCCACGGCGGTTATGTAGGGTACAAAACCGACCACGACCCGCTCCAACGAGCCACCTCAGCTGGCCCCAAGACCAGTCAGTTCATGGTGGAAACAAGCCTCAAGCAGATCCACCGAAACAACACTGCGGTGTTCAACAGGATGGAGGTAATCCGTCTGCTGACCGCAGACACCTCAGATGGAAAGCGCGTAGTCGGGGCTGTGGCGATTGATAAAAGCGCTGCTGACGATAGAAGCTGGGGGATGACACTATTTCAGGCTCAAAACATCGTCATGGCCACAGGCGGTCCAGGGGAGATGTATGAGTGCAGCGCATACCCCCACAGGCAGATAGGCAATCACGGCATCATGTTTGAGGCCGGTGCGGCCGCTCATAACCTGTCTGAATCGCAGTTTGGGATGGCTTCGACGTCCTACCGATGGAACCTATCTGGCACCTATCAGCAGGTGATGCCCAACTATTTCAGCGCCAACGAAGACGGAGGCGACAAGCGAAACTTTCTGACAGACTATTTCGACGACATGGGGGCGATGGCGTCGAACATTTTTCTTAAGGGCTATCAGTGGCCGCTTGATCCGCAAAAAATAGATGGGCCTGGTTCGTCCATCATAGATATCGCTGTCTGGTGCGAAACAGCGCTCAAGAACCGTCGAGTATTTATGGATTTTATCCAAAACCCTGCCCCGGGCCCTGCCATGAAACCGTTTGACCTGGGTGATCTGTGGCCGGAGGCTCACGACTATCTGGAGAAGTCCGACGCCATGATCCCCGAACTGCCCATCGCCCGGCTTTGGAGAATGAATCCGCCGAGCATAGAGCAGTACGCCGAGCATGGGATCGATCTGGAAACTGAGCCTTTGGAGCTTGCGGTAGTCTGCCAACACAATAACGGCGGGTTTGTCGTTGATAGCTGGTGGCGAACGACGATAGACCACCTGTTCTGTTTGGGAGAGTTGGCTGGAACGCACGGCGTCAAACGCCCCGGCGGCTCTTCGCTCAATGCAACGCAGGTCGGAGGGCTGAGGGCGGCTGAGTACATCTCTCGCAGGCGGTTGAATCGGGACGTCAGTGCAAGCGAGTTTGAAAACATCGTGGGCGGTCAGGTCGAGGACGAGATCGACCAGATTGAACGCCTAATAGCGCTGTCAGAATCAGCCCCAAAAACCATTGACGACCGTCGGCGTGAAATTCAACACCGAATGAGCAGCTACGCCGCGCATATCCGTTCGGCGGAAGGCGTCGAAAAGGCACTAGCTCAAGCACGGTCCATGCAAACGGAACTGGACCGCGAGGGGACAAGGATCGGGCACCCTCGCAACCTGGTTCGTGCGATTCAGAACGTCCACCTCTGCAAAACTCACATCGCCTATCTTCAGGCTATCTCGGCACTTCTGGAAAGAGGTAGCGGCAGTAGAGGTTCGCACCTGGTTTTGAGTGACGACGGGGAGCGTCTGCACCCTAAATTGGGTGATGATCTGAGGTACCTCCCGGAAAACACCGAGCTACGCAATGAGATTATCGAAATCAGGTTTCGTGCCGACAGCAAGGCTGTCACCAAGGTGGTGGATGTGCGTCCGCTGCCTGAAGACAGTTCGTGGTTTGAGGATACGTGGGCGAGCTTCCGCGACGGCAGTTTGTGGGCATGACCCGTCAGTTATTTAGGACGCACCGTCGCCATACGCCGACTCTGTGTCGGCGAACAAGCGGAGCAGACGATGAGTTCATCCAACAGCGCTGAGTGGTTGGAGGCTGACGGTCTCGGTGGATTCGCTAGCGGAACGGTTGACTCGATCCGTACCCGGCGCTACCACGCCCTGCTGCTAGTGGCCACCTCCCCTCCCACTGGCCGTGTCGTTCTGGTTTCTGATTGCGACGTATCAGTGGAGATCGCTGGTGTCAAATACCCGATATCGTCGCAGCGCTACGCGCCTGGCGTGGTCCACCCGGATGGCTCTAAAAGGTTGTCGGAGTTCAACCTCTTACCGTGACCGAAATGGTCATACCATTTGGAATGTGGGATAGATGTAGAACAGGAGCTGTTCGTCACCAAGAGCGCGCCGATGACTGCTATCCGCTGGCGGCTTTCAGCGCCTCGCAGGTCAGTTGCGCATCCAGCCGCCGCGACAGTGCCCAACCGGTCACTTTCCGAGACCAGGCATCCAGCAGCACGGCTAAGAACACTAACTCTGTCGGGAGGCGGATATACGTCACATCGGTCACCCACACCAGGTCAGGCCCTTTGGGCACCTGGTTGCGATACAGGTTCGGATGAACCGGCAGGCCGTGTCTACTCTTCGTGGTCTTAACGTGCCTGCGCTTCGGTTTGCACAGCAACTGGCTCTGACGCATGATCCGAAGGATCCGTTTATGGTTGACCCGCAAGCCCTCCTGATGCAACTGAGCGGTCATACGACGATATCCATATCGGGGAAACTCCAGCGCCAGTTCCTCCAGCCGGTCGCGTATGTCCGCATCCTTCACGACCTGGCTGGTATTCTCCGTCGGTCGGTAGTAGTAGCTGCTTCGGGGAAGCTTAATCACTGCGCACCCCCACGCGACCGAGGGGAGCCTGGACCGCTGATCACCGAGGAGTCTTCGCTTCGCGGCTGTTGTGCCCAAGCAGCGGCTTTTTTTGACAACTCCTTCTCCATCGTCAGTTGACCTACCATCCGCTCGAGTTCCGCGATTCGAGCATGTGAAGCACCGTTGTCCGCCGGTTGATCGCTCAACCTGCCCTGCTTATACCGCTTCTGCCAGGCCTGTATCTGACCAGGGGGTGCACTCCATTAGAGGTATCTTTCCTGCAACGCCCACCGAGCTCGTGCTGGTCACATCGAGGTCAGTAGAGTATATTCTCTGCCCCAGTCACGCAGTTGCCACCAACCTCAAAAGAGAGCAGCCAGTTGGAGATAATCAGCATAATCGCTCTCTGCCTTTCGATGGCATATCTGATAGCGACTTTGGTCATACTACACGGTACTACCAGATGGCCGGATACGACCAGAGAGACACCAACAGTGACGGTGATCATAGCCGCTCGGGACGAAGAGGATGCGTTGCCCGAATGCCTCGACTCCATCGCTGATGTTGACTATCCCAACGACCTTTGGGAGGTGACAGTCGTTGACGACCGTTCTGTCGACCGCACCTCCGAGATTGTCGAGGAGTGGCGCGCCCACATCCCAAATCTCCAGCTCCATCGCGTGAACCGTTGCCCTGAGGATATGGGCGGCAAACAGAATGCGCTCGCCGAAGGTATCGACCGCTCTGATCACAAATCCGACGTGATCCTTTTCACCGACGCCGATTGCCGGGTCCCGCCAACATGGATTCGCGACATGGTCGGGCGTATGACCGCCGGGGTCGGAGTGGTCGCCGGTCTGACAGATTTGAGGGCAGATGGGCCATTTGGCGCAGCACAGGCTGGCGACCTGACCCATCTGCTTACTGTGACCTGGGGGCTGAGCGGGCTTGGCGTACCTATGAGCCTTATCGGCAACAATTTTGCGATTCGGCGTGTCGCCTACAGGCAGATTGGTGGCTATAGGGCGTTGGGCAGAACCGTCGCTGAAGACTTTGCAATTCTGAGCGCGATCACCGCACAGACTGGATGGAATGTCGCCTGCGCAGCCGACCTGGACAGATGTGTTGAGAGCGACCCCGAATTCACTTTTGGCGGTTTTTGGCGGCAGCGCGCGAGGTGGGCCTCTGGCTCGACTGAGGTGCGGGGCTGGAAGCTTGGTCTACTGGTGTTTTCGTTGTTGCAGAGATCTGCATTGATAGGATCGGTTATCGCCGCGGCGCTGGGAGCCACACCGCTGCTTACCACCCTCGCCGCTGTCGGGTGCTGGTACGCCGCTGACATCGCGTTGATAGTGCGCGGCACGCTTTGGATGGGACGCCCGGAGCGTTTGTGGACAGCGTTTGTGGTGCCGTGGTTCCAGCTCGCCTATCAGACCGCAATTGGATTAAGGACCGCGCTTCACTTGGGTCCGATCGTGTGGAAAGGCGAGGTCTACAAAACCTAAAACACCCTACTTGGAACCGGTGCGACCAGACGCCGACCCAACCGGTTTTTTTCTCGTTTGGTACAGTACCCCCGCTATCGCGTCAAACAGCCGTTTAGCTCTAGTTGCCCATGACTAGACTAACCTGCCCAGTATCTATCACAGCATTTTCTAAAAACCCCACCGACGTATAGGCTATAAGACCGCCGTCTTTCTCCATTACGACCAACCCGGTTGCCTGGGGCAGCCGATTGAGCAGTGCCATTCCAGAATCAGGGCCAGCAACAAAAACTGCCGTCGCTAGAGCATCGGCCCGCTCTGCTGTTGAGGTAAAGACAGTTGCGCTTATCGCCTTTCTGGCAGGCCATCCCGTTTCGGGGTCCAGGACGTGGGGATATATCGAATCGCCTATCGCGAAACCGCGCTCGTAGTCTCCGGTGGTGGCGATGGAACCGTCGCTGATTGTCAACACCGAGAACGTGTGTGCAGCGGTTTTTCTGGGATGGCGAACGCCGATTGACCAGTGGGTTTTAGTTGCTGACCGCCCGAAAACAGAGAGGTCACCGCCAGCGTTGACCATTCCTCCAACCGCACCATGTCGCTTAAGAACTCTCACCGCCCGATCAACCGCATACCCTTTCGCTATGCCACCCAGATCCAAGCTGGCTCCTACTGCCAATCGAATCGAGTCGTCCTGCGCAGGTATCCAGCGCACCTGGCGCAGCCCTGTGCGCGCAAGTGCGCTGGATACCTGCGCAGCGGTGGGCAAGGCACGGCGTTTCTCTGCCAACTCCCACAGCCGCCGCACCGGTCCCAGCGTCACATCGAATGCTCCACCGGTCAGCCGTCCTAAAGCCACTGAGCGATCTATCAGCGCGATCAACTCGTCAGAGAAATTGTCAACCGCAAGAGCGCCGGATCTGTTTAGATTGGCGAGAGTTGACACGGTGTCATAGCTGCTTGCGATCCGTTCGATCCGGGCTATCTCATCAAACGCCAGATCGATCCACCGGGTCACACGATCGGAGCTATTTCCAACAACCGTCACCTCCACCAGGGTTCCCAGCGCTATCCGGCCCCGTGTGGTGGATGTGAGGTCTGATCCACACGCTGAGAATACCAGAGCTGATGCGACTATACATTTTGTCATGCAGAGTTTGATGACGCCTCCTAGACGGCGCCCGGACGGCGTATTACTTTCACCAACGACACTCCCGCCTCCAACAAGATAAGCAGAATATCGGATATGGCCCGCCCCACCGTGGCAGTTTTGACGCCAGCGCCGTTGAGCGAGACTCTGTTCCTACCTTATACGCGAGATCTGCTGGGGTCGTTGGCGGAAGTGTGCTGGAATGACACAGATCAAAGTATGTCTAGCTCCGATGCTGGCAAGTTTGTTGGGGATGCGGAGATCGCAGTGGCAGGGTGGGGAACGGCCAAAATCGACGACGAGTTTCTAAAGAACGCTCCAGGCGTCAAACTGGTCTGCTACTCAGCGGGGTCCATCAAGGGGCTGGTTACCGACGCGATGTGGGACAGAGGGGTTATTCTAACGAGTGCGGCTGCTGCGATAGCTGTCGGGGTAGCGGAGACATCGCTTGCCCTCATCATCCTGTCATCCAAAAACATCTGGCATGCCGCCCAAGTCACCAGCGGCGGAGGCTGGCGAAATGATATGGACCCCGAACCTGCCGATTTCGTGTTTTCTCGAATCGGCATCGTCGCCGCATCTCATGTGGGCCGGGCGATCATCGGGCTTCTTAGCCGTTTTGAAGTCGAGATTGTTCTTTATGACCCGTATGTGGATGACGCCCAGGCCGCCGAACTGGGGGTCACCAAGGTTGATCTCGACGAGTTGATGTCAACTTCCGACGTTGTGTCTGTGCATCTCCCCGCCACCGACGAGACAGACCAGATGCTTGGCAGTGAGCAGTTTGCACAGATGAAAGACGGCGCGACTATCATCAACACGTCCAGGGGTGCGGTCATAGATGAGGACGCACTGATCCGCGAACTCAAGACAGGGAGAATCACCGCGTGTCTGGACGTTACCAGCCCCGAACCTCCAACCGTCGATTCGCCATTCCGCACGCTGGACAACGTGATCCTGATGCCACACATGGCAGGAACAGTAGCTAAAGGCCGCCGCCGATTGGGTCAGTACGTTGCCGAGGAGATAAGGCGGTGGACCGCTGGTGAGCCGCAGCGATACGAAGTCACTAGAGATATGCTTCCAACAATGGCCTAAAAAAATGTCCGAAAAACTGAATTTTCACGCACTGCTCGGTTACGCTATCTTGGCGGTAATCGCTCTGGTCGCCATCAAGATTGGTATTCTGATACTGAGCGTTGTAGCTGGGCTTTTAGGGCTTCTTCTAAATCTGGTACTGGTGGTTGCCACCATCGGCGCTGTGCTGTGGGTCATCAAACGGATGTTCGGCTAGCTAAGCCTGATAGTCGCCCCGCTCCCAATCCAATCAAGAAAATACGGACCTCAATATGGCCGAAATGCTCACAGACGCGCCACATCTGTTCGTTGACCTAGAAGAGGTCGACAGGCGGGAAAATGTCACCCGCATATTTCATTCCGCTGACAAATTCGGTCGTCATCCGGTCCTCAGTCAGACGAAGCCTTGGGAAAAACACCCCGGCATGACCGCATCGGTAGTGTTTGACGACGAAGAGGGGGTGTTTTAGGCGTGGTACATGGCTGGTACGTTCAAAGGCGACAAAGCGCAGCATGTTCAATGTTTGGCCGTTTCAGTTGATGGAAAACACTGGGACAAACCATCCCTAGGTCTCCACGAGTTTGAAGGCTCCACTGACAACAACATTGTAATTCCATCATCCTATCACGACGGGCAGGATCATTGGGAGACGATGCTAAAAGACCCCGACGAGCCTGATTTCGGTTCCCTCCGCGATTAGTAGAGGATCGTCGCTGGGATCACTGATGTACTCGGAGGCTTCCAGCGGCGCGGTGACAGAATGTCGCCGTCAAATCCGGTCGCTACTCTTGAAGACGACCCTTCGGAACCAACCTGGAAACGCTGCTGGATCGCGAAGCTGTCGAAGATCACGGAAGGCCAAAAATAAACGCCTCCTGAGCGGCGTCTTCTGCAAGTTGGAAATCCTAGAGAAGCGAGTAGGCACATCCCACCGCCATGTCCTGAAACCGCATCACAATCGTGCCGTAGGCGTCGGTGTTACTGCGCCTGGCTTGTTCCACAAGAGTTTCCAACCGCTGCACAACCGCTCCTAGTAAGAAATTCCTTCTGCCCTCAAGACCCATCCGCCGCTCAAAAGGTCTGCGACCGCAGCGCTTGTTCCCCTACACCGTCGCACCTAAAATTAGTATCTTCTCAAGTTCCTAACCCCCCGAGAGGGGTGCGCGCGTAAGTCACCACCACGGAGCGGACAGTGATTTCAGAACAGGTTCAGTGTATTCAACCGTCGGTGACTATGGCGGTTACAGGCAGAGCCAAAGAGATGATCGCAGAGGGCGTTGATGTGGTAAGCATGAGCGCTGGTGAACCGGACTTCGATACGCCAGAACATATCAAACAGGCCGCGATAGAGGCGCTTAACGAAGGCAAAACGAAATACACACCGGTCGCTGGCATTCCGCAGCTTAGGCAGGCGGTGGCAGACAAATTCGAGCGTGAAAATGGGATCCCCTACGCCCCGGAACAGACGCTGATAACAATCGGTGGCAAGTACGCGTGCTATCTTGCGTGCGAGGTGCTCTTAGACCCCGGCGATGAGGCGATTATCCCGGCACCGTACTGGGTGAGCTACCCATCGCAAGCTGAACTGGTGGGGGGGCGGGCGATCGTAGTCGAGACTGGTGACGACCTCAAGATGACGCCGGAGCAGCTTGAGGCGGCTATCACTCCGCGATCAAAGCTTCTAGTGCTCAATAGTCCCTCCAACCCAAGCGGGGTGGTGTACACCAAAGAAGACCTCCTGGCTTTGGCGGAGGTGGTGGCCAAAACTGATATCGTGATTCTGTCGGATGAAATATATGAGCATCTGGTATACGACGGGGGCGAGCACCACTCATGGGCGTCGATAGCCCCGGAGCTTATCGGTAGAACGATCACCGCCAACGGTGTTGCCAAATCGTACAGTATGACCGGTTGGCGTATAGGTTACGCGGCAGGGCCGTTGGAGATTATCAAGGCGATGAGCAAAGTCCAGTCGCAGCAGACATCCAACGCCACATCAATCGCTCAGTGGGCAACAGTAGCGGCGTTGAACGGCCCGCAGGACGAAGTTGTGCGGATGAGAACTGCATTCGCTGAGCGCAGAGATCACATCGTCAACCGACTGAACGCGATAGACGGGGTTAGCTGCCCGATGCCAGGAGGAGCGTTCTACGTTTTCCCAGATGTCTCGGCCCACTACGGCAAACGCGCTGGCGAAAAGGTGATATCCGACTCGATTGACCTTTGTAACTACCTCCTCGAAGAACACCTGGTGGCGACTGTGCCGGGATCGGGTTTTGGCAAGGACAGACATCTGCGCATCTCATACGCATGCTCAGTGGAGCAGATAGATCAAGGGATCGACCGTGTGGCCCAAGGGTTGGCCGCCCTTAACTGATCCGGCCTTCCGGTTACTTTTTTTCGCGCCGGGGTGCCACAGATTCCCCGGCGCGTAGTTTTTGTTTACACTGCGTTTCCGTGACACCTGAATAGTGTGTGAGTTTGGGGGTGGAGCGTATCGCCACCCAAAAACTTAATTTTAGAGGATCATGCCTAATGTCGAATGAGTTGAAGATCGGGCTTCCTAAAGGCAGCCTACAGGAGGCCACGTTCGTGCTCATGCGCCGAGCGGGTTTCAGTTTCTCGGTGAATAGTCGATCCTATTTCCCGGAATGCGACGACCCGGAGATATCCGGCGTCCTTATCCGTGCTCAGGAGATCGCCCGCTATGTTGAACAGGGGGTTTTTGATGCTGGGCTGACCGGGCTTGATTGGGTCCGCGAGAATGGTGCCGACGTTGTGGAGATAGCAGATCTTGTCTACTCCAAAGCCACCCGACGAAAAGCACGATGGGTGCTGGCGGTGGCTGAGGGATCAGATTTTGAGTCAGTTAAGGACCTGGAGGGCAAACGGATCGCCACAGAAGCGGTCAATCTCACGGATGAGTATTTCAGATCCCACGGCGTAAGCGCCAATGTCGAGTTCTCCTGGGGTGCCACCGAGGTCAAAGTGCCCGACCTCGTAGATGCCATCGTAGAGATTACTGAGACCGGTTCCTCGCTGCGGGCGAACAAGCTCAGGATCATAGATACGGTCCTTGAGACGAACACCAAACTAATCGCCAATAAGGATGCCTGGGCTGACCCTTGGAAAAAACAGAAAATAGAGAACCTGTCGATGCTCCTTAGGGCAGCGCTGGATGCAGAGGGGCTTGTCGGCCTTAAAGCCAACGTCCCCAACGGCAGTCTCGGCGACGTGGTTGCGATTCTGCCAGAGGAGAAGAGGCCAACCGTCTCGCCGCTGAGGGATCACGACGGGAACGAGATCCCTTGGTCAGCCATAGAGGTCATCCTGCCCCAAGAAGTGGTGCGCACTATCGTTCCTGCGATGAAACGGGCCGGGGCATCCGATATTTTTGAATACCCGCTAAACAAAGTGATCCCGTAACCAAAGAGTTGGCGGTTACAAAGATCGAAAAGACAGGTGGGGCGATGCTAGAGGTCACAGGGTTCAGAAGCGGTTCGCCATGCCCACGGTTCGACACGATCATGGCCCGCGTGGAGACGACCGCCAACGAGGTCGAGCCAACTGTCAAATCTATTATTGACCAGGTCCAGCGCGATGGCGATGAGGCTCTGCTTTCACTGACCCGCGAACTCGATGGGGCAGACCTGACCGGCGTCGATCTGACAGTCTCCAACGATGATATTGAATCCGCCATCGCTGGCACAGACGAAAAACTCCTCTCGGCGATGACCCAGGCCGCGGCAAACATCCGGCGTTTTCACGAACACCAGCGCCGCACGTCCTGGTTTGTCCCTGACGGCGATGGAGTGATTTTAGGAAAGCGCTACAACCCCATCGAGCGGGTGGGGATCTATATACCAGGCGGCGCAGCGCCGTTGTTTAGCAGTGTTTTGATGGCCGCCATTCCCGCTGCTGTAGCTGGTGTAGCTCACTTGACGCTCTGCACACCGCCATCACCCGATGGCAGTGTACATACCGCCATACTACAAGCGGCAAATCTCTGCGGCATCTCACTGGTGCACCGTGTAGGTGGCGCTCAGGCGATAGCGGCGATGGCGTTCGGGACCGAAAGCATCAAACCGGTGGACAAAATCGTCGGCCCTGGAAACGCCTATACCGTCGCTGCGAAGCGGATGGTGTTTGGGCAGGTGGGCATCGAGATGTTACCTGGCCCTAGCGAATTAGTGATCGTGGCAGACGACACCGCCAACCCGATATTCATCGCCGCAGATATGCTCTCTCAGGCCGAACATGGCAGCGGCTATGAGGCGTCGGTTCTAATAACACCGTCAGAAAAACTCGCCGAAATGGTGACAAAGGAGATCACACGACAGCTTGAGACCCTATCGCGAGCTGAGCTGGTTAAAACGGCGCTAGAACGGTTCGGAGCGATATTCGTTGTCGGTGACCTCAATGCCGCATACGACCTGTGTAGTCAGCTTGCTGCGGAGCATGTGGAGGTGATGACCACCGACCCGTGGAGGGCTGTGGATGCCATCAAGTGCGCCGGTGCGATCTTTCTTGGTCCGGCGTCCACTGAGCCGGTAGGCGACTATTTTTGCGGCACTAACCACGTTCTCCCCACCGGTCGCGCCGCTCGATATGCGTCGTCGCTGGGTGTGGCCGATTTTCTCACAGATACAAGCATAATAGCCTACACACCTGAAAGGCTGGCCAAAACCGGCGCTCAGATAGAGGTTCTCGCAGAAGCTGAGGGTTTGGATGCGCACGCCAACGCAATCCGTGTGCGCCTTAATAATCAATAGTCTGGACGTATATACCGATCGTTGAGCGCGGCTCGGTTGCTACAGGTGTCGTCGTCTGCGCTTGACCTCTGGCAACCAATGACTTTTTATTGAGTGAAGATGTTGTCGCGGTCCCCTATGAGGAGGGAGTGTCATCCGTTGACTGTGATTTTGCCGGTGCGCCGTTGGCGCAGGAGATGTCCGTTGTTGGGATGGGTTGTTGTAGCGGTCGCACTGATTGATGCTGGATGCGGCGATGACGATGATGCGAAAAAAATGGGCGGGTTTGGCGGGCTAGGTGGACCAGGCGCAAAGAAAGAGCGTCCAGTGGTGCCTGTCAAAGTGGCCACGGTCGACAGACGTACGATGTCGTCATTTCTTTTGACGACAGCCACGTTGGAAGCTCAGGCCGAAGTCGATGTGGTGGCCAGAGCCAACGGGGTCGTGACATCCTATCGCTCCGAAGAGGGCGACAGGGTTGCCAAAGGTCAGGTGTTGGCACAGTTGGATGACGAAGAGGCTCGACTTGAGGCTGAAGGGGCGCGTGTATCGCTGGAGACGAAGACCCGCGCCAAAGAACGCGCCGATGAGATGTCTCAGAAGGGGATCATCAGCGCCCAGACCCACGAAGAGGCCATCTCGGCTTACGAGTCTGCGCGGACCAGCTACGACACCAAACGGCTGACACTTACACACATGGCGATCCGCTCGCCTATAAGCGGCATTATCACCAAACGCGACATTACAACCGGGCAGCGGATATCTACCGGCGCTAAGGTGTACCACATCGTTGACGCCCGAACGATTCTTGGCCGTGTACACATCCCTGAGCAAAACCTGTCCGCCGTTCGCGTTGGTCAGACAGCTCTGGTGACGACTCAGGCGTTTTCTGGGCAGATATTCAGAGGCCGTGTGCGCCGTATCAGCCCTGTCGTAGATCCTGCCAGCGGCACGATCACGGTCACACTGGCGTTGGACCCCAAGGGCAAGCTCAGGCCTGGAATGTTCGCATCGGTCAAGCTCGCCACGGAGACCCGCCCTAATGTTCTGGCTGTCCCAAGGCTCGCGCTTCTTCGCCGAGGCGAGACTAATGTGGTATATCGTGTTGCCTCAGATTCTGTGATGCCGCGCCAACTGAAGATCGGTCTGTCGGACACCAGCCATGTGGAGATTATCTCCGGCATAGATGTCGGCGACACGGTGGTCGTTGTAGGAAAAACAGGCCTCCAAACTGGCACAAAGGTCGCCGTTGTAGGCGGCAAACCCCCTCTCATCTTGGAATCCGCCAAAGACGATTCCGCAGAGGTCGAACGGGCCCTAGCAAAGCTGCTTGAACGCCCCCGCGTAAAAGCGATGTACGAAAAACACGTGGCTGAAGACTCCACCCTCGCCACCGACCTCAAAAAACGCCGCGCCTTCGTCGAGCGCGCTAAAGCCCGACGCGGCAGAGGCGGCAGACGCGGAAGACCGGGTTGATCTAACGCTCGACCTGGTTCGGTGCCGGTCGCAAAAAAACAAACGCACGAAGCGTGCGTGTACTCATCAAAACGCCTTCCTCATCACCGTCGTCGGTGGAGTGATCAGTGATAACCGTGCAGGTCTGGGGGGTGGGGTCTATCTGGACGGCGTACGCAACGACACACAGGGTGATCCGGTTCAGCGCATGGAACTCACCCAGACTCTGATAGTGCGCAACGAGGCAGACTGAGGCGGGGGAATGGTGCTGGGTGGGGGCGCTTTCCTCGATCGGTGCACCATGAGCAGAAATGTGGCCCGCGAAGACGGCGGCGGTCTGTATGTGTGGCGGTTTGCTGCACTCCGCATGCACAGCAGTATTGTATTGGGAGATAGGCCAAACCAGATACTCATCGATCTGGTGCACCCGGAGCAGATCGAAGTAAGGAACTCAATCGTTGAGGACGATCTCATTTGAGGAGGTGTCGACATAAGGGAGGGTGGTACCACGGTGACCTCCATCGGCAACATCCACGTTAATCCGTTGTTCGTGAACCCGGAAAAAGGCGACTATCACCTTTTGGAGGGCTCACCGGCCAAAGACGTCGGCCATGTGTTGGCCCCCGAGGACCTCGACGGCACCCGCGCTGACATGGGCGCATTCTACTTCCATCACGATGTTGTGAGCGCTGTGGACGAGGCTAACATTCCCAACCGCTTTGAGGTAGTTTCGACAGCCCCCAACCCATTCACTTCGAAATCCCAGGCGCTGACTTTGTCTCGCTGGTGGTATATGACATTTCCGGTCGGACCGTCCGCACTCTGGTCGATGGTTTCTTGGTCGCAGGAAACCACAGTATTCAGTGGGATAGGCGAGATGATGCGCGACATGAGGCGGCGAGCGGCATATATATCTGCCGCTTGACTAGCGCTCTAGGGGCGACGGCGCGAAGAATGGTGCTGGTGCGGTAGGCTGTCCACACCAAAAATGCCGACCACACTTGACGGCGCAGGTGTAGGTGTGGTATGTTGCCTCTATTCAGGACGCCAATGATGCTTATTTGATAGTTGGACGGGTAAAGACTGATGACAGCTTGGTGGCAGAAAAATAGGACAGAAACGCTGGTCTCTGCGGCTCCGCAGCGACGAGCCATCAGTCTGTCGATTCCAAGTTCGTTGGCCGCCCTCGCGAGCGGCCGACTCCTGCTTATTACATCCCTTAGGCTTGTAGCGGTAGTCGTAATTGTAGCGGCTATTGGCTAGGGGCCTCTCGGGACGCGAACTCTTACTTCCGTCATCAAGTTACCGAGAGAGCCTCTAGTCGGGAGACCGCATGCGGTTTTGTCGTACGCGTTTGACATGAGACAAAGTAGACATGGCTGAAAGACCAAAAATAGGTGACATCGATGAGCTGAGGGGTCGCCCCCTCGCCTCCGAACGCAGCGTACGACCGGCGAGGTTTAGCCGACAATCGACGAAAAAGAGTTTCGCTATATAAGGAGTGCCGCTCAATGACCGATTCTAAACAGCCCGATTCACCGCCCACTGACAGGTGGGACCAGCAGCTCGACGGCAAGGAGGTCACTGGCGCCGAGATGCTGATAGAGAGCCTCATCCGCGAGGATGTCGACCTCCTTTTTGGATATCCTGGGGGAGTCGTCCTCAGCATTTTTGACAACCTCTACAAACAAAGTAAGCGCATTAAAGTTGTACTGCCCCGACACGAGCAGGCGGGAACACATGCCGCCGATGGTTACGCTCGTTCCACTGGCAAGGTTGGTGTCAGCCTGGTCACATCTGGACCGGCTGCAACAAACACCGTCACCGCGCTGGCGACCGCCCAGATGGACTCGGTGCCCATAGTGGTGCTCACAGGTCAGGTGTCCAGTGGCCTCATCGGTTCGGATGCTTTTCAGGAGACCGACGCCATCGGCGTTACACGCCCGGTTGTAAAGCACAGCTTTATGATTAAGGAGACTGCCGATGTCCCGTCTATAATAAGGCAGGCTTTTCACATCGCGAGCACAGGGCGACCAGGGCCGGTTGTAGTTGACCTGCCAAAAGACGTTATGACCGACTCGGCAGTGTTTGAGTGGCCAGGCACTCCTGACATCAGGGGCTATCGCCCTAACACCGGTGCCGGTGACCCAGAGGACGTCGCGGCTTTGGTCGAGGCGATCAACAGCTCCGAGCGGCCCTATCTGTATTTGGGTGGCGGGATCGTCATATCAGACGCTCAGGACGAGGTCACTCAACTAGCCCACAAAGCCAACATTCCTGTGACTACGACGCTCATGGGTTTAGGCGGGTTCGACGGGACCGACCCGCTGTTTGTCGGAATGCCAGGGATGCATGGATCAAAAGCCGCGAACCTCTGTTTTCAGGAGAGCGACCTGGTGGTCTCTATCGGCTCACGGTTTGACGACAGAGTCACAGGGCGGCTTGATCGCTTCGCTCCCAAGGCCAAGTTTGGCCATGTTGATGTGGACCCTTCGTCGGTGAAAAAAATCGTCGAGGTGGACTACCCTGTCATCGGGGATGCCAAAAAAGTGCTGAAAGCGTTGCTGCCTTTGGTGAAAGAGCGCGCGAAGAGCGAGTGGAACGAGCAGGTGGACGAATGGCGTGGAGAAACGCTGTTCCCATATCCGCCCTCTAAGGATGTCATCAGACCTCAGTACGTGGTGGAGCAGATCTACGAACTGACCAAAGATCGAGACGCATATATCTGTACAGAGGTCGGTCAGCACCAGATGTGGTCGGCTCAATACTACCGGTTCGCAAAGCCGCGCAGATGGGCCAGTTCAGGCGGCTTGGGGACGATGGGCTATGGGTTTCCTGCGGCTATTGGGGTCCAGTTGGCTCACCCTGATGCGCTGGTGATAGACATCGCTGGCGATGCTTCGATACAGATGAACATCCAGGAGTTGGCGACAGTAGTGGAGAACAGGCTACCGGTCAAAGTAGTGATTCTCAACAATAATTTTCAGGGGATGGTCCGCCAGTGGCAGGAACTGTTCTTTGATAAGCGATATGCATCCACCAATATGGGTGGCATGCCCGATTTCGCGGCTGTGGCCGAAGCGTATGGCGCAAAAGGGCTGACCGCCGGTGATCCAGGCGAGGTTACCTCTGTTCTTGAGGAGGGTTTCGCCCACGACGGACCGGTGTTTTTCAATTTCCATGTGAATCAGGAAGAGAACGTCTATCCCATGGTGCCTGCGGGCGCGGCGCTGGACGAGATGCTCGACCCGGGGGAGATGGCATGAACCACGAGAGAGAAGAGAAACACATTATAAGCACGTTGGTGGAGAATCATTTCGGAGTGTTGGCGCGCGTCAGCGGCCTGCTGTCATCGAGAGGGTTTAACATCGACAGTTTGGCAGTCGCTGAGACAACCGATCCCGACACCAGCCGCATGACGATAGTCACGCGTGGGGATGAGCGGATCATCGAACAGATCATCAAACAGCTATACCGGCTTGTGGACGTGATCAAAGTCGTCGATCTTGCCGAATGCCCACATGTGGAGCGTGAGCTGGCACTGATCAAAATCGCAGCGGATCAGGAACAGCGCACCGCGATACTTCAGATCGTGGACGTGTTCCGCGCCAGGACAGTGGACTTCTCGCCTCAATCGATCACTGTGGAAGTAACTGGGGACAGCCGCAAAATTGGGGCTATGACGGCGATGTTGGAGCCGTTCGGGATAATGGAAGTTGCGCGGACCGGAGTGGTTGCGTTGTCGCGTGAACTTGATGGCACATCAATTCACAATGCAGAAAAAGCCGCCTAGATCGGTTGGCGGTTCTACCGTACGAGCTTTGGATGAGTGCCACTTAACAGAATCGAAAGCCCGCCTGAAGCCACGCGATGCGTGCTGGAAGGTGGGTCAAAATGACACAAAGTGTGCGAGTTTTACAAAAAAACTGAAAGGCGGAGGAGATGAGTGAGACAACAGCCTTATCGGGTGAGGTGAAGGCGACAATGTACTATGACGCCGACGCCAATTTGGATCTTCTCAAAGACAAGACCGTGGCGGTAATCGGTTGTGGTTCACAGGGCCACGCCCACGCGCTTAACCTGCAAGAGTCAGGCGTGACTGTTGTTGTAGGACTTCGTGAAGGCAGCAAGACTTGGGGAAAAGCGGCTGAGGCTGGCCTTAATGTGATGGAGACATCAAAAGCGGCGGCTGAGGGCGACATAATAATGATTTTGACGCCGGACACCTCGCAGTCCAAAATCTACGAGGAAAGCCTTAAGCCAAACCTGAAAGCTGGTGACTACATCGCGTTCGCCCACGGCTTCAACATCCATTTCGACGCCATTGTAGCGCCAGACGATGTGAATGTGTTTATGGTCGCCCCGAAAGGTCCGGGACATCTGGTAAGGCGCACATACGAACAGGGCTTTGGCGTCCCAGCACTTTTGGCAGTTCATCAAGACCCGTCAGGCGATACGCACGACATCGGCCTTGCGTATGCGATGGCGATAGGCGGAACACGTGCCGGTGTCATCGAAACCACGTTCAAAGAAGAGACCGAAACCGATCTCTTCGGCGAACAGGTTGTTCTTTGCGGTGGTCTGACGAAGCTGATCCAGACCGCTTTTGAGGTGCTCACCGATGCAGGCTACAAACCGGAAGTGGCCTATTTCGAGTGCTTGCATGAGGTGAAGCTGATCGTGGATCTGATGTACATCGGCGGCATCTCAACAATGCGCTATTCGATTTCGGATACCGCTGAGTGGGGCGACTACGTATCAGGCAAGCGGGTCATAAACGACGACACTAGAAAAGAGATGGAGCGGATTTTGGCCGAGATACAGGACGGCTCGTTCGCCCGGGAGTGGATAAAGGAGAACGAAGACGGTCTCCCGAACTTCAACAAGATTCGCGGCGAAGAGTCGACGCACCTCATTGAGCGTGTCGGCGAGCCGCTTAGGGAGATGATGAGCGCTGCGATGCAGTTAGGCGAGGGCAAAAAGGACAGGTTCTTGGATCAGAAGTAGGTCGGCGGTGTTGCAGGGAGACAGCAGGTACCCGTTGAGACACTGGACATACACCTATCGCGAGTCAGACGAGTCGGCGGTAGCTCGGTTGTGGTGGGAGGTTTTTCCTGACAGCCCGCCTCACAATGTGCCTGAGAGCGACATACAGCGCAAGCTGGCGATTCAACGAGAACAGTTTATCGTTGGCGAGTTGAGTGGTCGCATTATCGCCACTGCGATGGCTACCGACGACGATCATCGCGGGTGGGTCTACTACCTAGCTGTTTTAGCGGAGTACCGAAGGTTTGGTTACGGGCAGGCGATGATGGTTGAAGCGGAGCGGCGTCTGCCTGATGCCGGATGCACAAAGGTGAACCTGATGGTTCACGACTCGAACCGGGATGTCGTGGGGTTTTACGAAGGGTTGGGCTATAGGGTGGAACCGGTGCTGACGATGGGCAAGCTGCTCAAATCGGCGTAGTAAGTAGTCGGATTTGGTTGTGCCTTTGGCGAGACCTGACCGCGGATGGAAGCGGGTGGTTTGCGTCGCAGAGTAATCAGCGAACAACCCGAGATCACGGGCAACTTGTGGATGCAGCGCGCAACCGAAGCCACACGAAGTGCGCCGGCGGGCGCGCCAAGAATCACGCGAAGTGTGCGGAAGGAGAGATAATGGACAGCGACCTGACTGATCTTACGCGACTTATGATGCGGATGCGCGGGGATAGGGTTTTTTGAGGTCAGGCCTGCCCGTTCCCGCTTGACGAATCCCGGCCTGGCCGTGGAGTGACCGAACATGCAATCAGATGTAATCACCATATTCGATACGACGTTGCGCGATGGAGAGCAGAGCCCTGGCGCGTCGTTGGACGTCCACGAAAAGGTGGATATCGCCCACCAGTTGAAGCGGTTGAGTGTAGACGTCATTGAGGCGGGATTTCCGGTGTCATCTCAGGTGCAGTTTGATGCTGTGGAGCGTATCGCCGGTGAGGTGCCTGGGCCGTCGATCTGCGGTCTGGCACGTTCGGTGGAAAAGGATATCCGCTCTGCCTGGGCTGCAATCAAACAGGCTCCGAGCAATCGGATTCACACGTTTATAAGCACGTCACCAGTACACATGAAACACAAGCTCAAGAAGGAACCAGCCGACGTTCTGAAGATGGCGGTGGCGGCGGTCGAGATGGCAAAATCGCTGTGCGACGATGTGGAGTTCTCGCCGGAAGATGCTGGTCGTACGGAGTTGGGGTTTCTGTGTGAGGTGGTTGAGGCGGTGATCGGTGCCGGGGCGACTACAGTGAATATCCCTGATACGGTGGGCTATATGCTCCCGGCTGAGTATGCGGAGATGATAGGAACGTTGGTTGATAATGTTTCCAACATCGGCGATGCGGTTATCAGCACCCATTGCCATAATGATCTGGGTTTGGCGGTCGCCAACTCGCTGGAAGGTGTCAGGCGCGGTGCCAGGCAGGTTGAGTGTACGATGAACGGTTTGGGGGAGCGGGCTGGTAATGCGTCGCTTGAGGAGATTGTTATGTCGATCCATACTCGGAGCGACTATTTCCCTGGGCTGACAACCGCGATTAGCACCGAGCAGATAGTGCCAACGAGCCAGATGGTCTCCAGAATGACCGGAATGCACGTCCAGGCCAATAAGTCCATCGTTGGCGCAAACGCTTTCGCGCATGAGTCGGGCATCCATCAGGACGGGATGCTCAAGCACCGGGAGACCTATGAGATAATGACTCCGGCGGACGTGGGCTGGAGCAAATCGCGGATGGTTCTCGGACGCCACTCAGGGAGACACGGGTTTCAGTCGCGACTAGAAGCTTTGGGCTACCACGTAGCCGACGAGGACCTCGATAGAGCGTACGAGCGTTTTCTGTTGGTCGCCGATAAGAAGAAGGAGGTTTTTGATGAAGACCTCGCTGCTATTATTGACGACGAGGTGCGTGAAGTTGTTCAGACTTTCAAACTGGAGCACCTTCAGGTGTCGAGCGGCACCGGCACCATCCCCTCGGCGACTGTGCGAATAAAAGTGCTTGACGAGATGCGTCAGGAAGCGGCGTGGGGGGACGGGCCTGTAGATGCGGCGTACACGGCGATAACCAAAGCCGCTGGTGTAGACGTGACACTGGAGGAATATGTGATAAGGGCGGTTACGTCGGGAAGAAAAGCACTGGGTGAAGTGTCGGTGCGCATCCGCGAGAAGGAAAAGACAGTACTAGGCCGAGGTGCGTCAACCGATGTTGTAGAGGCCAGCACAAAAGCGTTTATTGATGCGCTGAATCGCTTGACTGAACAACGCAGCGGCGAGAACGGATGATCGTCGGTGTTGGAAAGCACCGTAGCTGAACAATGAAACCACCGAATAAAGAGAGATAGAATCATGGGACAGACTCTGTTCGATAAAGTGTGGGATACTCACACCGTCAGCCGATTGCCTTCAAGGCAGACACAGCTTTTCGTTGGGCTTCACTTAGTCCACGAAGTTACGAGCCCGCAGGCTTTCCAGATGTTGAGGGAGCGGGGGCTAAGTGTTCTGCACCCGGAGCGGACGTTTGCGACGGTGGACCACATCGTGCCCACCGACATTCGCAGCCGCCCGTTCGCCGACGAGATGGCCGAAGAGATGATGTCGGCCATTGAGGAGAACACCGGGGCTGAAAATATCCAGCTTTTTGGCGTGGAAGATGAGCGACAGGGGATTGTCCATGTGGTGGGTCCAGAGCTTGGGCTCACGCAGCCCGGGATGACAATCGCGTGTGGCGATTCGCACACCGCGACACACGGCGCGTTTGGCGCAGTGGCGTTTGGGATCGGCACATCGCAGGTCAGGGATGTTCTGGCGACCCAATGCTTGGCGATGGGTGGGCTGAAGGTCAGGCGCATTGAGATTAGTGGTGCTCTGCAAAAAGGAGTCTACGCCAAGGATGTCATCCTTCACGTTATCGGCGAACTCGGCGTCAACGGCGGCGTCGGTTACGCTTACGAATATGGTGGCGCGGCGATCGACGCGATGACGATGGACGAGCGGATGACAGTCTGCAATATGTCCATAGAGGGTGGCGCACGGGTGGGCTACATAAACCCCGATCAGACGACGTTCGACTACCTTAGGGGGCTACCCCATTCACCGTCAGGTGAGGCTTTTGATCGGGCGGTTGGATGGTGGTCGTCAATGGCGTCGGACGCCGATGCTGACTATGACGACATTTTTGAGATTGATGCATCGCAGATCGAACCGGCGGTCACCTGGGGCATAACGCCAGGACAGGTGATCGGCGTCACTGAGTGTGTGCCGGAGCCAAACGGTGACGAGGCAGCCGCACAAGAGGCCTATGAGTACATGGAGCTATCGCCTGGTACACCGATCGCCGGAACGAAAATCGACGTTACGTTCGTCGGTTCATGCACGAACGGCAGACTTTCGGACTTTAAAGAAGCGGCGAGGATAGTCGAAGGCAAGAGAGTCGCGGCCAACGTAACGGCACTGGCGGTACCTGGCTCCCAGAAAGTTCAGCGTGAGGCCGAGGCCGAAGGCCTTGATGAGATATTCAGGCAGGCTGGGTTTGAGTGGCGTCAGGCGGGTTGTTCCATGTGTCTGGCCATGAACCCTGACAAGCTAAAGGGCCGTGAGATCTGCGCGTCGTCGAGCAACCGGAATTTCAAGGGTCGCCAGGGAAGCCCCACCGGCCGCACGCTCCTCATGAGTCCAGCGATGGTCGCAGCTGCGGCGTTGGCGGGCGAGGTGGTTGATGTGCGTGACAAGCTCGATGGAATGGAGGAGTAGAAATGGACTCAAATGTGATAAAAGAGATATCAGGGCGCGGCATCCCGGTTCCTGGCAACGACATCGACACCGACCGGATTATACCAGCGCGTTACCTCCGTGCGGTGACATTTGAAGGGATGGGAGAACACGCGTTTGAAGACGATCGTGTAGCAGGCGGACACCCGTTTGACGATGCGCGATACCAGGGCGCCAAAATCTTGATCGCCAACGCCAATTTCGGGTGCGGCTCATCGAGGGAACACGCTCCTCAAGCGTTGAACCGTTGGGGGATAGAGGCGATAGTAAGCGAGTCGTTCGCCGAGATTTTCCAGGGCAACTGCACGGCGATAGGGGTTCCGTGTGTGACCGCATCCAGCGAAGATGTGTCGATGTTGATGGCGAAAGTGGATAGCGATCCGTCGCTGGTTATTGATATTGATCTCACCGGCTGCAAAATCACTGGCAGCGGAATAGACATCGCGGTGTCGATGCCAGAGGGGATGCGCAAACAGTTCTTGGACGGGCTTTGGGATAGCACCGGCATGCTTGTGGATGGGATGGATGAGGCGCGCAAAACCGCTGAGAGGTTGCCGTACATTTCCGGGTTCTAGTGGTCGTGGTTGGGCACGAAAATAGGTTGAGAATATAGGGCTATAAATGGCGGCGCTGAGGACGCGCACTTCTGCGCGGTGCTTTGATCAGCAACGCAATAAAAACAGACGAGGAAGCGAGGTCAAAGTTGCACAAGATAGCTGTAATTCCAGGAGATGGCACCGGGCCAGAGGTGGTAGCTGAAGGTCTGAAATGCCTTGAGGCGGTGGCGAAGAAAATCGGATTCACCTATGAAACCAACCAGTACGATTTTGGCGGCGACCGGTTTCTTGCGACAGGCGAGGTGCTGCCGGACTCTGCTGCTGACGAACTGAGCGGCTTTGATGCCATCTATCTGGGGGCCATTGGGCACCCAGATGTGAAGCCTGGAATACTGGAAAAAGGGATTCTGCTTCATCTAAGGTTCGCGCTGGATCAGTACATCAATCTGCGTCCGGTGAAGCTCTATCCTGGAGTGGAGACCTCGCTAAGAGACAAAAAACCTGAGCAGATCGATTTCGTGGTGGTTCGCGAAAATACAGAAGGCCTCTACACCGGCAGCGGCGGATTCCTGAAAAAGGGCACTGAGGACGAGGTTGCCCTCCAGTCGTCCATCAATACCCGCAAAGGTGTGGAGCGGTGCATCCGCTATGCGTATGACTACTGCCGCAAACGCGACAAAGACAGAACGCTTACTCTGTGTGGCAAAACCAACGTGCTGACGTTTGCATTTGATCTGTGGGAAAGAGCGTTCAACGAAGTAGGCGAGGCTGACTATAGAGACATCAAGCGCGACTACGCCCATGTTGACGCAATATGCATGTGGATGGTCAAAAACCCGGAATGGTTCGACGTGATCGTCACCGACAACATGTTCGGCGATATTATCACCGACTTGGGAGCGATGATACAGGGCGGTATGGGGATCGCAGCTGGTGGAAACATCAACCCCGATGAGGGTGGTGTCTCGATGTTTGAGCCCATCGGTGGTTCAGCGCCGAAATACACCGGCCAGGGTGTCATCAACCCGATGGCGGCTATCAGCGCCGCGCAGATGATGCTCGAAATCCTCGGTGAGGACGAGGGTTCACGGATACTCGAAACCGCGATCATGGGTGTCATCAGCTCTAAGCTAAAGAGCATGCAGGCTGGCAGAATGGGCTACTCGACATCCGAGGTCGGCGACTTAGTGGCACAGGCTGTGGCGGACGCCTAGATTGGCGGTCGATAACGTGTCGTGTTGGTGTAGAAGACAGAGTACATAGCACGCGAAACGCGGTAGCTTGCGCTTGGAGACAAAAACCAAAAAACGCCGGGAAACATCATGACATCAGACAATAAGACCACACCGCTGCACACAACGTTCACAGTCGATGGCGACCCTGTATTGGGCACCTATCTGGCGAAAAAACCCGATGATCTGGCGGCGTGTAAAGACGCCGGGATGAACATCATCATCGGCGACAAAGAGGACCTTGACCCTACTAGCGCTAGCGGAAAATACCTTCACGAAAACGGGATCAAAGTTCTCTACCACATGACCAAGCATGTCTATAACAGGCCGCGTTTGGCTGCGCCGCTTTCCACGGATGAGACCACCATCCCGCTGTCGGACCAGCCGTATGGTGAGATACCTGAATCCGGTGTCATCGCCCTGGACGACGAACTCGTTCGATATGAGTCGGTATCGGACGGCATTCTTATGGGCTGTACACGTGGGTACGACGGTACTACAGCGGCACCCCACAGAGCCAACATGATACTGTTCTTCCCCGGCGGATGTGAGGAAGACATCAACCAAGTCAAAGACTCCCTCAACCTTTGGGGATACTACACCCTCGACGACAGTCCTGGAGACGGTATTTCGGCTTTGAGGGGCATATATCGCGCGGTAAAACGTCTTGACCCAGATCGGCCAGTAACCGCAGGATATGGAAGCCCTGGTTCGATAGTCAACTTCGGTTCTGAAGTGTGCGACATCATGCTAATCTACTGGTATCCGGTGACCGCCGAACTGGGCTACGACCGCACTTTCACCGCCCGAAGGACACAGGCGCTTCTGGGCGCTGCCCGTAAAACTGTGCCTGGGATCGAGTTCATCGGAGTGTATCAGACGTTTGCTGAGGATTGGGGCACAAAGAGAGGCGTGCCCACAGACGATCAGGTCCGTGAGCAGATTGAGGATTTTGTTCGAGAGGGAGCATGTGGGCTGATATCGTTTCTCTGCCAGGACGGATGGGCGAAGTTCAAGAATCTGGGCGAGGTTGTCAAACAGGCTCATAAAGAGATTCGCGAGACCGGCGGTCTGGTCGTCAGGGACGAAGACTCAGAGATGACCGCAGTGAGACGGCAGCCGACAGGGCATTGGCAGTCGCCGAAAAGGCTTGAAGGATACGTACCTGCATGGCATGTTGTGGGTCCGTTTGAGGATACCGAAGGCAATAAGGTCGATTCGACATTCCCACCTGATGATGGGATCGACCTGGAGGCTGTCTACGAAAACAAAACCGGGCGAATTCACTGGATAGAACGCCAATCAACCGGCGGTGTTGTAGGCTTCGGAGAGCTGATAGGCTCACACTCATACACCATCGGCACTGTGGCGTATGCGACCTGTACGGTCATCAGTCCAACCGAGCAGCACGTGCAGATGAGAATCTGTACTGATGATGACGGGATCATCTGTCTCAACGACGAGCAGGTGTTTAGGTACGAAGGCGAACGGGGAATTGAGGAAGATGCTGATATGGTGGAAGTGACGCTTCCCAAAGGCGAATCGAAAATCGTTGGCAAGATCTACAACAGGGCTGGGATGTGGGCGCTCTACGTGCGGTTTACAGACCTTGATGGAGTGCCAATAGAAGGGCTTGAGTTTTCACCAGAATAGCCGGTTCCGAGGTTGCTGGTCAGCAGGTTTAGCGGATCAGCGATGGGAAACAGATTATGGATTTCAAAAGTGGATGGGATGTGCTGGACGGCGGTTTCCATCCGAGTGGTATTCCGTCGGTGACGCAGGTTTCGTTCGTTACCCACGAAATACCAAACCAAGGATAGATCCCATGCCAAATAATGTACAGATCTATGATTCGACCCTGAGAGACGGCGCGCAGGCCGAGGGAATAACATTCTCCCTTGAGGACAAATTACTCATCGCTCGCGAACTGGACGAACTGGGCGTACACTACATCGAAGGCGGTTGGCCCAACCCAACAAATCCAACCGACCAGGCGTTTTTCGAGCGTGCAGGGAAAGAGAAGTGGCAAAACGCGATTTTGACGGCGTTCGGAAGCACCCGTCGTCCTTCTAACAGGTCCGAAGACGATCCCATCCTAAAGACGATGCTGGATGCTGGAACGGCAACAGTGACTATTTTCGGCAAGACGTGGGACCTCCATGTGTCCGATGTCCTGAAAACGACGTTGGATGAGAATCTGGCGCTAATCGAGGATTCGGTGCGCTATCTGATTTCAGAGGGTCGTGAGGTTGTCTATGACGCCGAGCACTTTTTTGATGGCTACAAAGACAACCCCGAATACGCTCTCAAAACCCTGGAAGCAGCCAGCAACGGCGGTGCCGGTGTCGTAGTCTTGTGCGACACCAACGGTGGCACGCTGGTATCAGAAGCGCAACAGATCATGGGCGATGTAGCGCCTAGGCTGAGTACCCCGTTCGGCATCCACGCCCACAATGATGGCGGTATGGCTGCCGCAATAAGTGTTGCTGCGGTGGAGGCCGGTGCAACACATGTTCAGGGTGTAATCAACGGCTTTGGGGAGCGGTGTGGAAACGCGAACCTCTGCTCGGTTATCCCCGCTCTCGAGCTCAAACTCGACAAAAAATGTTTGGGGCCTGAGCGTTTGGGGCAGTTGATGAAGACCTCACGGTTTGTGAGCGAGGTCGCCAATATACCCCACGACCATCGTCAGCCATACGTTGGCGAGACCGCTTTCGCTCATAAAGGCGGCGCCCATGTGGACGCCATGCTCAAAAACCCTCGCTGCTATGAACATGTTACCCCAGACTCTGTGGGCAATGAGAGGCGCTACCTCCTGTCAGACCAGTCTGGCGGCGCTACCGTCACCGAGAAGCTCTCGCAGATCGTCCCAGGGATCGACAAGAAAAGCCCAGTCGTCAGGACGCTCCTGGAACAGATCAAGCAGTTGGAGCATGAGGGATATGAGTTTGAGGCTGCTGGTGGATCGTTTGAACTACTGGCGCATAAAGCGTTGGGGAGCTTCAAGGAGCATTTTCACCTCATCAGCTACCGCACCATCGACAGAAAAGTGGGCGACGAGCCGCCTGATATCGAGGCTATCATAAAGCTGGATGTCGATGGCGACACATACCACAAAGTGGCTGGCGGCGATGGTCCTGTGAACGCACTTGACAACGCGCTTCGTTTGGCGCTGCAACAGGCCTATCCCTCGCTGCTCGAAACTCGTCTGGTAGACTACAAGGTGCGCGTCATAAACGGCGGCAGTGGCACCGAGGCCAAAGTCCGCGTGTGGATCGAAGCCACTGACGGAACCGACCTTTGGGGCACTGTCGGCGTTGCCGAGGATATTATCGAAGCCAGTTGGATAGCGCTCGTAGACAGCTACAACTACCGGCTGCTCAAGGACACGCTGGCCCAAGCACCTGCTGCTGCGCCATAGCGCAGCCAAAGCCCTTAGGCACATAAATCACTGCGGGGCTTCGGGATCATCTGAAGCCTCGTTTTCACTTGCGTGAGAGCCGAGGAGGGATTACCGATGGAAATCTTGGGGCCGCGTTTGCAGCAAGCCGTAAAGTCGCTTCACGAAGCGGCAGAGCATTCGTTCACTATCGTGAGCCCTTGGGTCACTGATTGGGCGCTCGAAGCTAGTGGCAATTTGCGTGAGGGATTGGACTACAAAATTCTCACGGTAGACGAACACGTGATTGACGGCACTAGCAGCATCGTGGTTCTTGAACACCTTGTTCGACAGGGGCCGAGGTGTTTGTGATCGACGACGATCTTCACGCCAAAGTCTACATCGCTGACGACACCCTTGCCATCATCACTTCGGCGAACTTCACGAAAGGCGGCCTTAAGATAAACAAAGAAGTCGGTTTGAAGTTCGAACTGGACAACGCAAACCAACTTTTGCCGCTGCTTGATGAATGGTTTGACGAAGCGAAACCCCCAGTAGGCGACGGCTGGTTTGAGGATGCACATGAAGGGATTAGACAATATGAGTCTACTAAGAGAGAGGAAAACGCGCTCAGGCAAAAAAAGAGCAGCATGAAGAGCAGTATACTGAAAGGTTTGCGCGAACCCAAATCGGCGGTAGGCTCAGACCGCAGACGGTTCAGGGAGGCCGACGTGCTGGACGGCAGCCAGATCAAAGCTATTGTGAGGAATTCGTTTCTGGACGAAAAATTGGGCGACTGTACGGAAGCACTCGTCACATTCTTTATGATCGCCAAAAACTCGCTCGACAGAGCAATCCCTTCAGATGGTTGGGGGAGGGTGATTTGGAATGCAGGTCTCACCCAAATCAGTTTGAAGTTGGACGGCTACATCGTAGCAGCTGTTTACGTACATGGCGTAACCTTGGCTGCGGGAAACAACCCTTTCCCGGAGCAGTGGAGGGGGCAGGAAGACGTGGACGAAGGTTTGGGTCCGGCGCGAATTCGAGGGGTGCCAGCCTGTGATGTTGGCTGGGTAAATGATCAAAAAGTTCATTGGGACCTGTTTGCGGTTGAGTGTCAAGAGTTCTTCAAGAAGTAATTGGGTCCGTTGTGAACGGCCGAATCATGGTTCAAGGGTGCGCCAGGCAGCTGTCCGCGCTCGCTTCATACTGAGTGGAGATTAGATCAATGCCTACAATAAACACGCAGAGGTTGGAGCGGCTGCCGCCGTACCTGTTTGGGCAGTTGAACGCGATGAAGCTAAAGCTTCGTCAGGATGGCGCGGATGTGATTGATCTGGGGATGGGAAACCCGGATCAGCCGACGCCAAAGCATATTGTCGACAAACTCACAGAGGTGGCACTTGACCCAAAAGCGCATCGCTATTCGGCTTCAAAGGGTATACCGGCGGTCCTTAAAGCAATCTGCCGATTCTACAAAACACGCTTTGGCGTTGATCTGGATTGGCAAACCGAAGCGATAGCCACCATCGGCACAAAAGAGGGTCTGGCGCATCTGGCGTTGGCTCTGCTTGATCCTGGAGATTTGGCGTTGGTACCCAACCCAACCTACCCGATTCACATCTACGGTGTGGCGATGGCTGGTGGGAGCGTGGTGAGTATCCCCTTGAGGGAGGATCAGGATTTTGTTCCTGAACTGGAGTACATCAGCCGGGAAATATGGCCAAAGCCAAAACTCATCACCCTAAACTTTCCACACAACCCGACCACCGCCACTGTCAATCTGGACTTCTTTGAGAACATTGTCAGGTTCTCCACCGACAACGACATCATTGTCATCCACGACATGGCATACGCCGACATCACATTTGATGGCTACGAATCCCACAGTTTTTTGGAGATACCTGGTGCCAGGGATGTTGGTGTAGAGTTTTATACAATGTCGAAATCGTACAACATGGCTGGATGGCGGATGGGTTTCTGTGTCGGCAATCAAGACGTGATCGCTGCGCTGGCCAAGATAAAAGGCTACTACGACTATGGGATTTTCACACCGGTCCAGGTGGCGTCGATAGCAGCCCTGGATGGTCCTCAGGACTGCGTGACTGAGCAGGCGAACATTTACCAATTGCGCAGGGACGTCCTGTGCGACGGCCTCAACCGTATAGGGTGGTCCGTCAAGCCGCCAAAAGCCAGTATGTTTACGTGGGCACCGATTCCTGAACCTTATCGAGAGATGGGATCGATGGATTTCTCGATGATGCTCATGGAACAGGCCGAAGTGGCTGTCGCGCCGGGGATCGGATTTGGTGATCTAGGCGACGGTTACGTGAGGATAGCGATGGTCGAGAATGAACACCGTCTGAGGCAGGCGGTCAGGAACATCCGCAAATGTCTGACCAAACTAACACCTCAGGACGCCCAGACTGTGTAGATTTCTGCTGAGACCGAAAAGACCTGACGGCTCAAATTCCTATATCCATCTACGACAGACGAAGTGAGGCAAGCCTATGAGCGAAGAACTGACTGACGCAGAGACAACAGAAGCCGAAACCAGCGAAGAGGCCGAACCGGCGCACGGCCTGAAAGACAGGGACAATCTGGTGGCGTTTGTCTCCATGATGTTCCTAGTGTTCTTGATGGGTGTGGCGCTAGTACTTCTCTATATCAGCGGCAAAATTTGAGGCCGCCATTGTGGCTGGTGTTCTGGCGGCGGCGGTATCGACGACTCGCACAAGGAGCAGGATCAATCGATGACTGAACCACGAGATCTGATGAAACGTGCGGCGCTTGTGGGCCTTGCCGCAGCATTGGGCTGGGGCATTCGTGGGTCGTTCGGCTCATTCCAGGGTGCGATGATGCCCGGTGCGCTTGCGGCTCTGGGTCTGCTGTATGTAAGTGGACGAAAAGACTGGTGGCCGAGAGCGCCTTACGTTTTGTTCTGTGGCATCTGGTTCTTCGCCATGGGCGGGGAGATGAGCTACGGCAAGGTCGTCGGCTACTGCCAGGCAGGGACGTGGATTGATGCAACATACGGCTACGCAATGTTGGCTGTGATCGGCGGTTTTTGGGGCGCGCTCGGTGGCGGAATGATCGCGTGGTGTCTGGAGCCAGAGTTTCCTCGTTTCAGGCGGTGGGCTATCGGTATCCCATTAATGTTGGTAGGCGGAAGGATCGCCTACTATCTGGTAGTGACACTGGCTGGCGTTCGGATGACACCGCCTCGGGGCGATGGCTGGGCATACCATCTCGGAATGATTCTGACGCTGGTTGTTTTGGCGTGGAGGTGGAACTACCGAACGGTTCTTCGTGGGATCGTGTACGGCTTTGTTGGATACGGGTTGGGGTTTGCCATCGGCGGGTGGCAGCACATGTTCGCAACGCTCCAA
The DNA here is from genome assembly GCA_964627605.1 of uncultured bacterium. Classification (GTDB taxonomy): domain Bacteria; phylum Latescibacterota; class MWCZ01; order MWCZ01; family CAZVGZ01; genus CAZVGZ01. The sequence continues at coordinate 56,041 of CAZVGZ010000008.1, read as the reverse complement.
AAAGGCGGCTACGCATCTTGGACCACTATGGAAGAGACCGTGGCTCTTCTCGGTGGATTTGCGCTTACATACGGGGTATTGAGTCGCGCCCCCTCTGCGGCTGGAACCTTAGAGTTGTGGTGGCGGCGTGCTGGGTGGTTGGTGATCTTCGTTGCTGGAGCGTGGGTGGCGTGGTCTATGTATGAGCGCGCTTTTGTGGGGTCGAGACTCTGGTGGGCTGCGTTTCGTGGTGAGCGGGTCGATCCTGAGCTGTTTGTCGGAAACAAAGTGTGGCTGTCTTGGACTTCGGCTGCCATCGCTCTCGCGGTTTCTCTTTGGCTTTGGTTTAAGGCATGGTACGACTCAGCCCAACTAGGCCGTGCTGTCGCAGGGTGGTTCATCACCCATGTCGCGCTATACACTTTCTGGGTGTCGATCAAGCAGGGGTTCTTGAGCGATTCGGCCTACTTCCCACCTGGGTTCCATTTTGTTTTCATCATCGAGATGATAGTCTGCATCTACATTGCTTCCAAATGGCGGCCATCTCCAGCGTTGGCCGTAGACGGACCAGCTATCGACAGCCGTGAAAGATGGATGCTGCCTGCGATTGTAGTCGGAATAATCTTGCTGTTGGGCACCGCCTCTCAGATAGTGAACGACGACGGTATACCAGGATCGCACAGGCGGTTTTCTCAGACGGAAACGCCCAATGTAATTCTTGCCGATTCGAAATAATGGGGTAGCTGACGATGTCAAAAGGTGAGTCTCTTTTCTACGTATCGCCTTCAGGAAACGACGAGTGGTCTGGGGTGATGATCTGGTTGTGGTGGACAACAACTTGTACTTCTGTACCAAGCCAGGAATCCTGGGCATTGCTGACCTGACATGGGAGCAGTGAACCCAAGCGGGGTACGACACGAATTCACAGGTTGCAGAAGTGGTGTTCGCCGACGTCAGCGCCGACGACTTTGCTGTCGCCGCAGACTCCGAAGCGGCGGTGGTGCTCACCAGACCGATTGCTACACTCAGCGAGGTTGGCCCCAGGGCGGCCTGATCTAAGAATCTCCACAACGTCGCTACGATATTCGATAATATCAACCTCTTGAGATAGCCAAAAGGTTAGCCAATGTCTGCACAAGATCGACCATCGGCTCCGCGTGACCTGAAATGCGAATACCGCTCGAGCCCTCTGGCAATCGACGAGACGCAACCCCACCTGTTCTGGAAGATGTCCGACAGCAGGCGTGGGGCTGTTCAGTCGGCCTACCGTGTGATGGTGGCGTCATCGCCTGACCTCCTAAAAAACGGCCATCCCAACATCTGGGACAGCGGCAAGACGCAGTCTAATCAGTCGATCCACGTTGAGTACGGCGGCCCACCGCTTGGCTCCAGAGATCGCTGTTTCTGGCAGGTTCAGACGTGGGATGGGAACGACGAACCCTCTCCCCCCACCAATATACAATCGTGGGAGATGGGGCTTCTCTCAGATGGCGACTGGTCAGCCCAATGGATCGCCATGGTTGAAGGCTCAGATCGCGCCCCTGCGCCTGTTCACTACCTGCGCAAAGAGTTCACGGTCAATAAACCCATCGCACGCGCCAGGCTTTACGCCACGGCGCTCGGTGTCTACGATGTGAATATCGACGGTAGTAAGGTCGGCGATCATCTATTGGCCCCTGGGTGGACCGATTACACCCAACGGGCTCTGTACCAGACCTATGACGTCACCGACCAGTTGGTCATCGGGGAGAACGCTATTGGTGCGCGGCTAGCGGTTGGATGGTATACCGGGCCTCTGACATGGACAAACCAGCGCAACGTTTTCGGCGAACCACCGCCGCTGCTGCTACTTCAGTTGGAGATTGAGGCTGATGATGGTTCGATCAGTCGTATCGTGTCCGACGATAGCTGGACGTGCAAACTAGGGCCGATCATCCATTCTGAGCTTTACGAAGGCGAAAAACATGACGCCAGACTCGAAATGCCAGGATGGGATCTGCCAGAGTACGATGAGTCGGCGTGGTCCAAAGTAGACCTGGTCGATACCCCCAATATCGCTGTCACCTCAGAACTAAACCCGCCGATCAGAATTACAGGCGAAATCAGGCCGGTCTCCATAACAGAGATTTCGCCTGGTATTTTCATCTTCGATATGGGTCAGAACATGGTAGGTGTCTGTCGCCTTCGAGTTACTGGCGACGCTGGAACAGAGATCACTATGCGGTTTGCAGAGGTTCTAGACAGGGATCGCTCCGGCAACGTATATACCGACAACCTCAGAGGGGCCGCCTGCACAGACACCTATATCTGCGCTGGCGCTGGTCTTGAGACGTTTGAGCCCGCATTTACCTATCACGGATTCAGATACGTTGAGATTACCGGGTTCCCTGGAACGCCGGATGTCAGTACGCTCACCGGTCGGATTTTCCACAGCGACATGCCGCAAACCGGCATGATCGAGACATCGTCGGAGGTGGTAAACAGGACTTTTGAAAACCTGATGTGGAGCTGTCGCGGCAACCACCACAGCTCGCCTACGGACTGCCCACAGCGGGATGAGCGGATGGGTTGGACAGGCGACGCCCAGGTTTTCTGTCGCACCGCTTGTTTCACACATGATATGACAGGCTTCTACGGCAAATTCATTCTGGATATGCTCGATGCCCAAACTGAAGACGGCTACTTCTCTGATGTTGCGCCTCACTGCTATGAAGTGGACCGTTTAGCGAACCCCGGTGCCGCCGGATGGGCAGACGCGGGAATTCTGATCCCTTGGGCATACTATCTGGCGTATGGGGACAGACGGCTGATAGAGCGCAACTACGATGACATGGCCAGGTATGTGGACACTTTAGCCAGACAGAACCCCAACGGTCTGTGGCTTGAGGGGCGCAACAACGATTTCGGTGACTGGGTCCCGGCGGGCGAAGACAGCGACAAGGATATGTTCGCCACTCTCTACTACCTCTACTCGACAAAACTTCTGGCAAAGATGTCGCATCTCGTGGGCAAAGACGAACGAGCTGCTGAATATGATGCCTTGGTGGAGAGCGTAAGGAGCGCATTCAACGCCAGGTATCTCTTAGACGGGCACTACCTGAACCCCACGCAAACGCTGATCTCGATGGCGCTGGTTCTTGGCGTGCCGCCTGATGGGCATCTTGAGTCGATAATCCAAGATCTGGCAGACGATGTTGAATCGCGAGGCTGGCACCTCTCCACGGGTTTTCACGGTACCCGGTTTATTGTTCAAGCGCTCAGCGAAAACGGGCATCACGCTGCTGCGGTCAGGCTTGCGGTGAACCGCGACTACCCATCGTGGGGCTACCAGATCGGCAACGGTGCCACCACCATCTGGGAGCGTTGGAACGGCGACGTAGGCGACCCATACATGAACTCCCTTAACCACTACGCATTTGGGTCAGTGGGCGAGTGGATGTTCCGGCATCTAGCCGGGATACAGGCCGATCCAGAAGAGCCAGGATTCAAACGGTTCTCTGTCGCACCAAATATCTGTGGTCCAGATCAAGAGCTAAACCAAGTGGCCGCAACCTTTGAGAGTCTTCACGGTCGAATAGTAAGTGAGTGGCAGGTGACGTCAAATCTGGTCAAGTTGAATGTGGAAATTCCAGCCAACACGTCGGCGCAAGTCGTTCTGCCAAACCGCGATTTCGACAAGATCACCGAGAGCGGGTTGGAGCTCAAGGATGCACAAGGGATAGGCAATATCCGCGACGAAAACGGCGCAGTCGTCTGCGACATTGAATCTGGGCGCTACAGCATCATCTGTAGATAGACAACCCCCCAAAACCGTCGATAGCTTGGGGGACACGGTCTGAAAAATGACTAAAATTCGCTATTTTGACGAGACAAAAAGAGGCCCGGAACACCCGTTCAGCGTTGACACACACCGCTATATTTCCTATACATTTAAGTGTAGGTTTCATCCACACGTCTTTCTGCATGACCGTGCTCATACCTGGGGAGGGAAAGCTATGCGTCGATGCATAATGCAGGTGAGCCTGGCAGCAATGGTGGTAATAGCATCGGGTTGCGGAGAGGATAAGCCGCTGCCGCCCACTCAGCCGTCTAGCGCCGATCTGGAGGCGATAGACACACATTTAGCCAGCAATCATCTTGAGGCAGCCGAGAAGGCCATCAAGAAATTGTCGCGGAAACATCGTGGGACGTCTGAATTAGAGTACCGTGCCATCAGGCTTCTAGTCCGCAAAGTACAGGCCGCGACGATGGCGCAAGGCCCAAAAGGCCAGATGATAACTTTCAAGGCCGTCACCGAGGACTATCTGGGAACGCTGTGCGGCAAAGCTGGCTCCTATCTGCGCAAGAACAGCGAGTCCGATGCTCACCACTCGGCCGTAAAGACCGTCTATGAGGTGACGCGGGCCAATCGTGGTGGGCACCCGTGTTCGCAGGACAAAGCGCCGGAAAGGCCCTCCAGCTCTGAAGAAAAACAGGACTTTTTCAATCGAAGCACCTTGTTAAACGAGTTTGTCGAGTCGATTGCGGGGGTCAATATCGCTTGGTAGATCGGTGGTGTGAGAAGCATCGCGTACAGCCTCAGCAGAAGAGTAGCTGAGTCGAGCGCATATGTGCGAAAAACGTCGCACACACGCCGTGGTCGCAAGGAGTTACCCACGGCGTGTGTGCTTTTGAGCTGAGGATAACGCCATGCATTTCAAGCCGGACTGGGATGACGCGTGTGAGTACTATGTGGCGTGGTGGGAGGGCCGCTCGCTTGGTCGTGTGACGCTCGCCGCTGCAGCACCGCGCCCAGCCGATGTGCCGCCCCCTCCAGAGCCGCCTGGCGACAGTCAAACCAGGTGGACCGATCCCGACTTTCGTATCTCTCAAGCCGAGTACAGGTTTGCGACAACCTACTTCGGTGGCGAAGCGTTTCCCTATTTTGACACCAACGTAGGCCCTGGATCGCTAGCGCTGTTTCTCGGATGTCCCGTGTGGTTCTCACCAGACACGGTGTGGTATGAACCGATCGCGTCCACCCCACAGGAGCTTCCAGAACTCAAGTTTGATGGGGAAAACGAGTGGTGGTTGACCAGCCGTCGTCTGGTGGAGCAGGGCATGGAGAGGGGCCGTGGCCGCTATCTGGTGTCGCAGCCCGACCTTATCGAGAACCTCGACATCATAGCGTCCCTGTTGGGCACTTCGGGCATGTTGTACGGGCTCAAAGATGACCCAGAAGGGACAAAAAAACTCCTCGACCAGATCAACGACCTCTATTTTAGCTACTACGACGATCTATTTGACAACGTGCTCGATGGTGAGCAGTTGGGTAGCTGTTTTTCCGCGTTTCAGATATGGAGCCCTGGAAAAGTGGCCAAAATCCAGTGCGACGCCGCCGCAATGTTGTCACCGGAAGATTTTGCGGAGTTTTTTGTCCCAGCGGCATCTGATCAGACTGCGCGCCTTACCAATTCAGCCTACCATCTGGACGGGCCTGACGCAGTCTGCCACATCGACGAACTTGTCAAAATCCCCGACCTGAACGCGATCCAATGGACCCCTGGCATCGGCCAGCCCACTCCAGGAGACGAGACTTGGTGGCCGATGTACCGCAAGGTACTTGATGGCGGCAAGGGGCTCCTCTTGTTGGGAACAGAGTTTGACGATGTCGAACCGTTGGCACGGCACTTGGGCCCAGATGGTGTCTATATAGGCACAAACGCTCCGTCGATCGAAGCGGCTGATGATCTACTTCGCCGCGCAAAAACCTGGTGAGTCTGTCGAGCAAAAGCAGCTTGCGTGGCACGCTGGCGGCGTGGTGATGCGCAGCGCCTTCACGAGCATAGCGGCCTGATTTCTCCAGCTGGTACCGGACGGCATGACCCCTTCCCACCAGGATATTTCGCGCGCGCTCCAGCGCGAGTTTGAGGCCCTACTTGATTATTTGGAAGCGACAGTCTCATCCGTGCACGACTCAAGACTGGACCGCTGGTGAATCACCGAGATTGCGACCGGTCCACCAGCCGTGTCACACTCTCGTGAGCCTTGTGGGATAAATGGATGTTGACTCGGACATGTTCAGCTTCTCATTTAGATTTAAGGTGCCAGACAGCTATCCATCGCGGGAAGATGTGCTAGCTGTGATAGCGACGGTAAGGATGGCCGCTCCAGATTACGTAGATAGAGTCGTTTTAAAATCGCTATCCGGCAAGGCTTTCTCTGTGCCGCCGCTTTTCAAAATGCAATATTTGCTACGCCACTCCACGGTCCATCTGTCTTACATGAGAGCAGCGCTCTCGGGGTTGGGGTACCGGATTCCTGACTTCTCAAAACGGTTTCGACTATCACACGATGCTTGGCACGCTCCACTGGCTAGCATTTAGGGGAACCTCCCGAACGAATAGAGACCAGCACTGCCATGCAGATTGAGGGAGTCTAACAATGCTTGACGTCAAGTTTGGATGCCAGCCGATTCTTTGGCAAAGCGGTACTTTTGAGGAGATAGCGCACGAGATCGCCGACATCGGCTATGACGGTGTAGAAGCTTCAGTCGGCTCCTATCAAGGCAACGAGAAACAGCTCCACCGCATTTTGAAGGAGACCAACCTCGAACTCGCCTCTACTTACACCGCTGGTTACTACATGGACCCGACGACACGACAAGCCGAGATCGAAAGCACGGTGGAGATAGGAAAAATGATCCCGGATTTTGGCTGTTACGTCATGATCAGCGCTCCACAGGGCCTACAGAAAGACCGGAAAGCCTATTCGCTTTGGGAGCATCGCATGTTCGCAGAGGCGCTCAATGAGGTCGGCATGAGACTAGCTGGTTATGGTGTGACTCAGGTGTTCCACAACCATGCCTGGACGACGCACGAAACGCGGCTGGAGCTGGACCTGCTCCTTGCAAACACCGATCCCAAATATCTCAAGATGGGATTTGACACCGGTCATCTTCGTCTCGGCTGGGCGGACCCGGTGGAGATGTTCAAGCTCTACGGCGACAGGGTCGCATATGTCCACTTCAAGGACTCATGCGGGCGAGCGGACGTGTGGGACGCCATCAAGAACGACGAGGACTGCTGGGTCGAACTGGGATCCGGAGAGGTCGATCTTGCGGGGATAGTTGCCGAGTTGGACAAGCGTGACTACAGCGGCTGGCTGACCTACGAACAGGATCGTTCTAAAATCCCTGCGCGGGAAGCGGCAACCATCAGCCTCGCCCACGCAAAGGAGCTTGTCGCCGCCCGATCCACTTGATATTGACGTGAAAAGGTCAGCGCCTCATCAAGCGCTGACCTTTTCACGTTGTGCTAACAGTGTCGATATCTAGCTTGCGGAGATGGTCTACATCCCCATAATGTTGTAGCCAGCATCGACGTAGATCACTTCGCCCGTGACGCCACGGCTAAGGTTTGACCCGAGATACACGCCGGTATCGGCGACCTCCTCGACCTCAATGTTCCGCTTGAGCGGCGCGCGTTCGGCCATCTTGTCCAGTATTTCGGTAAAACCGCCGATCGCCCGCGCCGAAAGCGTGCGGACCGGGCCAGCAGATATGCCGTTGACGCGGATGTTGTCCTCACCCAGATCCGATGCGAGATACCTTATCGACGCTTCGAGGCTCGCTTTGGCGACGCCCATCACGTTGTATCCAGGTACAACTTTTTCCGAGCCGTAGTATGTCATCGCCATGACACTCCCGCCGCCATTCTTCTTCATGAGCGGCTGAGCGGCTTCTGCCAACTGCACCAGAGAGTAGGCGCTGACGTTGTGCGCCAGAAGAAAGCCGTCGCGAGACGTATCCACGTAGGTCCCAGAGATGTCCTCACGCTTTGCGTAGGCCAGTGCATGAACGACGATATCCACGCCGTCCCAAAGCTTGTCGATAGCCTCAAACCCTTGTCCCACATCATCGTCGTTCGTCACGTCCATCTCTAAATAGAGTTCCGGCTCCAGCGGCTCCGTAAGCTTTTTGACCGCATCGCCCAACCGGTCGTTCTGGTAGCTGATCGCGAGCCTGGCCCCCTCACGATGGAAAGCCTGAGCGATGGCGGATGCTATGCTCCTCTGGTTTGCTATCCCGGCGATAAACGCGGTCTTGCCTTCCAATAACATGCGCAACTCCCCTATTGCGTGATTCGGTTGACTTTTAAGATCGACCCAACAAATATGCCGCTTCACCGCCCCACACTCAAGTGTGTGCGCCAATTTGGGTATTTTCAGCACTATGAGGGCGGCCTTGGAAGCCACTCTGAAAGTGATCGTGAAAATGCATCAGGCGGCAGCTGTATACGACGTGATGAGGCGCGTCATGGTCAGAGGCACTTTGACAGTGTATATTCCCGCGCATCGACTTTAAAGTCGGCTAACCGCACCGAATGCGCTAGCCGTTCATCGACACACTGACGGAAAAGAGATAATGAGTTTACAAGGACGCACAGCACTTATCACAGGGAGTACCGGCGATGGAATGGGACGCAGTACAGCGCTAAAATTGGCAGCCTCAGGCGTCAACGTGGTGCTCAACTATGGAACCGTCACGCGGGGTGCCGACGCAAATGCCAGAGCCGAAAAAGTTCTTGAAAAGATCAGGAGTTTGGGCGGCGACGGAATCGTTGTCGAGGCCAACCCAGGCGACAGCGATCAGATGGCGGACATGATCGCCAAGGGCGAACAGCGCTTTGGCGGCATCGATATTCTCGTAAACAACGCAGGCGGGCCGTGGAACGTGCAGCCGGTGGCGGAGATCACCCCTGAGCATTGGAAAGACACCCTAAAAGTCGAAATTGACGCCATGTTTTGGGCGGTTAGAGGCGTGCTTCCTGGAATGAAAGAACGGCGATGGGGAAGAATCGTCAGCATCGGCATGGCGGATGCTCTCCATTGCGGCGGCGTTGAGCAGTACGCCGCAGACTACACACTAGGCAAAGCTGCGCGGACGTGGATGACTGAACAGTTGGGGGTCAATCTCCACCACGAAGGCGTCACGATGAACATCATCGAGCCAGGCCTCAATAAACATATGGACCTGTCGGACGCAGTGGCCGCAGTCAATTCTGAGTGGGACGGGTGGCCTGACCGCAAGATGCCCTGTTCTCATGACGCTGCCGAAATCATAGGGTTTCTGTGTTCAGAGGCCGGGCGTTTCGTCCATCGCAGCGTAATTCGACTACCCAATCATTTTCCAGAACATTGGGACGGCTAACCGATTTGCTCTCCGGCGGATGGTTCCACTTCGTCGGCGAGGTTGATCTGAAAAGATTTTCGCAGCGGTAGCCGGTACCCAGCGAGAATGGCGAGTTGACGAATTGGATGCGACACGCCCCCAAAGGCATGAGAGTAGATATAGGCGCCACCACCAGATGAGTTGATCTTGTCTCACCATATAGAGCAAGGACGGAAGAATGAGTATTTGGGAACAGCAACGACGCTTTCGCAAAACACTCGATAAACGTCGCCAGGAGTATCCGAAATCGGTCATAGGCATGTGGAAAGAGGTTATGCGCGAACGGATCGAGGCAAATTGGTATTTGGTGGATTTCAGGGCTTTCAGGGGCGATTGCCACTCCCACACCACCCATAGTGACGGGATCGGCACTGTAGCGGACAACGCCCATTTTAAAGAGGTGTCTGGGATGGATTTCCTGTTCATCACCGACCATATGGGGGTCACACAGAAAAGGGAATGCCTTCGTCACGATGGCATCTGGTGGGGACAGGAGCCAGGAACTCAACACCACCATCTGGGGATTTTGGGCTTGAACAGGAGATACGAGGTCTTCAGAGATCTTTCCGTGGACTACAACGAAATTCTCGATCGCGGTGGCGTGCCGTTTATACCCCACCCCACAGGCTGGTTCCCCTCGACCCGCTACAGCGAGGAACAGAAACAGTCGCTTGATCTTCTCGGACCAAGATTCAACATCGAAATCATAAATGGTGCCAACCAGGTCTACGACTGTTTTGATGTCACCGACGCCATGAGCATCGAACTGTGGGATCAGTATCTGGCCAAAGGTTGCCGCGTCTCTGCCATGGGGAACTCCGATGCCCATCTCCCCATCGCCATCGGAGACATCTGGAACGGCGTATTCGCTGACGAACTGAGCATGGAAGCTGTCATGGCAGCAATCACCGAAGGAAATCTCTTCGTCTCTGACGCGCCGGTGCTCAACTGGACCTGTCCCGGCGAAAAAGCGATCATGGGCGATGTGATAGAGAAGAAAGCTGGAAGCGCTCTGTCGTTTGACTACGTCTGCGCTGACAGCCTTGGCATCGGTTCCGTGCGGATTATCCGAGATGGTGAGGTTGAGTTTGAACTTAAACACCATGAAGAAACCATCTTCTCAGGAACACACGAAGCCACATTCACCGGCGGCCATGCGTCGTGGCGGTTGGAGTGTCTGGCAACCGATGGCCGCAGGGCGTACAGCAATCCGATCTACGTCACTGAATAAGCGGCCTAATCGTGATCGGTGTTAGGCACCCCTGCCATCGCCGAACAATCACATTATATTTGCGGTTGTGCAGAAAAGAGCACCAGATAGCCTTAAGAGCCTGACCAGGTGGTTGGCACCCGGCGACTTAGTCGTCGCTGGTGTTGTGTTGCTGGCTATCCTCGTCAGCGGCTGGCTTGGGTGGCGGTCGTCACCCGTTGGAGCAGGCGGGTCTGTGGTGGTCGAGCTTCGCGGTATACCTGTTGGTTGTTGGCCGATTGAGACCCGCACCGATAGCGTGGCGGGAACTATGGGGCTGATGGTGATCCGAACCGAGATAAGCGGCAGCGTGACTATATTGTCCACGCCTTGCCGTGACAAGGTGTGCCAGAAGATGGGATCGCTTGAGTCGCCAGGAGACGCCAGCGCCTGCCTGCCCAACGGGCTAATAGTGCGGATTGAAGGCGTTCGTACAGGCGAACTGGATGGGATCAGCCGATGAGCTGGGCAAGGGCAGGGGTTTTGGGGGCGGTGGGGGCGGCGCTGTTTGCTGTTGAATCCGTACTGCCACAACCTGTTCCTTTGGGAAGGCTCGGGCTGGGCAATCTTGCCGTAGTCGTTGCACTCTTTTTCGGTGGCGCGTCGATGGCGTTTTCTGTAACGTTGTTGAAAGCTGGGTTGGGATCTCTGATAACAGGAGCGATGTTTAGCCCGACATTTCTGATGGCGCTCACCGGCGGCATCGCCGCAGCAGCGGTGATGGCAGCTCTTCGTTCTGTGGCGGGAGAGTCTGTCACTCCCTTGGGGGTCAGCATCGCGGGTGCTGCGACTCACTCAACCATACAGCTCGCGATCGTATCGCTTATCTGGGCGCAGTCTGACCTCCTCTGGCGGTGGCTTCCGGTGATGCTGACAACGGCACTTATTGCAGGAACGGTGGTAGGCGGCCTATCCGCAGCGGTTTTGGCTCGACTTTACCGAGCCCAAACAGGTACGTAATGAATACAGACGCCCCAACTTCACCCGGCAGCGGAGCCTCTGACGGTCCGGGTGATTCAGAGAGTCAGGTAGGTAAGTGGCAAAAATCCCTGAACACCATCGCGCTGGTTTGGCGGATGTTGTGGAACGAAAATATTCCCCGCATCGTGCTGTTGTTCTGCCTGCTTATATTCGCCGCAGCGGTCGCGGTCCTCATCTTTGAAGAGTATGGTGCGATCGAAGGTCGGTCGATCAAAACTCTTGGGCAAGCGATTTATTGGGCTATCATCACGGTCACCACGGTGGGCTATGGCGATTTCGCTCCCACTTCCAGCGCCAGCCGGGTGGCCACGGCCTTCTTCGTGTTTTCGGGAATGGGGTTGGTGTCGGTGCTCACCGCTACCATCAGCGCGGTTCTCACAGCGAAAAGGATTCGGGAGGAAAAAGGTTTGAGCAAAACCAAGGTCTTTCGGCACGTCGTTTTGTGCGGGTGGAACACCAATGCTGAGAAGATTTTGGCCGCGTTGGCCACTTCTGAGCGGTGGAGGACAAAGCCGTTTGTGTTGATAAATGATCTGCCTGAAGAGCAGATGAACGAGGTCCTCTTTCAGTTCAACCACCTGGACGTACAGTTCGTAAGGGGCAACTTTGTTCAGGAAACTGTGTTGCGCCGCGCTAATATTGAAGAAGCAGAATTAGCGATCATTGTTGCCGAGGTCGGTGACGAGTCGCTGGGCAAGGCCGATGAGCGGACTATTTTGTCCACGCTGGCGATTAAGTCCATCGAGCCCGATGTTACCGTCGTCGCAGAGCTGCTCAACGAGGAGAACGAACAGCATTTAAGGCGCGCCGAGGTGGACGATGTCATCATTTCAGCCCAATTCTCCGGCTACTTAATGGCCGCAGCAGCGATTTCGCCTGGTATCCCCGTGGCGGTCAAAGAACTCCTCACCCAGACTCAGGGCAACACCTTCCAGACCGCAGACATCCCTGAGTCTCTGATCGGTAAGTCGTTCCATGACATAATGGACTACTTCCGCAGCTTCCACGGCGCGATAGCGGTAGGGTTGGTAACTCAGGAGCCAGGGATGAATTTGGAAGGTATCCTAAACGACGAACTCGGTGATATTGACGATTTCATTCGCCAGGTGTTTAGCGACGCTGGTAAAGACATCAGCGAGGGCGACACCGGTAAACTGCAAGTCTCGATCAATCCTGCTGACGACGTAATAGCGGGAGAGCACGACCGAGCGATAGTTATCGCGGCGCACGAAGTGGTTACCGCGTAGGAAAGCACACTATGGCCGACTCATCAGCACTTCTAAGCGTTCCTATTTTCTCCGACCTGTCGTCAACGCAGCTTCAGAAGCTGTGGGATGAAGGGCGCGAAGAGATGTTTCGCGCTGGGCAGCATATCATCCAGGAGGGCGAACAGGGCGACACCATGTACGTCCTGTTGGAGGGCGTCGTCGAGATCTCCCAAACCCTGGTGCTCAAAGTGGGGCGACACCAGTTCGGGCAAAAGGACAAAACTCTGATACGGCTCGATATGAGGGCCTGTTTTGGAGAGATGTCGATGTTCGAGGATGCTGAGCGGTCGGCAACCGTGACCTGCGTAGCTGATTGCGATGTGTTCGTGATGACACGCCAGAATTTTGAGTCCGTCGCAGTTGAAGACCCTGACATGGCGTATGAGATAGCACGCAAGATAGCCACCACACTGTCTGGGCGGCTGCGCAAAGCGAATCAGAGCGTTCTCAAACTCACAACAGCCTTGAGTGTCGCTTTGAGCCGTTGAGTCCATGTGTCCGGCGACGGACCTGAAGGGTTTTTGGCAGTGTCTCCCGCTACCATCACAACTCGGTCACTTTTGTCGCGCCACCGAACCGTCCTATTCCGCAGTCTGGCAGCCGTTGTCATTGCTCTGACATCGACGAGCTGTTCCGCCCCACCCAAACCATCACCACCCCGTTCGCGTGTTAGGGCGCAGAATCCCACTGTACGTGTCGGCCTGGAGACCGGGTTGCGGCAGGTGCGCATTGAAGGCAATCGGCTCAGAGGCCAAATGGGCACTGTGAGAAAGACCACACTTTTGGGACTGTCGTTCGTCTTTGCCGCCAGAGGGGCCGAATTTCGCGTAGATAACGGTGGGCGGATGACCACCGGTCAAAGAACTATCTGCGTTGCTGACGGTCCTATCAAGATCAATGGCAAACCGTACCGCGGCGCTGTTGAGATATTAGCGACCCCAGATGGAATCACTGTCGTCAATGAGCTCGCGGTTGAGGCCTATCTCAGAGGGGTCGTCCCGAAAGAGATTGGTGATCTAGGTCCCAGGGAGTTTGAGGCGGTAAAAGCTCAGGCGATTGCCGCACGCACCTACACTCTCAGCTACCTTGGAAGGCGTGCAGATTTGGGTTTCGACCTTTGGGATGATACCCGCGATCAGGTTTACGACGGATTGACCGCCGAAACCACCAGCGCAAACCGCGCTGTTGCTGAGACTCGCGGTGTTGTTATCGCCCACAACGGTGGTCTGGTCCAATCCTACTTCCACTCCACTTGTGGTGGTTCTACGGTAAATATGAGCGACGTGTGGCCTGCTGAAAACCGCCGCTTTGTCAGTCAGATTTTAGACCGCGATGAAGCGGGATGGTACTGCCAGAAATCCCACCACTTTCGTTGGACCGAAGTCTACTCTGCAGCTCGATTGAAGCAGATTCTGAACCGACACCTCAAACGCGAGATGGAATCAGTTCCTGGGGATGTCGGACGTGTGTTGAATGTAGTAGCAGAAGCCACCGCGCCAAGCGGTCGAGTGCAAGCGACTACTATCACCACCGAGCGTGGTCGATTCAGCATACCCAAGGAGAGGGTCAGGTGGGTGCTCAGGCGGCCCATTGATGGAGAACCGATCCTGCGCAGCTCCTACGTCCGCTACTTCGTTGACGCAGACAGCGAAGGCAAACTAGCAAGGCTGATGGTCTCCGGCGCAGGAAACGGACATGGCATCGGTATGTGCCAGACCGGTGCCGCTGAGATGGCCCGCCGGGGCTACTCCAGCCAACAGATACTGGCGCACTACTATCAGGATTCCGAACTCCAAAAATGGCCGAATATCGAGGGCGTTGGAGCCCCCACCGAAGCCACCGGACCGCATGGGATTGGCGATCTGTCCTACAGGCCTGATCGATGAGTTGCGCAGTACGTCTGAGTTTGCCGTTCGTCTCTTGCATATCGCTGCTGCTGCTTGGCTGCGGTATTAAGTCATCGCCTCAACCTATTTCGCCGCAGCCGGTTACACAGGTAGATGCGATCTACGCCCCTGTCCTTCCCGATCCGCGCAGCGACATGCCACCGATGGACCGTAGGCCACAAACGTCTCCACCTAAGGCCACCGGATACTCTAGTCCGGTTATGTCCGGTGAGGGCGTTTCGGTGTTCTCAGTGCAGATTCTGGCGTCATCGAGCAGCGCACCAGCGAACCGAGCGGCGGCAGAGGTGAGGCAGACCAGCGCGGAGCCTGTTGATGTAGTGCAAGCCACCGGTGGTGTATGGAAAGTCTACGTGGGCCGTTTCGCTAGGAGGGCGGACGCCCAAACATCAAAGACCGCGCTAGAAACACAGTATCCAGGGGCGTGGATCACGCGCCGCCAAACTGGTGCAACCAGCCCAACCCGCACCGGAAGATATAGCGTGCAAATCTATGCCGGCTCGACCGCCAGGGCCGCTCAGGCGGTCGCGGATCAGGTTAGGCGAGAGATGAGTGTGGCGGCGGAAGTGATCGACGTCAGCGGCACCTTTAAGGTGTTGGTTGGGCGCGAGAATGACAGGGCAGCAATCAACCGAACTCGGGACAGTCTACGCAACAAAGGTTTTCCCGATGCTTGGGTCTATGACCGGGGTGAGTGATCTGTTCTGCGAGTCCCAACGCTTTACTGTGTTGGCGATCCTAACCACTGTTGCGGCATGCGGTCCAAAACCGCCAGTCGCCACCCTCCCACCAGAGCCGCCAGCGGTCGCTGGGACGATTTCAGCACGCAGTGAGCCAGAGCCGGTCAAGGTTGTCACGGCCGTCACCCCGGAAACAGTTATCGCTGAACCGCCAACAGTCGCGGTAACGGATGCAAGACCAGCGCCTGCCATAGCAGATTCGACGGTCTCGGTCGCTTCGGTGAACAGTGGTGAGCTTTGGAGCGTTCAGGTGTTTGCGTCTAAAAATGAGTGGAATGCTGGTGAGCGTGCCGATCATGTCCGGCAAGCTGGACTACAAAGAGATAGAGGTCGTCCGGGAATCAGACGGCGCGTGGAAAGTATTTGTTGGCAGAGAGACATCGCGGCAGAGAGCCAATGAGTTTGCCGAGCGAGCGCGGGGAGGGACAGACGAAACAGTAGCGATGCGGCTGAACGAAGGACTTTGGAAGGTGACGGTGGGGCTAAAACGATCCAAAGAACGGGCTGACCGTCTCAGAGATCGTTTGTGCGATGCTGGTTATACTGACGCATGGAAAGTTGAGCGATCTGGAGTGGCGCGCTGATGCTGAAAGACATATCACTGGGTCGCTATTTCCCAGGTGGAACTGTGATCCACAGGTTGGACCCTAGAACGAAACTCGCCTCAACCCTGGCGATGTCGATCTGCACGGTGACGGCGGGCGGATGGGCGATGGCGTGTCTGACCGGATGTGCGGTTTTAATCACCTCCAGAGTCGCCGGGCTGCCGTGGAGCTTTCTCCTTAGGAGCGTGCGGCCGTACATGGTGCTGGTGGTCGTCGCCGTTGGGGCGCACATCGCCAGTGGGGGTTTGGGCGGTCTGGAGATGGGAGCGTTGATGGGGTTGAGGCTTCTGGCTGTGATACTTGCCGCCTCTGCGCTCAGTTGGACCACCGCGCCGGTTGAACTGGTGGACGGTCTGACGCGACTTGGAAAACCGCTTGTCAGGCTTCGAGTGCCTGTGGAGCCCATGACGGCAGCGCTGGGGATTGCGCTCAGATTTGCGCCGATTGTTTTGGATGAAGCGAGGTCGATCATGCGCGCCCAAGCCGCTAGGGGCGCGGACCTAAGTGGTGTCAAGCGCAAATTGGACGCCGCAGTTCCGCTTATAAGCGCGCTGTTTGAGAGGGCATTTGCGCGAGCGGACAACCTGGCGCGCGCCATGGAAAGCCGAGGGTATGTCCCAGGAAAACCGCGCACGTCGCTAAAAACTCTCAGATTCGATGCCACTGACGCGCTGGCGGTCGTCGCCGTCGCTGCGTTGTGCTGCGCTGGGTGGTGGATTGACGCGCAGATGGTTTGATCGCGGACCAGATGTGCCCCTTTATTGATCTGTCCCTTTCCATTCTTGGTGCAGACTGCGGACCGGTCGAACGCGCTATCCGCATTCTGACCATCCCTACAACGCCGATCTCCCGATGGGTGTAGACACCATTCATCTTGGCCGGTTCGCCCCTGTTTCGTAATATCAAAGCGGACCCCATCTTCGTAGTGAGACACCAGGTACCAAGGCCGACTGGAATGACGTGAATAGTGCGCGAAACCTGAGATTGGATATCGAGTATGACGGCGGTGGCTTTGTCGGCTGGCAATCCTAGCCAGGCCAACGAACCGTCCAAGGCGAGATTGTAACAGCCCTAGAGACCATCCTTGGACATCCGATGCGGGTGATCGGGGCTGGCCGCACAGACAGCACCGTTCATGCGATGGGGTAGGTCGCCAACCTTGAGACCAGTAGCGCGGTGGAGTGCGCCAAACTCTACCGGGGATTAAACGGACTAATAGGCGAAGATGTAGTGATCCGTAAAGTCGCAGACGCAGACTCGGCCTTCCATGCCCGTTTCTCAGCTACGGCGAGGCACTATCGCTATCGCATAACAAACCGTCCTGTGGCGTTGGGGCGAAATCAAGTATGGTATGTGCCTAGTGGGCTTGATGTTGAGGCTATGACCTCTGACGCTGAAACGCTGGTGGAAACAAACGATCTGGCCTCATTTTGCGAACGTAGAGAGGCGGTGGATCGCAACACCACCGTCAACATGTATGTATCGGAGATATCTGAACGCGAAGGCGAGATACAGCTCGACTTGATCGCGAATCGGTTCCTCATCAACCTTGTACGATCGGTGGTGGGGACGTTGGTAGCGGTAGGTCGTGGCAACCGCCCGAAAGACTCGATGCGCGACATTATCGCTTTGCGAGACTGTCGTGCAGCAGGTCAGTCGGCTCCGGCCCACGGCCTCTGTCTCATACAGGTGTTCTACGATGAACAGTTCACCATACCTGTCCGATAAGGCAGCAATACCAGCGCGTCGCCGTTTCTGGTTGGGACTCCTCGTGGGGGTTTTGGCGACGGCTTGGCTCTACCCTCGCGTGATCAAGACATCGGATGGACAATCGCAGACAGTGGAACTCGCTCTAGGCCCGGAGTATTCCAACGCCAACACGACGGTTCCCATCAGTGAGAGCCGCAGGACAGCCATCGTTCGCGCCGTGGAGCGGATGGCTCCAGCAGTGGTGACACTTAGCGTGACGCAGCTAAGACGCGAACACACCTCCAGGCGACGCCGCGATCCGCTGTGGGACCTCTTTTTCCCGGATATGGGGCGGCAGAGGGTTCGCCGAATAGAGTCCATGGGTTCAGGTGTTATAGTCACTGAACAAGGACACATAGTCACCAATGAGCATGTCGTTCGCAACGCTGAACAGATTGTAGTGAGTCTTCCCACCGGTGAGCAGTTCGTCGGCAAGCTAGTAGGCGAACCAGATCAGGTCTCCGACTTAGCGGTGGTGAAAATCGAAGCTGATAGTCTTCGACCAGCTGTGCTAGGCAACTCCGACAACCTTATCATCGGAGAGTGGGCCATCGCGATTGGGAACCCGTTTGGGTTCCTTATCAGGGACTCCAAACCCACAGTGACCGTAGGTGTAATAAGCGCGTTGGACCGTGATTTCGACCCGGAAGACAGTGAGCCACGCGCCTACCGCAGCATGATACAGACCGACGCGTCGATCAATCAGGGCAACAGCGGCGGCCCGCTGGTCAACGGCGACGGTGAGGTGATCGGCATCAACACCTTTATATTCTCACGCAGTGGCGGCTCGCTTGGCATCGGTTTTGCGATTCCGATCAACCGCGCAAAAGTGGTCATGGATGATCTGCTGCGTCATGGCACCGTCCGTCACAACGTCTGGACTGGGGTCAGCACACAAGACCTCAACCCTTGGATAGCCCAAAGTTTAGGACTAGAATCTGACGACGGCGCTATTATTACTGATGTGGTGTCCAAAAGCCCTGGCGACAAAGCAGGACTTATTCGGGGCGACGTAATCATAGCGGTGGAGGGCAAACAGGTCAGAAGTGTGAACGATGTTCAGGCACATTTTTTGGGCGCAATAGTTGGGGATGTTGTGGTGCTGGGGGTCATCAGAGACGGCAGCAGGCGTGCGGCGGAGATTCTGCTGGAGGAGAACCCTCGGAGCCGACGGCGACGCCCGCGATAGACGATTTGGTTAACGATTAGCTAGAGAGATAGAGTGGCGAGAGAAGGTTGGCCGTTTGTACTGATAGCAGCGACACCGATGGCTCTGGCGTGGGTAGCGTTTTACATCCATCGGTCCGGGTGGATCATTGGCTTGGCGTTGCTTCTGACCGCGCTGACGGTATTCGTTGGTTTCTTTTTTCGCGATCCCGATCGCATTCCTCCCAATGTTGAAAAAGCGGTTGTCTCTCCAGCGGATGGCAAAGTGGTTGAGATCGTAAAGCAAGACGACCCCAATGTGGGCCCCAACGCCCAGCGGATCAGCGTTTTCCTCTCGGCCTTTAACGTGCATGTCAACCGCATTCCAGTGAGTGGAGTTGTCACTGATGTGCGGTATGTACCTGGGAAATTTTTGGCGGCGTATGACGACAAAGCCTCTCTCGACAACGAGCAGACGTATATTTCAGTAGACACACCCCATGGTCCGATGGCTTTCAAGCAGATCGCAGGCATCGTAGCCCGACGAATCGTCTGTCGCCTGGAACCAGGCCAGAGAGTCACCACCGGCGAGCGTTTCGGGTTGATTAGGTTCGGTTCGCGAATGGACGTAATAATCCCTGACGGAGCGAAGATATCGGCCGCCATAGGCGACCGTGTCAGCGCCGGAGAGACAATCCTTGGAGTAATGCCATGACATATCTACGTGCAACCATGCCCACCTTGATGACGTTGGGAAACCTTTTCTGCGGTTTTTTGTCGGTGTGGTACGCAGTAAAACCGGACGACAGCGGCTACATCGCGGCGGCTTGGCTTATTATGGCGGCGGCGGTTTTTGATGCCCTGGACGGCATGATCGCGCGTTTGATCAAAGCCCAGAGTCAGTTTGGCGTTGAACTCGATTCGCTGGCGGACGTGTGCTCCTTCGGGATGGCACCTGCGATTCTGCTTCACCAATACTACCAACTACCTGGGCATTTGGGTCTGGCGCTGGCATTTCTGTTTTTCGCGTGTGGTGCTCTCAGGCTCGCACGGTTCAACACCCAGCTAAAAGGGTTCGACAAAGCCGAATTCAAGGGTCTCCCTATACCAGCCGCAGCAGGGACAATAGCCTCGCTGGTCATTTTCGATTCAAAAGCTTTTGGGGGTGACGCAAACGTCATCTCACTTTTCGCGCCGCTTACGGTCCTCACAGCGCTTCTGATGGTCTCAAAAGTGCGCTACGACACGATGACCGGTTTGGCGTGGAACTCTGAAGGAAGCAAAATCAGACCGGTGATCGCGTTTGGAGTTGTCGCGGCGATGGGGGTATGGTCCAACGAAGCCTTCTTAATTGTCGCGGCGGTCTACGTTGGCGTCGGACTCGCCCGCGCACTAGTAAGGGTCATTCATCACCCAGAAACAAAGATCGATGAGGCTGTCTCCACTGAGGATAGCGGAAGCCACTGATGCCCAGACAACCCAGTCTTGGTGCCCTGCTCATCTGCGTGATGGTGGGTCTGCTGTTCGGAATGGTCGTTGGCGAGATTTTTGGACGTCTTATCCACGACACCAGCGTGGTCTATCTGGTGCTGGTAGAGACCTACCGCTACACGTTCGCGGCGGTGACGCTCAACTCCATTCTTGCGACGGCCACGTTTGGTTTCAGCATCGGTGTCAACGGCTTCAGTCTTCTAGGTATTTTGTTCGGCTTCTTCTACTGGAAAAACCGGATGTAGATGCGGACATGACTAGGTGCAGCTACACAGCAGGTATGCCGTGCTGTCGGCGCTCTGGTTTATCTGGGCGTCTTGAGGTTTGGGCTGCACCGAGCCTTGCTACGATCTGCTCAGCAGCGGATGGGAATCAGCCGACACTAGAGTTTTTTCGTCGACACGTCTAATAAATAGTTGAGGAGGATGAGTGGAGGACGTGAGTCTGAAGGCGCACATACTTGCGCCGAGAATACGTAGTGGTGAGACCAAGTCAGTCGATCTGGTGGACCAGGTGCTCAGCACCATCGACCGTCGCGATGGTGAAGTCGGTGCATATCTGGACGTCTGGGACGATCAGGCTCGCGATCTGGCGAAAATCATAGATAAACGCGCCGAGCAGGGCGACTCGACGCTTGGGCCGCTCGCTGGAATACCGATCGCGATTAAAGACATCATCTGCACCGACGGAAAGACGACGACGTGCGGATCAAAAATTCTAGACAACTTCGTTCCGCCGTACGACGCCACAGTGATAGAACGGCTCAAAGCCGCCGACGCCATCATCGTCGGGAAGACCAATCTCGACGAGTTCGCCATGGGCTCCTCCACGGAGCACTCAGCCTTCAAAACCACAAAGAATCCGCACGATTTGGAGAGGGTACCAGGCGGATCAAGTGGAGGGTCTGCTGCGGCGGTGGCCGCTGGAGAAGCTGTTCTCGCGTTGGGAACCGACACTGGAGGGTCAATCAGGCAACCTGCGAGCTTCTGCGGCGTCGTGGGCCTAAAACCCACCTACGGTCGTGTCTCGCGCTACGGTCTGGTTGCTTTTGCTTCATCTCTGGACCAGATCGGACCATTTGCAGGCGCTGTGAAAGACGCAGCGCTCATGTTAGGCGTGATCGCCGGTGCCGACAAGAACGACTCTACCTGCGCAGATGAGCTCGTGCCGAATTATTCACATGGTCTTGACAGTGGTCCCAAAGGCTTGCGTGTCGGCGTAATAACCGAGTGTTTTGGCGAAGGGCTCGACCCTGAAATTGAGACCTCGGTCCGCAGAGTGATTGACCGGCTTTCGGACGACGGTGCCGAGATTCACAAAGTCTCGCTGCCGCACCTGTCGCACGGCATCCCTACCTACTATCTGATCGCAACCTCTGAAGCCTCAGCGAACCTTGCGCGTTACGACGGTGTCAAATACGGTTTTCGGGCGGAGAATGCCACCGAGCTTACCGACATGTATCGAAAAACCCGCAGTGAGGGGTTTGGGGCGGAGGTCAAGCGGCGGATTCTGTTGGGGACTTATGCGCTCAGCTCAGGATACTACGACGCATACTACCTGAAAGCGCAGAAAGTGCGGACGCTAATCTGCCGAGATTTTGACAGCGCGTTTGAGTCCGTCGACGTCGTAATCGGTCCAACCGCACCGACCCCGGCGTTCCGCATCGGGGAAAAAGCCGACGATCCGCTGGCGATGTACTTGGAAGACATATATACAGTGACCGCCAACTTGGCTGGCGTGCCTGGCATCTCTGTGCCGTGCGGCACAACAGACGATGGTCTGCCCATCGGTGTTCAGATCATGGGCAAACGCTTCGATGAACCCACCGTCCTCAAAACCGCCCGCGCAGTGGAGATGAGGATAGGATAGGCTATCGAATTGTCAGGTAACTAGATCGCCGATGGAGCTTTGCATCTGGTCAGGAGCAGATTGGTGTTTCCGCGACCGGCAGATTCGGCCTGTCATGGCTAAATCGACAGCCGTCAATCAACCCCGTGACCCGAACCGCCCGTGTCAAACGAGATTCCTGAGGCCTGCAGACAAATCTTAGGGTATAGGCGCTGGTTTCTCGGCGATCGTTCGACAGTTCCCCAGTTACGCGACCGCCCGCCCACGCTGACGGTAGTAGGTAAGGCCTTCGACGAGGGTCTCGATGTTGGCCCAGGGGACGCCAAGGGTGATTGAGCTTGATCCGCCCAGGAACAGGCCGGTCTTGGGGCCGTTGTCCACCAACCAGTCGATCTCGCGCTTGACGTCGTTGGGAGTGCCATAGGGGAGTGTGCGGGTCACAGATACGCCGCCGACAATTATCAGATCATCGCCGTCGTTGGTCTTCATCTGGCAGATTTTCTCGTAATCCATGCCATCTTCATACTGGAACCCCTGAAAGCCGCAGAGCCCCACTTCCAGAAGCCTGGGCACCATCTCCATCAGATTCCCATCGCAGTGCCAGATCACCCGTATTCCCGCAGATATCAACGGCTCCATTGAGCGAGCGAAATGTGGAAACCACAGTTTATCCAGAGTTTCAGTTCTGACAAGGGTGCCCCTGGAATCGGCCATATCGTGGTCCGATCGGATGATCGGGGGCAGGCCGTAGTCCACAACCGCCTGAGCGGTTGCCCGATTAAGCGGCAGCGCGACATCGGCTTGAAGTGAGAAGTGTCGCTCCATAACTTCAGGATAGAGAGCGTAGGCGGTGAAATAGTGTTGGTAGCCGTATCGCCCGTAGGCCATGTGCGGGAACCGTATGCAGGCGTATGGTCCTTTTAGGATGCCTGGACCTAGTATCCTTCGTCATCCACCAGCCGCATGATGTGAGCTTCTGCCTCAAACCCGGTAAGCTGCGTCTCAAGTTCGGGGAAAACAAAAAATTCCATGTGCTCGACCACCGCTTCGGCGGAGTCTATCACTATGCCATCGGCGATCACCTCATGGGCACCCGTAGTGGCCCCTTTTTCGGTCTCGGACTCGTAGCCTTGGGTTCCCATCGCTTGAGAGTTCAGGGGGATAAACTGGTCAACCCAGCAGGTGCCGATTGCCAGCTGGAAATCGACGTATGTGCCCACCGGATCGCTTTTGTACGCCCCGGGGTCAGCCCCCGCCAGCCGCTCAATTTGGGAGTGCTCCATTATGTGAAGCATCCAGGTGGCAACACCGTCTGTGGGACGGCGCATGATCGTATCAAGCGCAAGCTGTGCGGTGTCGGAGCCTGGAAGTGTCGCCACAGGGATCACCGGTTCAAAGAGGTGTATAGATTCAAGCACAGACCCGCAGACCAGGCGGTCCCATACCCAAAAAAACCTGGGGCGCTGATCTACCAGCGTCTCTATTTCTAATGAAAGACCTGGAACGGGCTATGGGTGATCGAACCGGCGATAAGTGCAATCGCCACGCCAGCCATGCCGATAAGCCCCTGCCCGCAGCTAAAGCCTGCTGCGACCACAATCATCCACTTAAACCAGGTGTCCTGGCCGAACCGTTTGTGGAAATAGAGTTTAGCAGCGAGAGCGCCGGCGAACGTCACCAAAATCCCGTGGGGCCAAGCGCCAAAACCGCCGATCATTCCGTACCACCACATCGGTGACGCCCGGAGGAAATGCACCGCACCGTAGAGAATACCACCGACAACTGCCGACCATCCGATCACGTCGAATTTGATGGCGTTCAGCATCACCGAGTTGCCCTGGAGCGTAGCTGTCTGCCAGAGGCACTGGTCGTAGACCTGTTTCGGCCAGAACCGCATTGCGTAGGGGTAGGCCGATGATGGGATCTCGCTCATCTGCCAGATGACAGACCAGAAGAAAAAGCTCAGCAAGAAAGTTATCGGGTACATGAGAAACTCCACTGCGAAGTAGCTCATGAATTTGGTTTTTGTAAGCTCAATCTCCCTGAAGTGAGAGACGCCCTGGGAGAAATCGTGAACGTTGGCACCGACCCACCAGATCGCGATTCCTTTGTAGCCACTCAGAACAAACGCCGCCTGAGTAACCGGCGGAAACGCCACATGCCTTCCAGCATGACCGATCATCCGTGCACCAACATAGCTGATGAACGGCGTATAGAGGAATGCGAAAGTTATATAGATCCACACCGGGAAATCAGGAACGAGCCAGTGGCTAATAGCAACGAAGCCAGCGGATGTCGCCACCCAGATGGAGAACGGTATCCAAAGCTGGACGTCGCCTCGGCCCTCAGGGGGGTCCAACGAACCCCTTGCCGATCCTGGTTTAAACAGAGCTTTGCCGCCCTGCCAGAACCCAAGCACCATTATTGGAAGACCCACCCCTAAGCCGACGCTGAGCCAGAGGTCCAGACTGTGAAGCACGCTCGTCTGAATCACGCCCAAACCTGGACGCCATCCGGTAAATATCCCCCAGTCAACGAAAAACGGTGGCAAGATGATCGCGGTTATCATCGTCGTGATAAACTGCCCGCAGACGATGGGGAACGGCATCACCATGCCCCAGATGAATCCGTCGATGTCGGTGGTGATGCCGAGCATGGCACCTGGGAGTATGTTGCCGATCTCTCGCGTGAAATCGATCCACGGGATAGGGATTATCTCAAGCGCTTTTCCGAATACCTGACCGGTGACGGTGGGAACCCCCACATATACAGCCCCAAACAGCATCCCCGCCATGGCACCCGTACTGAACATCCGCCATCGCCAAGACTCTCCTTCAGGTCCCTCAGCAAGCGCTGTCACCCCCTGTGCTGCGATGGGAGCCATCGGGAACGGCAGCCGCTCCATATCTGAGGTGATGCGGAACAGGAAATAGTGGGCCGACAGCGTCTGAAAGCGGCCTAAGACGGCACCGATGACCATCATCCCAAGTATGGGAAAGAAATCAGAGTGCCAAAACGTCCGCTGCATCACCGCTTCAGAGCCGTAGGGCGGTACAGCCCACCAGATGTTTTCAGTGGTGAGCCGTTCCGCGACACCAAGCGCCGCAGCTTCCTGGGAGTACTGGAGGTAGACGGTGCGAATTATTCCGAAAAACGGTCCGCCGCCCACCAGACTGGTGGCCAGCATGAACAGGATGTATATCTCTTGCCGTTTTAGCGGCGCAAACGACCTGCGAGCCAACTCGGCGAAAAGTATGATTGAGACCCACTGGGCCGCGCTCCCCAGACCCTCACCAACCACCAGCGACAGATAGATTGACGCTGGCATCATCACGACCGCAACGAACAGTGCGCCGACCAGCGTTCGCAGAGTCAGGCCGCTCAGGTAGGGCTCAGCCTCCAGTTCGGCATCCATGCCGTACCTTTGGCGTTCCTCTTCGAGAATCTCCGACTCGGTGCGAGTGTCTTTTTCGACGTCCTCGTCACCCCTCAGCTTCTGCCACCATGAGAGCTGGGGATCGCCAGTCTCGGACGACTGAATATCCTGAGGATCGTTTTCGTCCGCGCGAGAGTCAGATGGTGTTTCAGACATAAATCAGTCGTTCTTGGGCGTAGGTGGCTTACTGGAGCCAACCCCGCATCATCAAATGAGTGTACGTCATATCGTTATGACCAACCACACCGCCTAAGCATGTGCCGATTCGGTTTCTGTAGTTGCGCCGTCAGCCAGAACATCGCCATCCGCCCTGAATGTCCGACGCCCTTTTTCTGCGAATGTCATCCGCTCGTCCATAGATAGCGTCCGCCAGATGAGCAGTTGCTTACGCAGGAAATTCACAAACCGCCTATTGACCCGGTTCCACGACGGCACATCGCCTGATACCCGTGTCACCAAGAGGCTCATGGCGAAAAGCCCATCCTCGTTTGGCACAGGGCTGGTGATGATAGTGACCAGCTCGCTCACTCCCAAATCGTAGGGTGCGAGCCACACCATCGTCTCCAACATAAACCGGCCTTCATCCGCCCAGAAATCTATCTCGTCGATATAGAAATCGCTCGACGACTCTTCGTGGTGCGCCTCGAAATATGAGGCGATGAATGAGTTGAGACCCTCCAACTCATCGTCCATCAGAGTGAACGGGAGCGCAAAATACCATTCGTCACCATCGGCTGGCGGTAGTTTCCATGTCCTGGCGATGTCCGGAACCGCGATTTCTGATGCCCGTTTGGCCGGATATATAGTCGAAAGTAGCACTGTCGCCATCACTATCGTTGTAGAAGCTACGGCTGATAGTGACGAATAGTTTAGTGTGACTCCGCCCATTATTCCCAAATCAGCAATCGTCTTGCCGACAAGCTGGCCGATCATGTATCCGCTGATGGCCCCGAGAACCGCGTAGACACACGCTTCGGCCATAAACAGCATGGCGATGTGCGAAGGCGCCAACCCAACCGCGCTAAATATCCCGATCTCCCGCGTGCGCTCAAAAACCGCACCGAGCATAGTGTTTAGGATGATAAGAGCAGCTATAACTACCGGGATCATCACGTCGCCAAGCCCACCCAGGCTTGTCAACCCAACAGCCGAATAGAGGAATGTCCCTTCGTCGTTTCCGACAAACACTTCCATCGCCCATTTGGGGATCAGCCGCTCAATGAGCGGGATCGCTTCTGACTGATCCTTCACACGGATCGCGATGCTCACCACGTTGCCACGAACCTGATTCAGCGGCAGGAATACGCAGCGGCCTGGAGCCAAATGGACATAGGAGTCCCGCTGCCCAGGCTGTGCAGCTCCAGCATCTGACGCACCCATCTGACGGCTGGTTTTGCGAGTCTGGTCAGCGACCTGCCAGTTGACCGACGTAAGCTCTTCGCCATCAAGATCGAGAATCGCTCGAATCGCCTCATCACCAAGTACACCCACCACAAAGTATTCGGTGCCCTGGAACCGTACGACCGGTGGGGGGTCCGCTGCTTCCACATCCTGCTCTGAAACGCTCATGGTCGCCGCCAACGACTGTGGCAGAACAATCGCTCTGCGGTCCTCCTCATTGAACCATCGACCTGCCACCAACGCTCTGTCTATGTTGGTGACTTCTTTTTCATATGGCTCCATTCCCACCATACCGCTGACGGTGGCCTCCTCACCGGTGGGGCCTTCCAACTGGAAGAAGAAATCAGCACCAAAAACGAACGCCTCTCGCCAAGCACGTCCGGCGACGATCTGTTCGTTCCCCAGCTCATTCTGAATCGCCTCCAGCATATCCCTGGGCCAACCTACCCAATAGCGATCTCTGATGAGGATTCCGGGGTATGTCGCTTTTTCTTCTGTGAGCTGGATGCGGTTGACGCGTAGATATTCGCTTACAGAAGTGAAAGATAGGACTGTGAAAGTCAGGAGCACCAAAGTGCCGCACGTAAGCGCAGTCCGCATCTTCCTCTTGCGCAGGTTGGAGACGCCTAGCAGGAACGCGGTAATCATCGCCGACAGACGACCGATATCAGTCTGGATTACGCCCTGGCTTCGTCTTATGTCCTTCATCTGTGCCGAGAACTTGCTGATAATGATCCCGCCGACAAAAAGGCTCAACGCAAACACGGTGAACGCCACCAAAACCATCGGAGGTGCCGACACGATATCAAAAGCGGGATGAATCGCCTGGATAAGCAGAAACATGAGTATAAACAGGCCGAAAAAGCCCAACGCCTGCCGTCTTACATCTACCGAACCTATGAACAGCCGCTCAGCAAAAAACGCGAACGGCAGGAGCAGCGACATATAGAACAGAACGCCCTTTAGGGTGCCGCTTGCTGTGGAGAGGACCTGCGGCAAAACGCTGGACTCCAGCGCGAGCGCGGTGCGGGCCTCAGTCAGGTAGCCGTCGTATGTAAGGTCGTCCAGGTGGGCGAACGCTTTGTCCAGATGAACCTTGGCGCTGTCATGAATAGCTCTGGTGTCATCGTCGACAATGCCGTGCTTGATAAGCGACAGGAGCCTGCCTTCATCGAGTTGCCACATGTCCCACGCCGCCCTGGCAGCGCTGTGGGTTATGAGCGTTTCAGCCTGTACGGGGAACCCTATCCCCTCGCGGTCCTTGGGTTCGTTTATTATGTCAGGCACGCCGGTCAGCGCCATCCGAGTGCCCAACAGCCCCTGCGCAAATTTGAACTTGACCCTGAGGCCCGCATTGGCGAAGAACGACATGCTGCTGGCCACAGCCATGTGTACGCTGTAGTTCCTAGGCAGACCGTTGGTGCGCGCGTCGTAGACATCGCCTTTAGGCAGAAACGCAAAGTATCGGTGGTCTATGAGATCGGTAACGCTTATGGAGGCGCACGGGAAGATCACGAACGACATGTTCTGGGCGCGCTGCGCCACTGTAGGCTCAAAGCTGTACAGCTCCGATCCCACATCCAGCGCAAAGCGGATGTGCCCGGAATCAGGCGATAGTTTGTAGGTGTGTATCCAGTAATCAGATGCGTTCCTGGTACTCGTGCGGCCGTCGAGTCCCATCCCGTAGAGATGAAACTGTCCACGCTTGTCGCTCATGGTCACCTGCCGCCTCATACCACGGTCGACGATAATCAGAACGCTGTCCACCGGTACTCCCGCCAGCGTTCCGCCTGTTCTGTCTTCAACCAGTGTCTGGCCCCATATCTCCGCCAGATAGTTGCCTAGAACGAAATCGTCGGGCAGGGAGGGATCGTTGAGACCTTGGGATAGAACCGCAATCAGTGTGCGGGTCTGGGTCAGGAGGTTGCCCAGTTCCAGCGCTTCAAACCGATCAAACGGTGAGCCGATTAGTGTAGTGGCGTCGTCTGTCGTTGCAAGAGCGATGCTGGGAATGCCGCCCATCGTACCCACTTCGCTCGGAAACGCGGCGCCACTAGGCAGATAGTGAGACCAGGCCTTGCCTTTCGTCCCAGCTACTCCGTCTATAAACCGCTCCGGTTCGCCTACTTCGAGCTTGACGATAAGCCGTTGTAGTCTAATTAGCTGCGAATCCGACAGCGCGGCCACCGGGGTATCGCGAAGCTCAAGCTGCTCGTTTATCCGAGCCAACTCAGCATCGGCAGCGGTGATCTCGTCCGTCACCACCGTGACCGTCTTTGAGATCGCGTGGCGAATGTTATCGGCGAAATAGGTTGGCGTCTGAACTATGTCGAGATAGGAGGCACCTTTTTCTTTGATGAGCCTGATCTTGCTCTTGTTGTCTCTGGGCAGCTCATCGGCATCGAGCAACAGCTCCGAGTAGTTTTCGATCAGCGTGTCGATGGCGAGGTCAACTGTCGCTGTGCCGTGCCACCTCCATCCAGCAATCTTCAACACAACCAGCAGCAGGCCCAGTGCGAGTCCTACGATGAGGCGCGGCGATAGCTGTCCGCCATCCTTCAACACACGCCTGACAAACCAACCAGACACCAGCAGCAGGATCAGCGCGAGCGGCCATGTAACGGCGTTGAAGGCGCTGTGATACCAGACGTAAGTCTGTGTCGTCTCGGTATTCTCAATCCCGACGAGTTGTTCGTAGTCGGCCTTGCGTCTTATCAATGCTTCGCGCTCTTGGCTGATCCCACCCCTTATTTTTGAGTCGGATAGCGCCCAAAGCCGCTCTAGATTGCTGTTTATGACCGCGTTAGCAGCGTAACTCGTAAACCGCTTGCCAATGTCGCCAAACGCTCGCTTGAGCTCCAGGTCTGGTATCTGATTGAAGAAAAAGCCCTTGTAGAAGACGCCAATCCCGTCCTGGTGGCTCTTAAGTTTGAGGTGGGCCATCAGCGCGATCTGCTTTGGCAGTAGAGGCTCTACTAGCTCAAAACCATCCAGAGTGTTCTTCAGGCGTCTGCGGTAGTCGTCACCGCCGATGGCCTCCAGCGTCTTGAGCGCTCGCTTGACGTCCGAAAGCCTTGCTGCTGCTAGTCGCCCACGCACATCCGTGCGAATTTTGTCGGCGTCGGCGTCCACGATCGGTTGGAGCTGGCTAACGTCGCGATGCAGCAGAACTAGATACTGCTGGTGGAGATCGTCAAACCTCTCGATCAACGGTGCCAGCTCGTCGGTGACAGTCCTGAAGCTCGAAATAAAGATCCTGGCTGCGCGGGCGACCGCCTGCCCATAGATCGATCTTGCCTGCTCAAGCTCTTCGCCTTGACGCTCTAAGGTGGCTTTGGATTCAGTGACGTAAGCCGTGCGGGCCAACACCAGCGCCCGCCAATCATCCACCGCGTCTGACTGAGACCCATCGACAATATCCTCAAGCGCTGTTTCCAGAGCGTCAGTCGCCTCGCGATATTCAGGAAACTTCGCAGCAAGTTTCCTGTCGCCGATCAGACGGACGTCTTCGCGGAACTGTTGGATAAACAGCGCAAGCGTTCCTGGATAGTTCTGTTTCAACGCTTGAACCAGGGTTCGAGCGCCTACCAGTCCTGTGTTCGCCCCCCCCCCGTCGAGTCCGACAAACATCACCGATCTAGCTGGAGGCGATTTAGAAAAAATCTCCGCCAACTCCAGTAGTGCCGCGATCCCACCTGCCTGTTCTGCTGCCGGGGCGAGAGTGGAAATAGTCGAATAGCCATCAATCCCAGCGGTTATAATAACCGTCTCTTGCAACAAGACTGGGTCCGAGCCATTCAGATAGCCAATGACATTGCGTCCCTTCGCTGTCTGCCAAGGCTGATAGGCTTCAACGACAACCTGTGTGCCAGGGTTTTCAGCGAGGTGCTCTTTTAAGCGTCGGCCACCGTCTCGCTCAATCCAGAATCTGGGGAAATTGACCGACGTGGCGAACCCTTTGAATAGCTCTCGCTCGTAGGGGTCAGCCGGTTCGATAAACAGAGCAGCCTGTGCACCCAAAGTCGCGATCGTCGTCCACCGCCGCCCGGTGTTCATCTCCATGAGAACAATACTGTTCTCAATATCCTGGCCGTTTAGATTGGCTGGGCGCGCCTGCCCGCCGTAGACCAGTTTGCCCGCAATTCCTCCTGGCAGGACAGTGTTTGTTCTGGCGAAGTTTGGAGGAAATGCGTGCAGGTTAATCGTGTCGCCGCTGCTGGGGATAATAATACGGCTAAGAAAGTCTTTGGCTACTACCGTTTCAAACTCTTGTATCTGAACACTTTTCAAGCCTATCGAGCGAAACGCGTTCGCCACATACATGGCCGCCGCAGAATCGCCATCGGATCCGATCATTCGACTGGGATAGGAGGTCGAAAGCGAGCGGATGCGCTCGACGAAGCGCGACGAATCGATTCTGGCAGCCAGACGCAGAGCGCGCTGCCCCTGCTCCAAAGCAGTGTCGGCGACTGCAGCGCCTGCAAAAAGGGCCAGCAGCAGGACGGGAGCTAAAGATCGCGCTGCTGTACGCAGGGAGTTTCGTCTCATCATTTAGAGGCTTGTCGTCCGCTTGGTGTAATGGGGCTGAAGGGTTGGCTGGGAGCCGGACCAGCGCAAGTCTCAGGTTGTTAAAGCAGGGTGTATGATACGCAATCGCACCTACAAATGCAACCAAGTTTATTCGGCACCAACGAGCGACGCCACATCTTCGACAACGTCCGTGGCAGCGCACCTTAGGTGGCAACCGTGTGGGGAAGTCGTGTGTTCTTCACGATCCGCGCATGTATCTTTGGTGTTTCCCACACTGTTTTTTTGCCATACACACCCCAGAAAGAAAGAAGGAGCGGGCCGTGGCTGACACTATCAGAGTTGGAGTCGTGGGGGTTTGGCGAGGCGAATCGTTCGCAGCAAGCGCCAACGCTCACCCAGGGATGGAGCTGGTGGCGCTTTGTGACACGTGGGAAGAGCGTCTGGAAGTCGTAGGCGAAAAACTCGGCGTTGCGATCTACACCGACTTCGAGAAGTTCCTCAGTCACGAGATGGACGCGGTGGTGCTGGCCAACTATTTCCACCAACACGCCCCTCTAGCTATAAAAACCCTCAATTCTGGTCGCCATGTGATGTCCGAAACCGCTGCCTGTTCGACCCTCGCTGAGGGAGTAGAGCTTGTTGAAGCGGTGGAAGCAAGCGGCAAGATCTACCTGTTTGCTGAGAACTACGCCTACATGCGGGTCAACCAGGAGATGCGGCGTCTGTATCAGTCAGGTCTGGTGGGCGAGTTTCAGTATGGGGAGGGGGAGTATGTCCACCCGTCGTCGGTTGAAACCATCAATCGGCTGTCGCCTGGCCTCAATCACTGGCGCAACTGGATACCAGCGACCTACTACTGCACCCACTCTCTGTCCCCGGTGATGTATATAACGGACACCCTCCCGACGTCGGTAAACGGGTTTGTGATCTCGCGTGAGGTTGGCGATGGCGACCTCTCCAAGAGAACTGTCCGTCAGAACGATCCGGCATCGATGATCGCCATCAAAATGGACAGCGGGGCCGTTGTCAAACTTCTACAGGTGGGCCTTTCGGGGCACGGCAATTTTGTGCGCATTCATGGTTCAACAGGCTTGATGGAGAACATGAGGCATGGTGGTCCAGAGATGCTCCGACTAAGGCGCGAATCGTTTTGGTCGGACGATGGCGAACTGGACGAGAGGGTCTATCTGCCCCAGTTTCCTGCGGAGCACGAAAAGGCCGCCAAAGCAGGTCATGGTGGCGGCGATTTTTTTACTATCTATCACTTCGCACAAGCGATCAGAACCGGTGAGCAACCCTATCTCGACGTCTATCGCGGTGTGGCGATGTCGATTGTGGGCATTCAAGCCTACCGCTCAGCGCTCGATAACTCGAACACCATCTCGGTGCCGGACTTCCGGTCGCCAGAAGTTCGCGCCCAATACGCTGACGATCACTGGACCCCAGACCCTGAGCGTCGAATCGATCAAGGACCGTGGCCCAGCGTGACAGGGCCGGTGACTCCGAACGATGGGGCTCTCGCCAACGCCCGTGTCATTTGGGATGATATGGGCTACTCTGGACAGTAGCCCTAGCCAGTATTCGTCAGGGACCTCTATTCGGCAGACGTCCTGCGACATCAGGCATCGGTGCGAAACCTTTGTGGGGTTCGGAACTGGTACCAGTAGGCCACTGAACAGAGGTCGTCGCTGCGGTTGTTGGCGTGGCCGTGTTCGATTGTCACCTGGACCGACTCGGTAAACGGTACCGGGTCTTCAATGTGATATCGGTAGACTGTCACTTTGCCACGATTGTTGAAATCGTCATCAGTGCTGAGCGACATACCGTTGTACATATGCGCGTTTTGCTGCATCCCCCACGCATGGGAGAAGTAGTCCTCGCTGCCTGTCCCGTGGAGCGATGGTGGCCAACTTTCACCATCGACGAAAATCATGATGCATCACCCTCACCTCACCAACCCCAGTAGAGGTTATCTACGCTCAAGTTACACCCGACATAGTGGCCCCGGCCCGCAGCGTCGAGAATAACGTAGTTCTCCTCGCCTCCAATGTTGACGCCCTCATCACCCGACATCCTCTCCTGCCACTCTGCACTCGCCCAGACCGAGCCTTCCCCAGTTCAACCGTCGCATGGGTTGTCACGTTTCCATTTGGCGTGAAAATGTGGGGACTCATCCAGCGATGGGTGCGCTTGATAATCGATGTAGAAATAGAATGTGCGAACGGGCACGTCACAGTCGTTGACCACCTCAAAACGGGCGGACTTTTGGAAAGGCATCGCAAACCAGCAGTTCATCGCTGCGTTGCCGCCATATTTCGTCTCGTGGGCAGACGTGTTGAACGGCGCACACTGGTATGACGTCACCCAACCGTGACCGACGCCAAAAAGTCCTCCACTGGGGTATCTATGGAAGATTCGTCCTCGCCGTCCCAATATCCCCTTATAAGCAGCTTCCTTAAGTAGTCAGTGTCCTCGCACGAGATAGTGATCCAGATGTGCGAGATGACTCCTGGCCCAAAAATCTCCGCAATGGTTTTTGTGGAGTTTGGTTCGATCTGGACTCTGTCGCCCTTGCGCCCGGTCTGATCCCAACTCGATACACGCGCTGCTTTGTAGTTCTTGTAATTGCGCCAAATCGCTCAGCGAATTTCCACGGTCTACACTCATCGGCCGGCCTCCGGTTGTCAGTGAATGGATGAAGAATAGCCCGAATATAGAACACCCGGTCTGGGGAGTCACCGCGCAGGACAGATGATTCGCTCGCCTTGTGGCGGACAGTTGGGCGTCGGTACGTTTTTTCACAGTGTACCTATAAGATTCAGACCTCTTCCCCTTTAAGAAAAGAGAAAAAATGACTTGGAAATGGCGACTACGAGCTGGAGCGTCTGTCGCCCTGGCGATGATGGCGTTCGGCTGTTCAGGGACCGGTTCAGCCCGTGGGATAACAAAGCTTAACAATCTTGTCACCGAGTTGGCCCACTTCGAAAACATCTCAGGTTCTGGCCAGCCAGCTCTGGAGTTCGAAAACCCTCGCGACGGCTGGGTATTTCTGACCCTGGTAGCCGATGCGACTGGCGAGGATTTTGTAGCGCTTTCCATAGGCGGCAAAGAGGTGATACGCAAGGTGAGTTTGGGTCCAAATATCACCGACTGTTTTGCGCACCTATCGGCAGGCTCCCATTCAGTTGAGGTGAACGTCCAAGGAGCGGTCAAAATAGATTCGCTGTCGGTGTGCGCGGTACCTGAGTTGGCGATGAGGGTGCCAGGCGACACCACCGACAACGCCTGGATGATGATGCACCAGATGCTCATGCACCATCTCAATACCCTGATAACCGACGCCGCCGCCGACTCGCACGATCTAAAGGAGACGTGGGAGGCCACGGGCCGCGCCTGGATTGTTGACGATGGGACTAGGTCTACTGACGGGGTTGTGACGCTTCCCAAACCCGATACAGCGAATGTCTCGCCGAAGGAGTTCTCCGCATCAATCGACAAGATGCTTTTCGATCTGGCGACCAGTGACGCCGGGAAGACGGTCACCAGTCTTCAGTGGCCTCTCTACAACCACCTTCCGCCTGGGATGCATAACTTTGTGGCTCTGCTGTTCAGATACTACGCACTGGATGGTCGCACAGAGCTGTTCCGTTCGCATCACCACAAACTCCGCGGGGGCGGCAGACAGCCTTAACGGAAGACTAAGATTCGACAGGGAATATCCGCCGGAACTGGGCTACGACAGTGCTTCGAGGTTTGAGACCATGGATGGTCCGGCGTCTTGGAAGGCGATCGACGCCGACCTGTCTGGCCTGACCGATTTTCTCGGTGCTTACGCAACAACCGAGAACACCATCTGCTACGCGCATTGCCGGATTGTTGCGCCTAGCGATATGGACGTGAAGCTCAGTGTGGGCACCAACGACGGCGCAAAAATATGGCTCAATGGTGAGGTTGTGTTCTCCAAACACATCGGTCGTGGCGCCACGCCGCATCAGGAGGAGCTGAACGTCCACCTGAATGAAGGACCGAACAGTGTTCTTGTAAAACTGGAAAACTGGGGAGCGAACTGGCAGCTCTACATGTCAGCAGACGACCCAGATAGGCTGCTCAGATTCGATGTGGAGTAGAGGCGATCATGCAGGTTTGTGAGCGGCGATGACCACGAATCCGCTTTCTTGCTGAACGGTCTCTATTAATAGATCGGCAACTTTGAGAGTCGCGACTAGTCCGTCGGCGCTCAGTCTGAGTTTGTTGTAGGAGCCAACCTCAAACTGCCAGCCGTCAGCCGTCTTGGTGTGGAGCATATCGTTGACAGTGACTATCTCATCGCTGTACTCCAGAAACACCGTCATAATCCTGTTGTCGTCGCTTTGAAACGGGATGAATCGGTCAGTACCTACTCTGTGAAATCAAAAACGCCATTCTTGGAGGAACGCTATGTCAGAAACCGTAGACGACGCCACGGTTAAGCCGGACGAACACGGCTCAAACACCGGGGGAAGCCTATACGCGGGTGCGGCGCAGAGATGTCTTGCCATGCCATTAGGCGGTATTGGCGCGGGACAGATAGCGCTGTGCGGGGATGGCGGTTGGAGGCAGTGGCAGATAGTAAATCAGGCCAACCACAACGCCTATGTCCCCCACAGTTTTTTTGCCATTTCTGTAAGAGACCGCACTGGCCATCATCGTGTGAACCGAGTATTGATGAGCGACGCGCTCTACGATGATTCCAGCTATGAGCCTGTCAAATCGGTCAGCGACCACCTTATTCCAGAGGGCGCGAGGGAGCTTCTCAACAAACTGCCTGGAGTAGAATCCACGCAGTTTGTCGGCGAATATCCGGTGGCAGAGATCATCTACGACGACCCGTCGATCCCGGTCTCAGTAAGAATGAGGGCGTTTAGCCCGTTCGAACCGCTAAACAGCAAAGACAGCGGCCTACCTGGTATCGTATGCACTTTTGGTGTGGAAAATCCCACTGACGGCCCGGTGGAGGTCACACTCGCCGCAACGCTGCAAAACATTGTAGGGTGGGATGGGTTGGCCCCGATAGTCGGCGTTGGGTGCGGCAAATATGGAGGAAACTCGAATCACTTGGTGCAGGTTGAGGAGATGACCGCAGTCCACATGACATCCAGTCGCCTCGATGAAGACGCTCCTGGTTTCGGTTCGATGTGCGTTGCGGTATTAGAGAACGACGCCACATACCTTACCCAGTGGGATGACGTCGATCGGTTCTGGGCGGACTTTTCCAGCGATGGACATCTGGACAACCTCACTGACTCAACCCCAAGCCCTGGCGGTCAAACCTGGAACGGCGCGCTGGCGGCACCATTTTGGCTACAGGCGAAAGAAACCAAAGAGTTGACATTCCTAATCACATGGCATTTCCCCAACCATTACGTCAACTGGGACCAGAAATGGTTCGGTATTGATGACGAAAAGAGCAGGTTCCACCTGGGGCACCAGTACTCTAACTGGTTCTCCAGCGCACTGCATTTGGCAGAGTACATGGGCGGCAATATCGAGCGGCTGATCCGTCAGACCGAGATGTTTCGCCAAACGGCTTACGACACCACACTTCCCCATCGTCTCATCGACGCCGCCGTCTCTCAGACTTCCATTATCCGCAGCCCCACAGTGCTCTGGACCGAAGACGGTGTCGTCCACGGGTTCGAAGGTTGCCACGGAGCCAGCACCTCCCACGGAACGACGTTCGGCGGCTGCTGCCCCATGAACTGCACTCATGTGTGGAACTACGAACAGGTGTTGGCGAGGCTTTTCCCCGACCTTGAGCGGACAATGCGCGCCACTGATCTCGGCGTGCAGCTTGACTCCGAGGGCAAAGTGATATTCCGCACTCCGCTGCCAGTCTACCTCCCGCGCAAAGACATGGAGGCCGCCGACGGACAGGCTGGCACTATCCTCAAGTCGTACCGAGAGTTTCGTGCGTCCGGCGACCACGAGTGGTTAGGAGAGCACTGGGCACCACTCAAGCAGGCGATGGAGTTCATCTGGCAGCGATGGGATCAAGACGGCGACGGCATCATGGACGGCAACCAGCACAACACCTACGACATCGACCTTCACGGCCACAACAGCTTTACCAGTGGTCTATACTTAGCGGCGCTGCGAGCGATGGAGGAGATGGCGCTGCTGCTTGATGATCCAGATGTGGCAGAGGAGTGCCGCCGACGCTTTGACACCGGAACTGTAAAACTGGATGAGGAGCTATTTAACGGCGAGTACTACATTCAGACCTACGATGAGGAGACTGTATACGAACATCAGTACGGCATAGGCTGTCTGTCCGATCAGCTTCTGGGGCAGTGGTGGGCACACATCCTCGACCTGGGCTACATCCTGCCTCAAGAGCATGTTCGCACCGCACTGAGGTCGGTATTCGACTACAACTGGCGTACCGATTTTGAGGGGCATGTACAGCAACCCCGCATCTACGCGGATGACTGGGATCAAGGACTTCTAAACTGCACCTGGCCCCACGGCGGTCGCCCTGAGACGCCGATAATCTACTCCGATGAGATATGGACAGGCGTCGAATATCAGGTCGCCGCACACATGCTCTGGGAGGGGATGGATGATCTGGCGGTACGAATCGTCGATGGACTTCGCGAGCGGTACGACGGTGCCCGCCGCAACCCGTGGAACGAGGTCGAATGCGGCGATCACTACGCACGAGCGATGGCAAGCTGGTCTGTGCTCGAAGCGGCGGCAGGCTACCGCCTCGACACCTCAAAAGGCACAATCTCATTCGGACCGCGCCTCAATCCCGACAACTTCCGTGCGCCGTGGGTCGCCTCAGAAGCGTGGGGCAGTTTTGCGCAGAAACTGGGCCAGGACTCGCTCGAAGCCACCATATCAGTCGCCAACGGCACCCTCTACCTCAAGCAGCTAACCCTGGACCGTCTCTCCCAACGCTTCGACAATGTCGAAGTAACCTGCGCCGACAAAACCGTCCGCTGCGCCACCGACGCCACCGACACCTCCCTCACCTTCAAATTCGCCGCCGGACTCACCGTTCCCACCGGCGAGAAGTTGGTGGTGACGGGATGACCACACCTTTCCACTTGCCCGGAATCGATGGCCGTGCGATTCTTCCGAGGTGCCTAACCGGGCCAAGCTTTCAACTCAAATTGAAGGAGATGACGACAGATGGAACGATATGTAGCGATTGACAATGTCTGCGCGTGGCCGAACCTGTCGCGTGCGGATGACGGAAAGATATTCGCGGCGATATTCAACCAGCCGACGCATGGCGGTTGGGAAGGCGACGTAGAGTGCTGGCGCAGTGACGATGACGGCAAGTTCTGGAAGCTGGCCGGGGTCGCTGCTGAGCATGAATCGACCACCAACCGGATGAACGTCGCCGCCGGTTTGGCGCGCGACGGCTCGCTTGTGGTGTTGGCATCTGGATGGACAAAACGCAATGTCGTCGGAGACTACTCAAGCCCGCACGACGGACAGGTTCTCCCGATGTGGGTGTGTCGTTCCGACGCCGATGGGGCGAACTGGACGCATGATGAGTCCATCGCTCTGCCGACTGACGGCCCTGAGACCATCATACCTTTTGGCGATGTGATTCAGTTGGGCGATGGGAACCTGGGGGTCAGCGTCTACGGATGGGCGCCGCCGAATCAGGTCTGCTCCCTGTTCTACGTCAGTACCGACGACGGGCGAAACTGGGCCCAGAGGGGCATAATTGCCGCCACCGACTCCAACGAAACCGCGCCGGTGACGCTACCCGACAGTACGCTACTAGCAGCGGTGCGGACCAACGGAGACGGTCATATAGAGCTGTACCGCTCGCAAGATCACGGTGCAACATGGGAGAACCGGGGACCGTTCTCGCTTCCAGGCCAGCATCCAGGACACCTTACCGTGCTGTCCGATGGACGTCTTCTTCTGTCGTTTGGGATCAGGAATAGAGGCCTCCACGCTGTTGCGGTACGTGAAAGTGATGACGGTGGAACCTCATGGAAGGGCACCCAGGTTTTGGTCGATCTTCCGCAAACCACTGATCTGGGCTATCCCGCCAGCGTACAGGCTGATGACGGCACCATAATCACGGCCTACTACACAAGTGGAGCCGATGCCCACCAGCGGTATCACATGGGCGTACTCCGTTGGTCGATTGGGTAGAGCGCGATTCACCGGACCACCTTCTGCGATAGGCCAACGATTTGACTCCAAGAGACGTCGCACACAGTCGCGCCGTCGAGCGTTAGTCACGGCTTCACGAGACACTTTTGCCTCTCTTTTCCGAAACACGCCAGGTGTCCGATCAGCTCACCAGACCGCCTGCAAGCAGTGCCTAGAACAGGGCAACAGATCAATTCATCACCCTCTATTTTAGACGACCCCATCGTCCCTAAGTTGAGCGACGTCGCTGTCATTCATTCCGAGCCACTCGTTTAGAATCTGTTCTGTGTGTTCGCTGATCGACGGCGGCGGTAGTCTGATCTCACCAGGGGTGTCAGATAGCTTAACTACCATGCCCTGC
The DNA here is from genome assembly GCA_964627605.1 of uncultured bacterium. Classification (GTDB taxonomy): domain Bacteria; phylum Latescibacterota; class MWCZ01; order MWCZ01; family CAZVGZ01; genus CAZVGZ01. Next base: position 15,982 of record CAZVGZ010000008.1, on the reverse strand, counting down.
ATCGGAACAGTACCGGCGTTGGGGTGTTCGACCTCGACAATCTGACCACGGTGTCTAAGCTGTGGATTGTCAACAACCTCATCAATCGTTGCGATCTTGGCGCACGGTACCCCAGCGTGTTCCATCGCATCCACAACATGGGCTGCGGTCCGTTGGCGAACCCAGTCGGCGACCACCGCTTCGGCTTTGGAGATGTTATTCTTTCGCGCCTTACCGGTGGCGAGATCGGGGTCATCCAGAACATGGGTTAGATTTGCCTCTTCGACAAACCGCGAAAAGTGGTTGTCACTGCCTGCAACAATAAACACCCACCTGTCGTCGCCTGTTTGGAACACATTGGAAGGCGCCATATATTTGTCCCGGTTGCCGGCGCGGGTCCGCGTGTTTCCCAAAAGCGACTGTTCGGGTATTGCGGTTAACAGCAGCGAGATAGCGCTGTCCAGCAGCGAGATATCAACGAGTTGGCCTCGCCCGGTACCGTCCCTCGCCCGCAGCGCCGCCTGTGTGCCGATTACAGCGTACAGACCTGCTGTGTAGTCCACTGCGAAGGTGCCAATCATCGTCGGAGGACCGTCTGCCTGACCGGTCAGGTCCGCCAAACCGCTCATCGACTGGGCTATAATGTCAAAACAGGGGCGCTGCGCATAGGGGCCATCCTGCCCGAATCCAGAAATTCGGACCATTATCAATCTTGGATTGATCTCGTGGAGCGTCTGCCACCCACACCCCATCTTCTCCATGACGCCTGGCCTGAAATTCTCCAGTATCACGTCTGCGCCGACTGCTAAGTCTCTAAGTATTTCTTGACCGCGTGGATTGCGGAAATCGAGTGTCATGCCTTGCTTATTACGATTGAAAATCATAGTAAACAGGCTCTCACCTCCGACATGCGGAGGCAGCACACGCGTCTCTTCTCCCACGCCTGGTTTTTCGATCTTTACCACATCCGCGCCAAGGTCGCCTAAAATCATACCGCAGTGTGGCCCGGCGATAAACCGGGTCAGATCGAGCACTTTTACTCCTGTTAACGGTCCGTTCATAGATACCCTCCTAATCAATCAAAATCGCCTACAGACGGTGCAGTTCCCGTCCACTATATTCGATGCAGATCAACTCTCTTAATCCAGAGGCCCGCCAGCCCAACCAGCTCCCGACAGTACTCCCGGATCTGGTCGAAGCTGCCGTACACCATGGTCTGCTGAATGTCCACAGGGCAGTGGAAGGCTATGCGGCTTGCGAAACGTAGAGAGAGCAGTTCGATAAGCTCACACAGCCTTTCAGGCGCTTCGTAGATGTCGGTCCAGGTGTTCTCAAGACTCCGTATGAAATGGACGCGCTCATAGATCGAAATGCCATTGGCGAACAGAAACCTGTCTCCCGCTCGTTCGCGGGCACCCTCAAGGTTGCGCCACCTTTTGGGGTCCATGTGGTTTGGGATGTTCAGCCTGTCGAAATCTTCCCAACGTTTCAGGGGGAAATCTTTCACTTCGCCAAGCGCCATTTCGCCGATGTCGTCCCATACAGCACTCCATTCATCGACTCCGCTTCGAGGACGGTCGTCAGGCGATGGGGATATACCGACTCCGGCGAAATCGTTGCCGTACTTCTCAGGGAAGTTTCGGGGGTGTTGCTCTTTGTGCTGCAAGAGTGTGAAAAGAGCCTAAAATAGTCAGTGAATATGCGTCACACGAAATGTCGCCAGCACCGCGACTCAATCGGCACACAATGACACCAAACATCTAAGAGGGGCTGTGCTATCGTCACCCGCTTTTTTGAAACTCGCTCTCTCAGCCTTGGCTCAATTCCAATGCAACATCTAGGGCATCAAGCCAAAGCACCAGCGATTACTTTTCGGGATCGGTGCGCCCTCTGGCCCGCAGTATACCACCTTTCACGGTTGGCTGACGGAACGAGATTCGACAACGGCGCTATCTGACAAGCGACTCAACACAGTCTAGCAACTCGGATCGGAACGACTCGACTGCGGCGTCGTTGTTTGTTGCGTCGAGTACGTACCTAGCAGCACCTATCCTCACGTCTTCAAGCGACTGTCTGGCAAAAACCGGCAGCGATTCGTCCAGCAGATGGCTGATGCGCGTTCGAGCGAGCGCACCAATCGTCTGATCGGACAGTTTGTCGCGCAACGCTATGAGGATGCGCGCGTCTTCCATACCCTCACGCACCGCCTTCCATCTGCGGGAAGTCGTGTGCGTCCCGTCGTCGTTGGCGTAGACGAGCGGATATTCCGAGCGAATTGGGTCCCACATTGACGGACCGTGGTTGTAGCACCAGTATCCGATCCCGGTGGCACCAAAACTGAAACCGAATGGTGCCGCCATACGGTACTGCCCAGCGACGTTGATAGTCTTTGTGTTAGCACCAGTAGGCCGGGCGTAGCTGAAGCCGCAATCGTACGACCAGAGCGTCTTCCCGCTGTTTCGAAGGTATCTCATCTCAGGCGTGTCTTCTGGAAGCATATAGTAACTTGGGCTCCACACTGAAGCTACTTCACCAAGCGCTTCGAACATCGGTAGATCGCCACCGCCGTTTACGTAGAATTTGAGCCCTGGTCGCGCTTTGAGTCCTTGGCGCGCAAAGGCGATGTAGTGGTTCACCGTGTCCCAACCGTGTCCGCCGGGTTCATCGTGGGGATAGAGCGCGACACGATCATCTGTGATGCTGTTCGTTTCGAGTACATCAAAAAGCTTTCCGAGATACACTGCGAGCCGCGATACGTACGCCCCGCTCTCCATCTCCACACCGAGCGCTGGTATACCTGACATCAGCAGAAAAACCTCGTGGCCAGCCAGTTGACCCAAGAACTGTTCGAGTTTGTCAATATCAATCTCAAACGTCGCCGAATCGCCCTCGACAACCGTGGCGGGAGGCAGATTGGTGATGAAGACGTTGTTTCCATGAGCCAGAAGGTCGGTCACCGCATCGCCTTCGTATTTGGCCCAGTTGCACATCTGCATCGCCCCGAAACCCGCCATCTCGAACGCCAACACATCGAGAGCGATTTCCACCGAACTTCTCAACGCACCTACATTCACCGACACAGTCACACTGTGCCTGCCAGGCGGTATTGCAGCAAGGTCGATGTCCACAAAAACCTCTCGCGTCGCCAGCGGAGGCACTGCAATTGAACGATTGTTCAGCGGCGCCATCGGGTCCCAGGCCACCTCGCCTAGAAATGTCGGCACCGCTCTCACCTCGAAAGTCTCGACCACTGGCCCGTTCTGTCCAACATCGATATCTGCCACCACCATTACCGTGTCAAGCGTGACATTGAGCAGTTTGATGGACACCGGTTCGTACTCGCCCACCACGCAGCGCCGCTCAATCAGCAGAGGTGTCTCGATGGTTGATGGAAGCTGCGAATCGACATCGCGATTCTCCCACATCAACCCTTCGAATAGAGCGATGGGAGAGTTCAATTCGGCAGATTGTACCGATTCTGCGATCTTGGCAAGCAGAAACGCACGTCTTGCACGGTCGTTCAGCCTAGCGGTCCGTTGATGCAACTGATCCAAAAATTCTGGTCTCGCTCCAGGCGCAGCGGTCTGGAGGTTCGCCAAAATATCAGCCTCATACTCAATCTCGAGCGCTTCTTGCCTAAGAGCGTTCATAATCTCATTTTGACCACCCTCTGGCTGCCCTATTCCAACACTGTTATTCAGTTCCAATACCGCTCGACGCGAGAGCGCCTGATCCGCCGCGTAGGGGAGCAGTGTCAATTCTCGTGAGCCTCGTGTCAACACCTCGCCGGTGATGTTCGTAAGTGACCATTCGAAATGGTACACGCCTGGCGCTGTGACGGTTATGGGCAACTCTAGGAGCCCGGTCCGCCCTGCGGCCTGCCCCGTGGCTGCATACCGAGAGCCATCAGGTGCCAAACACGAAGCGTCTGAACGCAGTACTCCTTCACCCGCCTGTGGGTTATAAATCTGGAAAGTGACCGGTTCAGCAGTTAGCAGTCGGTCCCACGAGAGGGATTCTGGCACCATTCGTAGCTTATCAGATCGAGACAGCCCAAACCACGCCCCTGTTAGCCGGTTGTCGCCACGATAGGTCCGCCACTGCGCCCGAATGTCTACAGGGGCCGATGTGGCAAAGCAGAAGACCTTCCCGGATTCGCCACCAGTGACGGCAAACTCCAGGCCTGTGCGACTGAGAATAATGTCGCCGAACGCAGCAGTCATGTTGATGGTGCGGTTGTCGAACTGACGGCTGTACACTATTTCGCCCAGATGGTCGAATACGAGCATGTTGCCCTGCTGGGTGTTGAGCAGGTATTCGAATACTTCATCTCCGTCGATGTCAATTATCGCACCAGGCGCCAAGCAGCGTCCCTGAGTGTCGATGTCCCAGATCGTGCGTCCGTCTTCATCAAACCGGTAGAGCGTTCCAAGTTGAGTAACAGCAAAAATGTCCGCCCGTCCGTCGTCGTCAAAATCGCCAACGCTGATAGTCGATGCTATCGACCCTCTGGTCGCTCTCTCCCACATCACTCTTCCGTCACTGTCGAGGCAGTAGAACCGTTCCTCGCCAGAAGCGACCGCAATACGCGAACCTCCGTGCGAGTCGCCAAAAATAACAGGCGAACATGTTGCCCAGTCAGGCGTGGTGCCTCTCATCGCAAACCGCCAGACCAACGAACCCAAAGCATCCACGGCGGACACCGTTCCAGCACCTGTGGTCGCGACGATCTCTATGGAACCATCACCGCCTAAATCACCGAGAGCCGGACTCGCTATCTCACCGTCGAGCCGTGAGGTCCACACGGAATCGCCGGTCAGTGCGTCGAAAACGTGAAGCACCCCCTTTTTATCGCCCTGAACAACTTCAACCGAGCCGTTCTGGTCGATGTCAGCCAAAGCCGGTGCCGCGCAGAAAATCGAACCGGTCTTGACCTGCCAGATCAGTTCGCCACTTCCATCAATACACGAGAGCTGTCCCCGGTTATCGCCTGCATATAGCAGCGGGGCAGCGTCTGCGCGTTCAAGAATCGCCGGGTATGTCGAATACTGAGCATCTGTGTTGAAGCGCCAAAGCTCTCTGCCGTTTCCGTCGATCGCGATTATCGCCTGATACGCAGCCGTCACAATCTCCGCGTCACCGTCGCGATTTAGATCGACTACCAGCGGTGCCCCTTCCATTACCATGTTGGTCTCGGCGACCCACATCTGGACCAGCTCGGTTGCCGCAAAGCTGGGAGCAACCATCGACAGGCACGCCAACACCAAAAAGAGTCGTGTAAGCATTTTTTTTGGCGTATTCGACAGGGTCTGCGCGTATGTTTCAGGCAAGTTGAGTATTCTCCGATGATCGATATAGTTGTACAATTTCGCGAGCCGCGGGTTCAAAAAATATAGCCGCCGCTAGTCTGTTGGGCAAGCAAACTGCAGATGCCATCACGCTGTTCTACCGCAACGCCAAAAAGCAAAGCGATCACACTTTCCAGCGACGGCAGCGCGTTTGGATCGTTTACTCCGGTTGTTTGGAATAGAACCAGATCGCTCCGCTGCGTTTTTCCAGAGCGATCGTAAAGCCGTGGCTGGTCAACTCCTCACCGGAAATCTCCTGTGTTTCTTTGGTTTCAAGATTCTCAAATGTGTATACTGCGCCTTCGCTGACGTTTTTTGGAAAGAGAGAGATAGACTTCTCTGGCGACTGTGGCAGACGTATGCCCTGAATGAATCCCAATCCGCTCTCTGGCGAGTCGAACTGCCAGGCGACCCACCTCTTTGGATCGCGGTGAAACGGCGTGTGAGGATAGTAGTCGCCGTAAAGCAGTAGCTCTGAGGCCCGCCTCCATATCTCGATCATCTTCTGGGCCAGTCCGTAATCGTAGTCGTCCCTCTCAATGTCGAGGCCTGTGGAAAGCATCGGCGCGAACCCACAATGAAATGAGAAGCTATCCACCTCATGCGCGAACCTTGTGTGTCCGCCGATATCCCACGAGACCGCACTCTCTTTGAAATAGGGTATCCACTCATACATCGTCCGGTGGAACGCCAGTTTTACCGGGTGATCGCCGTAGCCATAGTCGGTATAGTGGAGCGGTACCGAGCGCCGCAACGTCTCGAGGTCGTTGCGACGACCGCCGCTGGCGCATGAGTCGATCCACAATCCAGGATTTCTCAACAACAACTCGTCCCAATACTGTAGATACCCCTGAACGTGGAGGTTTTCATTCACTCCCTGGCGGTCATCGACTTCGTTCTCGCGCCAGTGTTCGAGTGGTTCAAAGTTGTGATCTTGGCGGTAGATCTTGATGCCGTTGTCTTTGATAAGTGCGCAGACGTGATCGGTCAGCCACTGACGGCATTGGGGAATGCCGAGATTAAGCAGCCTGTTTGAGGTGCCCTCTCTGTCTAGCAGCCATTCAGGGTGCTCCAGGTTCAGCTCTGTTCCAGGGTTCACCCGTTCAGGCTCGAACCAGATTAACAGGTCGGCACCGTGCTGAGCGACAGAATCCGATACCCGCTTCAAGCCCGTGGGGAATCGCTCGGCGTCAGGCTCCCATGTTCCGGTCAACGGCCACTGTCGCTCGCCGTTTTCGTCGTAGCATGAATACCAACCCGCGTCGATCCACCAGACATCAAAAGGGATTCCACGCTCCGCTGCGGTCTCTAAGTGCCGGAGCTGGTTCTCCTCAGTAGCCGCCGTAAATTCCACGCCATCATCAGGAGCTTCGCAAGCCAGGAGCGGCTTTAGTGGTGCACCGTCAGGTCGTGGAAGAACGTGAGCAGAGTACCAACGTCGCCAAAAATTAACCGCTATTGAAGTATCCCCAGTCCAAAACAGGAGCGTCATTTTCGGTGACCGGACAGTTTCGCCAGGCTTAAGCGCGATGTTCGTCCTCTGTTGCCCAACACGAACTCTCACGCCGTCATCAACCCCGTCGAATTTCGCGGCCCACTGCCCAGGCCAACCTATGGCCATTGTGATTCCGCATCCGTCGAACTCTATGCGGTAGTACGGGAATGCGCCATCGCACGGACGGCCGCCGTTCGGAGCAAAATCGAGCGATTCGCCTCTGCTAATCGGGGTTTCTTGAGGGGTGTACCCCTCTTCACTGCAGAAGTCGCCATTGCAGTGGTGTAGTTTAGGTGAAGAACCGTCAAAGTGCACATCCATCGCCATGATGTCACTGACAGTTGGAGAGTCTACTTCTCCCGTATTGGTGAACCACGCGACCCATTCCACCACGGGATAGTCCCGGTACTGCAAACACTCTACCCTGACGTTCAAACCAGAATCTGGATCAACCCCCTCAAATACTATTTCTACCATGTTGGAATCTATGGGTCGTGTTCTGGTCACCGGCTTCCAATGCGCCGGTATGCCGGTGATGTCAGTTCCTGCCAATGAAAATCGGATCGGCAGATCGGCGGGATTGGAGAGGAAGCGGCTGGCCCACGCCCGGCTCGCAGCCATGTCTTGAGGCTGTGTGCCTGGTTCAATACTGGTATTCATCTCGTTTGCCTTTCGCGACTAGTGTGCCTATTAGCGCCGATTTCCTCGAGACGGACGCGGCGATCCAGCAACCGCGAAATCCAGTACCGCCTATCAACGCCTGACCTGCACCGATTGCTAAATGGAACGCGGAGGCCAGCTTTCGTAGGCCGCCTCAGACTCGTTGGGCCCCAGCGCGTCGTGAAGCTCCCTGGTTGCAGCAGCCAGTCCGTCGCACCAACCCACGATGGTTTCGAGCGGCGGTGTGCCGTTCTCCCACTCATCCCACGCAGCGAACAGCTCCTTGATTACCGATACATCGGCAATGTTCCCGCAGGTGCGAACAAAGTCGTCCAAACATTGGGTTCGGTGGTTCGCGTATATGCCTTGCGTTTCGATAGCCGCACGTACGACATGCCACGCCAGTGTAAACGCCGAATAGAGCAGCGCATCGGCCTCCTCATCTTCTGAGAAAGCGAGCGAACGCCCCAAGAAATACGTTAGGAATTTTTCCTTGTTTCCAGCGACGTCCTCCAGTGTTCGAGATACCAGATCGGTCCAGCCAGCCACAGCAAGATGGCGTCTTCTCTCTTCGGGATCGGAATGGGCGACGCTCGCCAACTCGTCAGCGACCTTCTCAGCGATGGGCAGGCGATGGCGACCAGGCTGCTTTAGCCATCGTTCGGCCATCGCCTCGTTCGTCTCATACAGTTCGCTCCCCAGCAGGCCACGGTCCGTCGCGTCGCGCACCGTCAGAAGAAACTCGTCCATGCTCACAATCTCAATCTCGGGGTGCTCTTCCAAAAGCGGCATTTCCGACTCTAGCTGTTCCCATATGCCGACGGATATCTGCGCGAACAGAAAGACAAACAGCGGCCGCGTGGGACACTCTTCGGCCAATTTCAGGACATTGGCAATGTTATCGCGACCAACGTTGGCGATGTCAACACAGTGAATTTTGGGTACCGGCCCATCCAGGTAGCTTTTGGCGTAGGGCGATCCACCAAGCCCACACACCAGACCGGTCAGCTCCTCCAGTTCGCTCTGTTCGCGCCGAACCCCCTCATCGTCCTCAGCCTCGCGCCACCAGTCCTGCAAAAACCAGTTGACCATGTTGCACCCGTTCTGCCCTGTCTGTCTAAGAAGCTGTAGCGTGTCTTTGTAGTAGGTGCTGCGAAGATGTTCGGGCCACATGCGCGAGTATGTATAGCCCGCCCCCGACGATGGCCCAAACAGACAGTCGTTCTCAGTGCGCGTTTCGTGGTAGTAGTCCATCATCGCCGGCATCAGCTTGGCGGTCATTGGCAGAAAACCCCAACCGAATTTGAATTTCCCTCTATCGGGCGCAACCCAGTTGCCTGACTGCATGCCGTGTACAACTGACGCAGCGTCCCCATCGCTGTTGTAGAAACTGACATATATGCCGCCGGGCTTGCCAACGCACTCTTCTGGTTTTGGTCTCGGCTGAATATGCACTTTGTCTCGGTCTCCAACCCCACCGTGTACCGTCATATTCGGCATAAACATGGTCTGAAGCGTCACGAACCCTTTCTGGGCGGCCTCGGCTACGTACTCCTTCTCCTGGTCATAGCCGCAGTGCCAGTTAAGCTGTACGCCTGGCGCTTCGCCCTCGTCGAGCATTCGCCGATAGAGGTTCAACACCCGGCGACGTTGACGGCTCGTTGGTAGATCGAGAGCCATCCCTCTGTGGTAGACGACGAGATCAGCCGGTTCGCTTGAAGCGCTGAGCCAGTGAGCGCGGTGGATGCAGAAGTTTGCGTATATGCGTCTGTTGCACCTTGGCCAGAGGTTATCCACGGCCCACTCTGCGGTATCCCAGTTGTTCGCAAAACGGCCCCGTAGGTCGTCGCGTTTGGATATACTGTGCCTCGTCATCCAGTCTTCCTGATCGGGCGATACGGGGATCGTGTCTTCCAGTCCAGCCAGAGTGATTCCGAGGTTCTGCGTCTGAATCACCTGCTCGTTGTCATATACAACGTACCCATCGACAAGATGCTTGAACCGTTCGAGCACCAGGTCCACATCGTCCTGCCTCTCGACGGCGACGCCGTAATTGTCGTGGTAGTAGTCCACCCAGTGCTCTTCGAAACTGCGCTTCTTGCGGCGCATGACAGACGCGTCGCGGATCGGGTACAGATGCGGTTCGTCGCGGTTTACAATCCCCTGAAGGCACCGCATCCAGATCCAGAAATCGAGCTGACTTCCATCCACCTCCGGCTTGACAACAAGCAACCGCTTCACCTTTGGTATCGGTGGGAACACATCTATCAGACTCATCAGCGGTTTCCTTTCAGACTGGTCTACTGAGTGTGACGCAGAGCGTTAACCTTCAAAAGCGTATCCCCAAAATCAGGACCGACCGAACGCCGCTCGCAACTGGACGAACGTTGAGACATCGTCGCCATCTCCCCGATAGCAGAATCTGGGGATGGATGGGGCCGTTATCGAGGTTGGTAAGAGTGATTGGAAGTCGATGTCAGATGCGAACCATCGTCCAACTTAGCAGGCGGCCCAAATGAGATCAGCCATGCAACAGACGGGAGCGCTTTTGGCTACTACGACATCACACCTCTACAGGTTCGAATCCGAGCTTCCAAAATCTGTTGGCGTTGTTAAACAGCCAGTCAGCCGCTACAGATTTTGCTTCGTCCAGCCCCAGCCAACCCGAATCCACATGGCGTGCGAGCGCTCTGGCGATGTCGTTGCGTGCCCTCGCCATGTGTCCGGTGTGAATCTGGACCGGCAGATCAAGGTCTCGTGCAGCTCTCATGAACGAGTGAAATAGGAAGTCATCCAGCGGCTTTGACTGCGGTCAACCGAGTGTGACGCGAGGGTCATCCATCATCGAGTTAAACAGTTTTTCAGCGTCACCTCTGGTCGCATTTTCAAATCGGAGCGTTCGCGTATAAGCCGACTGGTCTTTCATTCCGACAGCTCCTCGCTCTTTGTAGAGCGCAAATATCTGTCGACAGATATCGACGTACTCATCAAGTGTGACCGCTGTCCTACCTATCTCAGCTGCGACCCTCGTCGCGTCGCCAAAGCTTTTGATGGTCCCATGGTATAGGGGCAATGGGATGACATAGCGATCGCGCTCAGGGAAGCGATACGAGCCATCAAGAACCTCTTGTGGCACACCCCATATGTTTACAAGACGGCACCGGATGCCAGCTCTGTCCAAAATCCCGAAATAGACCGCCTCATCCGAAAGATCAATGATCTTCTTGTCGATGCTCTCTAGTGCCGCCAGACTCATCACCGGCTCGCCGTAAATCTCCCTCATTATTCATTTAGTTACCCTCCCATAACCGGTATGTTCGGTCCGTTTCCACACCCTCTCAAAGAGAGTCCAGCGGTCTTAGATCGACTTGGAGGTGTCGTATATAATCTCCACGTCCTGATCACTAGATGCCGACCGCAGGTCAGACTGGATATAGCCGCCAATCACCGCATCCAAACCGTCCCGGTAATTCGATATTTTGGTCGGGCCTTCGGAGTGCTCGTGGCAATCGATGACTGGTATTGAGTCCAGGTCCTGTCTGACTTTTTCAAAGGACGAATGGTTTGCCACTGCGATTCCTTAGGTGAGAGCTGTGGGCTCAATAGAAAAACAGACTGTATGTGCGACGATAGTGACTTGTAAAAGCGGCCCCGCTGGTGGACGTTGCGATCCGACAGTATAGGACAAGGAAAAGGCTTTCAATCGCGCTATGGAACTGGCAAGTGTCGTCGCAAAGAGCTCTCGTTGCAAGGGGTGGGAGGAGTGCGCCTGCACCACCTACGAATGTCGTCGGACGGCGAGTATTGGGACAACTTTGGCTGGTCGGTATCAGTTTCCGGAGACGTTGCGGTTATTGGGGCATGTACTAGCGACGGGCCTGATGTTGGAAATGAGGGCTCTATGGGTACCGACTATTCGGGATCTGCCTATGTCTTCACGAGGCAGAATAACGGTAATTGGGTACAAAGGCAAAAATTGGAGGCATCGGACGCCACCGCCCGTGACTACTTCGGCTATTCGGTCTCTGTGTCCGGTGACATGCTTGTAGTCGGCGCCATTGGAGACGACGACAACGGTACGAATTCAGGTTCGGCGTATGTGTTCGCGCGCCAGGCCAACGGAAGCTGGAGGCAGCATCAGAAAATCGTGGCGTCGGACGGTACTCAAGAGGCCCATTTCGGCCGGTCGGTAGCGGTATCTGGTTTCACCGCCGTCATCGGTGCGGATGGAGGCCTCTCTGGCGGCGCGGTCACCGGTTCGGCATACGTGTTTGCGCGGCAGGTTGACGCGAGTTGGGCTGAACAGCAAAATCTCCACGCATCGGACGGAGCCGCGGACGATTTTTTCGGAAATTCGGTGTCAATATCTGGTGAGACAGCTTTCGTGGGGGCGTTCGGTGCCGTCGACTCCGGACCTGAATCAGGATCGGCATATATCTTTGAACTTGGCGCCCAACCGCAAAAACCGCCCAATCCGGTACAGTTCCTGGAGCTGGCCATCAGCGACACTGGGCGCCTGATCCACAACATCGTGACCGATATTCTTGATATTGTGTTGCTGGTTGATAACGCCGGCGTGGACAGCCTCAAAGAAGTGGTGATATCGTACGATTCCGGCGAGGTGGCGTTCCCGTTTCCGGCGTGCACTACCGATCTTGCGCCAGGCATTCAGCATATTCGCTTGGGCAGCGCCAACGTTGAACCTCGGGGCTTCAGGCGTGCTATCGGAGTGCCCGGCATATTCGTAGATGGTTGGCGCTATTCCACGGGTTTCCAGAACACGATCACCGTCAACTACGTTTCCGGGACAGAGGGGGCGTATCGCCTGTCTAGAGACAGCTATGGCATGCCCAATCCAGATCGGTGGTCGTGGCACTCCTTTCAGGATGAATATCGCAATTGGTTCGGTATCGAAGCCGGACCGGTGGCCGGACTCTTCGCGCTATTCAGCAACATTTCTCAGTGGGAGGGGCGAAGCATAGGGATGGCGCAGACAAGTAATCTATATTTCCGCGAACCCACGTCGAAGCCAGCCGCTGTCGTCGACAGTGCAACTCACACAATGCGACATGATGCAGAAGGTGTCGCCGCGAACATCGCTTTATCCCAGTTGGGTCAAGATTGGGACCAACTCATCCGCGGGGAAAACCTCTACACAGACGTGGTGTCTCTACTGGCGAATGCGCGAACGCTCATCAACACCAATGAGCCGTTCACACTTCTGATGGAAGCACCCGGAAGCAATGCTGGTCACGCAGTATCCGTTTACAAAGTCGTCGAGAATCACACCACCAACGAAGCGTTCCTGTTTGCATACGACAGCAACGTGCCGGATGTCCCGCACGCCGCACGTATCGACCTTAAGTCCAATGGGTTTAGCTACTCCGCAGGCAAACAGTATGATCGAGCCGGGCTGATGCGTATAAAAAACGCATTGGACACCGCCGGTGATTTGAGCCGATTTCGCCGAGCTTTTGCCGCGTCTCTACGGCGAACGGGTAGGGTGTTTGTCGGGCATACCGGCCCCGAACGTATACTGGTAACCGACATCGCCACCGGTCATCGGATTGGCTTCGTGGACGGTGTTAGCGCCGTTGGCGAAATAGAAGGCGCCGAAATCGTGGACATTCCCGACAGCAGCGGACTGGCGGGCCATGCATATTACCTGCCGAACAGCCTTGCTTACGATATTGCGTTGTTCGGTGGGGGCTCCGGTGGGTTGACGCTGGAGATGGTGGCACCACGATCTGAGGTGGAAGCGGTATCGCTGGTGTACGATATTGGGGATTTCCCTTCCAACGCCGTGGCGGCGTTCCACGCCGTTGACCTGTCTTCGTTGCTGATCCCTGCTCTCAGGGTAGATATCGACGGGGATGGAGTAACTGATAGCCTGGTGTTGGCGGCGGTCGCACAAACCATTGTCGACCCATATGGGATACCGCTCACCTTAGGCGATTCTGACGCTCGATCCTCAGATGCTGTCAACTCGCCCAGAACCGAAGTTACTGATAGCTGTCCCAATCCCTTCAACTCGGCGGTGTCGATACGATTCACGTTGGCGGAACCGGGAACCGTGCGTTTGACTATTCATGCGCTTAATGGGCAAACAATCCGCACCCTGACTGACGACTACTGGTCGTCGGGGGCACACACGGTGGTGTGGAACGGGGAGAATGGTAAATCCCAACCAGCTTCCAGCGGTGTGTATTTGTGCCGCCTAACCACCACGCTTGGCGACTTCTCTCGCCGGATAACATTGGCAAGATGATGGATCGGGATTCGGATCGCACCCCAATGCGATCAGGGCGGACTGTGTGTTAACAGGCGGTGCGAAATCGACCAACACACCTGATATCGAGGGGCCTACCGTGAGGCGATGCCCGTCAGCAACACAGGCGTCACTATCGTCGATGGAACGAATGCGCCGAACGCCGATGGTTGGCTTGTCGCATTTCTATGCGCTGCTACTCTCTCTAGTCCTTTCGCGATCGGCATACGCAGAGCTGTCGGTCAGTCGCGACGACGCCACCGGAGTCGTAACAGTTGACGGTCCTAGTCAACACATAGTCTACGACCCCCGAGGGGGCAAGCTGCCGACGGGCTTACTCACGCTTGCTGGAATTGACTCCGCTAGCTGGGTGTGGAGCCCTGAGCAGTCACTGTGCACACCCGATCCCGATCTCAGAGGCGCAAAAGTCCGACTTGCCGGATGGTTGCAGAATGGTCTCCACAATGCCCGGATATGGGAGACCGAGGTGATTCAAGCCAAGGGCAGTACCGTAGGGTTTCGGGCAACCGTTCACACCCTGACGGCCGACTTTTTAGGGCAGCCGGGCTCCGATGGTGCTTTTCCGGAGTATTACGATATCTCGGTCGACTATGTGGCGTTTGAGGATCTGCCTGGCGTGTTACTAATGGAAGTGCACACCTGGCGCACCGGTGAAGAAGGCACTCCAGGCTCGACTGTAGCGGTCACCAACAGCGATATGTCGAGGATCTATAACGGCATAGCCTTCTTCTTGCCTGACTCGATCAAACGGGTCTACGCCCTGTATTACCACTCCCTCGGTACACCCTCCCAAGTCGAAATAGGCCATATGACGAACGGCGAGGAGCTATATCAGGTGGATATCGATGGCACTCCCGCGGGTTTTCAGGCGGTCTTCTCGCGATGGAACGGCTGGTCAAATGGAAGCGGCTTGTGTTGCCGTTTCATTGGTAGCTTTTTCAGGCCGTATGGGACGCTGCCAATCACCCCCGGTGTCGTGATTTCCCAGTGGAACGGGCGGAATTCCGATGGTAGCCCGCCTCACGGCTGGATCGTCCCGACAGGTGCCAGACCGAATACGGACATCGACCAACTTTGGGGCGTTGAACACGGCAAAACCAGCGGTGCGTCGTACAACTATGTGATGCTAAACACTCGGCTCATCGAGGAGCTCCGCGATACGTCCACGATCCGACTAATGTGGTTCGCAACCCACCCGACTGAATTCACGTTGTACGATGTATTTGATCTGGAGAAGGCGTTCAATGACCCAAGCGATGTCTCTGTCGTTGGTGAGACGGTGATGATACGGTCCAAAGAGAATCGAGGCGTGGAGATTGTGGCACTGAACCGCGATGTGGTACCACGATTGGTCTCGACACCGTATCCCATCTATCACGGCCGTTCTCAGATAGTCCTGGTCAAAGATCTAGCCGCTGGACGTTTGGTAGAGATCGGCTGGACGGGCAGCCTGCCGCTAGGTGTGGACGGCTTACGCTCGTTCGAGATATTCCGCAATCACCCGAACCCATTCAACGCTTCGACGATTATCGGCTACTACATACCATCGTCAAGCGAGGTTGAACTCTCGATCTATACCATCAACGGGCAAAGGATTCGTCGGTTGGTGAATGAGGCGATGTTTGCTGGCGAACACCGTGTCGTCTGGTCTGGCGTGGACGATTACGGAAGAGAGGTGGGCAGCGGCGTCTACTTCTACCGGTTGACGACGGCTGAGGGTGCGCTGACGCGACGGATGGTGTTGGTGCGTTGAAGGCAAACGTACGACCGCCAAACACGAACGAGAGGTGCCTCTCAAAGGACACCCCTCGTTCGTCAATATACTAATGCACAGCACGTTACGACTAGTCAAAGTCGGGGCGACTGGACGAATTTAGAACTTTATGCTTCTTCCCGACGCCAGATGTCAAGCAGCTATTCCATGATCTCCGACGTATTCAAATTGGGCAAATATGAATAGGGTTCTCTTCCTTCTCTGATCCCCTTTAGTCAAGAATCTGCGTGTCGTCGGCGTATTAGACGACTCTCCCTCTAGACCTAGGGCCTCTAATAAGTCGCTGCGGGTGACGCTTTGTGTTGTAGCCTCTCTGCATCATTGACAAATCGGGTTCTATGGAGCCAGTTCGCGGTGACTCTATTGGTGGATTCAACGCGTCCCGTATGTGCATAAAGTGCATTTCTTGCTAGCATCGCTAGGAGCCAAAAGCCTGA
>CAZVGZ010000007.1:74873-107322 GCA_964627605.1 uncultured bacterium | reverse complement strand
TTTGAAAAAATAAATATTTACATTTGCTGTCCGCTCTAACAGCGGGCTTTTTTTTAGCATAAGCCGATGTAGCTCAGCTGGCTAGAGCAGCTGATTTGTAATCAGCAGGTCGTGGGTTCGAGTCCCTCAATCGGCTCTCGCTTCCAGGACCGCTTGTGGTGTCGGTGCATCAGGGGGGGTTCCCGAGTGGTCAAAGGGGGCAGACTGTAAATCTGTTGGCGAAGCCTTCGGAGGTTCGAATCCTCCCCCCCCCATTTGCAGCGGTCGATGTCCCTTGGGGTCAGATCGCCACGCAGGCGGGAGTAGCTCAGTTGGCTAGAGCATCAGCCTTCCAAGCTGAGGGTCGCGGGTTCGAATCCCGTTTCCCGCTTAGTAGACGGTCGCGGAACGGACACCAAGCCCTACAACATAAATCGTTGGGCCCGCGTAGCTCAGTTAGGTAGAGCGTTTCCTTGGTAAGGAAGAGGTCTCCGGTTCGAGTCCGGTCGCGGGCTTAAATAAATTGAACGAAGGACCGGCCGCGCGGTCGCGGCGTAAGTAGGAGAGAGATTGATGGCCAAGGAGAAGTTTGAGCGCACGAAGCCTCACGTGAACGTAGGTACAATCGGTCACGTAGATCACGGCAAGACGACGCTAACCACTGCGATTACAGAGGTTTTAGCGAAGAAGGGTCTGGCCGATTTCGTGCCATTTGACGAGATCGACAAAGCTCCAGAAGAGCGTGAGCGCGGTATCACCATCGCGACGGCTCACGTTGAGTATCAGTCTGAGGCGCGTCATTACGCACATGTAGACTGTCCTGGTCATGCGGATTACGTCAAAAATATGATTACCGGTGCAGCCCAGATGGACGGCGCGGTTTTGGTAGTCAGCGCCGCCGACGGTCCGATGCCCCAGACCCGCGAGCACATTCTTCTTGCGCGTCAGGTTGGCGTTCCTTTCATCGTTGTCTTCCTCAACAAGGTTGACATGGTTGACGATGAAGAGCTCCTGGAGTTGGTTGAGCTTGAGGTCCGCGAACTTTTGAGCCAGTATGAGTTTCCAGGAGATGATATTCCAATCATCAGGGGCAGCGCATTGGCAGCATTGGAGAACCCTGACGACGAAGAGAAATCGGCCTGTATCCCAGAGCTTATCGATGCTCTTGACAGCTATATCCCGATCCCAGAGCGTGACATCGACCGTCCGTTTTTGATGCCTGTAGAGGATGTGTTCAGTATCACAGGCCGTGGAACGGTTGGAACAGGTCGTGTTGATCGCGGTGTGGTAGAGGTTGGCAATGAACTCGACTTAGTCGGCATTCGTGAGACTCGCAAGACGGTCGTCACGGGCGTAGAGATGTTCCGCAAGCTACTGGACCGCGCCGAGGCAGGCGACAATATCGGTCTTCTCCTTCGTGGTGTAGACAAGGAAGAGCTTGAGCGCGGAATGGTCTTGGCGGCTCCTGGCTCGATAAGTCCTCACACTGAGTTTGAGGCCCAGGTCTACGTTTTGACTAAGGAAGAAGGTGGTCGCCACAAGCCGTTTTTCGGTGGTTATCGTCCTCAGTTCTATTTCCGAACGACGGACGTAACCGGTGCTATAGAGCTTCCAGAGGGTGTTGAGATGGTGATGCCTGGTGACAACACCGAGCTTTCGGCATCTCTCATCACACCGATCGCTTTGGAAGAGGGTCTTCGGTTCGCAATCCGTGAAGGCGGCCGGACAGTTGGTGCCGGTACCGTCATCAAAGTTAACGAATAGACTTAACTCAAGCAGTTGGAAGAGCCGCAAATGGCGTCGCAAAGGGCAGCGGTCATACTGGCGTGCGAAGCGTGCAAGAGGCGGAACTACTCCACCTCAAAGAACCGCGCACTCCATCAGGAACGGGTGGCATACAAGAAGTTCTGCCGCTTTTGCCAGACACACACCGAGCATCGGGAAACCCGATAGACCGGCATCTACGAGTTTGGCGTAAATGTGCGGAACACGGGTATAGAGGCGTTGATGGTGTTGTCGATGCCCAGAGAGCAGAAGAGATTGTGAGACCCGACGGTATGAAGTGGAGTAGGGGTGTAGCTCAGCTTGGCAGAGCATCGGACTCCAAATCCGACGGTCGGGGGTTCGAGCCCCTCCACCCCTGCCAACAACCACGAGTCTTGCGGGAAGAAACTTTAGTTGTTTAGTCGAATAACGACATATCTATCCGAAGTACGTTCGGAAATGGTCAACCGGGTTACGTGGCCGTCCCCTGAGGACCTTAGAGGTTCGACGATCGTAGTGATGGTCGTGACGGGTATTTTCGCCGCTTTCATTGGTGTATTCGATTGGGCGCTTTCGCTCATCGTACAGTGGGTGCTCTGATACCGTGGCTCAAAACGAACCCAACAACGACGACCATCTGATCGATGAATCGCCAACAGTTCCAAGCGCTCCTGGGATGCGTTGGTACGTGGTCCATACTTTGTCAGGCCACGAAAATAAGGTTCGCAACTATCTCCTCAACTCCTCCGATGCGTTGGACCTCGGTGGACAGATAGGCCGTGTAGTGGTGCCTACCGAGGAGATTGTTGAGATGAAAGACGGCAGGCGTGTCCCATCGGTCAGGAAGTTTCTACCGAGCTATGTCTTAGTAGAGATGCTGATGACCGGCGAGTCTCGCCACACGGTCGCAAACGTCCCAGGTGTCACCGGTTTCGTTGGTGGCTCCAGATCCGAAACGACCCCACAGCCGCTATCATCAGACGAGGTTGAACGAATTCTGGGTCAGGTCGAGCGGCGCTCAAGCGCCCCAGAGGGCGACATGCCCTACCGCCCTGGCGATATGATAAAGGTAGTAGATGGGCCGTTTGGCGATTTTTCCGGCACCGTCGAAGAGGTGGACCCGGATAAGAGCAAAGTGACTGTGATGGTCAGCATATTCGGGCGACCCACACCAGTAGAGTTGGATGTCCTACAGATTGAGTTGGCGCCATCCAAAGAGGGTTAACAGAGCCGGCCTTGGTGTTGATCGCAAGACTATATTGTGATTGAGCGTGGCAGGCATTGATTCGAGGGTGTCGTGGCCAAAAAGATTCTTACGCAGATAAAAGTCCAGATTCCCGGAGGCCAGGCCTCTCCCGCCCCGCCAGTTGGACCCGCATTGGGGCAGCATGGTGTGAACATCATGGAGTTTGTAAAGGCTTTCAATGCCCAGACTTCAAACAGCGGTGGAGTGCTGACCCCGGCGATTATCACGGTCTACGCCGACCGGAGTTTCACATTCATTACCAAGACTCCGCCTGCCTCAACTCTACTCAAGATAGCCGCCGGCCTCGATAAAGCCTCTGGCGAACCGAACAGGGAAAAGGTCGGCACCGTCACCTGGGATCAGGTCAGGGAGATTGCAGAAACCAAACTCACCGACCTCAATACCGAACTGATAAAGTCGGCGATGCAGCAGATTGCTGGTACGGCCAGAAGCATGGGTTTGCTGGTCCAGGACTAGAGCCCGGCTCCACAGGTAAGCGTATAGATAGACAAGGCGAAGAGGACAGGTAGACGGACATGGCGAAAATTTCGAGGAAAAACAGAGAGTCGCTGGACAAGTTTGACAGGACCGGCCGCTACACTCTAGAAGAGGCTGTTGACATCTTAAAGCAGTTTCCGGCGCTCGGATTTGATCAAACAGTAGACTTGTCAGCCCGCCTCGGCGTCGATCCGCGCCACGCAGATCAGATAGTTCGCGGAACTGTCGTGCTTCCCCACGGCACCGGTCGAACCATGCGAGTTGTGGTTTTCGCAAACGAAGGCCCCGCGGCTGACGCAGCCAAAGAGGCCGGAGCGGATGAGGTCGGTGCGCAGGACCTGGTCGACAAAGTGCAGGGCGGCTGGACAGATTTTGATGTGGCGATAGCGACACCCGATATGATGGCACTGGTCGGCAGGCTTGGTAGAGCCCTTGGGCCCAGGGGTCTGATGCCGAACCCGAAAAGCGGCACTGTCACTCCAGAGCCGGCGCAGGCCGTGGACGATGCAAAGGGCGGCAAGATCGAATTCAGAGTGGATCGCGGTGGCAACATACACGCTCCGGTGGGCAAGATCGGGTTCGACCGTGATGCGTTGATCGACAACGCGAGGACCGTCGTAGATGCGATTGTCAGTGCTAGGCCAACAACGGCCAAAGGACAGTACGTCAAATCGATGACGCTCAGCGGTACGATGACGCCTGGTGTGCGGCTCGACCGCACGGTCTAGGCAGTGGTAACTGCCTGAGAGAGAACTCGTTGATCGCAGTGATTTTATAGGTATAGATAATCAGAAGCCAATTGGACCAGAGGAACACCCCAAAATGCCAACTGCCGAAAAAGAGGCCGTCGTAGACCAGCTTTCCGAGATATTTCAAGAGTCGGGTGGCGTATATTTGACGGATTTTAGCGGGCTCGACACAAAGGCCTGCGCCGAACTGCGCAAACAGCTTCGGCGTCGCTCAGTCGGGTATAGAGTGGTGAAGAACACGCTTGTCGAGCTGGCAGCCAAAAAGGCTGATCTGCCCGACATAACCGAGTGGCTTACCGGATCGACCGCCGTGGCCTACGGCGACGATCCTTTGACACCGGTCAAAGCGATAAGGGATTTTGTCAAAGAGGCGGATGAAGAAAAGCCGATCATCAAAACCGGCATAGTCGATGGTCGGTTACTGTCAGATGCTGAGGTAGATCGGTTGGAGTCGCTGCCTGATATGCCTCAACTCCAAGCAAAACTGTTGGGTACACTGATGGCTCCAGTCGCACAGTTAGTGCGCCTGCTGAGCGCGGCGCCGTCAGATTTTGTTAGGGTTTTAGAAGCTCGTCGAATTGATCAAAATCAAGGGAACGAGGACGACGAATAGATACCATACGTCTGTTGATCGTCGCTGCGCTAGCGAAGTGTAAGGCGGTCATGCAGACAAGAACCGGTCTGATGGACACGGAGGAAAACGATGGTGGATCTTGCCGTAATGCAAGAAGAACTGAGCAAGCTGACGATCTTGGAAGTAGCTGAACTCACATCGAACTTGGAAGAGGCGTGGGGCGTCTCAGCGCAAGCCGCTGTTGCGGTTGCCGCAGGCCCGGCTGCTGGTGGGGATGAGCCAGCGGCAATCGAGGAGCAGACTGAGTTCGCCGTTCACATGACTGAAGTCGGCGGGTCGAAAGTTCCAGTTATCAAAGAGGTCCGTGCCGTGACTGGCTTGGGGCTGAAGGAAGCTAAGGCTTTGGTAGATGCCACCCCTGGCGTCATCAAGGAAGGGATTGACACTGAGGAGGCCGAGAGCATTAAGGCTAAGTTGGAAGCCGTCGGCGCGACCATCGAAATAAGGTAGTGCTGGCGCACAAGGGGTGAGCATCTAGTTGGCCGAACGAACGGCCGCTTCCTCGTGGCTTACACTGGCTTTCAAGGGCCTTGGTGATGGCTTCGTCATTTGCACGAAGACTGCCGAGGCCAGCCATGCCTGGTCAGGGCCGGGACCGGGTGAAGGAGTGAGACGGCTTATGCCTTCGCGAATAATAGAACGTCAATCATACGCAAAGTTGCCCGTTGTGATGGAGATTCCTGATCTCCTTCATGTACAGCGGGACTCCTACATCGATTTCTTGCAGCCCGACGCGTCCCCCAATGGACGTAAATCGGATGGTCTGCAGGGAGTTTTCGAGACGATATTTCCAATCACCGACGTTCACAACATCTATTCCCTAGAGTTCGTCTCCTATGCAATAGGCCGTCCAAAGTATGGCGAGGACGAGTGTCGCGAGCGGGGCACCACCTTCGCGGCGCCGCTCAGGGTCACACTTCGACTAGTCTCCAAAGAGAAAGCCGACAAAAGCGGCGAGGCCAAGATAAAAGACGTAGTTGAGCAGCAGGTCTATCTTGGCGATCTGCCGATCATGACCCAGACCGGGACATTTGTTATTAATGGGTCTGAACGGGTCATTGTCAGTCAGCTTCACCGTTCCCCAGGCGTGTTTTTCGACGAGAGCATCCATCCCAACGGCAAGCGGATATTTACCGCGAGGATAATCCCATATCGCGGTGCGTGGGTCGAGTTCTCGATGGATATCAACGACGTCATGTACGTCCATATCGACCGCAAACGTAAGCTGCCAGTGACAGTGTTGCTGAGAGCGTTTGGGTATGGCGACGACCTTGATCTGCTAAATCTGTTCTATGAAAAACGCAAACGACGCCTTACCGGCAAAGTAGCGGACAAGCTTTTGGCGACAGACATCGTCGATGGAGATTCAGGAGAGGTGATAGCAGAGACCGGCGCGTCGTTGACTCCTGAACTAATTGAGTCGCTCAGCGAGCAGGGCATCACCGATGTGGAGATATTCGTCTCGTCGTTGAACGATGATGCGCGGGTTATCGAAAATACTCTCCGCAAAGACAGCAGCGAAAACGATACCGACGCTCTCTATCGCATCTATGCGCTTCTGCGCCCCGGCGATCCACCCAATGTGGAGACGGCACGCGGATTCTTCGACAAACTGTTCTTCAGTCCGCAGCGCTACGATCTGGGCGATGTTGGTCGCTACCGCATGACCCAGAAGCTCGAAGTACCTGTTGAGGCGGATGTTCATGTTCTAACGCAAAACGATTTTTTGGCGATAGTCAAATACCTGATCGGTCTCAGGAACGACCAAACTGGTTTCCAGACCGACGATATAGATCATCTGGGCAATCGCCGCACCAGAACTGTGGGCGAACTGCTGTCACAGCAGTTTTCAATTGGTCTCTCCCGCATGCGCAGGACTATCCGCGAGAGGATGAGTCTGAGGGATACGTCAGCGCTTACCCCACAGGAGTTGGTTAACGCAAAGACCGTTGCTACAGTAATCGCGTCATTCTTCGGTTCGAGTCAGCTTTCGCAGTTCATGCAGCAGACCAACCCACTCGACGAGTTGACGCACAAACGACGCCTTAGTGCTCTTGGTCCTGGTGGGTTGACCAGGGAGCGCGCCGGATTTGAGGTCAGAGACGTCCATCACACCCATTACGGTCGTGTCTGTCCGATTGAGACCCCTGAAGGACCGAATATCGGTCTCATCATGTCTCTGTCTACCTACGCAAGGGTCAACCCTTTCGGGTTTATCGAAACGCCTTACAGGGTTGTGACCGACGGCACAGTCTCCAACGATATACGCTACCTCTCCTCGGACGAAGAGGACAGGTATGTGATCGCACAGGCCAGCACGCCGCTGAACAAGGACAACAAATTTGAGCGAAACCTCGTAAAGGCGCGGCGACGAGGCGATTTCCCCATGGTCCATCCAGCAGACGTCCAGTATATGGATGTCTCGCCGGTCCAGTTGGTGAGCGTTGCGGCAGCACTGATACCGTTCCTGGAGCATGACGATGCCAACCGTGCTCTCATGGGCTCCAATATGCAGAGGCAGGCGGTGCCGCTGCTCATCACCGATGCGCCTTATGTGGGCACCGGGATGGAGCGTCGTGTTGCGGTGGATTCAGGGGCTGTCATCACCGCTGAAGGCAGCGGCGAGGTGGCATCGGTTGACGCCAACTCAATCGTCATTTGCGAGGATGAACCTGTCAGCCGCGATCCGCTTGATCTTGATCCGACGCGCGACAGGACATATCGGCTGATAAAATTCCGCCGCTCTAACCAGGACTGCTGTATCAATCAGCGCCCGTTGGTCGAAGTCGGTGCCAGAGTCGAGGCCGGACAGATAATTGCCGACGGCCCCGCGACAGATAGGGGTGACCTTGCACTGGGTAGAAACGCTCTCGTGGCGTTTATGCCGTGGCGTGGATATAACTTCGAGGATGCGATCGTCGTCAGTGAGCGGGTGCTCAAGGATGATATTTTCACGTCCATCCATATCGAAGAGTTTGAGCTTCAGGTGAGGGACACGAAGCGTGGGCAGGAGGAGTTGACCAGGGAGATTCCCAATGTCTCCGAGTCCACCGCCAGAAACCTAGACGATCACGGAATTGTTCGGGTAGGTGCAAGCGTCATTCCAGGCGACATCCTTGTTGGTAAAGTGACACCGAAAGGCGAAACCGAGCTCTCGCCGGAAGAGCGGCTCCTGCGGGCAATTTTCGGAGAGAAAGCCGGTGACGTTCGCGATGCATCCCTCAAAGCCCCCCCAGGAATGGATGGAGTCGTTATCGACACGCGGGTTTTCTCCCGCAAGGAGAGGGACGAGCAGACCAAAAAAGCGAACAAGGATCGGTTGGCAGAGCTCAGAGATGAGACCGACCAGCAGATGTCAAAGGTTCGCAAAGCTCTGAACGCAAAAGCCGCAGGGTGGATCGAAGGGATGCGCGCCGGGTCAGCGTGGCGGATGGAAGAGGGTGGCGAGGTGGTGGTTCAAGAGGGTCAAGTGCTTGTTCCCGACCTGCTTGATGAAACCGACATCTTTGACCTACAGCCCGATGGCGACTTTTTGGATGACAAAGAGCGTGATGCGGTCATGTCTCAAGGGGTCCGGTACGCCAAAGAGCTGACGACCGGATTAGAGGAGCAGCATGCCCGCGAAGAGGAAAAAATAGTCCGAGGCGATGAGTTGGCCTCTGGCGTTATCCAACTCGTCAAAATCCATATCGCAAGAAAACGGAAACTTCAAGTGGGCGATAAGATGGCTGGCCGCCACGGCAACAAGGGCGTTGTGGCCAGAATCGTCCCTGAAGAGGACATGCCTTACCTGCCAGACGGCACGCCGGTGGAGATAATTCTGAACCCGCTGGGTGTGCCCTCTCGTATGAACCTGGGCCAGGTTCTTGAGACTCACCTGGGTTGGGCCGCCGAGAAGCTCGGCGTCCATATGGCGGCCCCGGTGTTCGATGGTGCGTCCATCGACGAGATCAAGATCGCGCTCCGTGAAGCGGGTCTGCCAGAGAGTGGGCAGGCGACTTTGAGCGACGGAATGACCGGCGAGCAGTTCTATCGCGATGTCACAGTTGGTCGCATATATATGTTGAAATTGGCGCATCTGGTGGCGGATAAGATTCACGCCCGTTCCATCGGTCCCTATTCACTGGTGACCCAGCAGCCTCTGGGTGGCAAAGCCCAGTTTGGTGGCCAGCGGTTTGGAGAGATGGAAGTGTGGGCACTTGAGGCGTACGGTGCATCGCACCTGCTCCAGGAGATGCTCACCGTCAAATCAGACGATGTGGCAGGCCGAGCGAAGATTTACGAAGCCATCGTCAAGGGTGAAAACCCGTCCGAGCCAGGTGTACCGGAATCGTTTAACGTACTCGTCAAGGAGTTACAGAGCCTCTGTCTTGACGTTGTACTGCAGAGAGACGGTCAGCAGAATGATGAATAGATCAAACGAGGATAGGGGGGCGAACTTTTCGCCCGATCCGTCCCGCCAAGGAGGTCGAGACCGTGGTTGAGCCGATGCAGGCGTTCCTGCCGACAAATCTGTCCCGTGGTGGTATTAGTGGGCCGAAAAAACCGGTGGACTTTGACAGCGTCAAGATTCAGTTAGCGTCTCCAGAGACGCTGCTCAGCTGGTCATACGGCGAGGTTCTGAAGCCGGAGACCATCAACTACCGCTCCTTCAAACCGGAGCGCGACGGGCTGTTCTGTGAGCGGATTTTCGGTCCGCAGCGCGACTGGGAATGTCACTGTGGCAAATACAAACGTGTTCGCTATCGCGGGGTTATCTGCGACAGATGCGGCGTTGAGGTGACTCAAGCCAAAGTCCGGCGCGAGCGGATGGGCCACATTGAACTCGCCGTGCCAGTGAGCCATATCTGGTTTTTCAAATCGGTGCCCTCCAGAATGGGCTATCTGCTTGATCTAAGCATGCGCAATCTGGAGAAGGTCATCTACTACGAGATTTACGTAGTGCTAGAGCCAGGTGATGCGCCGCTCCAGACCGGCGATCTTCTGACCGAGGCCGAGAAGATCGACCTTGAGGAGCAGGGGTTAAACTTCCGCGTCGACATGGGTGCGCCAGCGGTGAAGTCGCTCTTGGCGTCGTTGGATCTGGACGAGCTGTCCATTGAACTGCGGACGCAGATTAGAGTCGAGACCAGCGCTCAGAGAAAGCAGGAAGCTCTCAAGCGACTGCGTGTAGTCGAGGCGCTTCGGCACTCTGAGAACAAGCCAGAGTGGATGATCCTGAACATCGTTCCGGTGATCCCACCAGACTTAAGGCCGTTGGTACCCCTGGAGGGTGGTCGGTTTGCAACCAGCGATCTCAACGATCTCTACCGCAGGGTTATCAACCGCAACAATCGGCTCAAAAAACTTATCGACATCAAAGCCCCAGAGGTGATTCTCCGCAATGAGAAGCGGATGCTTCAGGAGGCCGTGGATGCGGTGTTTGATAATGGTCGGCGCTCCCGTGCCGTTAGAGGCGATGGCAACCGTGCGCTCAAATCTTTGGGCGATATGCTCAAGGGCAAGCAGGGGCGTTTCCGCCAAAACCTTTTGGGTAAACGCGTTGACTACTCAGGCCGTTCGGTTATCGTTGTTGGCCCCGAACTGAAGATTCACGAGTGTGGTCTTCCAAAAGTCATGGCGTTGGAGCTGTTCAAACCGTTTATAATACATGAGTTAGAGCGGCGACGGATGGTTCAGACCATCAAGACCGCCAGGAAGATGGTGGAGCAGGGCAGTCCCCAGGTCTGGGACATTTTGGAAGACGTAATTCAGCATCACTGCGTTCTTCTAAACCGCGCGCCGACTCTTCACAGGCTTGGTATACAGGCGTTTCAGCCGGTGTTGGTCGAGGGCAAAGCGATCCGAATCCATCCACTGGTCTGCAAAGCGTTTAATGCGGATTTCGATGGCGATCAGATGGCGGTTCACGTTCCGCTTTCTTTCGAGGCGAACATCGAAGCGCGCGTATTGATGTTGGCGTCAAACAACCTTCTCTCGCCAGCCAGCGGGAACCCGCTCACGGTTCCGACCCAGGATATGGTGTTGGGAGCCTACTACATGACCAAAACCCGTCGTCAGCCTGACGGCCATAAGCCGCACCGCTTCGCCAATAGAGAAGAAGCGTTGATGGCGTTTGAGCTGAAGAAGGTGGACCTGCACGAAGAGGTGACAGTCAGATTGGGCACCGATTTGAGGACCACCTCCATGGGTCGGATTGTCTTCAACGACATCATTCCCGAAGAGGTAGAGTTTGTCGATGATACGATGGGTGGCCCGCAGTTGCAGAAGCTCGTACACCGTGTATGCAAGCAGTACAGTGCCGCTGCAACGTGCGATTTTCTAGACAGGCTGAAGTTCATCGGACACCAGTACGCCACCATCGCCGGAATCTCAATCGGCATCGACGATGTTGTCGCTCCCCCGCAAAAAGAGCAGCTCGTGGACGCGGCGACCGAGGCGGTCAAAGAGGTCCAGTTGGAATTTGAGAGCGGAATTATTACTGAGGGCGAACGGTACAATAAGATCATCGATATCTGGGGAGGCACCGCGATCGACGTCTCCACGGTGATGTACGAAAACCTTTCGCGCATTGAGGATGGCTTCAACTCGGTCTTTATGATGGCCGACTCGAACGCCCGAGGAAGCCAGGATCAGATAAGGCAGCTCGCTGGTATGCGAGGCCTGATCTCAAAACCTCAGAAAAAAATCACCGGCGGCATCGGCGAGATTATTGAAACACCAATTACCGCTAACTTCCGTGAAGGGTTGTCGGTGTTGGAGTACTTCGTTTCGGCTCACGGTCAGCGCAAAGGTTTGGCTGACACCGCGCTCAAGACCGCTGAAGCTGGCTATCTGACCCGCCGAATGGTTGATGTTGCACAAGACCTCGTGATCACCGAGGTCGATTGCGGCACCATTCTTGGTCTATCAATGACCGCACTCACAGAGGGCGAGGAGATAATCGTTCCCCTGGGTGACCGAATCTTGGGTCGTGTGACTATGGACGATGTCGTCGATCCGGCAACCGGTGAGACGGTGGTGGAGATGGGCGATCAGATCACCGAAGAGCTGGCGAGTGAGATCACCGAGCGAGGCATTGAAGAAGTGCTCATCCGCTCGGCCTTAACCTGCGAGACGCGCCACGGGGTGTGCAGAGCCTGCTATGGCCGCAACCTGGCCACCGGACTAATGGTGGAGGCTGGCGAAGCGGTGGGTGTCGTTGCGGCACAGTCGATCGGCGAGCCGGGCACACAGTTGACACTGAGAACCTTTCAGGTCGGTGGTACCGCCCAGCATGTAGGTGAGCAGTCAGTCATCGAAGCCAAGCGCGCCGGCAAAGTCCGCTTGGAAAATGTTGTCATCGCCGAAACACCTGACGGCGAGAAGGTGATTATCGGGCGTTCAGGTGAGTTGACGATTTTAGACGATAACGGTGTCGTCCGTGGCACACACAACCTCGAGTATTCCGCCACGCTGTTGGTGTCGGATGGGCAGGAGATCGGTAAGGGCGACCCGATATTTCAGTGGGATCCTTACAACAATACGCTTTTGACCGACTGTCCTGGCTCTATTGAGTTCAAAGATCTGATAACCGACGTGACATTCCGCGAGCAGTCCACCGAGGGTGGTCACGTTGAGCGTGTGGTTGTCGAACAACGTGACAGAACGCTCAACCCCCGTATGGAGGTTTTGGACTCCGAAGGTCACATCGCGCGCACATACAACATCCCGGTCGGTGGCCGCATCATGGTGAACGAAGGCGACCAGGTCCACTCTGGAAGTAATCTGGTCAAAATCCCGAGAGAGCGGTCCAAAACACGGGACATTACCGGCGGTCTGCCTAGAGTAGCTGAGCTGTTTGAAGCGCGGAAACCCAAAGAGCAATCGGTGGTTACTGAGATCGACGGAACCGTCCGCTTCGGCGGGATCGTCAGAGGTTCACGCGAGGTGCTCGTAGAGGACGAACATGGCGATCAGCGTAAATATTACGTCCCTTACGGCAAGCATCTAGTCGTCCATGAAAACGATCACGTTAGGGCTTGCGACAGGCTGTCCGAAGGTTCGGTCAACCCGCATGACATCCTGCGAATCAAAGGCGCTTTTGCTGTTCAAGAGTACCTGGTCAACGAGATTCAGGAGGTCTACCGCCTTCAGGGCGTGGAGATTAGCGATAAGCACATTGAGGTAATTGTCCGTCAGATGCTACAGAAGCACAAGGTGCTCGATCCTGGTGACACGAATTTCCTTGAGGGCGACGAAGTCGACAAGTTTGTGTTCGCCGACGAGAATGACACAGTCGCCGAAGTAGGCGGAGAGCCTGCGACATTCGAGCCGATCCTGATGGGCATCACCAAAGCCTCACTCAAGACCGAGAGCTTTATCTCCGCAGCATCTTTTCAGGAGACCACGAGGGTCCTCACTCAGGCGGCGATGGAAGGGCGAACCGATCATCTTCGCGGTCTGAAAGAGAATGTCATTATTGGTCATGTGGTCCCGGCTGGCACTGGGCTCCCGCTACATCGCAAAGCGATTCCAAAAGGCGGTGATCTGCAGCAGTTACCAGAAGAGCTGTTCGATGAGGACGAGGACGAAAGCCTTTTGGGCATGAGGGTCCTTGACGCTGGATAGCAGCCTCGGTACCCTTCGAGGTCTGTCTGCAAATTGACTTTTCGGCACACAATGGAGAATCGATGCCAACGATTAACCAGCTAATACGTCACGGTCGCAAGCCGGCCCACGCAAAAAGGAAGGCTCCTGATCTCAGAGGCTGCCCTCAAAAGCGCGGTGTCTGCACGCAGGTCAAGACAACTCAGCCAAAAAAGCCGAACTCGGCTCTTAGAAAGATCGCACGGGTCCGTCTGACAAACGGTCGGGAAGTTACAGTCTATATTCCCGGCGAGGGACACAACTTAGTAGAGCATTCGATTGTCCTAATCAGGGGCGGTCGTGTAAGAGACGTGCCTGGGGTTCGCTACCATATCATCCGCGGCGTTTTGGACGCTTCGGGAGTGGAAGGGCGAAATCAGGGACGGTCCAAATACGGAACAAAACGGCCTCGATAATCACGGTCCAAGGGAAGGTGTTTAGAACAGATGTCTAGGAAGCGGCCGGCCATAAAGCGCGAACTACTGCCCGATCCGAAATTTAGTAGTGTCCTGGTGACAAGGTTTATCAACAACCTCATGCAGGACGGTAAAAAGAGTACCGCCGAGCGCACGTTCTACAATGCTGTGGACAAGGTCGCTGAGCGCACCGGGCAGGACGGAATTGACCAGTTCCAAAAAGCTCTGGACGCGATCAAGCCGGTGGTGGAGGTTCGGTCGCGGCGAGTTGGCGGTTCGACATATCAGATTCCGGTCGAGGTCCGCCCTGAGCGGCGGCTAGCGTTGGCCATCAGGTGGCTGATCCAGTACTCATCCGAGCGCAGCGAACGGACCATGGCCGACCGTTTGGCAAGCGAGATTTTTCAGGCAGCCAATAACGAAGGCGCGGCTATCCGCCGCAAAGAGGATACGCACCGAATGGCCGAGGCCAACCGAGCTTTCTCTCACTATCGATTAACCTAAACTTACTATAGAACCGGCGCGCCGGTGCCTTTGATCGGGCACCGGCGCGTTCGTCTGCATTCGCACCGTCGTTAGTTGGCGGACGCGTGTTGAGGGGTTCGGCACTTAGAACGATGAAACGATCCTATCCGCTGACAAAGATCCGCAATATCGGCATCATGGCGCATATTGATGCTGGCAAAACGACGACTACAGAGCGGATTCTGTACTATACCGGCAAACTCCATCGCATGGGCGAAGTCCATGAGGGCGCAGCCACGATGGACTGGATGGAGCAGGAGAAAGAGCGCGGAATTACGATCACCTCCGCCGCCACCACCTGCACATGGAATGACCACCGGATAAACATTATTGACACGCCAGGTCATGTCGATTTCACGGCTGAAGTCGAGCGCTCGCTTAGGGTGCTAGATGGTGCGATGGGGCTGTTTTGCGGCGTTGGTGGCGTGGAGCCGCAGTCGGAGACCGTGTGGAGGCAGGCCGACAAATACGGTGTCCCCCGGTTGGCGTTTGTGAACAAGATGGACCGGATGGGTGCCGACTTCTTCAATGTCCTTGAGATGATGAATGAGCGGCTCGGTGGTTCGTTCGTGGTCACCCAGCTTCCGATGGGCTCCGGCGACCTGTTTACCGGGATTATCGATCTTATTCAGATGAAGGCGATAACCTATCAGGATGAGACGCTGGGATCGGTATATCTTGAGGCTGAGATTCCCAAAGATTTGGAAGACCTCGCCACCCGATATCGGGAGAGGCTCCTTGAGGATATCGCCGAGTTTGACAACGACCTGATGGACAAATACCTCGCCGATGATGCCGATGGCATCACCGAAGATGATGTCCGCCGTGCGATTAGAACTGGCACATGCTCATGCCGGATTGTTCCGGTTCTCTGCGGGTCAGCATTCCGCAACAAGGGCATACAGAGGCTTTTGGACTCGGTAGTGGATTTCCTCCCATCTCCAGAGGATGTCACCGCTGTCGAGGGGCACGGCATAGACGATGAGACCGAGATGATTGAGCGCAAGGCGTCGGACGACGAGCCGTTCAGCGCCCTGGCCTTTAAGATCATGACCGATCCGTTTGTAGGCCGCTTGACTTTCTTCCGTGTCTATTCAGGCAACCTTAAATCAGGCTCCTACGTCTTCAACAGCGCCTCCGGCAAGCGCGAGCGGATTGGCCGCATCCTCCAGATGCATGCCAACAAGCGCGAAGAGATAGAGACAGTACACGCTGGTGACATAGCCGCAGCCATCGGTCTCAAGAACACTTCCACAGGCGACACGCTCTGTGACGAGGGCTATCCGGTGGTACTGGAGCGGATGACGTTCCCCGAGCCTGTCATCGCTGTTGCGATTGAGCCTAAAACCAGGGCCGATCAAGAACAGTTGGGCGTTGCCCTCTCCCGTCTTGCCGAGGAAGACCCTACGTTCGGTGTCAGGAGTGACGAAGATACCGGCCAAACGCTGATTTCTGGGATGGGTGAACTGCATTTGGAGGTCATCGTCGATCGTCTTAGGTGGGAATTTTCCGTCGATGCGAACGTCGGTCGCCCGCAGGTCGCCTATAAAGAAGCGATCACCAAGGAGGTCAGAGAGGTTGGGCGCTATATCCGTCAGTCTGGCGGTCGTGGTCAGTATGGCGACGTTACCATTGTCGCTCGCCCCGGCGAGGCAGGCACCGGTTTTGTGTTCAACGATCAGATCACCGGCGGAGCCATTCCCAGGGAGTACATCTCGTCGGTCGCCGCAGGGATCAAGTCGGCGATGGAGAGCGGTCCTGTAGCTGGATTTCCTATGGAAGATGTGGAAGTGGATTTGGTGGACGGTTCCTATCATGAAGTCGATTCGAACGAGATGGCGTTTAAGGTTGCGGGTTCAATGGCGTTCAGGGAGGCGTCCAGAAGAGGGGCACCTGTTTTATTGGAGCCGTTGATGAAGGTCGAAGTTGTCTGCCCGCAGGACTATATGGGCGATGTAATGGGCAATCTAAGCGGTAGGCGTGGTCAGGTTGAAGGTTTCACCCAACGCGCCGACGCACAGGTGATAGAGGCCGTTGTGCCATTGAGCGAAATGTTCGGTTACTCGACTGAACTTCGGTCTATGACGCAGGGGCGGGCGATCTATTCGATGGAATTTTATCAATATGCAGCGATGCCGCAGGCGACCGCTGACGAGATTGTAGCCAAGGCGACCGGCCGCGCGGTCGCGGCGTAAGTAGGAGAGAGATTGATGGCCAAGGAGAAGTTTGAGCGCACGAAGCCTCACGTGAACGTAGGTACAATCGGTCACGTAGATCACGGCAAGACGACGCTAACCACTGCGATTACAGAGGTTTTAGCGAAGAAGGGTCTGGCCGATTTCGTGCCATTTGACGAGATCGACAAAGCTCCAGAAGAGCGTGAGCGCGGTATCACCATCGCGACGGCTCACGTTGAGTATCAGTCTGAGGCGCGTCATTACGCACATGTAGACTGTCCTGGTCATGCGGATTACGTCAAAAATATGATTACCGGTGCAGCCCAGATGGACGGCGCGGTTTTGGTAGTCAGCGCCGCCGACGGTCCGATGCCCCAGACCCGCGAGCACATTCTTCTTGCGCGTCAGGTTGGCGTTCCTTTCATCGTTGTCTTCCTCAACAAGGTTGACATGGTTGACGATGAAGAGCTCCTGGAGTTGGTTGAGCTTGAGGTCCGCGAACTTTTGAGCCAGTATGAGTTTCCAGGAGATGATATTCCAATCATCAGGGGCAGCGCATTGGCAGCATTGGAGAACCCTGACGACGAAGAGAAATCGGCCTGTATCCCAGAGCTTATCGATGCTCTTGACAGCTATATCCCGATCCCAGAGCGTGACATCGACCGTCCGTTTTTGATGCCTGTAGAGGATGTGTTCAGTATCACAGGCCGTGGAACGGTTGGAACAGGTCGTGTTGATCGCGGTGTGGTAGAGGTTGGCAATGAACTCGACTTAGTCGGCATTCGTGAGACTCGCAAGACGGTCGTCACGGGCGTAGAGATGTTCCGCAAGCTACTGGACCGCGCCGAGGCAGGCGACAATATCGGTCTTCTCCTTCGTGGTGTAGACAAGGAAGAGCTTGAGCGCGGAATGGTCTTGGCGGCTCCTGGCTCGATAAGTCCTCACACTGAGTTTGAGGCCCAGGTCTACGTTTTGACTAAGGAAGAAGGTGGTCGCCACAAGCCGTTTTTCGGTGGTTATCGTCCTCAGTTCTATTTCCGAACGACGGACGTAACCGGTGCTATAGAGCTTCCAGAGGGTGTTGAGATGGTGATGCCTGGTGACAACACCGAGCTTTCGGCATCTCTCATCACACCGATCGCTTTGGAAGAGGGTCTTCGGTTCGCAATCCGTGAAGGCGGCCGGACAGTTGGTGCCGGTACCGTCATCAAAGTTAACGAATAGATATCCGCGATCTAGCGGAAAGATCGGCCTGATGCCTGGACAGAAGATAAGAATTTGGCTTAGAGCCTATGACCACACGATACTTGATCGGTCATCCGACGAGGTCGTACGTGCAGCCAAAAGAAGCGGCGCGAGAATCAAAGGGCCGATTCCGCTGCCAACTAAACGCACTGTGTTCACCGTTCTTCGTTCGCCTCATGTGAATATCAAGTCACGCGAACAGTTTGAGCGTCGTGTTCACAAGCGGCTTATAGATATCTACGAATCGACCCCACAGACGGTGGACTCGCTATTGAAACTTGATCTGCCGGTGGGTGTGGACGTCGAGATTCAGGTTTAGGGATCGGGCAATGAAGCAGATTATTGGAACCAAAGTGGGGATGACGCGCATCTACGACGAAACCGGTCGTGAACATGCTATCACCGCCGTCGCAGTGCCAGAGGCGTTTATCCTTGATCGGCGAACAGAAGACCGCGACGGGTACACGGCCTACGTCGTCGGTATCGACCCCCACAAAAAGAGACGGCCACCCACGAAAGCCCGGATGGGGCTTTTCGATAAGGCGTCTGTCGCTGCGATGCGTAAAGTTCGAGAGCTAAGACTGGACAGCCTTGAACTGGAGGTCGGTGCAGCCGTCGGAGCGGACATATTCGAGGCTGGGGACCGTGTCAAGGTTCGTGGGATGACCAAAGGTCGGGGCTTTCAGGGCGTTGTGAAACGGTACAACTTCGGTGGTGGATCTGCCTCCCACGGCCATCGTTGTCATCGTATTCCTGGCTCAATTGGTGCTTCAGCGACACCTAGCCGCGTCTGGCCAGGTCAGAAACTGCCAGGGCGAATGGGCGGTAAGCAGCGCACCATAAAGGGGCTTGAGATATTGAACGTGGACAGCGAGCGTGGCCTTCTGATTATTCGCGGTGCTGTACCCGGCGCTCCCGGCGGCGAACTGCTGATCACTACTGACGAACGGACAGCCAAATGACGGCGGCCAAATACACACAGGACGGTCAGTCCGATGGTACAGTAGAGCTGCCCTCGGCGGTGTTTGAGGCACCGGTGAGTAAGGCTCTAGTCCATCAGGCGGTGGTCGCGCATCTAGCGAACAGACGCCAGGGCAACGCCGCCACGCAGACCCGCGCAATGGTGAATGGTAGCACTGCCAAACCGTGGCGTCAGAAAAAGACCGGCAGAGCCAGGATTGGCGACAGGAAATCGCCGCATCATCGCGGTGGTGGTGTTGCTTTCGGTCCTTCGCCGAGGTCGTACCGGCAAAAGCTAAACAAGAAAATGCGCCGTACGGCTCTTATATCAACTCTGAGTGCGAAAGCGACCGACGGGTTGGTCAGTGTTCTTCCTGACCTACCTCTTGAGTCTGGCAAGACAAAGGAAGTGCACGGGGTTTTGAACGCCATCGGTCTGGCGAACACGGATACGCTTTGGGTCGTCCATGAGCCCACCGAGGGGTTTCTTCGGGCGTGTCGCAATCTGCCTCGGTTGGTTGTTGAGCCTGCGGACGCGGTAAACATTTACGACGTAGCCAGGGCCAGGCATATGCTTGTTAGCGAATCGGCGATGGCGCGGTTGGGGGAGGGCGCGTAACAGATGAAAGACCCTCGTAGCATCGTCCGCCGGGCAGTTGTGACAGAAAAGGCACAGCTTCTCCAAGAACGTCGCAACCAGTTCGTGTTTGACGTGGACAAGCGGGCCAACAAAATAGAGATAAAGAGAGCGATTGAGACGCTCTGGGACGTGAAGATCACCAGCGTCAGAACGATGCACGTTCGCGGAAAACAGAAGAGCCTGGGCTATAAGCACCGCGCCAGGGGCGGAGGATTTACCCCCTCGTGGAAAAAAGCGGTGGTGACCGTGGCCCAAGGCGACTATATCGACGTGTTCGACGAAGGCGGAGCAGATGCCGAATAGGACATACAGGCCCACAACTCCGACACTGCGGCACGCTACTGGCGACACATTTGAGGACGTAACCACCTCAACGCCTGAGCCAACGCTGTGCGAACCGATGAGAAGAAAAGGTGGCCGCAACAATCATGGTCGCATCACCATGCGTCGGCGCGGCGGCGGCCACAAGCGCACCTATCGGATTGTGGACTTCAAGCGGAACAAACACGGGGTGCCTGGTCGGGTGGCGACGGTGGAATATGATCCGAACCGCTCCGCCAGAATCGCTCTCATACACTATGCAGACGGTGAAAAGCGGTACATAATTTCTCCCGTGGGGTTGAGCGTCGGAGCCAATGTCGAGTCAGGTGAAGGCGCACCTATTCTGCCCGGTAATGCGCTTCCGCTTTCCCATATACCAGTCGGTAGTGAGGTGCACAACATAGAGCTCAAGCCTGGTCACGGTGGAGAGATCGCACGAGGTGCTGGAACTTCAGCACGACTGGTCGCCCGCGAAGGCCGCTACGCTCTACTAAGACTTCCTTCAGGAGAGACCCGCGAAATCCTCATTACATGTATGGCGACGATGGGGCAGGTGGGTAATGTGCAGCACGGCGACTTGTCGCTGGGTAAAGCCGGTCGCAGCCGCTGGTTGGGCAGGCGTCCAAAAGTCCGCGGTGCAGCCATGAACCCGGTGGATCACCCCAACGGCGGTGGCGAAGGCCGCGCGTCCGGCGGTGGCGGGCAAGGACATCATCCCCGTACGCCTTGGGGCAAACTGACCAAAGGTCTAAAAACTCGTCGGGCTAAAGCGTCCGACCGGCGAATCGTCAAACGGCGCTAACCCGCAGGAAGAACACCGATGGCACGTTCGATTAAAAAAGGTCCTTACATAGAGGCGAGTCTCTTGAAAAAGATTGACGAACTCAACCGTACGAACGAAAAGCGGGTAATAAAAACATGGTCAAGGCGTTCGACGATCTCTCCAGATTTCGTTGGACACACGCTGGCAGTACACAATGGCAACAAATTCATTCCAGTTTTCATTAGCGAGGCTATGGTCGGGCACAAGTTGGGCGAATTTTCGCCAACTCGGACCTATAGAGGCCATGGAACCGGTGCTGCTCGCGAAGATCGCGCAGCAACCGTAGCTTAAGAGATCGAAGGGAAACCGATTCATGCCCGCCGAAGCCCGTGCAGTGCATAAGTACCGGTGGATGTCCGCCCGCAAAGTGCGTCGCGTCGTTGACCAGATTAGAGGACAGCAGGTGGAGTCAGCGCTTAACGCGCTCCATTTCAGCCCCTATTCAGCAGCACGTCCAGTTGAGAAGGCCGTGCGATCGGCTGTGGCCAATCTGATGAATCGCGAAGATGCAGAGCGTGTTGAGCCTGAATCAATCAGGATATCAGAGGTCTACGTGGACGAGGGTAAGACGTTCAAGAAATTTAGGCCCCGGGCGATGGGGCGCGCTACCTGGATTCGAAAACGAACCAGCCACATTACAGTAGTCGTCCAAGCTTAGGAGTCCTATCGTGGGTCAGAAGACGCATCCAGTTGGCTATCGCCTCGGAATCATCAAGACCTGGGAATCCCGGTGGTTTGCCCCGGACCGAGAGTTTCCGCAGCTCCTCAAAGAAGACCTGGTCCTTCGCCGATACATCAAGACCCGTCTCTCAAGAGCTTCTGTATCGAAGGTAGAGATTGAGCGCACCCCTAAGAGGGTCTCGATCACGATTCATACGGCCCGGCCCGGGATCGTTATCGGTCGGAAGGGGCAGGAAGTTGACAAGCTGCGCGATGAGCTCAAGAAGCTGACCTCTGAAGACATATACATCAATATTCAAGAGACCAAACGCGCTGAGTTGGATGCCGAACTCGTCGCTCAAGGATTGGCCCGCCAGCTAGAAGGTCGTGTTGGATTCAGGCGAGCGATGAAAAAATCCGTCGCGGCGACTATGCGGATGGGTGCCGAGGGTGTGCGCATTCTGTGCGCAGGGCGGCTAGGTGGCATTGAGATGTCGCGCAGAGAGCAGTATCACGAGGGGCGCGTGCCGCTTCACACGATCCGCGCAGACATCGATTTCGCCCGCGTGACTGCCTACACGACGTACGGGACCATCGGCGTCAAAGTGTGGATCTGTCGAGGGGAGATTCTCGATACGGAACAGGCCGCCGAGCAGTCGTGATAGTGAACATGAAAAGATATTTTGAAGGTACGCAATCATGTTGATGCCCAAGCGTGTAAAGCACAGAAAACAGCAGCGTGGCAGGCGTCGCGGCGTAGCGCAGCGCGGCAACTTTGTTCAGTTCGGTCAGTACGGTCTCCAGGCGATGGAAGCTGCCTGGATGACGAACCGCCAGATCGAGGCGGCGCGTGTTGCGATGACCAGACACATCAAGCGTGGCGGAAAAGTGTGGATCAGGATTTATCCTGACAAACCGGTGACAGAG
Organism: uncultured bacterium; assembly: GCA_964627605.1. GTDB lineage: Bacteria > Latescibacterota > MWCZ01 > MWCZ01 > CAZVGZ01 > CAZVGZ01. The sequence goes on along the minus strand of CAZVGZ010000007.1, from coordinate 85,130 downwards.
AAACCGGCGGAAACCCGGATGGGCAAGGGTAAAGGCGCTCCTGAGCACTGGGTGGCGGTTGTCAAGCCCGGTCGCGTTCTGTTCGAGATGGAAGGCGTCGAGGAGGATGTGGCCCGGGAAGCGATGCGCTTGGCTGGTCACAAACTGCCCATAAAGACCCGTTTCGTCATCCGGCATACGTTCTAAAAGGTTTAGGGGAAGCGGCGTGGAAACCGACGAGATACGGCGAATGACAAGGGCGGAGGCGCAGTCGGCGCTTGAGGATGCAGAGCGTTCACTCTGGAATCTGAAATTCCGACAGGTGACTCAGCATGTTGAGAACCCCTTGGTGCTTCGCTCACAAAGACGTGAAGTAGCGCGAATCAAGACGATATTGCGCGAAGATCAGCTAGGCTTACGAAACTTGGCTGCGACGACAGCATCAGCGGCACCCGAAGCTGAAGCGGAGAATGGCGACCAATGACAACAACCGTTCGTGCTCTGCGTAAGACGCGCCAGGGCAAGGTAGTTAGCGACAAGGGCGACAAGACGATTATAGTCGCTGTCGTGCGACTGATAAGGCACCCTCTCTATGAGCGGCGCTACCGTTCGACCAAGCGGTACTCCTGCCACGATCCCGAAAACACGGCGCGTGAGGGAGATTTGGTGGAGATAATGGAGATCCGCCCGATGAGCAAGACAAAACGGTGGCGTTTGGTCAAAGTCGTGACCGCAGCCAAGTAGGAATACGAAAGAGCCTTTAGATGATTCAGATGCAGACTCGTATGCGGGTCGCCGACAACACCGGCGCCAAAGAGATTTACACCATCAAAGTTTTGGGTGGTTCCAGGCGCCGTTACGCTGGAATCGGCGATCTGGTGGTTGTCTCTGTGAAGGATGCCATTCCTGGCGGCGCGACCAAGAAGGGCGACGTCTCAAGGGCGGTTATCGTTCGCACGAAGCATGCACAGCGGCGAGTTGATGGTTCTCATATCAGATTTGATGAGAATGCGGCGGTGCTTCTGAACGAAGCTGGTGAGCCGTTGGGAACAAGGATCTTCGGACCGGTTGCCCGCGAACTGCGGGAACGTGGATATTCGCGGATTGTCTCGCTGGCCCCAGAAGTTCTCTAGGTCGGAAGTTTTCTAGGGACTGACTAATCAGGAGTAAAGATGCATATCCGCAATGGTGACAATGTTGAGGTAATTGCTGGAAACGACCGTGGGGCGCGGCACAAAGTTTTGCGCGTGTTTCCTGAGAGGGAGCGGGCGTTGGTGGAACAGGTCGGCACGATTATCAGGCACCAGAAACAGGCAGGACAGCAGCCCGGTGGTCGCATAGAAGATAGCGCCCCGGTCCATGTGTCCAATCTGCTCCCGATCTGCCCAACTTGCGACAGAGGCCGCAGGGTCAGGCATCAGAGATTGGATGACGGCCGGAAGGTCCGGCTTTGCACTCACTGCGGCGAAGTCATCACCTGACACAGGGAACGACGATACAATGGTAGCGCGCCTGCGGGAGAGATACGACAACGAGGTGATAGTTTCGTTGACCGAACAGTTTGGGTATATCAATCCGATGCAGTTGCCACGACTGTCCAAGATCGTGGTAAACATGGGCATCGGCGAAGCGGCAACAAATGCCAAGATTCTTGATGGCGCAATGAGCGACCTGTCGCGAATAACCGGGCAGCAGCCCAATGTTCGCCTGTCCCGCAAAGCCATCTCTAATTTCAAGTTGCGCGCAGGACTTCCTGTCGGGTGCGCCGTAACGCTTCGTAGGGAACGGATGTATGAGTTCCTTGATCGACTGCTGACAGTAGCGATACCGAGGATAAGGGATTTCAGGGGCGTCAAGTCGCGAGCGTTCGACGGTAGGGGTAACTACTCGTTGGGTCTCACCGAACAGACGATATTCCCGGAGATCGACCTCGACAGCATCGACCAGACAAGAGGGATGGACGTGGTCATCGTCACTACCGCCAACACCGACGAGGAAGCCTTGGCCCTCCTTAGAGGTCTGGGAATGCCGTTTGAGCAGGTGGCGCAGACAGAAGACTAAACTCACTAATCGCAGGGATCGCCGACGTGGCAAAGAAGTGTTGGATCGCCAGGCACAAACGAACGCCCAAGTTCAAGGTCAGGGCCTACAACAGATGTCACCGTTGTGGCCGATCAAGAGCTTTCTTGCGCAAGTTCGCGCTTTGTAGAATCTGTTTTCGTGAGCTGGCGTTGGCCGGGGAGATCCCGGGAATCACAAAAGCCAGTTGGTGAAAAAGCCGCCAGCAGTGGTGGTACTCAAGGGGCTAAACTAGTATGGCTATGACAGACACAGTCGCCGATATGCTCACGCGGATTCGCAACGCATGTGGCGCTGGGCACAAATGGGTGGATGTCCCACGTTCGGGACTGAAGGCCGAAATCGCCAAAATACTGCTGGACGAGAGGTTCGTGGCGCAGGTGGACGAGACCACTCTAGCTGGCTATCCAGCGCTGAGACTCGTGATTCGATACGATCGCGAAGGTCGCCCCGTCATTAGGGGAATAGACCGCATTAGCAAACCTGGATGCAGGCGTTATGCCGGAGTCGGTGAGCTGCCCAGAGTTTTGGATGGGCTTGGTATCGCTGTCCTTTCGACATCAAAGGGCGTGATGACCGATCAGGACTGTAGACGTGCAGGTGTCGGCGGCGAGGTTCTTTGTCAGGTTTGGTAGAGGAGGCAACGTGTCGCGTGTAGGACGACAACCAATAGATCTGCCCGATGGCACAAAAGTCGTGATTGACGGACGCAACGTGTCGGTCAGCGGCTCCAAGGGCAAAGTCACTGTCAATGTTCCTCGTGGTGTAGACATCGCGTTGGACGAGAAAACTGCAACCGTGACTGTGGACCCGGAGAAAATTGACACCCCTGGAGCTTGGGGTCTGGCCAGAGCGCTTTTGGCCAACGCGGTTCAGGGTACCAACGAGGGTTATGAAAAAAGGCTTCTGGTGGTCGGTGTCGGGTACCGCGCCACCGTCAAAGGCAAGTCGTTGGAGATGCTTCTTGGTTTCTCTCACCCGGTGACGGTTAATGGTGGCGAAGGCATAGAATTTGAGGTAGGCGAGTTGGGGAGTTTGGTAATTCAGGGCAACAGTCAGCCAACCATCCCCCTAGTGGTCCGAGGGGCTGATAAGCAGCGTGTAGGGCAGATCGCCGCAGACCTTAGGGCGATCCGCCCGCCTGAGCCATACAAAGGCAAAGGTATCAGGTACATTGATGAGCATGTCGCATACAAGGCCGGTAAGACGGCTGTCTAAGGCGAGGATGTAAATGGCGGTTAGAATTCATGGACGTAGAGTGGCGTTAGGCACAGCTGAGCGTCCCAGACTGGTTATCTCACGTGGGCATCGAAGCATTCAGGCCCATGTGGTAAACGATATCGAAGGCGGCCCGGTTTGCGGCGTGTCGAGCAGAGCTAAGTCGCTCGAAGCCGGTGGCAGTCAGCAAGAGATAGCAAATGCCGTCGGTCGCGAGATCGCTCGAAAGGCGAAAGCTTTGGGAATCGCCAAAGTCGTGTTCGATCGCAACGGCAATCTCTACCACGGACGTGTCAAAGCTCTTGCCGAAGGCGCACGGGCCGAGGGTTTGATCTTTTGACGAGTAGCGCGAAAGCAGCGAGGCAAATGCATGGCTGAGGTAGGCGGAGGTCGCAGCGGCGGTGGTCGTGGACGCGGCGGCGGACAAGGTGGCGGCAGGGGCCGTGGTGGTGGCGACCGTGATCAGCAGTTCGGCGGCATGGACGAGATGGACATGGTGGAGGATGTGGTAAACATCAAGCCCGTCTCCAAGGTGACCAAAGGTGGACGCGACAGGCGCTTCAACGCTGTGGTTGTTGTAGGCGACCGCAAAGGTCGTGTAGGCGTTGCTTTGGGCAAGGCGCGGGAAGTGCCAGAAGCGATTAGGAAAGCAGCGCAGCGCGGCCGAAGAGACATGGTTCGCGTGCCTATCGAGGAGGGAACGATCCCGCATCAGATCGTTGGCCGTTCTGGCGGCGGCAAAGTTCTTCTTCGCCCCGCAGCCCCAGGTACCGGTGTCATAGCCTGCAAAGCGGTGCGAGCTGTACTTCAAGCTGCTGGCATTCAGAACGTGCTCACTAAATCGCTGGGATCGACAAACGAGCATAATGTGGCCATGGCCACGCTGGATGGATTGCTCCAGCTAAGAACCCGAAAAGAGATAGAATCCATTCGGGGTCGGCAGGCTGATTCGGCCTGACGCCATCTGGGAAGCGATAATGACGATTCAGATAAAGCAGGTGCGCAGCGGCATCGGTAGGCCAGCGAGGCACAAGAGGACTCTGGAGGGGTTGGGGCTTCGGCGAATTGGTCACACCGTAGAGCACGAAGACGTCCCCAGTATTAGGGGTATGATAGACAAAATCTCGCATCTAGTTGAAGTGACTGAAAACTCTTGAATTTAGCGAGTACGGGACGGAACGCAAAAAAGATGGCCAACAAGACGATTGATCTGTCAAATCTGTCGCAGCCCCCTGGGGCCAAGCGCAACCGCAAACGGATCGGCCGTGGTGCCGGATCGGGAACCGGCAACACCGCAGGAAAAGGAAACAAAGGGCAGCAGGCCCGTTCTGGCGCTCAGAGCCGCGCGTGGTTTGAGGGCGGACAGATGCCGGTGCAGCGGCGACTTCCCAAACGCGGATTTACCAGCCGCAACCGTGTGGTGACGCAGGTGGTCAACTTAGGGAAGTTGGCCGAGGTCGATATTGAGGGTGATGTGACACCTGAGGCCATGCAGAGTTCGGGTGCTGTCAAGAGCGCACTCAGGCGCATAAAAGTTTTAGGCGATGGAGAGTGGAGCAAGTCTGTCGCAGTGACGGCGGATGCGTTTAGTGAGTCGGCAAAAGCCAAGATTGAAGCTGCAGGTGGGCGGGTCGAGGTGCGGGCGTGATTGAGCGTTTTGGCAACGTTTTTAAAGTTCCTGAGCTTCGTCGACGCGTGTTGTTCACGTTCGGCATGTTGATGGTATACCGCATCGGTGGTGCCATCCCGACGCCGGGGATAGATACCGAGGCGTTGGCACAGGTGTTCAGCCAGCGCGGTCGGGACGTTTTTGCCATATATGACCTTTTCGCCGGTGGCTACTTCAAGCAGGCGACCATATTCGCTTTGGGCATCATGCCCCACATTTCGGCATCAATTATTTTCCAGTTGCTGGGATCGGTTTTCCCGCCGCTGCACAAACTGCAACAGGAAGGCCCCGAGGGTCAGCGGAAGATTAACCAGTGGAGTCGCTACCTAACGGTGGCGTTGGCGGCGGTGCAGAGCATCGGCGTCGGTGGTTTCTTGCTCCAGCAGAGCGTTAACTTAGTGGACAGCAGCTTCATGTTTATGGCGGTGGTTATGATTACCATGACTACCGGGTGTATATTTATCATGTGGATGGGCGAGCAGATCACCGAGCATGGGGTCGGCAACGGTATCAGCCTGTTGATCTTCATCGGAATCGTCGCTCGGCTGCCCCACGCGATAATCAATCAGGTTCGCAGCATTGGGCAGGTGGACCAGGGCGGCCTACTACCCAATCTTGGGCTTTTCGCGCTTATGGTGCTCACCATCGCGGCGGTGGTGTTTATCACGATGGGCGTCAGAAAAATCCCGGTGCAGTACGCCAAGAGGATTGTCGGGCGCAAAGTCTACGGCGGACAGAGCACGCATATCCCGCTCAGGGTGAACACATCGGGCGTTATGCCTATCATCTTTGCCCAGGCGATAATGTTAGTGCCCACTACTATAGTCGGATTTCTGCCAGTTTCTGAAGGAGCTGAGCCTGGATTTATAGATTGGTTGGCTTCTGCTTTGGAGCCAACGACTTTCACCTACTGGATTCCGTACGGTTTGATGATCATATTCTTCTCATATTTCTACACAGCGATCGTCTTTAACCCGATGGATTTGGCTCGGAATATGCGGCAGCACGGCGGGTTTATCCCCGGCGTTCGCCCTGGCGCCAGAACCGCAGCGCATATAGACAATATATTGACGAAAATCACACTGCCAGGATCGGTCTTCCTGGCTCTTATAGCAGCGTTCCCGGTGATCGTAATCACGATGTTTCAGCTTGTTTTCAACACCACGGTAGACCCGGCGTTCTCCGATTTCTTTGGAGGAACCGGACTTCTGATTGTTGTGGGTGTTGCGCTGGACACGCTCGAAAAAGTAGAAACGCAGCTCCTTACCCGCCACTACGACGGATTTCTCAAGCGTGGCAAGGTGCGGGGGCGCCGAGGATAGAGTTTGGCGTCTGGACTTGTTCGCTTGGGCATGAGTTGAGCGGGACCGGAAGGTGGGTCACATGCGAATCATCATGTTGGGACCACCAGGCAGCGGCAAGGGAACCCAGGGTGTGCTCATAACTGAGCGAAATGGGATTCCTCAGATTTCTACAGGCGACCTGCTAAGAGAGTCGCGAGCAAAAGGCACAGAGTTGGGCAAAAAGGTTGCCGGCATCATGGACCGGGGCGACTTGGTATCGGATGAGATTGTAATTGACCTGATCCGAGAAAGATTACAAGAACCAGATGCCGCAGCAGGGTTCTTGTTGGACGGGTTTCCACGAACGGTCGTTCAGGCTGAAGCGTTGGGCGAGTTGTTGGCCGACCGAAGTGAGAAGCTTGACTACGTGGTTCTGATCGACGTGACCGATGATGAGATAGTCGGGCGTCTAGGATCGCGAAGAGTCTGCCCGGCATGCAACGCGGTTTTCAACATCGATAGCAATCCACCTGTGAAGGATGGTATCTGCGACGAGTGTGGCGGGCCATTAGTGCAGAGAGACGACGACAAACCAGCGACTATCCGGTCGAGGTTGGCGGTCTATCATGATCAGACTGAGTCGCTCGTGTCGTTTTACAAAAAACTGGGTCTGTTGGCGCCGGTGAACGGCTCAATCGGGCAGAACGCAGTGTCGGTAGAGATAGAAAAGATGATAGGTGGCTGACGGTCCTGATGGGTTCGGTGGCGAGGTAGACGGCAGAGCGAGTGGATCGTGTACATAACTAGGGAGTAAAGTGCCAAAAGAAGAAGCGATACAGGTAGAGGGTACAGTCAGCGAGGCGCTGCCAAACGCTCAGTTCCGCGTGGAGCTTGAGAACGGGCACGAATGTCTGGCGCGTACGTCGGGCAAAATGCGTCTCCACTCGATCACCATCAAGCCAGGTGACAAAGTTCAAGTGGAGCTGTCGCCCTACGACCTGACTAGGGGACGGATCACGTTCAGATACCGATAACCCTATCGCGAGAGATTAGGAATATGGGTGATGTTGAGGTGAGTATAGAAGGGCGGCGGTTTAGATAAGGTCTAACATCTGTTGAAGCGAACGAGAAGACGGTGAGGGTACAGAAATGAAAGTGCGATCGTCCGTTAAAAAAATCTGTCCAAAGTGTAAGATCGTCCGGCGGCGCGGTGTAGTGCGGGTGATCTGTTCGGACCCAGCCAAACAGAGGCACAACCAGCGGCAGGGCTAGTCCCGCTACGGGAGCGCGTAATGGCACGTATAGCAGGCGTTGAACTACCCCGCGAAAGACGGACTGAAATAGCCCTGACAGCCATATACGGTATTGGCCGTACAGCCGCTGTGGAGATTCTGGACGCTACTCAGGTCAGTCCCGACACCAGAGTATCCGACTTAACCGAAGACGAAGTCGCCAGATTGCGACAGGTCATTGAGACCCAGTTCAAAACCGAAGGAACACTGCGCACCGAGGTCCAACTCAACATCAAGAGGCTAATGGACATCGGTTCCTACCGTGGGCTGCGCCATAGGCGCGGGCTCCCGGTGAGAGGGCAGCGCACGCACACCAACGCCCGTAGCCGCAAGGGTCCGCGGCGTACTGTTGCCGGATCGTCCGCTAAGGGCAAACGCTAAAACTTCCTGCCGGACTGTTAGTATCGGCTTGAGGCAGAAGGAGAGACTATGGCACCGCCACGCGCAGGACGTAAGCAGAGTGTTGAAGCCAACGGCATCGCGCACGTTAAGGCGACGTTCAACAACACCATCATCACGATCACAAGCACCACCGGCGATGTGGTATCTTGGGCGTCTGGGGGCCGCAACGGCACCTTCAAAGGGTCGCGCAAGAGCACACCTTTCGCCGCCCAGTTGTCAGCCCAACATGCTGCTGAAGAGGCATTGGAGCTTGGGATGCGCCGTGTGGAGGTGTGGGTCAAAGGTCCAGGCGTCGGAAGGGAAGCGGCGGTTCGCGCGCTTCAGGCGGCTGGTTTAGAAATCAGTGCAATCAAGGACGTGACTCCCATCCCCCATAACGGGTGTCGTCCGCCCAAACGCCGTCGCGTCTAATCGCTGACGGCAACTAGGAGAACCCCAGTTTATGGCACGGTACCGAGACTCGGTCTGTAAGCTCTGCCGTCGAGAGGGCATTAAGCTCTACCTGAAAGGCAGCCGCTGTTTCTCTGAAAAATGCAGTGTTGACCGGCGCAACTATCCGCCTGGACAACACGGCCCGACCCCACGGAGGGGACGGCAACAGGAGTACGGACGGCAGCTGCGCGAAAAGCAGAAGGCGAAGCGCTACTACGGCGTTATGGAAAAACAATTCCGTCGTTACTACGACGGTGCCAGTCGCAAGGCAGGCGTGACCGGAGAAAACCTACTGCGTGCTCTGGAATGTCGGTTGGACAATCTGGTGTTCCGCTTCGGGTTTGCCCCTTCGCGCCCAGCAGCCAGGCAGCTTGTCGTCCATGGCCACGTCACGGTCAACGGCGGCAGGGTGAAAATCCCTTCATACCAGGTATCGCCTGGTGACGCGGTGCAGGTTCAGGAGAGCAGCCGAGAGTTAGCCGTGATCCACGAAGCTCTTGGAACCTCGGCGAGCAAAGCGGTCCCGTGGTTGTCTGTGGACAAAGCTGCGCTTAGGGGTGAGCTAATGGAGCTTCCGGCGCGCGAGGACATTCCGGTGCCGGTAGAAGAGCAGTTGATTATCGAACTCTACTCACGATAGAAAACAGGCGGTTCGCAGCCAGCAGCGGCTTCCAACCAGTTTTTTGCTCGCGCCAGTGACAGAACCAGTTTTACATCGGATGCTGAGGTCCGGTGGATTTCGTCGCTAGTTTCTGTGACCTTTCGGTGACAACAAGGCAAGAAAAAGAGGCCCGATGAACGTACAAGAAGTGATTGATCCAACTCGCTTAGTTATACCGGAAGGTTTGGTGGCGGACGAGGAGACTCTAAGCCCCACCTACGGGCGGTTCATACTGCAACCGCTAGAGCGAGGTTTTGGAACAACTTTAGGTAGTGCTCTTAGGCGGGTGCTTCTCTCTTCGATGGAGGGAGCGGCGCTTGAGACCGTCCGTATGGAGGGCGTCCAGCATGAGTTCTCCACGGTGGAGGGAATGGTCGAGGACGTGCCGGAGGTCGTGTTGAATCTCAAGGAGGTTAGGCTGCGGCTTGCCGACGGAGAGCCAACACGATCGATCCGCGTCACCAAGCCTGGCCCAGGATCAATTACCGCAGGCGATCTTGCAGTTGATAGCAACATTGAGATCGTCAACTCTGAGCACCATATCGCTACGCTATCAGACGGCGCGGTGCTCGACATGGAGCTTACGGTGGCCCGAGGCCGTGGCTACAGCTTGGCGGATGAGCGTGTCGAAGAAGAGATGCCGCTGGGCACGATCGTAATTGATGCCACCTACTCGCCGATCAAAAGGGTCAACTTTCAGATCAACCCGGCCCGCGTAGGTATGCGCACCGACTACGACGAGTTGAGCCTTGAGTTGTGGACCGACGGGACGGTTGAACCCAGGGAAGCACTAGTCGCTGCTGCCAAGACCATACGAAGTCATCTGGCGTTTTTAGTCTCCGGCGAGGACCTGGCTGGCGAGGAGTTTGCTGACATGGGCGAGGAGCAGAAGGGCGAAACGCTCCTGTCGATGTCAATTGATGAGATGGAGCTTTCGGTTAGATCGGCCAACTGCCTAAAAGCAGCTGGCATCCAAGATGTAGAGGAGCTTGTTCGCAAAACTGAAGCGGATATGCTCAAGTACCGCAACTTTGGTCGGAAATCACTGACGGAGCTGACGGAGTTGCTCACCAGTATGGGCCTCTGGTTTGGAATGACCGAGGAGATGGTAGAAGCGATCCGGCACGATGGTATAGAAGCGCTTGCCGACCTTCCGCCGCCCCCTCAGCCACCAGAACCGAGCGAAGAAGAAGGCGACGTCAACGTGGACGAAGAAGTTCCAGCTGACGCTGACGCCGACGC
>CAZVGZ010000007.1:0-74773 GCA_964627605.1 uncultured bacterium | reverse complement strand
TGACGCCGACGCAAAAGGCGATGGCGAAGGCGAGGAGTCCGATGAGACACCGGAATAAGATTCGAAAGCTGGGGGTCACCACCAGCCACAGGCGCAGTTTAATGGGCAATTTGGCGCTATCACTGTTGGAGGTGGGCTATCTGCGCACCACCCACGCCCGAGCAAAAGCGCTGCAATCGTTCGCTGAGCGGCTGATGACACTTGCAAAACGTGGCGACCTACACGCCAGGCGTCAGGCTCTGTCGCTGTTGCCGCACGGCAAGCGCCCTAGAACAGCAGCGGCTGACCGCGACTGGACACCTCCCAACAAGCGTGCGATCAGCAGGCTTTTTGATGAGATGGCACCTCAGTACGAGACCAGGCAGCTTGCTGATGGCAGCGAAGTACCGTGGAATGGTGGCTACACCAGAGTCGTCAAGCTGACTCATCGAAAGGGCGATGCCGCTGAGATTTCGCTGGTTTCGTGGGTTGAGCCCGATGCGGTTGTCGGAGCTGTTCAGCCAGTGCCGGTGGCTGAAATGGTTGCAACCGCAGTTGAAGAGGCCCCAGTTGAAGAGGCTGCCATCGAAGAGGTCGAAGCCGCACCGAGTGAAGAGGTCGCAGACGAAGTCGTTGATGCGACCGTCGAAGTTGGCGACGTCGAGGCTGGTGATGATGACGACAACAACGAGGACAAGGAGTAACCAGCCGCCTCTGAGATCGGAATCGATTTGAAAATGGCAGGGGCGGCGCGGCTCTTTAGAGACGGCGTCGCCCTTTCTGTATTTTGTAGAGAAGCGTCGCGGGACACTAATGTCAATCGTCAAACGTGGCCAACATCACCATCTGACCGTCAGCGATCTCGACTCCAAAGGTCGAGGGGTAGGCGTGATTGATGGTCAGCGGGTGTTTTTGCGTGGTTTGGCTGTACCTGGCGACAGCGGAACCGCAGCTATTCTAAGACGCAAGGCGGCAACCTTTGAAGCGGCGATTGACAGGATGGACCGCTACGGTGCTCCCAGGGTGACAGCAGCTTGTCGCCATGTGGACAGATGCGGTAGCTGTCGGTGGCAGCAGCTTGCGAGACCAGTACAGGCCGACCTCAAACGTCGAATGGTGGTCGCAGCTCTGAGCGAGATCACGCTCGATGCGGAAGGTACCGTCCTGGCTGTGCAGACTCCTGGATGGTCCTATTTCTATCGCAACAAGATGGAGTTTTCGTTCGGACACAGAGGTGGGCTTTCGTTGGGTCTTCACAAGGCGGGTCGTTTTGATGCGGTTTTTGATGCCAAGGAGTGCCTTCTACAGTCGCCGTTATCAAACAGAATAATGGACGCCGTCAGAGAGTGGGCGCGTTCCAATGCGTTGGAGGTTTGGGCCCCCAGATTGCAGTCGGGCTGTCTGAGGTATCTGGTAATCCGTGAGGGAAAGCAGACAGGCGACGTGATGGTCAATCTGGTGACCGCAGAGCGTGAGTTCGCCGGGAAAAATGAGTTGGCCGATCTGTTCGCCCGCGAGATGCCTGAAGTTAGCAGCCTCTGGCTCACTGTCAACGACACAAAAGCCTCTGTTACGACAGGTGAGTACACTGAGCTGTTGGGGGGCGTTCCTACGATAGACGAGCGGCTCGGCCGGCTGCGATTGACGGTGTCACCTCAGTCGTTTTTCCAGACCAACACGCTCGGTGCAGAGGCGTTGTACGAAGAGATCGCAAGACAGGCGGCGTTGACAGGGAATGAAAAACTGCTGGATGTCTGCTGCGGTACCGGGACCATCGGGTTGTGGCTGGCGAACGATGCCAGCAGTGTCCTAGGGATCGACTCATCGCCAGATTCGATAGCCGATGCCAAACTCAACGCCGAGAAGAACGGTATTGATCACGCCGAGTTTCGGTGTGGGACCGCAGAAGATGAGCTGGCCCGGTGGAGCGATGACACACCAGACGTGGTGGTGGTGGACCCGCCACGCGCTGGCTTGCACTCCAAAGCCGTCGCTGCACTCGCTAAGCTGCATGCACCAAAAATCGTATATGTCTCCTGCAACCCCAGGAGTATGGCGGCAGACGTCCGCGCTCTCATGGTCGTGGGTTACGAAATGGGCTCGGTTCAGCCGGTGGATATGTTTCCGCATACCCCGCACATCGAAGCGGTCACCACGCTGACGTTGGGCGCAAACACGGAAGGTTGATGTGGAACAGTATCGCGCAATATCAGGCACTCGTGACGTACTGCCCCAAGAGCGAGAGCTTTGGCAGCGGCTTGAAGCTATCGTCCGTGAGGTGATGGCTTTATACGCCTACGACGAGATCGTCACACCTATTTTCGAGCAGACGGAACTCTTTGCCCGGTCGATCGGCGAAGGCACCGACATCGTCAGCAAAGAGATGTACACATTTGAGGATATGGGAGGGCGCGCCATCGCGCTTCGGCCCGAAGGTACCGCAGGGGTGGTTCGTGCCTACCTGGAAAACAGTTTGGGCAACCAGAAGCCGTTCCAGAAGTTGTGGTACATGGGTCCAATCTTCCGGCAAGAACGGCCTCAGAAAGGCCGGCAGAGGCAGTTCCATTCATTCGGCGTGGAGGCCTTTGGCTCAGACGGCCCGTCTGTGGATGCCGAAGTGATCGCGTTGTTTATGGCGATAATCAAACGCGGCGGCGTTGATGGTTCGCTTCATGTCGGCAGCATCGGGGACAACATCTGCCGTCCGGGGTATATCGACACCCTTCGCGACTATCTATCCTCGATCGGGGATTCGCTCGACAACACCAGTCGGGAGCGGATTAAAACCAACCCCTTGAGGGTGTTGGACAGTAAAGACGAGGGCACCAAAGAGGCCACCAAGGATGCGCCATCCATGTTGGATCATCTGTGCGATGGCTGCAAAGATCACTTTAGAGGGCTTACAGAAGCGCTGGAGCGCCTAGACATCCCTCATACTGTAGACCCACGGCTGGTGAGAGGTCTGGACTATTACACGCGAACTGTTTTCGAGGTCCGCACCGACCAGTTGGGTTCGCAGGACGCCCTTGGCGGCGGCGGTCGCTACGACGGGTTGGTTGAGGAATTAGGCGGACCTCCGACCCCGGCTGTTGGGTTTGGGTCGGGTATGGAGCGTCTGGTGCTGCTCATGGACGGGGCTGATGACTCCTTTGAAAGTCTGGATGTTTTCGTAGCGACCAGGGGTGAAAGCGCTCAAAGGCTTTCACTCATAGTGTTGGAATCGCTGCGAGATTCGGGCCTAAAGAGTGATACAGACTATCTGGGGCGTAGCCTGAAAGCGCAGCTCCGTCAGGCTAATAGGACAGGAGCTAAAGCCGCTGTCATACTGGGTGACGACGAACTGGAGCGCGGGGTCGCCCAGGTGAAGTGGATGGATCGCGACAGTCAGGACGAGATGCCGCTTGACAGTCTTGCGGCAGAACTGTCCATCGCATTAACCAGCACAGACGGCCAGGCGGGAACTTAAATGGGCAAGATCGAAGGACAGGCAATGGGCGACATGAGCCGGACACACAACCTCGGCGAATTACGAATCGAAGATGTTGGCCAAAAAGTGGTTCTGATGGGATGGGTCGCCTCCAGGCGCGACCATGGCGGCGTGATCTTCACCGACCTGAGGGACAGATGGGGTGTGACACAGGTTGTTTTCAGCCCCCAGACATCGGCCCAGGTCCACTCTGAAGCTGAGCAGATCCGCTCGGAGTATGTTATGGCGATTGAAGGTGAAGTCGCCCCGCGCGATGAAGGGATGACCAACCCAAACTTGGGTACCGGTGAGATAGAGGTGATGGCTTTGAAGTTGGTCGTGCTGAATGTCTCCAAATCGCCTCCATTCCCCATCGAACGAGGTGGATCGGAAGTCAGCGAAGAGATCAGGCTCCGCTACAGGTATCTGGATTTAAGGCGACCTGAGATGCAGCAGAACCTGCTCCTTAGGCACAAAACCTACCAGATCGTCCGCAAACAGCTTTCAGATCAAGATTTTATTGAAGTAGAGACGCCGTTTCTGATGAAGAGCACGCCTGAAGGAGCCAGGGATTTCCTGGTGCCCAGCCGACTTCAGCAAGGCTCCTTTTATGCGCTGCCACAGTCGCCACAGACCTACAAACAGCTTCTGATGGTGGGCGGCTACGATAGATATTTTCAGATCGTAAAATGTTTCCGCGACGAGGATTTGAGAGCCGACCGGCAGCCCGAATTCACGCAGATTGATATCGAAATGGCTTTCGTCGATCAGAATCGGGTGATGGGGGTAGCCGAAGAGTTGATGCGGTCTGTATTCAAAGGCTCCATCGGTGTTGACATCCCGGCATCCATTGAGCGGATGACCTACGACGATGCGATGAACAGATACGGCGTAGACAAACCGGACCGGCGGTTTGGCCTTGAGCTGATCGATCTAACCGATATTGCTGGCGAGGCGGATTTCCGTGTCTTCTGCCAGGCGGTTGAAGGCGGCGGCGTCGTCAAAGCGATCAACCTCCCAGGCGGCTCAGACATTTCCCGCACTGCGATAGAGAACCAGCTTACCCCGTTCGTAAAGACCTACGGCGCTATGGGTCTGGCTTGGATGAAGGCCACCGAATCGGGATTTGAATCGTCAATCGCAAAATTTTTCAGCGAAGAGATTCAGGAGCGGATAAGAGAGCGAACCAACGCCAAACCTGGCGACCTACTACTATTCCTGGCTGACGCCGCCGAGGTCGTCCATGCTGGGCTGGGAGCGCTTCGTCTCAAGCTCGCCGCCGATAGAGGTTTGGTGGACGAGTCGGTGTGGGATTTTGTGTGGATAACCGATTTTCCTCTGTTGGAGTGGTCCGCCGAAGAGAAGCGGTGGGTGGCTCGCCACCATCCGTTTACGTCGCCGCGCGATCAGGATATGGACCTGTTGTCAGACGGCGATCCTGGTGCCATCTTAGCCAAAGCATACGACCTGGTCATCAACGGCGAGGAGATCGCCGGGGGATCTATTAGAATCCACCGTAACGATCTTCAGCAGATGATGTTTGGGCTGTTGGGGATTGACGAAGAAGAGGCGCATGCGAAGTTCGGTTTTTTGCTGGAGGCGTTTGAGTATGGCGCACCTCCCCACGGCGGCATCGCTTTCGGATTTGACCGTCTGGTCGCCCAGTTGGCGGGAGAGCGCTCTATCCGCGAGGTGATCGCCTTCCCCAAAACCAACCAGGGCCAGTCGCTCATGGATGGTTCACCGTCCGAGGTCGATGACAAGCAGTTGGGCGAGGTGGGCATCAGGCTGCGCCCCAGGGCGACGTAGCACGGCGAACAGCAGGTGGGATGGCGATGCGATGCTGTCCTTTGAGAATGCAACGCCTTGTTCGCCGCTAAGCAGTTACCGCCAGGACGACGGGCTTTCAACGACGAGTTGATACCGAACCGTCAAATATGCGAGGAACTGCTGCTGCCCCAATTAGGTATACCACAGCGCCTAAGACGAATATGTAGGGGATTGGCAAACTTACCTGCTGCATGGCCCAACCGAGAAGCGGACCGGTCGCAGTACCCACATCGGTACCTGTAGCGAAAGCCATGACTCCGCCGCCGCCCCTCTCTACTCCCTCGGAGGCGACCAAGACCCGCAAAGCCATCCCACATAGAAACACACCCCAGACTGCGCAGACCAGAAGCACGGTGTTGTGGATCATCGCGGCGCTGCCCAGCGCTAGTGAGCCAGCCACAAACACCCAAAAGGTCATTTTGGCTCTACCGACCCGATCGGCCAGCCTACCGATGCCGGTGGCTCCGAGCGCTTCGATCACCCATCTGGCAGCCAGGACGGCTCCTGTCAGCGAGGCGATCCCCAAAGTAACACCGAAAACACTCACATCGTGGCCTATACGTTCTTTTAGGACGGCACCGAGAGTTGAGAATATCAGCCCTGTACCTACTAATCCCACGATCAAACCTCCCACCATCACCCCCATACTGCCACCTATGGTCGCGTCCTTTGAGGGTGTTTGGTCGACAACAGAAAGGCCGTGGCGAGACAATGTCCCCAGCGGCACGGCCAACACCGAAGCTGCTGCAAACACGAGGAGTGTAGATGAGAAACCGATGGCGTCGTGGGCGATTCCCCCAACGAAAAGCCCAACCAACGCCCCCATTCTAGAGATCGCATAGTAGATTCCCGTCCTGCCACCAACTCCCTGGATATCGCCGGACTGCCCGACAGTAAGCAGACCCGCCTGACGGATAACGGACCACGCGACACCCCAACCGACTCGCGCCAATAGCAGAAACGTGAAGCTGCTCACCAAGCCATACGCCGCAGTGGTGATAGCCCCCAGCAGAAGCGCCGCCCCAAACAGGAAATCCACCCTGACACTTCGGCACAACTCACCGGCAAAATGGTTCGTCAGCAAACGAATCCAGCGGTTGGCTGAGAGAAGAATGCCGACATGTATCGGAATAAGCGATAGTTGTGTGTAGTAGACCGGCAGGACCGCGTACATCATCGCGTCGCCGAGAAGTGACAACGCTGTAGCCGAGGAGGCCAGCACCAGGGGACTGGGTCTACGTTTCATTAGCGGGGGTATAGCATGCTTTTGGAGCGCACTGCGACCTCAACGCAAAATCGATTTTACGTTCGGAATCTCCGGCTACATCGCGTGGACTTCTGGTGAGATCGCCATCCGTCAGCGCGGTAGCGAACTCAGCTTACGACGATGCTCGATGACGCGCAGCTTCCCCTGTTCAGCCACGCCCAAAGTGTGGCGGAAGCTTTCTCTGAATAGCTTTGCGGCGACCGTAGGTCCGGGCGAGCTCCATAAAAATGCTTACATCTGAACCCAGATCGCCCTGGGTGCCATCGAAATAGAACACTTTGATCGGTATTCCGTCGTAATCGGTGCTCACTTGGGGATATACGGACTCGCAGACGATTCCATTCATGCACGTAAACGGGCTGATGTCGATAATCCCGTCAGCGCCCTTGCCGTGGAGATAGCAGACTTTGCCTACACTAAGTGTCATCTCGCCGTTGCAGCCTGAAGCCGACAGGTAGGGTTCGCTGAAATCGTATAGCACCTGCGTGTCGGCTGGCTCCTCGTAGCCAACGAAATCAGGCATGAAAGCTCCGCAGAGCTGATGTTCGTCATGGCGCTGAAACATCTGCTTAATCCTTGCTACGGCCCCTTTTTGGGACAGCAGCCCGTGACCGTCTTCCTTGAGGTTGATCAGCTGATCGGTGTTAGTTTTGAGTACCCATTCGATCACGTCGGACATCCACGCCTCACCACCCTGGACCTCAATCTGCCTGACAATGCTGTTGTTTGAGAAATCGTTTAAGCGGCAGAATATCTCGCCAACGATTCCGATCAGCGGGCGTGGTTCGCTGTAATCAGCGGGCACCGCGCGAAACGCCGCACTGGCAGACCTAAGCGTCGCAACGAGTAAATCCATCTGCGACTCGGTCGATTCGTGCGTGGACTCCAAAACACCACACAGCGCAGCAACCTGCGCCTGAAAAACCTCGTCTGCGTCGCCAGGAGTTGTTTCATAGGGCCGGGTCTGAAGGAGCGCTTTTGTGAGCGCATCGCCAGCGACCATCCCTCGCCACGAGGTCCTGAAAAATGATCCTCCCTGTTCGCCAAACCCCTCGTACCCATCCTCAGACGATGGCGACCAGATCACCACATCCTGATTGCCTTGGCTGTCCAGCAGTTGCCTCAGATGGGGCGAATACATCCCAAAGCGGCACGGACCGTTGGAGGTGGGCATCAGGAATGCGGTGCGCTCAGGCCGGAAATCGGGTGCTTCCAAGACTTTCACGAAGTCGCCCAACGTCACCTTTTGCGGCAGACACTCCTCACCAGAGGTATATTTGCCGCCAAGAACGTATGTGGTCTCGTCAGAATCAGGCGACACTAAAGCTTGTACCCCAAGCGAGCGTACCGATGCAGCCAATGTTCTGCCGGCAGCGTAGCTCATCTGCGGGACGTAAACTGTCCGACCTTCTAGCGGATTGCTTTCTACAGCGGTTGACATCTATCTCCCCAATCTTCTCTGGCTACACAAGTTCCAAAACCGAATCGACTGTGTTGCGGGAGTCGCCCTGGAAGAACCCTTTGCTATCCAAATAGGCCTCGCAGCGGGTGAGCATCCCAGCGTCGTTGGCGTGTCCGTCGAACTGGAGAACCAGGAACGGTTTGCCTGCGGCAGGCCTAACGAACTGCTTTATATAGCTGTCTGGACCGCACTTGAAATTAGTTATGTATATAAGGTCCAGGTTGGGGTTCTCCCCCACCAGCATCCCCGCCTGAAGAATCTTGCGCCCGTAGTTCCAAAACATGTTGTCGTTCACGGCTGAGACGTCGTAAGAAGCCAGCATCAGTAAGTCCATCGGGATAACATTGATGCCGTACAAGTCTCTCAGCTTGCTGGTGACGTTCAGGTTTGCCCCGGAATCGTAGATGTTGTATGGGCGGCCAGCGAGGACTATTCCTTTGGCTTGTGAGGCCTCAAGTGAACCAAGTGCGCGGGTACCGGCCTCTTCGCACTTCACCTCAAACGCCCGCTGAGCTTGGTACGCCGCCTCTACGGCGTCCATGTGCAGGCTTTTTGACGCTCCCAGCAGTTTTGACGTGGACAGTAGCTGCGTTTCCACTGTCTCCTGACCAGAACGGAAATTGACTTTGGGAGTCAGATATTGACCGTGGGCCAAACTCGGCGATTGGCGCAGAACGAACGGCAGTGTCTGTCCCCAAAGACACAGGACCGATCCGACCTCTGGAGCTTCAGTCTCAGCATCCATCGTATTCGGTGCCCAGACGTAATCCACGTTCTTGTCCAAAAGATCAGAGACGTGCCCATGGGCCAAACGAATGGGGAAACACGGCTCGGCGACAGTCGCTTCAACACCGGCGTGGACTATCTGTTTGCTCGTAGTCTCAGACAGCACTATCCGAGCGCCTATAGTCTCCAGGTATGTGCGCCAGAACGGAAATCTCTCGTAGTTGTACATCGCCCTGGGCATGCCGATAACCGGGCCATCGCCTCGGCTCTCATCAAACCCGTCAAGGAGCCAATCCATCCGCTGTTCGCACAGGTCTGGAATGATCGGCACAGAGTCCACTTTGGGACGTTTACGGAACTGATGTGAGCATTTGTCGCCCCAGTAGGTCCTCTCATCCTCAACGATGAACTCCTGCATGTCGCAGAAGTTTGAACACGCCTTGCAGGTGAACTCCCGCAGCGTGTAGTCAACGCTATCCACCGACCAGCCCCTAAACGTCGAGGGCGCGCTTCTGAACTTGGACTTGTCCAATGCCAGGAGCGCAACTCCGATCGCTCCCATAACCCCGTTGTGGGGCGGAACGATTATCTCCTTGTCCAACACCTGGCTGAACGCCGCCGCCACGGCATCGTTGTAAGCGGTGCCACCTTGAAAGAAGACACAGTTCCCGATATGTCGGCCACGGACCACTCTATTCAGATAGTTTAGAACCACCGAATAAGCCAGCCCAGCGACGATGTCGGGGGTGGTTGCGCCGCGCTGCATCCAGTGAACAACATCCTGCTCCATAAACACCGTGCACCGCTCGCCTAGCATAAGCGGTGTTTCAGAACCAAGCGCCAAGTCGGCGAACTGTCCTTTAATCTCGACGCCAAGCTTCTCTGCCTGCTCCTCCAGGAAGGAACCGGTGCCTGCCGCGCACGCCTCGTTCATGGCGAAATCCACCACTACGCCATCCTGAAGGCTGATGAATTTCGAGTCCTGACCGCCGATCTCAAAAATCGTGTCCACCTGGCGGTCGATGATTGTCTCCCCTACAAAAGCAGCGCCACGTTTGTGGGCGGTGATCTCGTCGTTTATCGTATCGGCACCGATGAGGTTCCCTATTAGCTCACGCCCAGACCCGGTAGTACCGACCCCCTTGATGTTCAGCGCATGGCCGATGGACTCCTCAATCTCTTTGAGCCCTTCATTGACAACCTGGATCGGTCGGGAGTTCGTTCGGGTATATATCTCGTGGATCACACGACCGTCAGTGTCGATGACCACCAGATTGGTGCTCACGGAACCTATGTCAATCCCCATGTAAGCATCGACTGGAACCTCGTTATCCTCAAACGAATAAGACTCAGCTCTGTCTCTTAGAACGGTGACGTTGTCCATCGAAAGCTTTGTCTGAGCTGGCGGGTCCGCCACGTTGGCTGAGTCTGATCCCTTGGGGGTAGGTCTAACATGATCCACAGCCTGCAACTCGAGAATCGCAGTTCCCACCGCCCCAAGCCACGCGTACATCTCAGGCACTATCAGTTCGTCTGCACCCAACTTGAACGCTTCTCTGATCGCTTCCACAACACCGGTGTTGGCTGCAACGCCACCTAAGAACGCTGTTGGAGCCTCTATCTTCTTACCCTTGGTGATGGCACCCTTGAAATTTCTAGCAACAGCCTCGCACAGCCCTTTGAGGATTTCAGGGGGCTGATACCCTTTCTGCTGCGCGTGGACCATATCCGACTTGGCGAACACTGAGCAGCGACCAGCGATCGTCGGAGCCACATCCGCGTCATCCACTATCTGTCCAACATCTTCAATCGCGTATTGCAGGCGGCTCGACTGCTGATCGATGAATGAGCCTGTACCCGCCGCGCAGTCACCGTTCCGCTCGTACGATTCAATCCCAACAGTACCAGCTTCGGCATCGACATCCAGCCGGATGAACTTGGAAGTCTGTCCACCCATCTCGAACACGGTTACCACTTCGGGGTGAATCGTGCCCACTCCCCACGCCAAAGCTCTGAACTCGTTATCCTGCGGGACGCCAAACTCCGATGTGACCAGGTTGGCCCCTGACCCGCAGACGCGGGCACCAGTAATCCGTTCGTAGGGCACAACGCTCCAGATCTCATCAAGAAGACTACTTACAGCTTTGAGCGAGTCGCCAGCCAACCTGCAGTAGCGGCTGGTCAATATGGTGGTCGCAACCGCGCCATCGCGTGGTGGCAAACGGTGGATCATTCCTTGAGGCAGCCGCTGTTGGGCAAGCCATTCGGCGTCCTCCTCAGTGCCTATGAGCGCTAGTTTGGCACTCACTGATCCAACGTCTATTCCCAACGTAATCATCGTTCGCCTCTGGTGATTGCCAGATGAAAAAGCTTATCCCAAAATGGCTTCTTGCCGCCAAACGGTTCGCTTGTTTGCTCTTGACTACTCAATCTGTTGATGGTCGTCCGGCGCTGGGGAGGTCTTAAGATGTGGCGATGACACGGCATCTCACCGTAGCCAACCGAGCAAGCCGCAGAGCCGTTTACCGACGTTTCATAATAATGTAGTCAGCGGCTGGTGTCAACTTGACGACCTCCCAACCAGAACGCTTCTAACGGCGTTAAAATTGGGTTGCCCTCGCTGAACGCCGACGCAAATGGGTATATTTCAACGGCTAAGGAGTAAAAACGCCAAAAAACCGGAGACCTGAGAGGCGATATGGCATGGTTTGATAAGTGGAAATCAGGGCTAGGGATACGCACGGAAAAGAGCACTGTACCCGATGGCGTTTGGGTCAAATGCCGTGGGCTGGGGATAGATGCTGATCGAGGCTGTGGGCAGAGCCTTTTTCAGAGAGACCTTGAGCGAAACCTCCATGTGTGCCCGAGTTGCGGTTACCACCACAGAATGCCGCTATCGTCATACCTGGCACTGCTGATGGATGGAGGCGAGTGGGAGGAGGTCGCTCCAGGTGTTGCGTCAAGCGACCCGCTGGAGTTTGAATCGGTGAAAAGCTACTCCGATCAGATCGCGCAGGACCGAAAAGCAACTGGCCGACTCTGCGCATTTGCCGCGGCTTTGGGGCGCATTGGCGGACGGCCTGTTGCGCTAGGTGGACTCGACTACAGCTTTCGAGGTGGCAGCCTGGGTTCAGCCGAGGGCGAGAAAATCGCCAGGCTCATCGACACCGCAATAGAAAAACGGCTTCCGGTCATAATCATATCGGTCTCCGGCGGTGCGCGAATGCAGGAGAGCACACTCTCCCTCATGCAGATGGCCAAAACCAGCGCCAAACTCGCGCAGCTTGCCGATGCTGGCCTTCCCTACCTCTCGGTGATGACTAGCCCCACCACCGGCGGAGTCACAGCTTCGTTCGCCATGTTAGGCGACGTAAACATCGCCGAACCGCAGGCTACGATAGGGTTCGCAGGAAACAGAGTTAGGGAGGAGACCATCAAGGAAGAGCTGCCTGAAGGGTTTCAACGAGCCGAATTCCTTTTGGAGCATGGGTTTATCGATCGGATTGTCGATCGCAGGCACCTCAAGTCCGAGCTTGCACGCTTGGCGGACCTGCTTTGCGCTGACCCGCAGACACCAGCCTGATGGTCTGAAGCCGATAGTTGCGGAGCGAATTCCCAGGGGGAAATGATCTCTGGTTCCAAACGAGTTGCCACGCCATTTGCCGCGTCTTATAATCTACAAGTCTTCTCTCCAATACGATTGTTGATACGCCAATTCAGGAGCTGAGCCAATGCCGTCAACGACACCTGCCGATCTAAGGAATGTTGCTCTGGTGGGACACAGTGCTTCGGGCAAAACCACACTGTCCGAAGCCATCCTTTTTACCGCCAAATCAATCACCCGCATGGGAACCATTACCGATGGCAACACAGTATCTGACTACCATCCCGATGAGATTCAGCGAGAGGTCTCCATCAGCAGCACACTGATGCACTTTGAGTGGGGCGAAAGACGGATCAATCTAATCGACACGCCGGGGTACACAGATTTTACTGGAGAGGCTAAAAGCGGCTTGAGTGCGGTTGACAATGCGGTCGTGGTGCTCAATGGGCAGAATGGCATGGAGGTGGGAACGGAGATCGTCTGGTCATATGCCGAGGAGTTCAATCTGCCCCGCGCGCTCGTTGTTAACGGCCTTCAGCGAGAACACGCCGATTTTGACGGGGTACTGGAACAGGTACGCGAGCGGCTCGGCAACGGAGCGGTCGCTGTGCAGCTTCCTGCAAACCCAGGCGAAGGGTTCAACGCGGTTATCGACCTGATCAATATGCAGCAGACTACCTACGAGTCTGCCGGTGATGGCAGAGGGACTTCAGGTGCGATAGACGAAAGCTACCAAGACGAAGCCGACACCCTGCGCGAGCAGCTAGTGGAGGCGGTCGCTGAGCTGAACGAAGAGCTTCTGGAGAAGTACCTCGAAGATGGCGATCTCGACCAGGACACGCTGGTAACCGGGCTGCGCAACGCTGTAGCAAAGGGAGACATCTTCCCGATCCTCTGTGCGGATGCCGCAGCGAACATAGGTACGTCTCAACTCCTCGATCGACTCGTGGACCTGATGGCTTCCCCAGTAGAACGTGGAGCAACACAAGCCACACCTGACAGCGGCGACGGCTCCCTCTCATTGGCTCCAGATCCTGGGGATCCGATGGCTTCGCGGGTATTCAAGCTCACCAGCGAGAAGCATATTGGAGAGCTGTCTTTTGTGCGCGTCTACAGCGGCACCCTCACAAGCGGTACCGACGTCATGAACACCACGCAGTCGCATGGCGAACGGATCGGGCAGATGTATCATCTTACGGGCCACACCCGCTCGGAAACCCATGAGTTGGTGGCAGGCGACATCGGCGCGTTGGTCAAGCTTAAAGGCACCCATGCAGGCGACACACTGTGTGACAAGACCAGACAGGCTGTTCTGCCTGCAACTGAGCTACCCAAACCCAACATCCGCGTTGCGATCTCACCGCGGTCAAAAGGGGACGAGGACAAGATTGGCGACGGGCTTCACAGCATTCACGAAGAAGACCCGACGTTTAGATTTGAGTTCGATCCAGAACTGCATCAGACTCTCATTTTTGGGCAGGGGGAGCTGCACCTTGAGGTCGTCATCCGCAAGCTGAAAGAGCGGTACCACGTCGAGGTCGATCAGGAAGAGCCCCGAATCCCCTATCGCGAGACGATCAAGCGATCGGCGGATTCCACCTATCGCCACAAGAAGCAGTCTGGTGGCCGTGGTCAGTTCGGCGAAGTCTCCATTAGAGTGGAACCCAAACCCAGAGGCGAAGACAACGAGTTCGTAAACGAGGTGGTTGGCGGGGTTATTCCAAGCAAATTTATCCCAGCGGTGGAAAAAGGTGTTGTCGAGGCGCTGGAAGACGGCGTCCTGACCCACTCCATCGTAGTCGATGTTCAGGCGACTGTGTTCGACGGTAGCCATCATGCGGTGGACTCGTCCGAAATAGCGTTTAAGATCGCTGGCGGTGGCGCATTTAAGCAGGCGATGGAAAAAGCATCGCCCATGCTTTTGGAGCCGATCTATTCCGTCGAGGTGACCGTGCCTGACGAGTACATGGGCGACGTCATGGGTGACATGTCCGGCCGCCGTGGCCGCATTCAAGGAACTGAGACGATTGGGCACTTTACCGTGGTCAAAGCCAGGGTGCCTCTAGCTGAACTCTTTCGCTACTCCACACACCTTCGTTCGATGACAGGCGGTCGCGGTCTCCACACCAGGGAGTTCTCTCACTACGAGGAGGTCCCAGCAGACGAAGTCTCCAAAGTCAAGGAAGATGCCGCCAAGCGGTGGGAGGAAGAGCACTCCAGCTGATTTATTTTTAGTCATCATCCATTGTGGCCAGCATTCAACGGCATCAACTCCGAGCAGTCTTATTCGACAGTCTGTTGTCGCGTCGGCCCAGCTTTTTTGCATAGCCCCTTGACTGTGTCGCAGCCTCTGTGCGATACTTGTACTGTAATATCGGGTCGGAGGGGCGTAACGGTTATGATTTTTTGTAGTCTGTTGCGGGCACCGAACCCGGGCAAAGTCCGATGATCACGGGTCTCCAAGTGTCGCAAGGCGTTGTCTGCGCGGGTTCTTGGCTGCTGGCTGATTAGTCGGGAACACGTAACGTTTACCGTCGGCAGGCGTCGGCGGCAGTCCGCGCAGGAGGACAACATGGCACAAGGTACAATCAAATGGTTCAACATCGACAAGGGTTTTGGATTTGTCCAGCCCGATGGCGGTGGTGAAGACCTGTTCATCCACATCACCAACGTCTTGCCTGGCAATGAACGTCGGCTAGATGATGGCACTCCGGTCACGTTTGAGGTCCGCCCTGGCCGTAAAGGCATGGAAGCCTACGATTTGGGAGTAGCGGAGTAGTTTAGAGCGATCGACTTTTTGGTTGATTGACGCGGTCCGGTGCCCTGAAGGGTGTCGGGCCGTTCCACTTTTGTGGGCGATGCATTACGAGACTTGGTAGCTATGAAAGACGCCTCCAAGATTTCTTGGCGACCGGCATTGGTCATCTGCCTGATTGTTGTCGCCACCAAGGTTTCCACCGCGTCGCCCGGAGAGTCGCCCTGGTCCGCTGACTACGTTTGCGACCTCTGAACCGCCGCAATCGCAATTCAACAAACCTCGGTGGACCATCTTAACGCGCTTGAGATGCGCTGCGTATGCGCGAAAGTGCGCGCTGTGCTGCGCGACGGGCCGCAAGCGATGTGTCTCGGTCGCGGACCTCCTCTAAAACTTCCACCGCCTCCGCAGCAGCAAGAAGCCCCAATGCGTCAGCGATGGCTGAACGGACATACGGGTCCGGCTCGGCCCGCAGAGCGGTGAGAAGATCAGGAACCGCCATGTCAGTTCCAATTGCAGCCAACGCTCCCGCCGCAGCTTCCCTAACCGCCGGATCATCATCCTCTATCATTCTGTTTCGGACAGTCTGTGCCGCGTTTGCCAGTCCTGTCTGTCCCAATGAACCGATGGCTGCCTGCCGTGTTTTCGCTGAGGTCGAGCTATCCGCCACAGTCAGAAGCAGCTCAAATCCCAGACTGCCAGGCGCACTCCCAAGCACCTTGATGGCGGTCAAAGTCGCAAGACCGTCGTAATTCCCCGCAGCAGAAATCACCACGTCCCAGCGGGCCCCTAACGCGACCAAAGCCTCAATTGCCGCCGCACGTACGTATTGGACCGAATCTGACGCCAATCTGACAACGGTGTCTACCGCAGTGGTGTCGCCCAGCGCTCCCAACGCCAACGCTACCTCCCTGCGAACAGGAGCCGATGAGTCGTCTGAAGCTGCCGATAGCGGCCCGAACGCGGCGTTGACACCGATGGCACCACAGAGCTGTGCCCCTGATCGCCTTACCGCCTCCACCGAATCCAACAGCGCACTGACCGCGAACATCAGCGCATCAGGCCAAGCCATCTCCTCCAGTGCTCGTTCTGCACGATGGCGCGGGACCGGGGCGGTGTCCCCGATTGCGTCGAGGAGCACTCCTACCACAGTTTGATCCCTCCACACAACAAGGCTGTCGAGGGCTTTTCGTGCGGACTCTGAGTCGCCGTGGAGCAGTTGTGTGGTCTGATACTCGATCAGGTGTTTTGGCGGCGACCAGCGAGGCGAGGGAACTGATGAACAGGCGCAGAGGCCCCAGATGACAATTGAAGACGCGCTCAAAAGAAAAGTTGAACCGGGAGACCGGGAGATCATCAGAAACTGCCATGCCGGGGGTAAGACGCTCCAAATAGTACCCTATCGCTAGCAGAAGAGGCAAGTTGCCGGAACTAACAAGCCAAACGTCAACAGGGCTGTCTACTCATCCCGGAGAACCAGGCGGTGTCTCCTCCAGAGTGAAGAGTATGGTCCCTCCCTTGTTCTGTTCCCCTTCAGCCTGCACACGGCCACCGTATCGGCGGACTATACGATCGACCGTAGCTAACCCAACTCCGGTGCCCTCGAATTGGGCCTCGGTGTGAAGCCTGGAAAACGGTCTAAAAAGGTCGTCGGCATACGCCATATCAAATCCAGCACCGTTGTCTCGTACAAAATAGGTGTTGTCCAGTAATATCCCCAACGAGCCTACCACAGCGCCGTGAGGATGGCCGAGTTTGTCAGCCAGCGGCTCTGCCCACCGCGTGTCTTGACGCGATAGTCGGCCTTCCATCTAACCTTCGGATTACTCCGGGCGAGTCGCTGGGCCTCCTCCCTTGTCATGCCCTCAATATCACCGAGCATCACAGTCTCTTTACTTATCCCCTCAAACGCTCTGCGGCTGAAATCCTCCGAACGGATCCCAGTCAAACTCTCGATGCCATCCTCGATAAAGTCGTAAGTGTCGCTATCGTATCTGAAGAAGTATGGCACCGAATCTGCGGCGCTGAGTCCGTGGTTTGTCGCAGCCAGAAAAGATAAATTTTTCGTCTTTATACACCTAACTTATATATTTACAATCTTCTGGTGCAAAACATCACTGGTGCATTAATATTGTATGTTACCGTAATCATGTATAAACTCATGTAAATATAGATGTTATAAGGGCAATAAATGCGAAAAATACAGATGAAAATCACGGCTCAATAGCGATTTTGAGAAACGGGGCAGGCCTCAAATAGACGAATGTTTAATGGCGCTAATATATTGTTATTCCAGGGCTTATCCATACAAAAGTGGTGCCCGTGTCAGGTGGGTTGCATTCCCGGGTTTGACCGCAATTGATATTCATACTATATTCCCTATTAGTCATCAGGAGAAGTTGGTCATAAGGAGATTGGGAATGATATCCAGGCCATTGGGCGATGCGGTCCGTCGGGCAATCTTAAGTGCTGGGTATCGGAACCTACAGAAGTTCTCCGGTCGTCACGGACTGACGTATGAGATGGTACGGAGCGTCGCCAACGAGGGGCACATTCCAAAGTCCAAACTGTTGTTAGATATCAGTCGGGCATTAGCTATTGACCCCACCCCTCTTCTCACCCTCGCCGAATCAGGGCGTCGCGGCCGCCAAGAGAGAAGGATACTTGGCAACTCAGTAAGCTCCAACCTGTCTGAGGATCTAAGCATAGCGTTGAGCAATCTGGAGTTTCACGAACTGGACCAGGAACAGCGTGATCTGTTGCTAACCGTAGTGCGTCACCTTCCAAACCTGGAAGACGACACCATCGAACAGGTCGTGCAACTTCTTGAGCAGCCGCAACGATTGCGGGCGTTACCTAATTGAGTCGTACGGACCGATCGATTGGTCTTTTGGGGTGCGCCAACAGGGGGCTGGCGTGTTTCAGGTTAATAGAAGGCCCCTATCTGTTTCCGTGAGAGGCATGGTGTTATGCTGGCCTCTTACTTAAGGAGCGAGCCCTTCCAGATGCCGGACGTTGGGCTTCTCTATCAAGGAGATTGAAATAATGCGATTCGCAAGGATGCTGCAGAAGCAGAGGAGAGCGAAGGGCCTGACCCAGAAAGAATTGGGAAGGCGCATCGCTCTGACGACGGGCACCTACATCTCTCAGATGGAGTCCGGCGAAAAGGTTCCGCCGATGGAGACGACCATTAAACTCGCTGAAGCACTCGAGATGGGCGACATTGATCCGTTGGTTTTCCAGGCTGTTAAAGAGCGCTCGAAAATAGAGTTCAATTACTTGGTCAAACAGGCCAATAACAAAGGATCCAGTGCCGAGTAGTTCGCTGACCGGCATCACCAAAATCGGCCGCAGTCACCCCCTGCTCAATCGCGCCATATAGATCGACGACGGCGCGGTTCCGTCGCCGCTGCCCTCGTGAGACGAGTAGTATGACAGTAGCCCCTCGGTCTCGCTGAGCGAGACGAAGCCGGGATAGGATGTGTCGCCGCCACTCGGTAGATCGGCGACCTCTTCAAGGCTGTCGTCGTCAAGCAGGTATAGGGACGTAACCGCAGACCTCCTTTCCCCGTATTTACGTCCCGCCACCAAGTACAGATCGCCCCACTTAGCCAACATTGGACCGCCTATCTGGCGGTCCAAGTCCGTCTGTGTCCAGTCGACGTAGGGTGCGCTGGAGCGACATATCTGTGTTGGAGTCCCATCATCACATCTAGCGACCGCCAACGCTGTTCCATCCTCCTCAAAATGGAACGCTGTCTCACCGCCGTGGACGGGCTGCGTCAATCCCAAGTGCCGCCAGATAAAGCCGTCTTTGCTTTCAAGTATTGCCGCTTCGGTGATGGCTGCACCATCTCCGGTGCTTTCAGTGTGTGCAAACTCCCTCTTTCGTCTGCCGCACAGGTACGCTCTCCCAGCATGGGCTATGGCACGCCAGATATAGTGCCCGTACGTCCCCTCAAGATGCTTTGGACCGTTCCACGACCCGACTTCGGTATCGTCAGTCCACGCGCAGTAGCCCAGATGTCGGTTGATGTCGTGGTCTTGCTCGCAGTACCAGGTACCGGTGTACACGAATAGCTTGTCACCAAACGCAAGGAGGTGTGGGTCGCGGACATCTCTGTCAGGCACGCTGAATGAGAACTCTTCTCGCCAGTCGGCACCGTCGGTGCTGCTCATGACGATGATTTTGGAGGTATCGAAAATCGTGTGCCCATCGGGACAGTTGCGGAATGCGAGGTAGATCCGCCCGCTGAACCAACACATATCAGTAAACGCGTTGTGATTGTCATCGTTGTAGACTATTCCCACTGATTCCACTCGTATCTTGTCGCTCATTCCTTCTCCTGTCAGTGAATCTCGCGCAGGCAAATCTGATTCGCAAAAACTGTTCTCCCAGAAAGAAACGCCATCCAACCCATATCACAAGCGGTCGGTCTAGGCATCTGATGTGAACCGGCCGCTGCGTGGGCGTTGGGTGAGGCGGGCGAACTGATTCGGATGTGGAGGTCTTGACACTCAACTTCAGCAACGCAATTTTTTTGGTCGCCGAGTGTGCTTTCGCCCGGATGTGCGTGCTGCGGCGCTGATATTTGAGAAACATGGAAACATATCTCGCCCGACGGCGTGCTGGAACAGACGCCCTCAAGAGGACCGTCTCATGATCGAAGCACACATAAGCGATTGCCGTTTTTCGCGGCATGTGGGCGTTCCGATGCGCGACGGTGTATCGCTTGCGACATCGGTTTACCAACCGCTGCGTGAAGGCATGTATCCTGTCGCGCTCGTCAGGACGGCCTACAACCGCTTGGGACTCTTCGACCGGTTCTTTCCAGAGCACGGAATGATCCTCGTCGTCCAGGATGTGCGGGGTCGCTACGATTCCGAAGGTGAGTACTACCCGTTCACCCACGAGGCGGCGGATGGGCGCGACACGCTCGAGTGGATACACAGCCAGCCGTGGTGCGACGGCAAAGTGGGCATGTTTGGCGACTCATATCTCGCAGCCACGCAGTTCGCTGCGGCTATGGACAGTGCCGAGATGCTCCATGTGTTGAACCCGGGTTTCATGGCGGGCGATTGCTGGAAACGGGCCTACTACTGCGACGGTGCATTCAGCTTGGCCCTTACGTGGAGCTGGCTGTGCTTCGAATGCTCGTCGCAAACGTCCGATGCCCCATGGATGCCCTATTTCGACGTGGAGTCTGTGCTTCGCACGCTGCCGATTACAGACCTGGACCTGGCAAGTGGGATAAGTGAAGTGCCTTCCTACCGCGACTACGTCTCCCGCTCTGAATATGACGAGGAGTGGGAAGCTCTTAACATCCGCAAACGCGCCGACCGATTTACCATGCCGGTGTTCCTCATCGGCGGATGGTATGACAATTACGCAGCGGAGACGTTTCGGAATTTCATCAGCATCCGCGAGAATGCGCCGACACCATTGATCCGGGACTCGCATCGCATGCTTATCGGACCATGGTCACACGGTATTTCCGGTACGAGCATCTTGGGCGAACTCGATTTCGGCGCAGTCGCAACCTCAGAGAATGACGCAACAAATCGTTGGCTGGACTGCATGCTGCACGGTGGTGACGCCTCAGACTTCCATCAAGCGCCAATTCGGATATTCGTTATGGGTGCCAACGTGTGGCGCGACCTCTATGAGTGGCCTCCTAAAGAGACACGCTACGTGAACTACTATCTGCACTTCGAAGGCTCTCTTACGACCGATGCACCAGGCAAAGAGCCTGTCGACACCTACACCTACGACCCAGCAGACCCTGCGCCCACGCGTGGCGGTAACCACTCGATAGGGCCGTACAACCCGGGTCTTTACGAACTGGTGCAACCCGGCCCGATGGATCAGCGATCGGTGGAGCAGCGAGACGACATTCTCGTTTATACATCGGACCCACTTGATCGGGACATCGAGGTAACAGGGTCAGTCTTGACGAAGCTGTTCGCGGCGACATCGGCATGTGACACCGATTTCGTGGCAAGGCTGACCGACGTATATCCGGATGGACGGTCAATCTGCATCACCGAGGGGGTGATTCGTGCGCGATGGCGGGAATCGGTGTGGGACGCCCCCAAACTGATCGAGCCAAACGCGGTGTACGAATATGCCATAGACCTACAGGTAACGAGTAACGTTTTCAGGAAGGGGCATCGCATTCGGTTGGCCATTACAAGCAGCAATTTCCCACTGTGGGACAGGAACTTGAACACAGGCGGTAATCCGGCAACAGAAACAGAGATGGTGATCGCCAAACAGAAAATCTGCCACGACGCCGACCATCCGTCGCACATAATTCTGCCGATAATCGACTAACATGAAACGTGGTTTGATATGGCACCTTGTTCAATCAACAAAGATCGCTGGAATCGATTTGGTCCACAGGCCCAGGTGTCCGCATCACGGGTCTGAGGATCAAAGGGCCAGACCAGAAGTTCCATGGATATGAGCTAATCGAAGTGCTCAACAACCACCCTGAGCTCACATGGAACGGGAAGGGATATAAGAGTTTCCCCATCGGTCAGGGAATAATGGGCAGCCATCCTGGTCTTGAAGTCGACAACTGCGAGCTGTTCGGCTGGAGCCACGCGGCAATCGGCTCTGGACCCGAAGCCAAAGGCACGCACATTCATCACAACTACATCCACCACTGCCATCGTGCGGGACTAGGCTACGGAGTATGCCTCGACGGCTCTGACGCGCTGATCGAAGCGAACCGTTTCGACAACACTCGACACGCGATAGCGGGCACAGGCGTCCCAGGCACAGCGTATGAGGCGCGGAACAACTGGCACGGACCGAATATCAAAGGCCACAACTTCGACATGCACGGCAGCCATGAGTGGGCGCTCCAGAGGCAGCAAGCTGTCACCTAAGCAAGGAGGTTACCCGAATGGGCGACGAAACTGTCGGCGCGAGCGTAGGGGTCAATGGCGCCAGAATCGACATCGAAACTCCGGTCTACCGGTTGCAGCTCGACACAAGCGACGGCCTGTGTGGTGTTGAGTGGGAGAACCGACTCACTGGTCGGACCATCTCCCTGGGCGATGGGATCGAGTGCGAAGCCGAGTTGGACGCGGCCAAAGCTCGGTACTGGATAGAGGGTTGGGCGATTAAACAGTCGGAGAAGTCGGTGTCCGATCCAGACGAGGATTTTGGCTACGTCGCAGGATTCCATGCCGCTGAGTTTGACGATTCGACGTGGAAAGTTAGTGATACATTGATCGATGAGGGAGCTGATACCGGAGGACGTCATATATGGGCGAGAACAAATCTGTTCCTTCCTGACTCCGCCTTTGGGGAACCACTAAGCTTGATGCTTGGGGGCTACGGTCTCGGCGACTATCGCTACATGCGGGTTTTCGTCAACGGCGAGGTAGCAGGCGTCAGGCGTACGTCTGGCCGCTGGACCAGCCCCGGCGTGTTCGATATAGGTTCCGACTCTCAGTTCCGATCGCACGTTCGGTTCGGGCAGATCAACACCATCACCGTGCAGCTCCAGGATCAGTTTCTTCGCCCCAAAGAGCTTGATGACATCGACCCTCTTCAGAACTGGCACATGCCAGCGTGCAGCATCCTCGCGTCACCGTTCGAGCAGTACGTCGTCGCCGGTACCGGGTTGAAGGCACCGCGTCTTCGCGTGGAGGCTGTCGATATTGACGACGACTCTCCAGGCGAGGTGACGGTTTCGTTCTCGCTGTCCACCGACGACCAATCCCTCTCGGCGCGAGTAGTGTATCGTGCTTCGTCGATGGAACCGGTACTGCGCAAAGAAACATCATTTATGAACTCCGGCGAAGCGCCAATTCGTCTGATGCATGCTGGGCTCGGTGAATACGAAACGCAAACCAGCGTATCTGACGGCGAGCGCGGTTTCCCAGTCCACATCGGTGACGACCGGTTCGTCTGTATCGCTCACCCATCGGGCTGGAATATCGGAATAGCGCTGTCGCCAGGGCAGGCCTGGGATGCAGGCGAAATCGTGTATGGAGTGAGCGACGGCAATCAAACCCGAGAACAGTTTTTGAGGCATGTCGAAGGACGCATGCGAAGAACTGTGCGCAAACACGACCACCCATACGCGATATTCACGGCATTCGGCTCGTGGTCGATAGAGGAAGATAGTGATCGTTGGGTGCTGAACAGCGAAGAGATCGTATTGGACAGCTTGGAGAAGGTCGCTAAGTCACAAGAAGAGACGGACTGCCGGTTTGACGTCTACACCACGGATTTCTGGGTGGACCCGCGCGGTGATCTCACACGCTTCGCGCCGGACAGGTTCCCCGATGGTTTCGACCGTGTTCGGGAAGCGATCCAGTCGCTCGGCAGCTCACCGGGGCTCTGGATTGCTAGCTCGAGAGGCAGTTGGTCCATCGGAGCTAACCCAGCCGTCGCACCGACGCGGACCACCAACCGGTCGTATGAACCACACGCTGGGGCCGGGGCGTTTCTCTGTCGAGCGACAGATCCGACAAAAAGCGTATATCGAAACGCATTTCGCCACCACATCCGTGAGAACGGCGTTCGGCTGCTCAAATTCGACAACCTTCGCTCCTACTGTTCGAACGTCGAACACGACCATTTGCCAGGCATCTACTCGACAGAGGCTATACACGAAGCGGTCATCTCTTTTCTGAATGCCATGGACGATGAGAGTCCCGAAGTGTTCCTGATGCTCTATTGGGGGTACCGCTCGCCATGGTGGCTTCTCCATGCAGACACGCTATTTGAGCCGGGCCTCGCAGTCGAAGCAGCCTCACCTGCCGCAGTCCCGACGCTCTACGCTCGGGACGGTGTGACGCTCGGTCTAGACCAGATGCAGCGTTACTGCCGAGATGTTCCGGCGTTGGGGAAGGATTCTCTCGGCGTATGGCTCTCAAACTGGTGGTGGAATAGCAGCATCGGGAAAGAGCGGTGGCAGAATGCATTCGTGATGGACATCTGCCGGGGCAGCATGTTGGCGCAGCCCTGGAGCGATCACGACTGGCTAACTCCCCTGGAACGTCATGAGATCGCA
This sequence comes from uncultured bacterium, assembly GCA_964627605.1. GTDB lineage: Bacteria > Latescibacterota > MWCZ01 > MWCZ01 > CAZVGZ01 > CAZVGZ01. Next base: position 50,649 of record CAZVGZ010000007.1, on the reverse strand, counting down.
GAGCTCATCGCTATTCTGCGCGCATATCCCGAGTGCTTTCGCACTTCACGCCTAGTGGTCGGCGATCCACTAAACAACGAGCCGTACGGTTATTCCTGCGCGTCAGGCGAGCGTGCGTTCGTGGCGCTGAATAACCCCACTTGGGATGATGTTACCGTTCGGCTCAAACTAGGTGCCGAGATAGGCCTTCCCGACGGAAAAGAATGGAACCTTTATCGGCGGTACCCGTCCCCTGCACGACTCGTCAACGGCGAGGGGAGCTCGTTTTCTGGCGCGATCTCGTATGCACTTAGGCCGTTCGAAGTGATGCTGCTGGAGGTGGTGCCATCGGGGCCGAAACCGGCTCCCAATATCTCGCTGCCTGACCAACAGATCGAAAAGGGCTTCGACGAACCGAGTCGTACACTCGTGATGGATGTCGAAACGTCTTTCGACAGTCCGCACATGCACCTGGCAATAGAAGACTCTGATGGGGACGGTGCCAAAGCCGAGTCTATACCAAAAGCGACGGTCAGTGGCACTGTCACGGTTCCGGCCTGCTCAGCCGACGGAGTGTTGGCGATCGTCGCGCAGGTACTCGATGACGAACGCCCTGTTAAAAGGAACGGCCCTGGTCGGTATTTCAAGGCTGAGATTACGCATGACGGAAGAAACACGGAGTTCGTCGAGGCGATGGGGCACAAGACTTACCCCTGTGGATGGCAGGTGTGGCGCATTGAGATCGGTCCATCTACAACTGAGCGGGTTTATGAGATCAATATCACCGCTGCCGCTGAAACATCAATGCACGTCATCACAAAGGTCTATCTACTGTCTATATAACGGGTGCCTAACCAATGCGATAGTGCACGACCGATGGCCCCGCGCAGCAACTCCAATCCTGACGACGTGGCGCGTGTTATTCGGGTGATGGTGGCATGCCCGCCAGCGCTGCAGTTAACGTGAACGAATTAGGCTCTGGATGCTGTATTCGCATCAATCTACGATCTGTGTGTCTCGCTGAATCTCTTTGTCGGTGAAGATATCGGTATCGTCAGTGCTCGTTGAGGAGAACTCTGAGACTACCGCCCCTTCATCTCCAGACTGAAACCAGTGCCAGGTAGCAGGACTAAGTGTGTATTGGTCGCCTGGCTTCAACACAATCTCGTGCCAGACATCGTAGGTATGTTCTCGGCCGACAGGCGGCTTTGATATTGGTTCGGTAGTTGGCTCGCCGGATTCATAGAGGTACACCGTCCCCCAACGGCAGCGGAATGTCTCTTCTTTGCCCGGTCTGTCGCCGCTGGAGGGGTGATGGTGCTCAGGGCATGTCTGGCGTGGCCACATCGCCAGCTCCTTGGCGCAGCATCGTTCGGTATTCACGTATACCAGCACCCCCAACCCTGTCTGCTCGAACTGATCCAGGTCGAAATCTGCGATCTCGACCTGTTCCCTCTCCTGGTCCGTGATATAGATTCCGGCTTTGAGGAACATATCGGCGGCCTGGTTCTGGTACGCTTTCACTTGCGCCTTGGTCAGCATAGTGTCAGCTCCTGGTCGGTGACCATGGTTGCGAAATCAATCCTGCAGCATCCGACGTACCGCCTCTACTATCCTTTGCGTATCTGGGCGATAGGCGTTCTCCAGAACCGGCGCGAATGGCACCGGAACGTCCGGGGAAGCTACACGGACTATCGGTTCTTGTAATTCTTTTCCACAGTGCTCCATGATTCCTGTGGCGAGTTCTGCGGAGACGCCGCCGGTCTTGGGGCCTTCCTCCACGATAACCACTCTTCCGGTCTTGCGTACCGATTTGCAGATTGTGTCGTAGTCGAAAGGGGATAGCGAACGCACATCGACCACCTCCACATCGATGCCTTCGGCGGCGAGAGTATCAGCAGCCGCCATCGAAAAGTGGTGCATCAGCAGCCAGGACAGGATAGTCGCTTGCGACCCCTCGCGTCCTACCGCCGCACGGTCCAACGGCACGACGTAGTCTTCTTCCGGGATTTCCCTGCTACCGTCGGTGGTTCCGGTCTCGGCGCGGGTTCCTTTCGAGCCGTATAGCAGCTTGTGTTCGAACATCATCACCGGGTTGTCATCGCGAACGGCGGCCTTGAGTATCCCCTTGGCATCGTAGGCGTTGGAGACCGCCACAACCTTGAGGCCGGGCACGCCGATGAAATATCTTTCCAGATTCTGGGCATGCTGCGATCCGCGGCCCGTCGCTCCTACCGGAGCCCGTATGACCATGGGTACACTTACCGTACCGCCTGACATGTAGCGCATTTTGGCAGCGTTGTTTATGATCTGGTCCATAGGTAGCAGTAGGAAATCGCCATACTGCACATCGGCGATGGGACGCATCCCCATCATGGCAGCCCCTACAGCCGCGCCGAAGAACCCAAGCTCCGCAATCGGTGTATTCAACATGCGATCGGGGAATTTCTTTTCAAGATGGAGTGTGGCGGTAAATGCTCCACCAAAACCCCCTGGTATGGCTATATCCTCACCAATACAGAACACGGTCTCGTCGCGTTCCATCTCTTCGGCCATCGCCTCGCGCAGCGCCTCTGCTATGCTCATTCGCTTCATTAGCTACCCTTCAATCGTGGTGAGCGGGTCTGGAGATGACTACGCATATACGTCCGTCAACAGATCTGCGACCTCAGGTTCCGGCTCTTGACGCGCTGCCTCTACCGCCTGGTCAAATCGCCGCTCGGCCTCAGAGCGTACAGCCTCCAGAGAGTCTTCATTCGCATCTCCGCGAGCGACCAAGAGGCGTCCTAAACGTTCGATGGGATCGCGCGCGAACCAGTACTCCTTCTCATCCTTTGCCTGGTAGTGGCCGGGATCGCGCCGGGAATGGCCCGTTCGGCGATATGTCAGCAGCTCCAAAAGCACGGGACCCTCTCCTGCGCGACACTCCTCTGCAGCTTGCTTTGTGGCTTCGTAGACCTTAAGAACGTTGTTCCCATCGACTGTTTCGCCACGGATGCCAAACGCCGATGCTCGCTCCGATATCCGTTCCACCCGCGTGACTTTATTGAAACTGGTGGAGGCACCATAGAGGTTGTTTTCGCAGACATAGATCACAGACAGGTCCCAGATCGCAGCCAGGTTGATTCCTTCGTGAAACGCCCCTTCTGATGTGGCCCCATCGCCGAAGAAGCATGCGACCAGTTGCGACGTCTGCTTCATCTTGAAAGCCAGAGCCATCCCTGCGGCCAAAGGGATTCCACCGCCAACGATCGCTATACCGGGGATCATACCTTTGTCGAAATTCCCCACATGCATCGAGCCGCCTTTGCCTTTGCAGCAACCAGTACCGGCACCGGACAGTTCGAAAAGTAGCTCTTCAGGCGTCAGACCTTTGGCAAGCGCATGGCCGTGACCACGGAAAGTGGATGTGATGTAGTCATCGTTCTCCAGTGCAGTGCAGACTCCTACAGCGGTACCTTCCTGTCCTTGACACTGGTGGATGGTGCCTGGCATGGTGCCTTCCAGGAACAGGAATTTGACGCCTTCCTCAAATTCCCGGACAAAAACCATGCGTGCGTAGAGATCATTGAGGAACTCTTCGCTGTAGCCTGAGGCCGATTCGACCGATATCTCCGTAGTCTGCTCGATCACGCTGTCTCCTTTTATCAAGACTATCCCTCAACCTCGATGGTGGCTATCAGCTCCCCTACTACGACTTCATCACCTGGTTGCACATGTATTTCACACAACGTGCCCGTGGTGTAAGATTCGACCTCCATGATTGATTTGTCGGTCTCAATCTCCAACAGCGGCTCACCGCGTTTGATCGGCCCATCAACCTCTACCAGCCAACTCAACACGGTGACAGTGTCAGTTGTTGTTGCCAGGTAGGGCATTTTCATCTCAATCTTCTTCATCACCTATTTTACCCTTTCACGGGAGGTTTTGGCGCACCGCTACAACGTGCCGGAGTCGATTGTTAAAGGATGTTCCTCGACGAATGCGTCGATCTCTGCAGGCGGCAGCAGGCCGCTTGTGGTGCCTACAGCGGTGGTGACACTCGCGCCGAGAGCGCTGGCGTAGCGAAGCATCGAGGGCATCTCGAGACCACGTAGGATACCGGCGATGATCCCGCTGGTGAACGCGTCCCCTGCACCAGAAGGATCAACCGAGTCAACACCGTATGCGCTTACCTGCCAGCATCTGGCCTCGTTGGCAGCAATGGCGCCTTTCTCTCCCAAGGTGATGATGTTGGTAGATGCTCCCCAAACGCCCAAATCTTTCAACTGCTCCAAAGGATCGGACTTGCCGGTGATCTGCGCCGCTTCGTCGTCGTTCGGAAGGAAGTAATCGACATCAGAAAGGAGGCTTTTGGTCGCACTTGACACCTCGGTCCCATGAGGAATCACCACATCCACAACTGTGACCACCTGCCGCTCCCCGCAAAACTTGAGCAGGTCCCCCAGCTCGTCCATATCTATGGATGGAAGGGCTAGCAACCCGCCCAGGTATAATACCTTCAGATTCGCCACCCAGTCACGGTCGATGTGATCGATGGTGAACGCTCTGTTAGCCCCGAACGTGTGTATGTACCGCCTATCCTGACTCTCCACCAACAGGACCATCGTCTTGCTTGTCGGGTACAGTTCGGTAACTACTACACGTTCGCAACTGACCCCGTCGTCCTCCAGGGATTTGAGCAGCGACCCAGCAGAGGAGTCGGTGCCTACACACGCCACCAGATCAACGGTATAGCTCTGTTTCACCAGACCGATCGCCACGTTGGCAGCACATCCCCCTGCTCCGAGCTCAATGGCATCGATGGCCAGGAGATGGCCCTCGCGGGGGAGTTCGGGCATCGGTCCGCAGAATGTATCTGCCACCAGTATTCCAGCGCATCCGACTTGGGCCACTACTCACGCCCTCCCGCAGCAACCGAGCAGCCCTATGCGCTCCAACACAGCGTCGCGCACCGCCCTGCGACCGACCACCATCACATCCGCGTCTCCACCCATACCCAGGAGTTGATGGGGATTGATTTCATCGCCCGTCAGCGTCGCACGCACATCCCTAAGATATCGCTGTTTTATATACGTGCCGTAGCAGACCTTCGCCACCCCGAGAGAGATCGCTTTCTTGAGGTCGTCTGCAACGATGCCGGTTCCGCCATGAAGATCGAGGGGGATATCGACTCTTGAAGCGATTGCCGCGAGGCGGTCCAAATCCAGACTTCGATCACCATTGAGCAGAATGTGAACGTTGCCCACACTGACACCAAGCACATCGATCCCGGTTTCTCGCACAAACTGGGCAGCCATGTCGGGGTCGGTCAGCCCCGAGTCAACATCTTCTATCTCGCCCGAAGCACCGCTTGGTAGATTACCGATCTCCGCCTCTACCGCCACGCCACGCGGCCCCGCGTACTCTGTCAACCGCCTCAAGCGGCTGACAAGGTCACCGCGTGTTGCTGCTGGATCATCGAGCATGACCTGGCTGAAACCAGAATCCATAGCCTCGATAATCCAGTCGTCCTGAGCGCATTCGTTAAACAGCAGTGCGCATGGCACCGAGGCGGATTCAGCCGCAGCACGACCAAGCGCGGCGTACCATGATAGCCGCTCCGTGGACACCCGCCCCGCATGGCTGAGGAAGTCCCCGCTGAAACCTACTATTATGGGCGACCTGGTTTCCTCGGCGGCGTCGATTACGCCCTGCAATGACTCCAAGTTCCAGCTCTCAAAGTAACCCACGGCATAGCCGCTTGCCCGGGCTTCCCTCAACAACTCTTTCGCAGGTACTAGTGCCATCTCTTTCTGTTCCAATCGTGATAGGTAAACAACTGTCGGGTACACGCATTGCCAGTCATCGCACCGTCTTCTCCCGGTTTTACTGCGGAGACTACAACGTTCGGGTGCGACAGTTCCAGCAAGCCTCAGGTGTCCGGTAGTGTAACTTGATGACACGAATCTTTGCAGACGATGAGAGAGTTGTTGAACTCCATCCCCTCCCGATCCCAGTCGCCAAGGTCGTGCCGTGCGCTGTCGGCAAGGGCTGTCAAATCCATCGACTAACACCAGTGAGAAACAATCCGCATGGTTTCGTCTGTGCTGATGAAGGCGCCGTGCAATCGAGTAAGCTCATGCCCCTGAGCAGATTTATACAACATGTCGCCGCGACCGACGAGTTTCTCGGCTCCGTTCTCATCCAACACGACGCGGGAATCGACCATGCTGGAGACGTGGAATGCTATCCGGCTTGGGAAGTTGGCTTTTATCATTCCGGTGACAACATCGGTGGATGGCCTCTGCGTGGCCAGAATGAGGTGGATTCCCACGGCGCGAGCCTTCTGAGCTAGCCGCACGATATTTTGCTCGAGCCCTTTGTCGGCCTGCATCATCAGATCGGCGAGCTCGTCGACGATCACGACCAGGTATGGTAGCCGCTGTTCGACTTCGCTGCACCCCGCATTGTACTCGCTGATGTTTCGGCTGTGGGTGGCGGTTACCGTCTCGAAACGAGAGTCCATCTCTTGAACCGCCCACTCAAGGGCTTCCTCAGCAGCTTTGGGCTCTGTCAACACCGGACAGAGCAGGTGCGGTATGCCATCGTAGGGTGTGAGTTCCGTGCGTTTCACGTCGGACAGAATAAGGCGCAAGTCTTGAGTACCGCTCTTAAGGAGCAGGCTGCTTAGCAGAGCGTTAAGAAACACGCTTTTGCCAGAGTTGGTCGCTCCAGCCACAAGAAGATGTGGCATTTTACCCAGGTCGCCGAATTTGGGCGCACCGACGACATCCACGCCAAGCGGGAAAGCTAACGGCGACTCGTCCTCCCAACCGTCGATCAAGCCATGGAGTGGCACAACCGTCGGTGCGGTGTTGGGGATCTCGATGCCGATTGTGTTCTTTCCGGGAATCGGGATTTCGAACCTCACAGAGGGAGAACCGAGGGCGACGGCAAGGTCGTCGGACAGGTTTCTCACCTGACTGATCTTCACGCCTGGCGCCAATCTCAGTTCGTACCGCGTGACGAGGGGACCGACTACGTGGCCCGCTATATCACCGTCAACCTTGAATTCCCGTAACTTACCAACAATCGCCTCGGCAATCGCCGCGAGCGACTCGTCCTCTGCGTAGGCATCGGCTCGCGATTCGGCATCTATGATTGAGGATGGCGGTGGTGACTTAGCAGAGCGCCGCCGTTTGTTCAATTCACAAGTCTCAAACACGGTTCGCGATGAGTCTGAATCGTGGATCATTCCTGTGGTATCGGTCGATTCCCCTTTGGGGTATGATGCGTCTGACACCTGTGATGTCAACTTGCTGCGGCTGCCTTGTTTTTGCTGCGCTTCTTTTCTGGGAGGCGCTCGTCGCCGACTCTTCGTTGGGGTTGAGCCCGCCACCCCTTTTACGAATCCGCTGAGGTGAGCCCAGATGGCTCTGCAGCCCTCCCTCAGGCCCGATCCAAGCCTCTCGGCCTCAATCCTCGGTATACCCAGGCTATCAGCGATCCCTGACCATCGCAATCCAAACCAGTTGGCGACGATTACCAGGATCGCACCGATGGGAGTGCCTGCGGCTTTGGCAATCGCATCTAACGCCAGCGCACCAAATGGACCCCCGCTGGCATCTTCTGCGGTACCAAGCAGTCTGTCGTAGATCGATCCCAAGAGGCTCAGGTCGAATATGAGCAGTAGCGCCATGAGCGCACGCCGCCAAATCTCGACTGAATTCGCTCCCCGCGCCAGGCGCCATCCGATGTGTAGAAGCAGGACCGGGAAACCGTATGTTGCGACGCCCATCCATCTGTGGATGAGATAGGTTGGCAATCCAACAAATCGGTAGATACCCACGAACGGATTTTCCGCTATCCTAGCGGGTGTGAGTAGTGCGATCGGGTTGGTTTGAGCGCCCTTATCCCAGAGAAACAGCGCAACAGCCCATGCGGTCAGGATGCAGACGACTCCGATATAGCGTTTTCCCATCTTCATTCATTGGTCCCGTTCGCATGCACCTACGATTGCAACAGTCTCGCTCTGCCCTGTTGATGGAAGTATCTTGAGCATTAGCATATCACCGTAGCGCGATTTCCATCCTCAATACATATACAAAGCTATACGTACCCCAAAGGGGGTGCCACCCGACGTGTGAGGCCTACAGTGGAGTTGCCGATCGTGCAACTAGTGAGTGTCCCCAAAAACAGGTCCGCTCTGAACCTCTTCTAACCCTCTGTTGTACATACGTTGCATTGACTCCTATGACTGACCCCGTCTGAAGTCAGTGTCTAGAGTTAACGGCAGGAGCTGGCTTGTGTTAGAAACGAAAATAGGGATCGCGAATCGGCTGTCAATTTGGCGACGACAGCACTTGCGGTGTTGGATCATCGACCCAGCCTGCTGGCCGCTGATCCGAGCCCTCCCGATCCCAGTCGCCAAGGTCGCGCCGTGCGCTGTCGGCGAGGGCTGTCAACAGCGCGACCACATCCGGGAGCTCGGCCACTACGTTCCGCGTCTCGCCCACATCGTGCCGAACGTCGTATAGTTCGGCGGTAGTGCTCCGGCCGTTGTCATAGTCGCCACGCAGGTCCTCTATCTTGTTCGCCAATGGCAAGTACAGTTTCCACTGGCCGGAACGCACCGCCTGCAACTGGTGCATGTGATAGTAGAAGAACCCCTGCTCGTCGTATGGCGACACCGCATCGGCATCGCCCAAGAGGATGGCTCGGATGTCGTGGCCGTCGATGGTCCTGTCGGTAGGCAGCTCGCCTCCTGCGACCTGCACGGCTGTGGGCATGATGTCCATCATGGTTGTCACATCGTCTCGCACGGCCCGTGCGGGCACCACTCCCGGCCAGCGAACGATGCTTGGCATCCGCTGACCGCCCTCGGACGTGTCGTAGCCCCAACCACGAAGCGGCGCGTTGCTTCCCTGCGGCGGATCCCATTTTACCGCTCCGTTGTCCGAACTCCATATCACGAGTGTGTTCTCGTCGAGGCCGTGCTCGGTCAGCGTCTCCATGATCTGCCCGCACGACCAGTCGAGTTCTTCGACCGCATCGCCGTAAGGGCCATTGGGGGACCTGCCTTGAAACGCAGGGCTGGAGAACGGGCGGTCGGTGCTGCCTGGCATGGCGTGGGAGAGATAAAGGAAGAACGGGCGGTTTTTGTTCCGCTCAATGAACTGAACGCCCTCCTCGGTGTAGCGCTTCGTCAAGCTGTCGCGGTCTGCAGGCGCTTCGATGACGGTCTCGCCACGCATCAGCGGCAGCGGTGGCCTCTCTGGATGGAGGTCGGTCGCCACCATGTCCTCACTGTAAGAGCATCCGAAGAATTCGTCGAACCCGTGTCTGGTCGGCAGAAACTCCGGTTGGTCGCCAAGGTGCCATTTCCCGACGCAAGCGGTTACGTAGCCTTGGTTGCGCAGTAGGTCGGCAAGCGTCAACTCGTCGGGGTGAATTCCTTTGGGATCGACAGGCATCAACACGCAGCTACCGTGTCCGCCAACATGCATGTTCACCCGGCGCGGATAGCACCCTGTCATCAAGCTTGCCCGTGAGGGCGTACACACACCGCTCGTGCTGTAGAAACTGGTAAGCCGCATGCCCGTCAGGGCCAGTCGATCGATGTTTGGCGTCCGGTGCTGTGTCGACCCGTAACACTCCAGGTCTCCGTATCCCAAGTTGTCCATCAGCATTACGACCACGTTTGGGTGATGCATGTGCGGCTGGTCCTCTCTGGCGTCTCTGTTCTCGGCTTCGGGCCCTGTCAGCAAACCTTTTTGCGGAACTGTCGCTTCCTAGGGCGCTTTCTTTTTTCAGACTGTTTGGTCAGGGCAGGCGCATCTAGCCAAGAATTTTGGAGTAGTGCGCTCCTAGATGTGGTCGCCCCATCAAACTACGCAAGTATACCCTCGGTATTTAGATCAATCACTACAACTCGGAGTATGCGGTAGGCGCAATACACGCTTTTTCAGAATTGGAAAACTCGCGCGGCTCCATTGCTCTGGTGATGACATCCCCCAATATGCCGCGTCAACTGATCTCGCGGATTCCTTCTTAGGTGTATATCCGTCGAGTCGGTAGTCCACCTCCCCGCGAGTAAATATCGTTGAAGCCAAAAAAATATAGAAGAAGTCCACCAAGTTGGGGCCGGTCCGATTGGGAAGGCCGTCAATGTCCTCGGCAATGAAGTTTCCAAGGAACTCAAGAGAGTGATCTGATTGCTGCGTGCAAGCCTACGCGAGATTCGCCACCGGTTACCGCGAATTCCAAGCCGGGGCGGTCTCTCACGATGTCACCAAAGGCCGTTGTGACGTTGATGGTGCGATTGTCGAACTGGTGGTCGTAGATCACCTCTCCAGCGCTGCTGAACGTCAGCAGATTGCCGCGCTGCGTGCACAGCACATACTCGAGCGCCCCGTCGCCGTCGATATCGATGATGCGGCGCACTTGATCGACGCGAAAGCGATACATTTATCCAAGGCCGCTCCGGGGAAAGAGCGTCGTTATCGTCTCCGTCTCAATGAGCCAGTCAGTGTAGGTGCGAATCCCTCCCTCGTCGAGCCCACCGTCAGAGGTAGCGGGTGTATACATCGGCACGATAACGCCGTGCAAATAGCTGGAAGATGATCGTCATCGGCGGCGAGATACTCAATCTGGAACCACTCCCGATCAACGACGTGCATGCCATGGTAAAGATGAAGCGTCCGGTAAAGTAGCAGGCGGAAGCACTGCTCAAGACCGGCGTGCCGCACCACGGCATCACTGTGCGCGGCGACGTACGACACGAGTTGCATCAACTCGCCGAGCTCATGCGAATCGATGTGATCTGTATATGACAGGATACCGCTTCAAATCGCGTGCATCGTTGTCGCGATTCGCTCGTAATGAACGGAGCAGTACCTAGGTCGCCGGATCCACGGACGCCCTCACCAGACGTGAAAACCTGATCTCCACCGGACCCAGCAAACCGGATACGGTCTGCCCGGTGTGAATTCGTTCGGTCGGATAACTCGTCATGTGGTTGGCGAGGGTGTTGACGACCTTTACTTCAAGTGTGTTTGCGCCCGCTTTCATGAGATAGGTGACGTCGAACCGGTATGGCCTCGCCATGCGTACACCCGCCGATTCGCCGTTGATGAATACCTCGGCGACGATTCCGACATTCCCGAGATCGAGGGTGATTCGCATGTCGGAGTCGATCGTATCCAGTGTCACTGACGTAGAGTAGATCGCGCCGCCCGAATAGCATTCCAGACCCTGTCTACACCAGTCGCCGATCTCAATCTGGGCAGTTTCGCAGGCGAAACTCACGTATTCGTCGAATACCGCTCCCGCGTAGCAGGTTGGTGCCATCTCGACACGGAATGCGATCTGTGAACACCGGTTGATGGGAGATTCAAGCGAGACCTCGATCTCGGTGGACTCTTTCTGTTCCGGCGAGCATTCGACGGCCTGATCGAGGACCTGGTTCCCACCAATCCACGCCTGAATATGTTCCGCGAACATCTTCGTTCGCATCGACGTGAGTCCCGGAGGAGCAGTGAATCGGAACCAGCCTACGCGTTGCTCGTCGGGGGTGACCTCCTGCGCCAGGACTGGCGGTTCGCGAAACCATCTCAGCAAAGGTACATACGGATCGAATTCCGGAACGGCATCCGGATCTACGAACGCCGCGTGAAAACTCACCGTAGCGCCTTTGGGCTGAACGATCCGCAGCAGAACCGCATTCAACCCCTTGTGCAGTGTCACAGGTACCGTCTCCAGCGGATCATTGACGGTCGCCGAGACAACTTGCTCACCGTTGATCCATGCGTCTCGCGCAAATGAAACGGCACCAACCACCTGGTGATATTCGACCAGTAATCGACCAAGATCGAAATGCCAATCCGTCTTTTCCGATACGTTGATGCACGTGAAGAGATACCGCACTGCGTCGTTCTCGCCAGCAACTTCCGGACAGGTGAGAAACTCGTCACGGACTCCTTCCAACCCACCCCACGATCGCTCCGGGAATTCCGCGCCATGTTTGAGCGAGAACACGAGTGGTTGCCATGCGATCGGACGTCCGGCGGCATTCATCGACAGGTTCGGATCGAAGTTGTCCCTGATCGTGTCATCAAGTACCTGCTTCGGCTCGTGATCCACGCCGAATGGTCCGAGTGTCCACCAGTAGGGCCCGTACCCACACGTGACTCGCTCCCAGTCCGCGTCGTCGAACCGAGGCTCGTGCCACCCAAGCTCTGCGCCGGGTTTGTCCGTTTCTTCGCGGTACTGGAAAGTCCGGGCTTCCGGACCAATCATAGTTTTCGCGGGTGGGTAACGGAAATCTCCCCATGTGTTGTCCATCGTGGGCTCCAAACGGACATCCCATGTACTATCAAGCAGTATCGGATCTGGCGGGTTTTCCACGTCGATTTCCGCGTTGTATTCGGTTCCATCGTATAAAAGGTGAATCGTCTTCGTGCCACCAGTTTCGCACACCCCATCTACTTCCGCAATCTGGTTCTCGCAGGTAATCCGCTTGATGGCATCGAGGTCGTCCGTGATGATCCTCGTGCTATCCCGATCCGGATCCACCACGAGCACGACACCTTCGTAGATATCCATGTCGAGTTCGACAACGGTTCGGTCACCCCGATGTTCGAAACGATATACAGACTCAATCTCGCCTGTGAATGTGTTCCAGATCTCGGGGTATCCGGTCGTCCGCAGATTGACCGAAATACGCCGGGACTCGGGCTTGACGTTAACGATGAGATAGATATCGAGATTGCCAGTACGCTGGTGCGTATGGAACACGTCCGATTGCGACGCGACGAGATCTCGATCAACTGCGTTCATGATCTGAGTCGCGACATCTTCGGGATCGCCTGGAACGAAGATTGCCCTGCCACCACTCGGGTTTTCGTTCTGCGCTATGTCCGATGGCGCCACACTAGCTTCAACCCTGAACATTTCCAGAATTGTCGCCCGAACAACCGGATCTTCCCTGCCGGCTTCTGGTGATGCATCCGGCAGTCGCCCGAACGCGACGACCACGCCACCTGATTCGACAAATCGGTGAAGCATTTCTAGCGTGTCTCTGCGAATCGTCGCAAGCGACGGAAGCACAATCGCCTGGAGATCTATGTTCGCAATACGGAGGATGCCGTCGCCGCATTCAGCTTGAACGAGGGAATTGTCATCGACGAATTCGAAATCGATGCCGTTGTAGTAGATACTTCTCGCCAGATCCACTGTGCGTAGCGAGGTCTCTTGTGCGGTATCGGCGAAATTCTGACCACCGGTCCAACCGGCATGCATCGTCGTCAGCGGGTAGAGAATCGCGACGTCCGCGACGTGCGTACCCTGGCTCATGATATGGCTCATTCGACGGACGTGATCGGTAAAGTGTCGCCAGTATTGCCAGTACGGCTGGTAGAAATGGACCGATGGTGGTACCCATTCGTACCACCCACCAAGCAGCGTGTATACACCTCCATGTCGATTATAGAAGTTGATGCCATATGCGTAGTTGGCATACGTCCACAGGAGATTCTCTTCCTGTGTCACTCCCCAGCCGGAACCCCAGTAACCGCATACGGCGACTCGTTCGCCACCGTAGATGTGCGCGATGGAACTGGAGAACTTCGCGTCGATGAAAGCGCGACGTTTCATTTCCTTCGCTTCCGGGTCCTCGTTCCCAGTCACGTTGAAGTGGCGCATCATCTTGAAGAAATCGCCGTAGTGGTATGTCTGTCCGGTCGGGTCCTCGCGACCCCACGTGGCGATCGTCGTGTAGAGCATACCTCGGTTGTGGACCCAGTCGGCGATGGGCTTGTAGAAGTTTTCATCTAGAAGCGAGACCATGACGTCGAAATAGTCACACCGGATCTTATCCGTGAACGACCCGATATCATGGAACATGCCCGAGAGAAACGGCAGGGGATCGTAACCTTTTTCGGTATGGAAGCGTTCCAGTAGTTCCGGGGAGAAGAGGGTGTTCCCCTGTAACATGGTCATTTCATCAGGACCGTATGCCTGGACTATGGTTCCCATCTGGTCGGGCATTCGACGTTCATACTCGCCCATCAACAGGTCCATCCAGCTATTCGCCACGACCGGATTCAGGTAATCGAGATCATGAGGCTGGGCAACAACTACCACGATTTTCCAGTTACTACCCAGCGAATCCCATGTGAGATGGTTGCCGTCGATGTGCTCAACCAGATCAATGCGGGAGGAATAATCCAGTCCGGCGTCATTCATCTCATATGCGGAAGCGTGGAGTACCTGCTCTTCCGCCGGGATTTCCATGTGGATCGGTTGGGGCATCTGTATGTGCCCCTCGTACAGAACGAGACGTCTGCCACGCAGTTCTGGTCGTTCGGATCGTTCCGCCCTGAGTCTGTCCTGGAAACACTGGTGAGCCGTCCAGTCAGATATCCACGATACCAATCCACATGCATCATGTTGTTCAGTCGAGAACTTCGTCAAGTCCCACCAGCCGTCGGACCAGTACTCCGGATCTGGTCGTAATGGTTCTTCGCGGACATAGCGGGGGTAGTACCAGGTCCCGGAGATCCCCTTCGCTGCCATGTCTTCCAGCTGTAGCTGCAGTTTCTCTTTCGAGAGATGAGCCGCCTCCCACCACCAGCAATCCACAGGACCGTACTTGCGGTCGGGGTCTTTGAACTCGCATCGGAGGTCGCAGGTAGAGGAGCGCCCAGTGTCGTTGGCGTATCGTCCAGTCTGATTCGACATGACACCACCTCTTTCCAAACTGAAGGACGGAATGTGTCGCGGCTTCGCTCGAATATCCTGAACGGCAAAGTGCCACGTCAACGAGATGAACAGGAACGTGTATGGATATCGGGCATATTCACCTCTTCAGGATCGTCCTGGGTGACAATCAGTGGAAATCTCTTACGACAGGTAAGATCTGAATGCATCAGTCTGATGGGGTAGTGCATGATCTACTCCCGTAGTTGGTATGCCCGGTATGTGGGCAGTCACAACATGAACTGTGCGGCATCGCGGACGAATCTGAGGCCAGGATGTGAGTTGTCCATGGACTCGCCGCTCGCATCCTATGGGATCTCGCAGACGATCAGGATGCTGTGCGCGATCACTGTCTCACACATCCGGCGCCAGGTACGAGGACCGGTGCGCCTTCCATCAACATATCTGGGTTGGCAACCCATCTGCGTCAGATCAACGTTGCTCGCTACCTACAGTTTCTGTACCGACAACACCATCGGAACCAACGGCTTCAGTTCCAGCAGCGGTCCCGATCGCTCACTGGTCAGCAGGTCGGTCACCGAGCCAAGCGGACCATCAGCCACGAGCCTCACTGCCTGCGACCGGCTGAGCAGGTTCACAAGGTAGATGAGATACTCACCATCACGTTCTACTGTCTGTGTTCGCACTCCCCACACACGACTTTGGTGGTGATCGACGACGCGGATTTTCCGTGCTACACCCACGTCGTCGAGCAGTCGATCGAGCTTGTCGGCATATTGTTTCGGCTCCATCGAAGCGGCAACATGGACAACTCGCCCGGCGCCGACCTGCCAGGTTGTACCCGGTGCTTGCGCCGCCGACTGCGGCAGGATCGGCGTCGTGCCGCGGCTGCGCTCTCGACCGTACTCGTCGTGTGTGAGCGCATCACCGACCAGCAACAGCGTGCCACCTTCCTGCACGAACCGAGTGATCGCGCCCGTCGTTGAGTCAGCGACGTATGTATTTCCAGGCGCAACCAGCACTCGGTATCCTGAAATGTCGCGGGTGGCAATGCGGTCGGTCACGAAGCGTATCGGTGTGTCGAGGAAGTAAAGACCCTCGTAAGCGTTCTTCGATTCATCCAGATACGGTTCGTTCTGCGGAATCGACGCCGGCGTAAACAGAATCGCCACCTCTGCTCTGGCCTGCTGGAGGGTTACTATTTCGTCGCCAAGACGCATGAGATCGAGCGCTGTCCGTCCCGATGCATCGACGCATTTGGGGCGAGTGAGGATGTTGCTCGCAAAGGAACCTCTCTGACTCAGATAACGTTGCCATACCCATGTCGTAGATGCACCTTGTCCGTGGATCGCACCTTGCCAGAGCATTGTCCGCATATGATCGCTACCGACCCAAATCGGCACAGCATCTTCGATAGGATGGTTCTCTGAGTTGAAGATCGGGTTGGCCGGAGCCACTGAGCGCTGAAAGTCGTAGAACATCGCTTGACGACGCCATCCTTGTGCGTACTCGCGGTGTAAAGCGGTCTGGTCGTAAGAATGGTTGTCACCACCGCTGATGGTGCTCAAGCGGGTGAAGTCTTCAGGATTGATGCCCCACGAATACGGGTACTCACCGTCGAAGACTCGACCCTGGATCTTCACATGCACTGGAAGATTCGGGGCCATCGTCGCGATCACATCCCTCAACCAGCGATGATGCTCGTACGTGCGGTTCTGGTTGTATATGCACCAGTCATACCAGACCGGTCGTGGTGGATCGCCGTCGAAGATGCCTGCTCGTGTTGGCAGAGGCGCCTCGTCGAAGCCGGTGTAGGAAGTCCGGTAGCGAGTGTTGAGCGCACCGATCGATCCATGTTTCTCCATCAGCCAACGATGGAATTCTCGCTCGGATATCGACCCGTCGTCGGTATAGGAAGGTTCGTTCGTCAGACAAATCGAGAAGAGAGCTGGGTGAACGGCAATCGGCGGAATGAGTGCTTCGAGGTAGCGTCGAAGAACCTTGCGAGCAAGAGGGTGCTCAATGTTGAAACAAAGCGACCCGGTCTGTTCGACGCGCAAGCCCGGCTCATCGTCATACGGCCATCCAGGGAAGCTGTCGAGGATGAGTAAGTCGACTGCGACGTTGTGCTCCGCGGCGCGGTCCAAATCGTTAACAAGATTGTCAATACCGGTCGTGTCTATACTATCGCGTTTGACTACTCCTCCCGGACCGATGACAATCTGGATGGCGTTGAACCCGTAGTCGTTGAAGATGGGGGTGTCATCGCGAACTTGGTCGAAGTGACCGAATCCTGAGAGAAACACCGGTCTGTCGCCCTGGTAGAGGGCGCCATCCCTGATCTCCAGTGTGCCTGTGCGATACCGTGGTGTGCGGTGATTGGCCGCGAATCGTTCATCGGACAAAAGGCGATGTGTCTCAGCGCTCGCACGGCGGCAAATAGCGATCAGTTGATCGGCGACAGCGACTCCACGTAGCACTGTGAGTGACTCATCGGCGCCAAGGTCGTCTCTGGCGAATGTCAGAAAGTTGTTGACCACAGTGCGCGAGACAAGCGGGTACGATATGTCAATGCCACGCTCGCGTGCAGTAGCCAACAACTCGTCCAGTTCACCCAGGAGGCGAGCCGCCTCATCTAGCTGCGGCTCGGTACTTGAGCGTATGAGATCGAGAGGTCCGGCGAGTCTTTCGACTGCATGATCGAGCGACGCAATGAATGCATCGGTTTCACCCCGATCCAGCGCTGCCATATCCAGCATGGCGACGGATTCGGTCAGCGCGCGGTCGCGGATGAGCCTGTTATCCCCGGCGAAACCAAGTCCACTGGTCTGCCTGAGTGCCGATAGATACCGCCGGATGCCCAGTACGACAGGCTCACCTCTGTCCGAGTGCAGTTCAGCGCTCTCCAGACTGCCTGAGACGGCGTTGTTGATGTTCTGGATCGTCACTAATATGCGCGCGCCTGGTTCGGCCGACTCGGTCAGAACCGCCACACGCCCTTCTGCCTGGTTGCTCGTTTCGACGAGTTCACCATTCACAAACACGATCCCGTCGTCGTCGAATTGCATCCACAACCAGACCTTCGAGCCACGCACGTCGACACCGGCGATCTTTTCGGGGATCGTAATCCACTTGCGGTACCACGCTTTTGAGTTCGGCGGAAGCCATCGATGGTCTGTCCCGACGGTCTCCCAGTCAGAGTCGTCATAGCTCGGGTGCACCGGGCCATCGAAGTCTCCCCATTTGAACGACCACTCATCGACATCCAGATCGACGACTCGTTCCAGACGTTCAGTTGTCGCGTCTCCGGTAGCCTGGCCAGCGTATGTCGTACCAACGCTGATCAGCATCCCAACGACAACGAGCAACAGTACCAGATAAGATTTATGCGGGAATATGCACTTGCTCATCATATGTTCCCCTTCATGATGCTCGTTATCCCTACAGGTTCCTTCTATCAACTTGCGGTGATTGTGACTTGCTTCCCTGAAACCGGTCCATGTCGAGAGCTAGTATCTGGGCCGTTAGGGTGCCCCCAATTTCCTGACCAGGGGCAACGTCATACTGGCGCGCCAGCGCTGCGCGGCTCACGCCCCCTGCCAGATATTCCCTGACAACCGCCAGCTTGAATTCCTGTGTGAATCTCCGTCTGACCGCCATAAGGGCGTCTCCTTCCGTCCCTCAGGCAAACTACAACCTTCATACGCTTTCTGTCCAGACCAGGAGGTGCGCTCCAACTTTTTTCACGATCACTGTAGGCCCTCCTCCAACCCATCTAATTGAAATAGGATAGTCTACAAAAAAGTGGAAATAGTAGGGAGCCGTGCATATGTGGACAGCACACTTCAAACACACCTATCATATTGTTGTACAGGGATTAATAGTGACTACTCCCCTACGACAGAAAAGGGGATGTTATGTGTATGGATCGTGGATATCATCCACCAGAGGACAGCGCCATTGTGGACGTCGCACTGCAACCTGTGGACAGTCATCGGCATTGTGTATAGAATGTGGATGAGATTTAGCGATTTTTGGTGGGTGCATATATCTGTATTCGGGGTGTTCGTTGGTTCTGTGGCTGGTTTCTAGGCGCCTCAAGTAGAATCGGGTGGTGAGGTTTGTGGAGATCTGTGGGGCGTATTTTCGGGTGATTCCGCAGATCGTGAAAACACCCACCGCCAAGCCTGTCGACCGCATCGGCGAATGAGTCTCAAGGGCTGCACGAAGAACGTCCAGACGTTGAGAGTCTCCTGTGGGACGATGCGGCGAGTCGTGCCTAGATCAGTGCGCGGCCACCGACGGCCATCGACAACGCTGAAATCCGTCGAGCAAATTGGGTGTCGTTCTCCATCCGCTCCCCGGTTCGTCTGCAGGCGTGTCTTACGGTGGTGTGGTCGCGGCGGTGAAAGTGGCCTGCGATCCGCGAAAGGGAATAGGGGGTCAGTTTCTTGCAGAGGTACATTGCCGCCTGCCGGGCCACGGTGACATCTCTTTTTCGCGATCCGCCTAGCAGCTCTTTTTTGGGAACCTCGAAATCAGTTGACACCGCCTCTTGAATGCAGTCTATAGTAAGATGGCCCCTTGGTGCCGGGAGCTTCAGGTTCTGATTGAGAGCCTTCTCAGCGAGCGATATTGACGCCTGTTCGCCAAGATGGTCGCACAGCAAGAAAAGGAAGTTTAGAGCACCTTCCAGTTCTCGGATGTTCCCGCTGATCCTCGCGGCAAGGTAACCAGTCACATCGTCAGGAAGCCCGACGCCTCTCTGAAGAGCTTTCTGCTGAAGAATGGCGGCCCTAGTCTCTAAGTCCGGCCGGCAGATCTCAGCGACGATGCCCCACTGAAAACGACTGGTCAGCCGTTCATCTATACCGTCAACCTGGCTGGGACTACGGTCGGCGGACAGGACAATCTGGTTGCCCTCCTGGTGGAGAGCGTTGAATGTGTGGAAAAACTCCTCTTGCAGCTTCTGTTTGCCAGATAGGAACTGTATGTCTTCTACGAGCAGTATCTCCGCTTGGCGGTACCGGTCAACAAATTGGTTCATCCGTTTGGATTTTATCGCGTTTACGAAGTCGCGCATCAATCCCTCGGAGGTCACGTATCGGGTGCGTCGAGTGTTAGGGCCGACAGAGCATCGGTGGGCGACCGCCTGCATGATGTGCGTCTTGCCCAATCCCGCTGGGCCGTGGAGTAGAAGCGGGTTTGCCCCAGAGTTGCCGGGACACTCACTCACCGCGTGCGCCGCTAGCGCCGCCCAACGGTTTCCCTCGCCGATGACTAGGTTGTCGAACGTATAATTTTGATTCAGCCGCTCACTGGTTTCAGCGGGCGCTATCTCCTGTGTCACCCCGACATCGACAGGCTTGGCCGGTTCGCGAACCGTTGAGCTGTTACTTCGGACGATTATTTTGAGGGACGGGCGCAGTCCAGACACTTGACGCACCGCCTGTTGGAGTGGCCTGCGGTAACGGGATTCCACCTGTTGGGCTGCTGCATGGTCGGCGGCCTGAAGGACGATCTCTGCGCCGTCGAAACGTTGACACACCAACGGACGAAGCCATTCATCCACCTCTCCTGCATTTGCCTTTCCATCCAAAGCCGACAGACACTCGGCCCAAACGTCTGCGGGGGATGCGCTCATCCGGTTTACAACTCCCTAGGAATTATGGATGTCGATGCCTACAGGTCAAAACATACTCTTAGCGCTCGCAATTCTAGTGTTTGTTACACTGAGAATGCTACAACACGCACGCTAAAGAGACTTGATGACTGTTTGGAGGTGTGCTTTCGCGGTACTCCCCTCAAGAACTTCGGCAGACCATTTCCTCACTACGACCCGGTCTAGAGGCTGAGTCCTCCGTTACCGTAACAAGAAATCCCTCTCTCGACGATGAACCTAGCAAACACAGTTGAGGTCGCCAAGCTGAAGTTTTGGGCAGTGCAGACCGGTCCAGGGAATCACAGGGTATTTGGGGGGGGCGTCTCATACGGGTAAAAAGTTGCGAGCCAATGGCGAACAACAAAGACGTTGGAGGGCACAGTGTTTGTGGCGAGGCAGTCCATCAGCCCTTGCTGCGTCGGGGCGTAAGAATCTCAAAAAAAAATCCCCGCAACTCGCCAAAAAATCTCTCAGTCTCGCCCTCAACACGACTTAGCGCTAATATACCCATGGGGGTATATCCACTTGCTGTCGATTGTCTTCCAAATAAAGTCTGTATTGGCGGACAGTTACCGACGATCGAATAGGCAGGTACGACACCGTTAGAAACTATCTTGCGACATCGCGGGCCGTCAGTCGTCTTTTCTGCCAAAAAAGGTCGGATCAATCATAACAATGTGTGACAAAACCAGTTAGCTCACTATCGAGGTTCTGCAACCCCCAGCGGCTTTACCGACGAACTTTTTTGTGGTGTCAGATCGGGGTTGGTCGTATGTGAATGCAAACTCTCTGGGTGCGTGCTCGAACTCTGCTCCCCGAACACGGCGTCAGTTCAGGTGACGACCCAAGGCGACGCCTCGTGCCTCTAAGGCTTGCTCCAACCACCCCATGGAAGGCACCCCGCCTAACCCTGAGTCCAGACGATATACACGGCACGCAAACTCGACCGGTACAGCTTTTTCGACACCGGGTTCTATGTCCACCCCGTTTACCTGTTACAGTGGGCGATCCCAGGAACCCAAGTGTCTGGGCCTGTTATAGCGTTGTCACTTCGATGTCTTCTACGGCGAGAGATGACGTTGCACGGTTAGCGATTGCTCGCACCTGCTTGGAGGTCGGCGCATGGTGCGGGCAACCTTCTTCAAAATAGAGAACGCGAATCATGGCGAACCTCCTTCAGTAGTGGATATGGCGGTATATCACCCCACAGCGCCTACAATGTCTTTGGCGCTATCAAATACGGACGACCACAGCCGCATACCAACTCGTGGCCCTCCTGCGGCGTGACGAAAACGATGTCGTCTCTGTCGGCAGCTCACTTTTCGCCTTCGTCGAAGGATGCGAAGAAGTAGATATAGTGGCAGAAGGTGCCCCATATCGCCTCAGCGGAGCGCACGTCAGCTTCATCCGGGTCCACAACCACCAGGGAAATCACCGCAGTGGGTGGATCGACATCCTCGACCCCTGATGGCGTAACGGTCATGCGGATGGTTTCACCCTGGGTCCCCGGTCAAGGCCATATACATATAGATGATATTGGTGCGTACGGAAACCGGGATCAGACATTGCGGCAAGCCGTACCGGAGCGGTTCGGACGATGTTATAAATGATGGAAATATGGCACTCAGCAAACTGATGGCACCGTTGCCACAGATACCATCGGAGCCTATTATTGGTGTCTGTCCGCCAACGTTTAACCAGGACACCCCACCATGCGCCACACACTTAATCATCGCTCGACGTGGTCGTCCAAAACTGGGCGTTCGCACGGACTGATTGCCGTGCCGAAAAAGCGAGAACCGACGAAGATAGATTGGCGAACTCTGTGTGTGTTTCTAGCTGCGGTATCCCTAGTGGGAACAGCCACAGCACAACCAAGGCTTTGGGCGTCGTCAACCAACAGGGGCGGGATCACAGTCATCGACCCGAAAGCCATGAGCGTCACTGCCAACTGGTTGGTGAAATTAGGGATGGGCACCGACGCGCAGGAGAGGGTCAATCCCAGGCCAATGGCTCTGGCGTTCGTACCGAGTGTACCACGAGTTGTGAGCGTCCGTCGCAACGACGAAGGCGCGAACACAAAAATGATAGTCTATGACGCAGAATCCCCCTACTCCGTGCTGGATAGCGTCGGCGTCATAGTCGATGCCACAGGTGCGCCTGGAAACAACCATCCTACCAGTGCCAAGACGATTCCAGGCACCGACATAGTTGCCGTTATTAACGAGAATGATGCCACCCCGAGACTGACGTTGTTGGACTTTTCGTCAGGCGAAAGGGTCACATCGCTCCCAGGGTTCTGGCTGGGAGCACCGGTGCGTTTTGATCTGTGGTTGGCCGGTGGTGACACAGGAGCGGTCTACGCGATCATCGCCGGCGGCGACAACATGGTTCACGCCGTCTATTGGGACCGAGCGTTTGACAGCATAATTTTCGACGCCGCACAGATGTTTGATCTCGCCCAAGGTGCTGCGCCGCACGGCGTAGCGGTGGACCAGGCAAACAGCTTTGCGTTGGTGACATTCAAAGGGTTGGCGAGTGTTGTCAGGATTCCGCTGAGCCAGGATGTCATCTCGTCATCTGAGCTATTGAAAAACGGTCGGGTCTCCGGTCTGGGTGGAGCGCCGCACGATGTGGTTGTTGGCGAAGACGGCATCGCCTACATCGCTTGTAGAGAGTCCAACCAGGTTTGGGTGTTAGACGCCAGGGCAGAGGAGTTTACCGCCGCCAGTGCTGTAAAATACATCTACACTGATGTGCCTCCAAAGCCAACATCTCTGGCGTTGGCGACCATTGATGGCATCCGCTACCTGTTCGTAGGGAGCGAGGAAACCACTCAGATTGCGAGATTGACGCTGCCAGCCGACCCAGGACAGCCGCCGGTCGCGAGTGTTCTCCTCGACACACCCTATCCCGGCGAGTTTCTACTGATATTCGATCCGACTGTTGTGGGAATTGCTGAATCCACTGAGCCGTCACGGGTGATCGTGGAGCACCCCCGACCGAACCCCTTTAACCCCCGCACCGAGATCCATTTCACGGCCCCTGGTCTGACACAAGTGACCGCCACGATCTACGATTTGATGGGGCAGCGGGTTCGTGAATTGAGTGTCGGTATCGATGTTCATGGTGCAGGATCGGTTGTCTGGACCGGTACTGACGACGCTGGACGAGAGGTGTCCTCAGGCGTCTATCTGGCAGAAATCAGGATGGGCGACCACAGAGCTGTGCGTCGGCTAGTCCTGGTTCGCTAGGAGAACGAAAATGTTTTCCCGATTGGCGTGCTGGGGCAGCGCCGCTGTCATATTTTTGGCCGTTGAGGGGTGTGAGGTGATAACAACCGCCGACCTCAACACTCCCCCGCATTTTCTGCAAGACCTGCCCCAATACTATCTGGACGTAATCGCACCAGCCTTTCCGGATGTGCCTATCACAAGCGATGGGACCGGCGTGATTACCCTTTCGCGCAGCGGGCCACAGCCGACTCTGTTTCCGGGTTTCAGCCTTACCGATCAAGCCACCGACCGCGAGTCCGCCACCCTCTACGGCGGCCTGGTCTTCTACATCGAAAACCCCGCTCCGCGCCCGATCAGTTGGAGAGTTACGCGGGATAACGATGGTGTCAAATACAAATCTATGGCCGAAAACGCCTCTATTCTGAGTTTTGGGATAGTGGATGAGGTGTTCGGGCCTTGGACCGGACGTGACACAGTGACGTTTGTCGCCGTCGATATGCGGGGCCTGTTTCGCAACTCGATTTCGGGACGTTTTGGCTACATCATTCCCGACGATGGGGTGTTTGATCCGGCCATATCAGTATACGACCCAGAGGCGAGTCCCCCGGTCGGTATGACAGCATCCCAGACCGTAATCTTTGAAGTGGTGAAGTAGGCAGCGCGTGATCCCACAACTAACATTAGTGGCGGTGTGTCTGTACGCGGCAGTCGCGGCGGCCCAAGGCGATGTATTGACTTTGGAGCAGGCCATAGGCGAGGCCCGCGAGCGAAACCCAGAAATGTTGGTCGCCGAGCAGCAGGTGCGGCAAGCCGAACTGGCGATGTTCCACGCAACTGTCTACTCCAACCCGACTCTAGCGTTCGGCGCGGTGTCCGACGATTGGCCCAGGCTCAGGATAATCGACGACAGGCAGACGTTCGCGTATAAAGTCGATCAGGTGCTTGATTCGCTTCTGTGGGCTCGTAGTGGTCGCCTGCCGGTTCAGTTCCCCAAAATGGCAGCCGACAACACCGTCTCAGCCGTCTCAGCGTCGTATACCGCAGCGGACGTAATAATCACAAAAGAGTTCAATCTCAGTTTTACCAGGGGCCTTCGCAAACAGGCAGCAAGGGCGGCGATCGCCAAAGCTCAGTTCGATGCAGAGAATACCGCGCGTTTGGTGAGCATCGATGTGACACGTCTGTTTATGGAGGTGACACTGCTCTCGGGTCTGCACAAAGTGTCCGAGCGCGAGGCATCGCTTCAGGCACGGCTGTATGAGGTCTCCAGGGTCAAACACGAAGCGGCATTTATTCCAGCGTTTCAGCTAAGGTTGGCCGCTATTACCTACCAGAACACCCGCAACGAGCTAACTCAGACGCTGAATGAGATCGCCGCAGCAAAAATGGAGTTAAACCGGGCGTTGGGTCGGCAACCTAACGATCCTCTGGAGTTGAGTCTAATCAACCAGACATCAGAACCTGAGCTAGATTTGGGCGAGCTTGAGCAGAGAGCGCTTGCTCAGCGGCCCGATGTCCAAGCCGCCCGCGCCGAAGTGGCTGCTGCCCGCGCCGAAGCGGCGATAGGTCGCCGTGAGTGGGTGCCTGATGTCGGTCTTGGGCTTAGCTATCTAAGGGCACCGAACTCAAGACTCTGGGGTTTAGAGGTTGAGGTGCCGCTGCCGCTGTTCGACCGAGGTCAAGCCGAGCGGGCAGTGAGTGGAGCGGCTCTTCGCACCGCCGAACTGGAGTTGGCTGCATTGAAAGCAACTGTGCGTGGGGAGGTAGCCGCGACCCATCGGACGTTCAACGCGGCGCTGGAGCGGCACAAGTTCTACTTAACCAACGGTCTCGATCGCCCGGTGGACCTGGAGTTGGAGGCGGTCGAGCGGGCATTCGACGAAGGACAGGTTGGGCTATTTGAGGCGATACAGACGCAGTTGGAGTTCCTGGAGATTCAGCGCTCCTACAATGAGTCGGCGCATGAGACTCGACTAGCCCTGGCAGAGTTGGCGGCTGCGGTTGGAGTGTCGTTCAACGATTGGACGGAGGTGGGCAATGCAGGAGAATAGTGGTCGCCGCTGGCTTGTGGCCTCGCTGTTTGGATTGGTGTTGACCGGTGGCGCGTGGGGCAACGGCGCGGCGCTGCCCACTGTCAGCGGAGGCGAGCGCACAGAGATCAGTTTGAGCGATGCCGCTAAAGAAAACATCGGAATAGAGACCGAAGTTGTTCAAACTCGGACGATCGATCAAGTTATCTCCGTGCCAGCGACGATACACTCTGTTTTCAGCCGACGGGCGGCCGTAAGCCCGACAATCGGCGGGCGTGTTGTTCGCGTCTTGGCGACTCTTGGCGAATCGGTCCGCCGAGGCCAGAGAGTCGTAATGCTTGAGAGCATGGAGGTCGGAGACCTCCAGGTGGAGCTGATAGACGTAATCAACGAGACTGAGATAGCTAAACAGACTTTGGCGATGCAGGAAAGGCTCCAGACCCTCAACCTAGCCTCACGGCAGGACCTCTTGGAAGCGCGTCTGTCGGTCACACGAGGCGAAGCTCGTGGACGACTGCTCAGGGGCCAACTTAGTCTCGCGGGCATGACCAATTCTGAGATAGACACGGTCATCAACCGTAAACGCCCATCAGCACGTATCTACCTCCGAGCGCCCATAGCAGGTGTCATCACCGAACGCAACATGATAATCGGCGGTTTTGTCGAACCGGTGGATGCGCTGTTCCGCATTGAGGACCTTAGTGTCGTCTCTGCCGAAGGTCAGGTGCCGGAAGCGGACTACCACAGGGCCGCCGAGGGCAGTTGGGCTCGCGTGAGAGTGGAGGCGGCACCAGGCGAAGTTTTTGAAGGCAGTCTGTACTACCGCGCCGCATCTCTGGACCCAATCACCCGAACGGCGCTTGTCAAAGTCGCCATCGAAAACAACATAGTACTCAGGCCTCAGATGTTCGCCCGAATGGCGATTGTCGTGGTGCAGGCGCAAGAGGTGCCAGCGGTACCAAAGGACGCGGTACTGATTGACGGCGCAGAGCGGTTTGTATATGTGGACAACGGCGCAGAGTACGTCCGAGTTAACATTGTGACAGGCGTGAGCGACGACCGTTACATCGAGGTCGTCGATGGAATCTACGACGGCGATGTCGTAGTCACCCGTGGCAATCTGGAACTGCGGACGATGGCCGTTCAATAACGGAACCGTACGATGCTTGGCATTCTAGTAGCGTTCTGCATACAAAATCGCGTGATAGTCGTTGCGCTTGTGGTGCTCCTTATTGTTGGGGGCATCGGTATCATCCGCACCATCCCGATCGACGTCTACCCCGACATTAACGACCCCAGAGTCACCATCCTCACTGAAGCACCTGGTATGGCTCCAGAGGAGGTCGAGCAGTTGGTGACTTTCCCAATGGAGTCGCAGTTCAACGGCGCTCCGTTCGTCAAAAGGGTCCGCTCCCAGTCGGGTATTGGTCAGTCGGTCATCTTCGTCGAATTTGAGTGGGGCACCGACATTAGGCTCGCCAGGCAGATGGTAAGCGAAGGGCTCTCTGTCTCGTTGGGCGCACTTCCCGAAGGCGTCGAGCCGTTCATGGGCCCCATCACCTCACAGATGGGCGAAATCGTCGAGTATGTAGTATCAGACGACCACGGCCGCTACTCAGCGATGGACACCAGGGACTACGCCGAGTGGATGATTACCTACCGCCTCCAGACCGTTCCTGGAGCTGCGCAGGTGGTAACCATAGGCGGTCTTCTGCGCCAGTTCCAGGTGTTGGTTAACCCGATAAAACTCCAGAAATACGACATCGCGTTGGCCGATGTGGTGGAGACTCTGGAACAGGGCAACCAGAACGCTGCTGGCGGGCTTCTTTTCGCCAGGTATCTTGAGTTTCTCGTGCGAGGAATTGGCCGCGTCGAGACGATTGAGGACGTGCGCTCACTGGTGATCGAATCCAGGGAAGGTGGTGTCCCTATCACCGTGGGAGACTTAGCGGAGGTTCGTGAAGGAGCCGCCCTCAGGCGCGGCGTGGGGACCTACAACGGCTCCGAAGCTGTTCGCGGCAAAGTCATAAAGCAGCCCAACGAAAACACTATCGCGCTTACCAGGCGTCTCCTGACAGCGTTTGACGAGCTTAACGGGGCACTTCCAGACGGCATGTCTATCGTTCCGGTCTACCGTCAGGCCGATCTAATCCAGCGTTCTGTAGACAACGTCCGCACTGCTCTGGTCGAGGGCGGCGCTCTGGTGATTTTCATCATCTTCATTTTTCTCTTCAAGCCAAAACAGCCATGGTCGTCGTTCAAAGTCGCTGCGATCCCACTTATCGACATCCCGCTGGCTCTTATCGTAGCGCTGTTGTTCCTGAAAGTCGCGGGATTCACCGTAAATATTATGACCCTCGGTGGGCTTGCCATCGCCATCGGAATGGTGGTTGACGACGGCATCATAGATGTGGAAAACACCAATCGACGTCTGGTAGAGTGGTTCAAGATGCGTGCCGATGGTGTCGAAGGAATCGAAACTGAGTCCTGGCGGGTGAACCTTCGCGGCACGATGGAGATCAGAAACTCCATCATGGTCGCCACGGTAATCATTGTGCTGGTCTTCGTCCCTCTGCTCACGTTGGGTGGGCTGGAGGGTCGGATTTTCGCACCGCTTGGCTGGACCGTGATTATCGCCATGATCGCCTCGTTCATGGTCTCCATGATGGTGACGCCAGCGATGTGCCAGATGATGCTCACCACCGGCACCAGGCATGAGGAAGAAGACAACGCGATCATGGTGGCGGTAAAGAGGGTCTATCGCCCTGTAACCGAGTGGCTGGTCGGCCTTCCGTCCAAATGGCCGGTTCTCGCTCTGGCATTAACTGCGATACTGGGCTCGACCTACTACCTGGCCTTCCATACCGGCAAAGAGTTTCTGCCGATCATGGACGAAGGCGCCATGACCATCAACGCGCTCTTGAAGCCGGGCACTTCGTTGGAACAGACCTCCAGATTCGCAATGCTCTACGAAAAAGCGCTGCTTACCCGCATGCCAGACCTGGTGACAGTCACAGGCACGAGGACAGGCCGTGCAGAAAAAGACGAGCACGCCGAAGGGTCATATTACAACGAGACGTTGGTGGGGGTGATACCTCCAGAAAAGAGGCACGACACCGCCTACGTTCGCGAGCTGGTGGAGGAGAAGCGCCGCCTCTTCCCAGACTCAGACATTCCCGATCCGTGGGATGTCCCCCAGTGGGAAGTATCGGTCATTGAGGAGTTGTCATCGCACCTTTCTGACTACGACATCGACTTAGGCGACGATCTCTACACACTCCACGACCGCGTCTCCGAACTCAACGCCCAGCTTCGATCGGCATATCCCGACCGCGAGTTCCCAGCGGACCCCACAACGTTGTTCGGTGTCAACGACTGGGCCGTTGGCATCACAAACGCACTTCCTGGTGTTGAACTTCCGCTTCCACCGAGGGACATCACCGACTACGGCCGCGAGGAAGTCGAAAAGCTGGCATATGAGGTTTTGGGAGAGTTCCCAGGTGCGATGACCATGACCGTGGGTCGGCCAGTGGGGCACAGGCTCGATCACATGCTTTCAGGGGTGACCGCTCAGTTGGCCATAAAGCTGTTTGGTCCTGAGATGACCGTCCTCAAAGCCAAAGCTGCCGAGGTTTTCGACATCGTTCGCTCCACCGACGGTGCAGTGGGAGCCGCCCTGGAACCGCAACTGCCGATCCCTCAGATACTCATCCGCATAAACCACCTTGAAGCCGCTCGTCTGGGTCTAAAGACCGGCGACATCACAGAGCTGATCGAGACCGCGTTCAACGGTACTGTGGTGGGGGAGGTATTGAGGGGCGAGCGCCGCTATGAACTGTTGGTTTGGACCGAGGCGAGCGTCAGGCGCGATGTATCGTCGGTCTCAAACTACCCGATCCGTACGCCTGACGGTCAGTGGGTTCCGCTCAAGCGAGTCGCTGACATCAGGGAAGATGTTGGCCCTAACACGATCAACCGTGAGAACGCTCAGCGTCGTATGGTCGTCCAGTCCAACGTCGAGGGTAGGGACTTAGGCGGTTTTGTGGCAGAGCTTCAGCAGCAGATTGACGACCGGGTCAATCTGCCCAAAGGCTACTACCTGACTTTCGGCGGTCAATTCGAAAGCCAACAAGCCTCTTTCAAACTGCTCACCGTCGAATCTGTAATCGTCGTTTTCGTAATCATCCTCCTCCTGTACGTCACCTTCCAGTCTGGTTGGATGGCACTTATGGTATTTCTCAACCTCCTCCTGTCGCTGGCAGGCGGTGCGGTGAGCGTATGGGCGTTTGGCGGCACGATGAGCGTGCCATCCTATGTTGGGTTCATACTTCTGCTGGGCATCGCTGTGCGCAACGGCATTATTTTGGTCTCCCACATCAACGACTTAAGAGCCGAGGGGATGGACCTTGAGGCGGCGATTCTCAAGGGCGCGGAAGAGAGGGTCAGTCCAGTACTGATGACCGCTCTGTCCACCGGGTTGGGCATGGTGCCACTGGCTCTAGCGACAGGCTCCGGTGCCGAGATTCAGCAGCCGTTGGCGGTAGTTATCGTAGGCGGAATGGCTACATCTACACTCCTCACGCTGTTGGTGATCCCAGCACTCTACCACGGTCTCGAGACTGACCCGATGATAAAGCCGCTCTTAATAGCGGCGTTCGTACTGTTTGTGATCGTTCCGACAGTGGCGGTTTTAAGTGCCATCGCGGGCGGTTTCCTGTTCACCTGACCCGAACCAACGGCCTGATTTCGGCCCGCGACGGCGAAGGGGTTGCAACGGAGGTAAATCGTATGCAAAAAGCGCTCATCACACTGTCTGTGGCTATTATCGCAGCACTCCCATCCTCAGCCCTGGCGCACGGCGGGCACATCCACGCTGGTAACGTAGACAGCAGGTTGACCGACACATACAAAACCCCCACCGACGGCTCCCTAGCGATCTGGGGTGACAACTTGGTAGAGCTCATCGTGTCCGATCAGGGAGCGTTCCAGGTCTACATCTACAGCAAAGACGCCGACGCCGAGACTAAAATGGTCACCGCCCTATCCGCTCAAACCACCGTCGACACCGCCTACGTAGACCTTAGAGCCAAACAGAACAACCGCCCGGTGAGAGAGAATGTCGGCCTTTCGCATGTCACCGATCCTGCCGCCAAACCCGAGTCCGACGAGCGGACGACATTTCTCCCGCTTCTATCCGGCCAAGCCCAGACGGTCACCGAATTCACCGACTTCCGCGTCATCCTGCGTCTCAAAGCCACAGGTGCAAAGCGCTACGAAAACATCCGCTTCACGTTCAAAGCCGAAGCCCACCACGACTGAGGCACTTCGGACACTTCGTGTCTTCTTTGGGGCGCTCTTCGCTCGCCCCTGCTTGGCATTGGGCGGCGGCGCTCGTTAGCAGCTCACAACGAACGGTCTTGGGTGTCTATTTTCAACACGACCACGTACGTCGTGCGTTCTGTACGTAGCGGTCCGATACTCTTTTTTTCGCGATTCTGTTTCGGCTATTTGATCCACCACGGATCGTGCGGATCGTTCGAGTTATCCCTGGCCTCCATCGTATGCTTGGTCCACGGACGCTCCAAGTCCTCCTCATACGTGTGTGCCGAGACTCCGCTGCACGCCCTGGCGATCGCCTCAAAAACCCGGTTGGCGATTATCATATTGCCCACTTTGTTGGCGTGCACCCCGTCAGGATTGACAAGCCAGTCCGCCTTGTCCGCACCACCCCACACGTCCGCCAATAGGCAGTCCTCCTCAGCAGCCAGTGCTCTGATAGCAGAATTATACCCCTCTGTCGTCGCCACCGATCCCCTGTCATACGGGCCAAAGCTCTTCCATCCGGTCATGTAGTACACCGTCGTCAACACGATTATCGGGTTGCACGCCGCTTTCACATCCGTAACGACTGTGCGCAAATCCTCTATAAACTCAGCCAGCGGCATATCAGCCCTCATGTCATTCAGGCCGTATGCGCAAACGAACAGGTCTGGATCGTTGGCGATCACATCGTCTCTGTACCGCTCCAAAGCGCTTGGCTTGGCAGAAAGTGGATATCCAGGGCTGCGAGAGCTGACCGCATTGGCACCAATCCCCTTGTTCATGTACTCCACCGGCTCTTTCTGACACGAGCTGATAAGCCCAGCAAGGACGTCAGCCCACCTGTCACCATCGCTCTCAAGCCATCCGCCCCCTTGAACTGTACTCTCTCCTAATACCACCAGACGCTTGAACGGTTCACTCCTGAAATCCCGTCGATTCATCTCATCTCCTTTATAGACACTTCGGACATTTCGTGTCGTTTTCGGGGCGCTCTACGCGCGCCCTCTTTCTATAGGGGTGTCTGAACTCTGGAAAACCGGGTGGCTACCGGGTACTTGCACTCAGTTAGGGTCATCATCCCACGGACGTCACATCCATTCGCCAGTCTCTCCCGATTGACGCAGCCAAAGAACGGCTCGGTGATATGAAAATAGAGGCTTCGGATTTAATCGGGTCGCTTGCTGTCAAAGATGCTCGGCGACTCTGGACGCTTTCTTGGGCTTGCCCTTGTCTGGCCTGCGTCCTTCCAGAAAGATCGACGAATAGACTTCGTGGTCCCTGGGTACGCATCCAGTCCGCCCTTCATCCCGCATTATCTGAGTGCAGCGGCTGCATGTTATGCACACGGCACGAGCATCAAGGTTGCCGTGAGTCAGCAGTTCGTAGGCGAACTCCGGGTGCGCGAACGCCTCTCGTCCGACCCCCACCATCGTCAGCCACCCCTGATCCACCATAGCCGCGCCAACATGACCCAAAAACTGTCTCAACCAGCTAAAACCGGTACCGACCAGAGGCAGATCCGGGTGCGCTTTTTGCAGATCGCGGACGACACCAAAAAGCCTGGCGCATCCCTCCAGCGGATGCTCGTCAGGGGTGTATCCACCGTCAATCGGCAGATCGAATGGACGACCGACATGCGGGTTGTAGTAAGGGTTGCCGATCGTAATATTGACCATCGGCACCCCGCGTGATTTTAGCAGATCCAGAAGCTCAATAGGTTCCGAGAGGTCAGGCGTCCTGTGGTCGTACTGATCGATCCCCCAACCGTAGGGATAGGGGATTCCGTCGTAGCCGTTCATTCGCGGCGTCACCAGCAATCCTGGCACCCGGTCGTGAATCTTGTCTACTACGTTCAACAGAAACCGCGTTCTGTTCTCAAACGAACCACCATACCGCCCCTCGCGAGTATGCGCCCCCAGCAGCTCGCACACCAGATACCGGTGACACGCTTTGATATCCACCGAGTGGAATCCTATATCGTACGCCATCCGAGCGGCTGCTACGTATACGTCTTCGAGCTGTTCTAGCTCATCGTCGGTGATCACTGGCGTGGCGTCAGTTATGTGGCCTTTGGGGTCCAGATAGGGGTTTCGGGCGGCGATAATCGGCTCAAACCCGCTTGCAGGTTTGCTGTACCGTCCTGAATGGGTCAGTTGAAGAACATAGAACGGATCGTGATTAGCCCCCATTAAGTCGGTCTGCACCCGCCGCGCTCGTTCCATCATATCTGAGAAACTGCTGAGGTTCCCTTGATGGAGCCACAACTGGCGTGGATTGGCTCGCCCCTCGGGTACCACAGCGGTCGCTTCGACCCAAAGAAGTCCAGCTCCACCGCGAGCGAACCGCTCGTACCTCCTGACGGTCAGCGGCCCTGGAGAGCCATCAGGCAGCCCGTCGCATCCTTCCATCGGGTGAACGCCCAAGCGGTTCGGGATCTTGAGATCGCCGACGGCTACGGAACTACTAAGATTTTCAACAGAACCTGAAACGGGTATATCGACACTCAGCCGATCTATCTCCCGCTCAAGGTCTTCGAGCTTTTTTAAATGAAACTTTTCATGGTTGGACACTTAGAACCGATCCATTGTCGAGGGGTGAAAAGAGACGTTGTCGCAGGCCTCCGCAATACCACCGCACCGCGAGTTGCGTTGACACATGGGGCTGGCGGCCTCAATTTCTCATACGTCGCTCGGCGTGTCAACGGCAGGGCCGTTCGTGTTCAGTAGAAACCCATCCATTAGCTCTACACCCGGAAGGACTTCAGATGTCATCTTCTCGTCGCGTCGCCATCGTCGGATGTGGGGGCATGGCCCACCATCACGCCCAAGACTACGTCCTGATGCCCGAAACCGATCTGGTGGCCGTCTGCGACATTGATGCCGAACGAGCCGCATCTTTCGCCAAAGAGTTTGAAATCGAAGCGGTGTACACAGACGTGGGCGAAATGATCGACAGCTCTAATCCTGAGATAGTCGCTGTCGCCACACGCCCGATAGATCATGCCAAACCTACAATCGAAGCGCTCAAGCGAGGCGTACACGTCCTCTGCGAGAAGTCTTTGGCACCGACGTTGGTCGAATGCGACTCAATGATAAAAGCCGCCGAAGACAACCGTGTCATTCTCGCGGTAAACACCCAGCGCAGGACAGAACCGTACCACCGCCACGCCAAAATGCTATTGGAGCACGGACTGGTGGGCGATATTCGAGCGATACACGGTTACAGCAAATCCTACCCCGCAGCATACAATCTTCAAAACATAGGGTCCCATCTTTTCGATTCAATGCGTCTTCTGATGGGTGATGTAGAGTGGGTCCACGCCCACCTGACCCACAACAAGGAAGAGATAGCCCCAAAACACGTCGAACGCGACATATTGGGCACCGGTGTCGGGGCGGGTACTGACATTCAGATGTCGATGTGGTTCTCCAGCGGCGCTGACGGCACAGCAGAGATGTACGATGGGTTTGGGGCGTTTGGTTGGGAGGTAGTGGGGTTAAAAGGCTCCCTGGCGCTAAGGGGCACCCAGACTGAGCTGATGTACTGCGCCGATCCAGGCTGGTACACTGGAAATGGCGATGAGGGCGCTTGGGAGTCGCTGCCGGTACCTTGCGGTACCCGCGAAAAGGAGGCGTTGGCGCGCCGACGCTATCCGGTGGAGCTGATGATGCTCGATGTCCTGGATGCCATCGACACTGGCCGCCCCCCTGCATCGTCAGGCGAGCACGGTCGCGCCGCTGTGGAGATTATTGCTGCCGCCTACCAGTCCCAGCTCACATCCGCCCGGATGACACTACCAATGACCGAGAGGCACCATCCGCTTGATAAGTGGTTGCCCGCTGAGTGACATTTGCCGCAAAAACGAGGATACGAATAAAATGCACACCGCAGTTGTAATAGATGACCTGGCACATGGCTACCCACCTATAGCCTATGAGATGGGTCTTCCCGATCTCACCGTTCTTGCGGCCACCAACATCGAAGAAGCAGCGGACCTGCTGCCCAAAGCCGACATCGTTCTTACAGGTCCTGGCACCGTCAAGAATCTCGAACACGCAGCGCCTCACATCAGTTGGGCGATGACGCTCTATGTTGGTGTCGAAGCGCTTACCTGGGATCGTACTGATCCCTACCCATTTACGATCACCCAGCCAAAAGGTGTTTTCGGGCCGCAGATGGCTGAATACGCGATGATCCATTTCGGGATCATCCGCCGCAAATCCAACCAGGTGTACCAGTGGCAGCGAGAGCACGTCTGGATGGCGCGGCACGGCGAGGGACGGATCGGAGGCTTGGGCCGCACACTGGGTGTTCTTGGTTACGGCAGCATCGGCCAGGAGGTAGGCAGGAAAGCGAAGGCGTACGACATGAACGTTCACGCCTGTGTCCGCACCTCAAAAAATCATCTGCCCAAACACGCGGACCGGGTGTTCACTGTAGACCAGATTGATGATTTCATGGACAGCATCGACGATCTGGTGATGGTCGTTCCCTACACCAAAGATTCCCGCCAGCTACTGAGGGGGAGCCACCTGGACAGGCTCAAAGACGGCGCGATCTTCCTCAGTATGGGTCGAGGCAAGACGGTGCATCAGGCTGAGTTGACTCAGTTTCTGGCAAACAGGCCAGAAGTCTCTGCGGTGTTGGATGTTTTCGAGAAAGAACCGCTGCCCGATGACAATCCGCTCTGGGACATGCCCAACGTCATCGTCACCTCCCACAACGCAGGTCTGCGCAGCTATCCAGACACCGTGATGCCGGTCTTCGCCGCCAACTACCGAAGATTTATCGCAGGCGAGCAGCTAGATGGCGTGGTGGACTTTGAGCGGGGCTACTAGGGTCGGTTTGATAGACAGGGCCGTTTGACGCCGCACGAAACGACGGTCTTGTCTGTTCATGATCTGACCGTGGCAATGCGTCTGGGGAAACAAGCGATACATGACATTGACAGGGTGATTTTGGATCACTTCACGCAGACAGGTAATGACACTTGCGACCTGTTTGGCCGCGTTCCCTCTCTGCTGTTCTCACAGACACCAGACGGTCACGAGTGGTCGATACGCACCCATTTCTCCTACATCCTCGACGCGATCAACTGGTAGATGTCCTCGGTCATGGGCGATGGGCTGCCATACACACCTGGCTTTGATCCAGAACTCGAAATGTTCCCGCAGGTAATCAAAGATTCCAGCAGACGGGTGTGGTCATTCTTGGAATCAGGGCTCAGCGAACCGATGGGAACCATCTATACAATCGAACACGCTGGAATATCAGAAGAAAAACCCGGTCGAGTCCATGTGCTTGACATGATTGGACACGAACACCACCATCGCGCCAAAATGATGTTTAGACTCAGGCAGCTTGATTACACGGACTACCCTGTTCTACCCATATCGTGACATTGCTCGCACCTAACCCTCGCCGCAGGGGTGCCATTGAGTCATCGTCAACCTGGCTCTGATTTCAGCGTGCTGCCTGGTGCAGCGGACGAGGTTTTCGCGATCTGCATAGATATGATAAAAGCACTTGACGACGACGCTTTTCATCAGAAGCCGCCCCATTGGCACCACAAAACATTCGAGTCGGTGGCAGGCAACTGTATCAGGGTGATAAACCACGGCAACGCACGTCTAAGACAGGTTTGGATGATTCGAGGGGCGCTTTTGGACACCAAACACTGGCCTGTACAGACACTCGTCAAAATACCAGACGACGAGCGCGGGCGATTTCACATGCCCCAACGCGACTGACAACAGACCATCAGACCGAGAGAGAAAAAATGTCAGATCGAATGAATGTGGCCGTCGTCGGCGCAGGCGATCCCCACAACCACCTCTATGTCAACCTTTTACGATCGTTCGACGACCTGGTAGACCATGTGCCGCTCTTCGCCGAGTCCATCGATGAGATGGCGCACCACGAGGAGCACCCTCGTCTGGGGCCGCGCTATGTCGATCTTGAGGAGATGCTCAAGCACGAAAAACTGGATGCGGCGATCCTTCTGGTACCCCACGATCAAAAACCCCATTTTACGGAGCGGCTGTGCGGCTCAGGTGCGCATGTACTGTGCGAAAAATCAGCGGCGTTGGATGCCAACCGTTTTGAGGAGATGATCGCAAGCGCTGGCAAGCACAAACGTCGCCTAAGTGTCTGCTACCCCTGGCGAAACAACCCGGCTGTCCACGACGTGAGAAGAGCGCTTAGAGGAGAGCTAGGACCAACACGGGCGTTTGAGATGCGGTTTAACGCCACACGCCTGGCGCATCGCCCGTCAGAGCCGACCGAGTCTCCGAAAAACTGGACGTGGCTTCGGGATCACAGCAGAAGCGGCGGTGGCATTCTCGCGTGGTTGGGGGTGCACTGGATCGATCTGGCGCACGACCTGTTCGGCCCGGCGGCGCAGATATCAGCGATGATTGCGCGGTACACCAATGAAGTGCGTGATGTGGAAGAGAACGCCCACCTCACAATGCTAACCGAGGGCGGCGCTATAGGAACCATCCGCACAGGTTGGATTCTGCCAGACGGTGCCAAAGACATATACATAGGTATCGAGGCTGAGCACGGTGCGGTCCGCTGGTCGCCAGCAGGTCCAAGCCCGACTGTGTCCGTTCAGCTCGACGGAAAAGGTGGAGAGGAGAGCGAGCAGACCTATGATGAGCAGGCCGCTGCCAACGTAGCCTGGATCGGTGATTTCGTGCGCCAGTTTCTAACTAGCGCTGTCTGCGGGGAGGGAGACCCGATGATCTCTGAGGATGACGGGTTGTACGTAATGCGCGTGTTGGATGCGGCCTACGAGTCGGTGCGCAGCGGTCGGACGATCTCGTTGTAGATGACACCACGACAGCGTTCGATGCGTTTTTTGCGGCGTGACGAAGCCGGGCCGCCGCTGCGGTATGGATCACATTGCTGAAAATAAGCATCCGCCTATCCAGAAACTTTTGGAGATAATTCAATGTCTGCGCCGATACGAATCCATCCCGAAAACCCCAAAATGTTGGAATTCAGGGGCCATCCGTTAGCTCTACTCACGGCGACAGAACACTATGGCGCGGTTATTAATCGCCCGTTTTGTTTCGAGCGATATCTAGCCGATGCCGCTGAAAAAAAGATTACGCTCACACGCCTTTTCACACTTTTTAGAGAACTCCAAAGCACAGTAAACTCCTACTCGACCTGCAAACCTGAATCCCCCGATTTCATCGCACCCTACAGATGGGTCGGCCCTGGCACCGCACTGGACGGGCAGCCGGTCTACGATCTCGATCAGCCAAACCCGGAGTTCTTCGACAGGTTGCTTTTCAAAGCTGTCTATTCCCATTTTTTTGGGTTGCATCACAACAGCCGACATCGCAAGGAGCCCAACGCAAGATTACTAACGATCGCCCCAACATCCTGCTCATGTCGTGCCAACCTCACTGCAAGACGCCGTTGACAAGGTGTTGTTCTGAACCCGCCAACATATCGACACCAAACCCAATCATCCCGTGATTTGCCGAAGGATAGAGCGTGTCAGGCAACGGTCCGACGTGAAGACGAGGAAGGCAAGGCGACCAGCGGTTTTCAAGAAATGATCTGTATTACAGTCGGAACTTCGTTATATACAGGATGATAGGGATGGTGCTGTATTGGTATGGCACAGAGGTGGACAGGTTTGCGCTACGTGTGATAGTTGGATGTCGTTGCTGGGCAAGCGTTATCGGAGGATTGACCGATGGGAAAGACCTCACATATTGGCCGTAGAGTGTCACAGGTTGTGGCTATCTATTGTGGTCAGGTGTGCCGTCAGTGTGCCATGGGGCAATATTACATCAGAGGAAATGTCAAAATCTGTGGAGCACTCAAAATGATAAAGGCCTTGAAACAAAAGAGTTTCAAGGCCTTTATTTGGAAGCCAACGAGCGGACTTGAACCGCTGACCTGCTCATTACGAGTGAGCTGCTCTACCAGCTGAGCTACGTTGGCAGGTGTGTCTAAAGGTGCGCCTGAATCTTGGTGGTCAACTGGTTCTTGGGGACGGCACCTATGATCTGGTCAACCGGCTTGCCGTCCTTGAAAATTATTAGAGTGGGGATGCTCCGAACGCCATACTGTTGGGCGTACTTCTGGGCGGCATCAACATCAACTTTGGCCACTTTGAGCTTACCGTCAAACTCGGTTGCTAGCTCTTCGACAAGCGGAGCGATCGCTTTGCACGGGCCGCACCATTCCGCCCAGAAATCGACCAATACAGGCGTCGCACTCTCCAGCACTTCGCTCTCAAATATGTCATCGGTTACATGAACTGGTTCTGACATTTTTTAGGGTTTCCTTTCCTCGACTTTACGCTGCTTTTCTAGGGGTAAACGAAGCAGTAAAGTCTACAGTTGAGATTTCACGGCTGCCAAGGGTTCTACTGAGGCCGCAAGCGCCACAATCAAGGCGTCGAGCGTTACCGATGGATCACCCAGCCCTCTCTTCAGGTTGCTCTCCGCCGCAAGCGCTAGTCCCAATCCACGCCGGATTCTCAGCATCCCCAAAGCCTTGACCTGTCTGCGGTACTTCTTGACCAAAAAAACTCGTGAGCGACCAAGAGACTCCTCCAAACCTGCAACACCTTTGAGTCGCAGCCGATCAGCGGCGTCAAGAAGTGTATTCATATAGTTTACAATGCGACCGACCAAATAGATCGCAGAACTACCTGCATCGACCATGCGGCCTACAACCGCCACGGCCTCAGCGGTGTGACCCTCGCCGAGGGCATCCATCAGTGCAAACACCGTGTCCTCTCGCGTAATCCCAACCACTTTCTCCACGTCTTCCACGGTTATCTCTGGCACCGCGCCCACAAACAGGTCGAGCTTGGCTATCTCGTCTGCCAACCGCCCAACATCCCGTCCGACGCATTCTACCAGAAGGGCTGCAGCACGGCCGTCTATCTTCTTGCCCGCCTTGTCAGCCCGGCGGCGCACCCATGTGGGCAGATTGTTTTCGTAGGGCACATCACACTGGACGACGCAGCTTTTTTCTCGCAGGTCCCGATGCTTTGGACGCCGACCATCGAGCTTGGTGGCGGTGAGTATGAGTCGTGTCGATGGTGGAGCGTCGGAAAGAGCGGTTAGGACCCCATTGCTGGCCTTATCGACAGCCCTCATCAAAACCGTGCGGGTAGTCGACATCATGGGAGCGCCCATAACCGCATTGGCGACCGACTCAGCCGTTGCCTCATCGCCATGGAACGCATCAAAATTGAACGCCCGTGTCGCTGGTTCGACGCACCGCTCAATCGCCGCGTCAAGCGCTTCGCCCTTGTCAAACTCGTTGTCTCCTAGGAAGATGCACGAGGAAGGAATCTCCTCGTTCAGAAGCATCCTCTCGAATGCAGGCAGATCAATCGAGTCTTTGTCGGAAGTTCTAGGTGGCATTGGAGACGGAGTCGTAATCCTGATGGACGGATTGTAATGCCGTCACGATTTTTCGGTAAACTCGGCGTCTTCGATGTCGGTTCTGTCGATCGGCGGCTGCTCATTTTGTTGGCTGCGCGTCTTGACTCTATCTGACAGAACTGATCGAATTTTCGTGACGATGAGATACACTCCGGCAACTATGAGGAGCGATTTGATCATCGCGCTTCTCCCAGGGCGGTCACTTGCCCTATTTTGCGTCAGCCATCTGGCCAGGGAGCGCCGGTGCGCCGGGCTTGCCGTGGCACTGTTTGTATTTTTTGCCGCTGCCGCATGGGCAGGGCGAGTTGCGGCCCGGTCTGTCAGCGACTTTGACCGGCTGGCGCTTGGGAGGGCCAGAACCTTGGGCAGCCGGGCGGGCACCTGGTTTGCCACCCTCGCCAGCAGCGCTCGGTGCTATCTCATCGTGGCTTGCCCGCATCTGATCAACCACCGCTTGGCGCGCTTGGACCTCCCTCTCGTCCACTGGTTGAGCCCTGAAAATGACGCGAAGCGTGTCGCGGTCTATATCGCCGATCATCTCCTCAAACATTGAGTAGGCTTCGCGTTTGAACTCGGTGACCGGGTCTTTCTGGCCATACGCCCGAAGGTATATGCCCTCGCGCATCAGGTCGATCTCATACAGATGTTCGCGCCACTTGTCATCAATGGTCGAAAGGACAGCTACCCTCTCAAGATAGTCGAACGATTCTTCACCGAAAGCGTGCCGACGCTGTTCGAAGATTTTGACTACCCGCTCGGTAATCAACTGCTCAAGATCATCCGGCGTTAGATCGGCTATCTCTTCATCGGGGAAGCCTATCTCCGCCAGATATATCCCTCTGACGTCGGCGGTAAGGCCGGGAATGTTCCAATCTATCGGCTCCTCAGCACCCAGCGTGTACTCAGCGACCAGATCGGCAGCAACGTCCGCGATGATCTGTTTCACCTCATCGTCCAGGTTGTCAGACTCAAGCGCCTGGCGACGGCGACCGTAGATCACCTCACGCTGCTTGTTCATCTCATCGTCGAACTCCAGGAGCCGCTTGCGGATCTCGAAGTTGTTGGTTTCCACTCGCTTCTGGGCTTTGTCGATGGCCCTTGTGACCATCGGCGACGTAATGACCTCGCCCTCTTTAGCCCCCAAACGGTCCATAATCTTAATGATCCGCTCAGACCCGAATAACCGCATCAGGTCATCTTCAAGCGAGAGGAAGAACTGAGACGATCCAGGGTCGCCCTGGCGCCCAGCACGCCCTCTTAGCTGCCTGTCGATCCGCCTCGCATCGTGCCTTTCAGACCCCAAAATGTGAAGCCCGCAGGGCAGATTCTCCTCACAGTGAGAAAGTGTCCAACCGTCATCGGTGTTGGTAGGCGTGCTACCTGACATTCCTGAGCCGACCTTGCATTCGTCGCACTTCACCAAACTACGGTGGATCTTGATGTCTGTACCTCGACCAGCCATGTTCGTCGCAATGGTCACCGCGCCTGGCTGCCCAGCTCTGGATATGATTTCGGCTTCCTGCTGGTGGTAGCGTGCGTTGAGCACTTTGTGTCCGGTTATCCCAGCACGGGTGAGCATTCTATTCAGAGTCTCTGATACATCCACCGTCCGCGTCCCTACCAAGACCGGCAGCCCCTCTTCGTTAAGCTGTTTGACCTCCTCAATTAGCGCGTCGATCTTCTCCTTACGCGTGCGGAAAATGATGTCGTCCAGGTCAGGTCGCCGGATGGGTTGGTTGGTGGGGATCACCACTACCTCAAGCTTATATATCTGGTAAAGTTCAGTCGATTCAGTCTCGGCGGTGCCTGTCATTCCAGCCAGACCGTTGTACATACGGAAGTAGTTCTGCACAGTTATCGTTGCGGTGGTCTGGGTGTCGTGCTCGACTTTGACGTTCTCTTTGGCCTCAAGAGCCTGATGTAGTCCGTCGCTGAACCTGCGCCCAGGTTGAAGTCGTCCGGTGAACTCGTCAACGATGACAACCTGGTTGTCCTGAATCACATACTCCTCGTCCTTGGCGTAGAGGCCATAGGCACGGATCAACTGCGAAAGGCTGTGGATTCGTGACGCCGCCTCAGCGTAGTCGCGATGGGCGTCATCTTTCTTCTGCGATTTTTCGGCATCAGAGTCGTCGCTGATATCGTCAATGGCCTGGATATGAACCGCGAGGTCAGGCAGAGTGAACCTGTCCTGGTCGGTTGGAGACAGTGACTCTCGTCCCTCATCTGTCAGTTCGGCTACATGGCTTTTCTCTTCGATGTAGTATAGAAGCCCTTCGTCTAGCTCATGCTGCCGCTTATCCCTTATGTAGTCCATCTCTACGCGATTGATCTGCGTCTTAATATCTGCGTCTTGAACCAGCCTCAAAAGACGCTTGTGTTTCGGGGCACCGCGCTGAACTTTCAGCAATCTCAAACCAGCCTCGTAGACTTCATCGTCCTTCCAAAGCTGTTCGCCCTCGTCTGCAAGGCCATTGATGATATTTACCTGGCGGCGTACAAGTCGATCCACGAGTGGTTTGACATGTTCGTACTGGTGCTGATTGGAGTCCGGTACTGGCCCTGAAATGATGAGCGGCGTCCTAGCTTCATCGATGAGTAGTTGATCGGCTTCATCCACAATCGCAAAGTAGAACGGGTTCTCATCAGGGTCGGCCATTTTTCCGAAGCGGTGCCTTAAGTCCTCAGGCCTTATGGACATGTTGTCATACAGGTAGTCAAAGCCGAACAGGCTCTGCTGACCGTATGTGATGTCAGCGCTGTAAGCGTCTTTCCTGGAGCACGGTGTCAGCACCACCCCATCCTCAATTGTCCCATCCACCAGGTAGCTTGGATCTCCGGCTACTCTTTCGTCCTGAAGAACCGCAGTGCTTAGCCCCAACCAGGTAAATATTGGACCCATCCACATGGCGTCGCGTCGCGCCAGGAAGTCGTTCACAGTGACCAGATGTGTGCCACGACCCGCCAAGGCGTTCAGGTAGAGCGGCATGGTCGCAACGAGCGTCTTGCCCTCTCCTGTCGCCATCTCAGCGACGTTGCCCTCGTGGAGGACAATGCCACCTATCAACTGCACATCGAACGGAACCATATCCCAATCGGTCATGGCACCAACCACATCCCAGGAGTAACAGCGCTCCTGGAACCGTCTGCACGTCTCCTTCACTACCGCAAACGCATCCACCATCAAACCGTCAAGCGCAGCACGGACAGCGTCGTTCTCACTCCCGGCGTCGGCGATAGCGGCCTTGAACCGCACGGTTTCGGCCTTCAGCGTTTCGTCGTCAAAGGATTTGAGCTCTTCAAAACGGAAGTTGATCGCGTTCACTTCGGGTTGACGATTCTTGGCGTCGCGTTCGGCTTTGGTGCCGAATATCTTTTCAAAAATGGCCTTAAACATCGTGCGGGTCCCGCATAGTGGTCGTGGGTATTTTGGTTAACAGAGGTAGTCGAAAGGAAAGGCGAAATTCGCTAGTCGGTTT
Organism: uncultured bacterium; assembly: GCA_964627605.1. Lineage (GTDB taxonomy): Bacteria > Latescibacterota > MWCZ01 > MWCZ01 > CAZVGZ01 > CAZVGZ01. Next base: position 6,816 of record CAZVGZ010000007.1, on the reverse strand, counting down.
TTGGCTCCCTACCCGGATAAAGGGTACGTGGCCGAGAACGATCCTGTCAACGGAGATGGGACTCCATTCCAAGTTGTGAAGCCAAGCATTCTAGGTCACCAAGTGAAAGAGGAGACATGGCCTCAGCAGGAGGAAGAGCTTCCAGATCGTACCACCGCAGCGCAGTGCATTTGTCAGGCTCCATCAATGAGGGTTCTCCGTGCGTGATTCTCGCGAGGTACGTTACCGCAACCCAATGTTGCCCTTCGTCAGGCAGCAGGTGATCGGCAAATCTTAGCGGTCGAACGATCTCAATTTCGACCCCTAGCTCTTCGCGGACCTCTCTTTTTATCGCTTCGGACAGCGTCTCCCCGAGATTGACGGCACCGCCAGGGTTTTCCCACAAGCCGTTCTGATTCTTAGCACCAGCTCCCCTTTGAGCCAACAACACTTTTCCGCCGCCATCCCAGATGACCGCACCGACACTAATGCCGATGTGATCAATTCCAGGACGAAAGGGAGCAACCGGCGTGGGCATTCAGCTTCGCTTCTAATGGGGGGCTGTTTACAACGATTGAGTGGAATGTGCCAGTTAAGGCAACGCCACTCGGATACGCCCGATGAATGGACGCAACTCCCGATCAAGCTGCGTCACTAAAACCCGGTCACCAATTCGCCGTTCGTACCGCCACGGCACCGGACTCCCCGCTCCTTTCAAAGGCAGCAGATATGCCACTGGAGGAGGCGACCGGTCGGGGTATGGGACCACATTAGATTTGGCCAGCCTCTGTACTGGCGGCTCATCGTCGGTAGATCTCAGCGGCGCTGGTCGAACGATCACTGTGTTCGTGTCGTCCTCCGTCACCCGCCCTATTTGCCACAGCCAACTGCTGGAAGATGGTTTGAACAGGACAAGGCTGGAGTCTTCATAGCTGCCCGTGTATGACCGACTTGTCGGTCGCGGCGCTACCCTCGGCAGCGGACGAAAACCATCCTCGCGTCCACCAAACAGAACCGCAATCGCCCTTTTCGCGGAGGATTTGTGTAGCTCCATCCAGTACGACGCGTGGTCATCGCCCCACCTGCTGTGTCGCGCTTGTTCATCCCACGGCATCGCGAGCGCCATAGTAGCCCACCCAGGCGCCACTCGCTGCCAAACGTGTGCCCACACCGGCTGGCCGGTATGGGTATCGTAGACCGCTGCACCAGCGATTACCAAACCCCCGCGTTCGGTTGACCAGCTGAACGACGCAGCGTCCGCCGAGCTTCTCGAAGTTCCCAGTCGCGATAGCCGCCGGTTCCAGCTTCGGGTGGCGGTCAAGGGCACGATCAGCGCCAGATCATAGCCGTCGTCCACCGCCTTTGACACAAGGTCTGAGATTGTGGTGGGCTCAACTCCTACAGCTCCCACCACCACCGAGTACCCTTTGGATTCCAAAATAGAGGTGATCTGTGCGGTCACAGCTTGTGTCAGTTCGGCCATTCTGGGATGGTTGGAGACAGTCACGCTAGGGTCGGTGGCCTTTGGCGGCAGGAAGAGTGTGCCGACATCCTCGCCGTTTCCGCTGGCATGTTGCAGTATGCCGCCGCCCTGGTACCAGACACCCTCTTGATGCCCCTGCCGTACAGATGTGGCAACACGACTTGCAGGCGTGGCGGAGTACTCTTCGCCGCTGGAAGCCACGTAGACCACGATTCGCTTGCCAGCGAAGTCGTAACCGTTGTCCCGCCGCTGAATAGTCGGGGCGAAAGCCCCGCTGCAAGAGATCAGCGAAAACGCGACAAGAACGTGTGGAATGGTCGATTTCAACATCAATCTCCAACCGAATTCACACAGCGTTTGCACTTGAAAGTGATGGGCGTATGTGGTTCACAAAACGTGCGAACCGGGTCGGCAGTTCCAATTTGCGTCGAACTCGGCCAGTTAAGCAATAGTAGCCGCAGAATGGAAGTGTGTCAATTCAGGTGCTTGAATTCTGCAATGGCTGGTCTGCTGTTATATTGTGTTAACACCTCCGCTGTGACACTGGAGTGCACCTCCTGGTCTGGACAGAAAGCGTATGAAGATTGTAGTTTGCCTGAGGGACGGAAGGAGACGCCCTTATGGCGGTCAGACGGAGATTCACACAGGAATTCAAGCTGGCGGTTGTCAGGGAGTATCTGGCAGGGGGCGTGAGCCGCGCAGCGCAGGCACGTTAAGACCACGGAGAGTAGACACGGCCTGCCGGTTTATCCGAACCTGTATCGCAACCAGGTGCCCAAAAGGCCTGACCTGGTGTGGGTGGCAGATGTGACGTATATCCGCCTCCCGACAGAGTTAGTGTTCTTAGCCGTGCTGCTGGATGCCTAGTCTCGGAAAGTGACCGGTTGGGCACTGTCGCGGCGGCTGGATGCGCAACTGACCTGCGAGGCGCTGAAAGCCGCCGCATAGGTGGCGATGGCTTAGAGACGATCCAAGATACCCAACGCCAGGAGATTTGATTCGAGGCGAGGGAGATTGGTGTGGACGTCCGACGTTAGGTCTCTCAAGAGGCGCTCCACCTCTTTCCTCTTACTTATCTCTAGCGACCTGACACTGTTGGCTGCCTCCACGCAAGCTTTAGGCTCCACAAAGAGCGTTTGGCCGCTTGCGGACTGGTCATGCACGATGTCAGGCACCGATGACCGTCTTTGGGTCTTTACAGGGAGAACCAGTCTTCCATCGCGGATGGTTACGAGCGGCTCGGACAGCACCTGATCGCCAAGACTCCGCATAGCCGATTCTGCCTGCTTGCGGATGTCATGCCTTCCTCTCTAAATGTTGCGCCTTAGTCGCGTGAGTTCTGGCGACGCTGAATCTTTGACCTCGCCTGTTGCCTGATCAATCACTTTGAGGATTTTGTCTCTGAGCTCTTCGCACGGCTCCAAGGCCTGTGCGATGTCGGCGACATGGGGTATCGAACCGGTTCGTGCGTCTACCCATCGGGCGAGTTTTGTCACGACCCCCAAAGTCACAGACAGGTCCAGAAGAGCTTCAGGTTCAGCCATCGACCCATCTAGCGCAGACTGTCTTATGGCAAGACGAAAATCCCTTATCCCTGATATAGGGATTCCGCTGTCATCGCCGATCGCCTAGGGGTGATGCGGCCAGTCGGGCGATCCGGTCGCGGACCAGGAAGAAATCGAGAGTCTCTAAGGTGTGGGCGTCAATCATAGTCCGGCATTTGGGGGATTTCTGGTATTTCCGGCATATCAGGGAGATCTTCGATCAACTGCTGCGCGTCGCTCCATTTGTGTTTAGCTTTTTCGCGAAGTTCTTCGACGTATAGCTGCGCTTGAGTCGGCAGGTAAGGCTCGGTGGTTTCTACCACAAAGCCCCACGCCGATCCCGACCAGTTGAGGACAGTAGAGTCGTGTGCGGCGTTGTTCCACTCAGCAGGCAGAGGCATTACCCTTAGCGCTAGCGTAATCAGTCCAACCACAATAAGCCCCTTAAACAGCCCCGCCGCAGCGCCACCAGCGGTGTCCAGCAGCCCGAACGGTGTGAATTGCAGCAATCTGTATACAAAATTGCCAGCCAGGCGCGTAGCGAACATGCTGACTGCAATCGCAGCGACGAATCCGAGCGATGAGGCCGCCCTGTCGCTTATGGGCAGTAGCTCCGCTAAGTAGCTGTCGATGCGGAGGCCATAGCGGGTCGCCACCCAGATGCCTAAGGCCAACCCCAACAGTCCAGCCATCGAACGGATCAGCCCGGTGCGCCATCCTTTGACAGCCAACCACAAAACGCACGCCAGGCATATCAGGTTTAACACAAAGCCGCTCACGATATCGCTCCGATCCTTAGAAAAAGCATCACCAAAACATGGGTACTGGCGTCTCTACCAATCCACAATCGCGCGTGGATGCGGTGCGGATCTACCAGGGCATCAGGCGCCGGTGTGTACTTCACTCAAATGTGGTTCCACCACCCAAGAAAACCAGGAGCGGCAGTTCTTTGTTACGCTGTCCGTAGGCTAGTTTCACGCGCTTTGACCGACCTGGCAAGGCGTCTTCCGCCACGGAGCAGTTTGGGCACCTTAGTTCCAGGCGACTTATATAGCGAAAGCAGCTCACGCACCACCATACTTTGTGCCTGGTTTCCAGAGCCTCTATGTCCTCAGTGCGGATGCAGTAATTGCACATCGAGCGTCCTTTATGGTGTGAATTCAGGCGATGTTTGACAACTGCCCGGGTACCAGTTTGAGATACCCTCTCAGAACTGGAAATATATAAAAGGTTGATGACCGCTTTTGCCGACACCAATCATTATGGTGATCACTGCGCAGTAGGCGACCCACCTCAGCGCTACCGGCCAACCATTCATCTGGAAACCGTGTGGCTGCATTCGCTGGAACCACTCCACTATAAACAGTACCCCGCAGAGCGCTAAGGGCCAGGCGTAGGTCTGTGTGATCGCGCCAGATACCCAGGGCGTTGAGACAATCCCGTAAAGGTACGAAAATGCTTGAGAGAGCGAATCCGCCCGGAAAAACACCCATGCCACAAGCGTCATGCTGAATGTGACAGCGACTGAAATAACCTCGCTTGCTGATGGTAGTATTCGTCCCTCGGCGATGGTGTCGAGATTGTGGCGGTGGCGATTCAGCAGCATGAACGGGATGTAGTAGAGAGCATTTAGCACTCCCCACACCAAAAACGTCCAGTTGGCGCCGTGCCAAAGGCCGCTCACAGCGAAAGTGACCATGAGATTAAAGATGTGTGCGCTGCGCCCGGCGCGACTGCCACCTAGCGGAATGTAGACGTAGTCACGAAACCAGGTGGACAATGAGATATGCCAACGTCTCCAAAACTCCGCTATATCCCTTGAAAAATAGGGGTTAGCAAAGTTGCGCATCAGTGTAAAACCGAACAGCCGCGCAGTGCCGATAGCCACATCTGAGTAGCCGGAAAAATCGCAAAAGATCTGTATGGCAAAAAAGAATGCCCCTATTACCAAAGTCAAACCGTCGGTGTGAGTTTCTGCGGAGAATATGGCGTCAACGTGAGGCGCCAGGTTGTCGGCGATGACGATTTTCTTAAAAAGCCCCCACACACCCTGCCTTACGCCATCTTTGGCCTCATCAAGAGTGAGCGATCGCGTCTTGGAAAACTGAGGCAACAGGTTGGACGCTCGCTCAATCGGCCCGGCGACAAGCTGCGGGAAAAAACTCACGAACGCGAAAAACGCCACGGGGTCTTTGGTGGGGCGCAGCTTTCCACGGTAGATGTCTATGGTGTAGCTCAGTGTCTGAAACGTGTAAAAACTGATGCCCACTGGAAGAATAACGCCCAAAGTGCGGGCATTTGCTGAGAGACCAAATGCTGTCAGGAGATCGGCGGCGGAGGTGATGAAAAAATCGAAATATTTGAAGAAACCCAAAATGCCTAAGTTTGTTGCTATACTGACTGTTAGAAGTTTTTTTTGTGCGACTTTGTGTTCGGTGGAGGCCAACCCTCGCCCTACAAGAAAATCGACAAGCGAACTGACGATGATCAGAGACAAAAAACGCCAATCCCACCAGCCGTAAAACAGATAGCTAGCCACCAGGAGCAGAGCGTTCTGGCTGCGCAAAGAGCGGCGTCGCAGAGCCCAATAGGGTATCAGGACGGCAGGAAGAAAGACGGCGAAGGCGAGTGAATTAAAGAGCATACGCGAAAATATAGGCGAAAGGTGAGGTAGGAAGAGTCAGCGTTGTCGGTCAGGTGGTCCGTGTACCAATAAGTTGTCTGGAGTTGTCTGATCCACTGCTACTTTCTATGTCGGCTGATCGGCAGATTGCTATCCCAAAGCGTCTTTCCAGATCGCACAACAGAGCGGCTGCAATGTCTGTGCGCGGCTATTGCCAGATATCAATGAAGTGTAAAATCGCTGTCGCTGCTGGCAAAGGGGAACATCACGCGATGGCCGACAGTGGACGCCAGATACAGGTCCGGCTTCAATATATTTCTCACGAAGATGACCGTTTCTGCTGGATTATTCATGGACAGATCGAAACCCAGCATGGGACAGTTTCCAGGACGATCTCCGCGAATCAGTCCGCATCGTCGCTAAGGCAGGTGCGCCGCTGGTGATAGTCATGTTTCCGGCGTTCGTGGCGCTGGGTGAGAATTACCCATATGCGGAGCTGCACAACCGAATGGCTGACATAGTGGACCTGACGGATTCAAAGTGGTTTCTGGACCTTTATAGTGATGTCTACAAAGGTCTTGACGCTAACAGGCTCTCTGAGAGCGCGTACGATCCTCATCCCAATGAGGAAGCGCACAGGCTCGCAGGCGTGGCGATTGGACAGTTTTTGATGAAGAACGGTTTGCTGGATATTGACAGCATCCCGGTGACTGGAGTTGTCAGCCCATCGCCTGATGTTGTCGGCGACTGAGCGGTCGATTTGTGGGAAGATATCTTTGGCAATATCTCCTTAATTACGTCGAGTATACCTCCTATAGCGTTGTGCGGACGTCTGTTAGCAGCGGCGACCTGTTACACATAGATCTCGGCTCAGTTTACACTAACCACCGTCAGTGAACGTCGCGCTACAACTGATTCTTGCGGTACGACTGGACCCATCATCAACACACCAATCTCAGACACTGGCGTATCGAGAAAGAAAGCATTTGCTTGATTGAAATTGCGCGTCGTGGAGTTGAGTGAAAGCCCAACACAGCGACCAAGTGGGAGGATTGACCACACCGCGCTGTCACGGCTACTTTTTATAGGGCTTAATAGGCCCAAGCCGAAGTGGTGAAATTGGTAGACGCGCCGGACTCAAAATCCGGTGTCCGCGAGGACGTGTGGGTTCGAGTCCCACCTTCGGC
>CAZVGZ010000006.1:0-107347 GCA_964627605.1 uncultured bacterium | reverse complement strand
GAGGAGTCTTCGCTTCGCGGCTGTTGTGCCCAAGCAGCGGCTTTTTTTGACAACTGCTTATACCGTTTCTGCCAGGCCTGTATCTGACCAGGGGCAACGTCATACTGGCGCGCCAGCGCTACGCGGCTCACGCCCCCTGCCAGATATTCCCTGACAACCGCCAGCTTGAATTCCTGTGTGAATCTCCGTCTGACCGCCATAAGGGCGTCTCCTTCCGTCTCTCAGGCAAACTACAACCTTCATACGCTTTCTGTCCAGATCAGGGGGTGCACTCCACACAGCGGCGGATTTGTGTTGGAGGTGGTGCTTGTGCGCCGCCTGCCTAAAAATCCGAGTTCAAAACAGCAGGAATACATCGTTAAGCACGACCCCCTGTGAGCCACCTGTAAAATACCAATGGTCTCTACGAACGGTCCTCTGCGAACAGATATTTGAGAAGACGGTCGCCCTCTGCAAAATCGGGAATCATGATATCCGCTCCGGCCCTAATCAGCCGGTCGCGCTTGTCCATGTTCCATCCACGGCACGCCACCTCATCTGAGGCAACACCCACAGCGACAGCGCCGTTGTCTTTGGCGTTTCGCAGCTCCACCGGCCCGTCGCCGAATACCATCAACTGGCCGCCCTGAAGATCAAAATCGGCCAGTATCTGCTTAATCACCTTGTCCTTGGAGTACTCCTCAAACGTTTTGAGCGCGCCAAACATGCCACCGTTAAAATACTGTGCTGCGGTGGTGATCTTAGCTTCTTCCAAGACGTATTCCCGATCAGTACCTGAAGCCAGAATAAGGGTCAAACCCCTCTCTGAAAGTTTCTTGAGGAAATCCAACGATCCGGCCATGGTCGCTTGCTCAAGCGTGTAGGATGGGTCGCCTGAGGTGAGTTTGTCACGACGAGCGTATACCGGCTTCAAAAGCCGTTCGTTATAGATCGCTTTGTAGCCCTGAGCGTCTTTGATCTCGTCTTCTGGAACTAGACCGTACTCCCTGACCATCTCGACCAAGCCTTCCATCTGGAGAATAGTCTGGATGCCGGTGGTCTCGTCTATGAACTCTTCCACGCGTTTTCCGATTCCCTCAGGTGGCGGCTGATCACCGGAGACCATCTCAACCATCAGAGGTGCCATTATCTCTGGCCATCCCTCCCTCAACACCGAGATAGTGCCGTCGAAGTCGAATAACGCATACTCAAAATCACCCCTTGGGGCTTTTTCGTTCACAATCTCAATCTGGGTGTTTGGGAGAAATGTCTGCGTGTCTGGTACAGGGTGGTTCGTCTGGAACATGTTTTGGCTTTCAATTTGGGTGGATGTGACAAAAGGGTGTATGGTCGATGTTAGTAAGGCTCCCCTGGCCAACCGTTTTCGACTTGAGATGACAGTTCAGGCCAGATGTCGGCAACTCTGGATGACGCATCTCTGGCTTGGGCCAGCGGTCCGATACCTGGTGTCTGGCAGTTGACAGCAGCGACCACCGCTGCGGACATGGCTGATGTTAGCGGCTCGGCTCCGTTGAGGGTGTTCCACACGAACCCCGCGGAGAACGCATCACCAGAACCGGTGGTGTCTACCAACTTCGCGATCGGCGCTGCCCGGATATGACAGTGATAATCACTACCGTCCTGGCGGTGGGCTACAACCACCCCTTGTGGTCCTAACGTCATCAGTACTACCTGGGGACCTGCGTCAAGGACCTCTTTCGCCGCTACCGTAAACTCTTCGATAGACGAGACTTCCCGTCCCAACACTTTCTCAGCCTCAAACTCATTCATCTGCACCGCGTCAAAATGAGAGACCCACTCTGGCCAGTCTGAGAAATCCAGGAAAGTTTTCTCGCCGTCATCCATAAAGCGCACCATGACGTTGTGCATGTCCAGATGCATGAAAGCATCGGTACTCGCCCTTAGTTCGGCGACGGTGTCGAGCGTCATCTCAGTGCCGTTAACGAAATTGACAACGACTGCATCGTAACTGCCGACAGCTCTGAAATCAGAGCCGCTTAGCTCAGGCATCATAAATCGCACATACTCGTCGCGGTAGTTCTCGTCGCGGTAGACGAGTTGGGCGTGGGTCAGCTTGCCATCTAAGATTTTGGTCAAACCATCAGTTTGGACCCCAGGCATGGACACCGTGAGTTCGGCTATCTGATTCCATCTGTCGTCACCGACATTGGAGATGGGCACAATCTCCAGCTCGCCTCCACCGATGGCCGACAACGCCGCCATATTATAGACTATCCCGCCGAACGACTCCACACTGCTACCATCAGGCAGCACGGTCTCGTCGAACACCATCGCTCCAGCGACGCATATGCGCATTAAACTGTCCTCCATTCCTTCGTCTGTTGCATCATGGCCCGCAGCATCCGCCGCACTGAAATAGTACGCCGCCAAACCTTGGACGGCACGGTCCCGACGTGTTGGGAGTTACTCTCTAGGCCATCCGTTCCATCAGATCGACGACCCTGTCAGTGGCACCGCCGTCATTCTTGAAAGCGTGCTCGACCACAATTTTGCGCCTACCTATCTCCAGCCGCTGCTGAGTATCGGCGTCGCTAAGCGCCAGATTGAGCGCACTATGCAGTCCACCGGCTTCATATACCCCCAACGCCCCGCCGTCTTCGACATAGGCGATGAGGTCAGGTTTTCCAGACAGGTTGACGACGATGATCGGTCGCTCCAGCATAATCGCCTCCAGTCCTGTAGTGGAGGCGAGCGTGACCACGACAGCCGCCTCAAAGAGTAGCCCGTGAAGGTCCACATCAGAGATCACGACCGCATCTTTCGGGCCTTCATTCGCAACCAGACTCCGCATCACAGCGCCGTCGTCCTGCGGATGAAGCTTGATAACCAGAGTGACTTCTGGCGTCTGTCTGGCCGCGCTGAGAATCTCGCGAGAAGCTGCTACAACATCCTCTTTGGCGGTCACCCCTCGCCCTGACAGCGCGGTATACACCATCAACGGTTTTGAGGGGTCTTTGAGAGGCAGCGACTGACGGACTTTAGCGCCTCGCTCACTGAACCCGCCAGCCAGAGTGTCGAACGACGGCCGGCCGGTTACCACCACTCTGTCGGGGTCAGTACCAAGTGAGGTGAGCCATTCCTTGTCCCTCTGACCAGCGACGGCGATGACATCGGCGCGTTGATCCTGGTATTTCATATGCCGACCCATCGCGGCGTGAGGCACATGCAGCGTGGCAACCCCTTCCATCTGCGCTGTCTGCATGGCGATCTGATAGAACGGTGTGGCCTCGTCGGTGATCACCATCAGCTTTGGCGAGTATTCGCGGCATGCACGGCGGAGCATCCTGAACCACCAGAGCGCCGTCCTCATCCCCGACTCATCTGGATTGTCGTCTGCAAGTTTCACAAGGGCCGGTCGCGCTTGCCGGACGATTTCGCAATAGTGTCCAGAGGCGGAAGCCGAGTCTAGACCAGCTAGCCATGAACGCTTCAAGCGTGGCATCCACCCATCGACCCAACGTCTGTCGTCCGTGGTGACAAAGTCAGCTAGCGAATCGAAATATCGACCTTGTCCTGCAAGCAGTTGACAGGCCGCACCATGGGGTTCTGCGGAGATTTTGCAGGTCCATTGAGCCATGCGGTTTTGGGCGCGATCGAGGATCGGGAGCACCGCCCCTACATCTGTCCTGTAGTGGAGCGGAAAAAAGGTGTTTACCGGACCAGGTCCGGGACCAGGACGCTGACTGTTCGGGGGCTCTGACCACACATCTTCCTTTGCGCCGACTCTTTTTTTCTCCCGCGCCTGGTCAAGAAACATCGGCGTGTACTTAGGTCCGCCGCCGCCTCGATAGCGCCACCCGCCAGGCAGACGATCAGCCCACGGCGAAAGGACTCTAACGGGCACGCCTCGCTGTTTTGCGTGGAAGCTGGCTGCTCGCTCCAAATCGCTGGTGCCGCTGACCATGAGCAGCTCATCTGGCTCCAGAGCCTCCAACGCCGCTGAGACCGACTCCAGATCCGAAACGCAGCGTTCGACAATGAGCGAGATCGCTGTGTGGAGAACGCGCCTAAGCGACAGCCCATCGACCTCTGTCGCCTGGGAAAGCGTTATGCCGCCGACGCTCTCTTCAAAAATCGTGTCTATCGCTGCGACAGTGTCGTCGTAGATCGCCGCTGACCGCTCTGCGGTGCGGAACGCGTCAGAGGGGTGCCAGCGCCCAGATGATTGCAGTGCCTGCTCAGTGGCTGTGGACGGCGATACCGATTTCCTGGCGAGTACATCAGCGTCAGGGGCCGCTTTGAGCAATCTGGCGTGATCTTTGGGTGATGTATGCTCGTCAAGTATGAGAAGTGTGGAGGACATTGGCTCTAGCTGTTGGCCGCACGGCGGGACACATCCGGGGCCGGCAGGAGTATCAGTGGGTGGCCGTTTTTTGAGTCGGTCGTGACGTCCAACGAGGTACGGTAGACCTTTTTGAGGTTTTCAGCGGTAAACACCCGGTCCGGCTCCCCTGTGGCAACGATTCCGCCCTTGTCCATCAGCGCCACAGAACAACACATTCGAGCCGCAGCGTTCAGATCGTGGGAAACCATTACCACCGTCAGACCGTCGTTCAGATTTAGGTCAGCTAATGATGCGTGAATGTCGGCTTGATGCCTGAGATCGAGTGCCGATGTTGGCTCATCCAGGAGTAGTACACGGGCCTCTTGAGCCAGCGCCCGCGCTAGGATCACACGCTGTTTTTCGCCGCCAGACAGCTCGTCCATATGCCTGTCGCGGAACTGCCATGCATCGGTACGCTCCATCGCCGCCTTTGCCACGCCAAGGTCTCTCTCGCCTTCGAGCGAAAACCGATCAAGATGCGGCGCTCGCCCCATCAAGACCACTTCCAGCGCGGTATAGGGAAACGTAAATGCCGACTCTTGAGGCACGACAGCCATGATCCCGGCGATACGCCTGCGCGACATCTGGTGGACGTCTTCACCGCCGACGAGAACGGTGCCGCTCTCAGGATTGAGAACCCCTGCCAATATCCCTAACAGCGTGGTTTTGCCGCAGCCGTTTGGCCCTAATACTCCCAAAAACTGCCCAGGAGGCACTTCTAAGTCTACGTTGTCAAGCACATGCTCATGGCGATATCTGAACGACACTCCCTTAACTGTCAGGCCAATCGACGGTGTCGTCATGCGCCACCTCGGTCGCGCTGCCGAAGCATCCAGATAAAACTCGGGCCGCCGATGAGCGCGGTGATTACACCGACTGGAAGCTCTGTCGGAGCGATTACCCACCTTGCTGTCGCGTCGGTGAGAATTAGAAACGCCGCACCGACTACAACGGAGATTGGAAGAAGAATCCGGTGGTCGGGCCCAACGAGCAGTCTGACCCCATGGGGCACCATCAGCCCGACAAACCCAACAAGCCCCGCTGCCGACACCGCCGCACCGGTAATCAGAGATGCCCCGATGAAGGCAATAGCTTTGGTCCGCTCGACGTTGGTGCCCAGATGCGCGGCCTGCCTGTCCCCCAAACTCATGAGATTAAGGTCCCGCGCCACGGCTCCTATCATCACAAGACCAACTCCGACATACGCTCCGAGATGCAAAAAACTGCCCCACGAAAGACGGCTGCTAAGATGGCCCATAAGCCAGAACAGAACCGTCTGAAACTTCTCGAATGAGAGCGTAAGCGTAAGCCCCATGATAAGCGCCGAACAGATAGCGTTGGTGACTACACCAGCGAGCAGCATGGTGTGCATATTCACCGACCCGCTGCTCCTGGCGATAGTGTATACGAGCGCTATGGCTCCCAATGAACCGACAAACGCCCATATAGGCACCAGAACTTCTGTGCCCACCGAGATGGAGCCTCCGACAGACACCGCCAGGACCGCGCCGAGACCACCACCACCGGAAATCCCCAATACGTACGGATCAGCCAGCGGGTTTCGCAACAGCGCCTGAAAGATCACCCCAGCAGCGGCTAGCGAACCGCCAACCAGTGCGGCCAATGCCACTCGGGGCAGTCTAATCTGCCGGACGATGATATCCGACACACCTCTGCCGTCGCCCATGAAGGTATCCACAACATCTGATAGCGGCACTGATGTCGATCCCACGGCCAACGCCACAATAGACGCCAAAACGAGTGCGCCCAAAGCGATCAAGGACGCCAGCATCAACCGGCTAGATGTCAGATGGGCCACTCTAGATCACTCCTGAACCGCATCGAAAGATTCCGCGCCCAAACCTCTGTTTCTCATGTTAAACGCCAACAGACCAGCGACTAAGACGCCGCCACCAGCCATCCAGTAGGGTGCGCTGAGTCCCAGGTTCTGAAACAGCAGACCTCCGCAGACCGGACCAACGACTCTCGCTAAGCTCGAAGCGGACTGGGATATCCCCAAAATCCCACCTTGAACATCCGCCGGGCTGCGGCGGGAGAGCAGGCTGTGTACCGATGGGTTGGTTATCCCGCTGCCTATAGCCACTGCCGCCAAAACCGGCATGAGCCATACAACTGTGGGCGCGTAGGGCATCAGCAAAAGAAAAACCCCCTGAATCGTCAGCCCGGCGATTATCAGCTTCTCCTCACCAGCCCACCTTGTCAGGCGGCCTACAAGACCCCCCTGTATAATCACCATACAGATACCTATGAAAGCAAACAGACGCCCGGCGTAGGTGCCCAAAATCGCATGCGGTACCCCGGAAAACACAGTGCGTTCTATCATCAGCGCAAACGTCGCTTCCATGTTGGCGAACGCGAATGTGGTGATGAAAAACACGGCTATCAGACCGCTCAACTCAGGAGTTGCCAACATGCGGCTGCACTTCGCCCACGACATTCGGCTTCTGGTATCTTTGGCGCGCTCCGGCTCCTTCAAAACGAGCAGCGCAACAACCCAGTTCACCAGACTAAGCGCCGCTGCCCCAAAACCTGGTGCCCACGTACCCCATCGTCCTAGTTCACCACCCAGGACTGGGCCCATGACAAAACCAAGACCGAACGCCGCACCGATCATCCCCATACCCTTGGCGCGATTTTCAGCGTTCGTGACATCAGCTACATACGCCTGAGCGACTGAGAGGTTGGCTGCCATACCCCCAGCCAAAAGTCGCGACGCGAACAGCAGTATCAGAGAGTCAGACAGACCATATAGCGCAAAACCCACCGCCGTTCCAGCGATGCTTATAAGAAGCACCGGGCGGCGTCCAACACGGTCGGACAGTCTGCCCCACAACGGCGAGAAGATAAACTGCATCAGAGAATAGGAGGCGAAAAGGTAGCCCACAGTAGCTTTGGAGGCTCCGAATGTCTCAGCGTAGTAGGGCAAGACCGGAAGGATCATACCAAAGCCCACCAGGTCCATGAAGACCACGACGAAGAGGACCGCCAAAGGTGAGCGGCCAGTTGCTGAGGATGACGACGCCACTACGCCAACACCTGGACTCGGCTAGACAGAGACTCAGGAAGCCTCCTGAGGACGCGACGTTTGATGTCACTGCCCTGATAGCGGCGGCTGAAATGGGTGAGAACGATGTGCTCATGTCCCAAGGCGTCGCCCATCTTCGCTAGATCATCAATGTGCAGATGGCCCCTCTTTTCAGCCAGATCGTAGTGGGCGTCATCGACAAACGTCGATTCTATTATGAGCACTCGGCTCACTGGCATATCTGCTACGATGGGAAGAGTCGCTGCGGTGCAGTCGCCGACGTAGGTCACCAGCGGGGTCTCAACGGGGTTGGTAATCTGCGTCCCTGATCGCCTGAGATCTCCTAACAGCCTACCAGGGGTGCCGTCATACTCAGGCTTTAGTTTCTCCTTGTAGTCGTAAATAGTGTAGCCCAGCGATGGAAGCGTGTGGGTTACATCGAAAGCTTCAGCCATGAGCCTGGGGTTAAGAAAAACTCTCTGTCCGTTGTCCATAGGGCAGAGCGGCGCTGTCCATCCAGATTTGCCTTCGAGCCTGGCCATTGAATCGAACAGCGCCCCCATCTCTTTGGCGATTGTCGATGGAAGATAGATGGTCGGCTCTGGCATCCTCTGGAGTCGCCTTAACCCGGCATACCTGGTGACACCTAGAATGTGATCCTGGTGGCCGTGAGTGATAAAAAGATGGTCCAGCGGCAGCATCTCTTCGATGCAGGAACCCGCATCGAAACACAGGTTGAGCGACCGGATCATCACAAAGCTGGAAAACGCCGATGCCGAGTGGCCTTCAATCACCAGGTCGCCGCACGTCACATCTGCTATAGGAAGTGCTGGAGGAATCAAATCCACAACCGTCTATCCTTTAAACGCCGCATTCGCGGTCTGGCACGCGGCTGAAAATGAGATATGTGCGTCGTCCAATCGGCGCGGACGGAGACCAAAGTCACGTTGCAGTGCCAGAACCGGACTCCTCCATCGCGGCATCGTCCTGGTCGCGACCATCTCTGTTGCGGCGAAACACAAACCGGATCGGTGCGCCTGAAAAACCAAATGTCTCGCGAATTTTGCGCTCAAGAAACCTGCGGTACGCTTCAGCCAGCCGGTCAGGCCTGTTGACGAAAATAACAAACGTCGGAGGTTCGACCGACGCCTGGGTGATGAATGTCAGCCGCAGCGGACCTGAACGGCCCCCTTTGGGCGGGCTGCGCTTCATCAGATCCTTGAGGAAGTCGTTGAGCGTTCGGGTATCAACGCGGCGCGTCCACTGATCGAATGCTTTTTTGGCTTCGTCCAAAAGGTTGGTGGTTCTAAGCCCGGTGACAGCAGACGAGAATACCAGCGGATAGTTCGCAGTCATCGGTAGCTGGTCGTGAAGGGCTTTGACCCACTCGCCCATCGTATCGGTGTCCCTGGGAACCAGGTCCCATTTGTTTATCACCAGCACCATCGCCTTACCGGCTTCCATCACATTGTCAATCAGCTCAATGTCCTGCCGTGTAAGAGGCTCCAATGCGTCCATCAGCACCGCAGCAACCTGACACCGCTCAAGCGCCCTCAGTGTGCGGATCACACTGTAGTACTCCACCGTATCCCCAGATTTCCAGACCTGGACTTTGCGTCGCATCCCAGCGGTGTCTATGAGCACATAACGCTGATCGCCTCTCTCCAACGGCGTATCCACAGCATCCCTGGTGGTTCCTGGTTCACCGTGGACGATCATCGCGTCTCTGCCCAAAAGCCGGTTGGCGGTGGATGACTTACCCACGTTGGGACGCCCGATGAGCGCAATGCCTATCTCTTCATCGCCAAAACCGTCGTCGGTGTCTTTTGGCAGGCCTTGAGTCAGCGCGTCAAGTGCATCCCCCATTCCACGCCCGCTCATCGCAGAAACCGCGTAAGGCTCACCTAAGCCCAGTGAGAAAAACTCCTGCCACATCGCTTCTTGGTGCTCGCTGTCCACCTTGTTTACGAACAGCACGCACGGTGTGTTCTGCTTTCTTAGCGATTGAGCAACTTCGCGGTCTACGTCGGTAAGCCCGGTGGTCGCATCGACCACGAACGCCACCCTGTCGGCCTCGTCCAACGCCAGTGCCACTTGATCGTGAATGTTGAGCTCCATCTGATCGGTGGTTCTAGGGACAACACCTCCTGTGTCCACCAGCCGAAACTGATAGCCAGCCCATTCGGTGGTGGCGTAGTGCCTGTCGCGGGTCACGCCAGGGGTTTCGTCAATCACAGCCATACGTTTGCCAACCACCCTGTTAAACAGGGATGATTTGCCAACGTTGGGTCGTCCAACAATAGCTACAACAGCAGTGGGCATCGGGGGCGTTCGCGGGAAAAAGGAGAGAGGCCGTTAACGGGACTTTTTGGTGGTCGTCACCAACCCTGGAAATCTAACGAAAAAAGGGTTCCAATACAACCACAGGACTTGGCTTCATTCGCTTTGGGCACTATTCTGATATTGGGGACAGTTTAACCGATCTAACGAAAGGACAACTCCTGATGGAAGCCGATTTCAAGACACAGACGATGACCCCCCGGCGGACGGGGTTTTGGCGCTGGCTTCCAGCGGTGGTTCTCGCGATCTTGGCGCTCGCACCGAACGTCTACGCTTCAGGTGGTGCGCTGCCGCCAGGTTGGACCGTTCTACCTTTCGCACTTCTGTTGGCGATGATCGCCACCGGCCCCCTGTTCTACCCCCACTTCTGGCACCACTACTACCCCCACGTCGCGCTGGCGCTGGGCGCGGTGGTTGTCGCGTTCTACTTGGTTGTGCTGGGAAACGGTGTGACCGTTCTACACACAACCGCTGAATACATCTCTTTTATGGCGCTTGTGGGGTCGCTGTTTGTGGCATCAGGTGGCATCCTCATAAAGATCGACAAGAAATCCAAGCCGCTGCTCAATGTCGCAATTCTCTTTATAGGCTCGCTCGTAGCCAACCTTATCGGAACCACCGGCGCGTCGATGCTGCTCATTCGTCCGTTTATGCGGATCAACCAGGGTAGACTAAAGGCATACCATATCATCTTTTTCATCTTCACAGTCAGCAATGTAGGCGGCGGGCTGACCCCTATTGGCGATCCGCCGCTGTTTCTAGGGTTCCTCAAAGGCATCCCGTTCTTCTGGGTTTTCACGCATGTGTGGACGATCTGGCTCACCGGCATAGTGATGATATTGGCGATCTTCTTCGTGTTCGACACCCGCAACAAGGATGAAGCAGCCGATCAGAGCTACTCAGGGGCAATCTCTATACAGGGACAGAAGAACTTTCTCTGGCTGGCTATTATCATTATCTCGGTCTTCCTTGACCCGAACGTTATTAGGGAAGGCGCTCTGCATAACATTCTGGCCTATCCGATCCACACTCTGCATCTTCCGCTCGGGTTCAGGGAAGTGATCATGTTTGCGGTATTGTGGCTGTCATATAGCATGGCTGACAAGGAGTGCCTAAAAGGCAACGAGTTCAACTTTGAGCCGATCAGGGAGGTTGGATTCCTGTTCGCCGGCATTTTTGGTACGATGATGCCAGCGTTGCAGTTGATAGCCGACTGGGCGCACAAGCAGGGCGACGCTCTACAGGTGAGCCACTTCTACTGGTTTACCGGCTCGCTCTCAGGGATTTTGGACAACGCGCCGACCTATCTCAATTTCCTCAGTGGTGCCATGGGCAAATTCAGGATGGATATAAGCTCCATCGCCGATGTAAGAGCTTTTGCATCAGGCTCTGGCAGCCCTGAGACCGTTGGGTATCTCACCGCCATATCCATCGCCGCGGTGTTTTTCGGTGCGATGACCTATATCGGTAACGCACCCAACTTTATGGTCAAATCCATCGCCGAACAGGCAGGCGTTGACTGCCCAAGTTTTGTGGCATATCTCGTGCGCTATTCGCTGCCGATCCTGCTGCCGGTGTTTGTGTTGATCTGGCTTCTGTTCTTCCGTGAGGGAGCGGCGTTCCCTGGAGGGTTTTAGCCACCTAGTGTAATAGCAGCGACATGCAGACACCCCCGTTGGGGAAAAAGGAGCGTGAGGCATGGCATCAAAGCCCAAAAAGCTCAGCGTCGCAAAGGCGGTCGCCAAGAATCGAACCGGTCTGACATTCGGCAACCGGCTGATTCTGCCCTTTCACGCTCACCTTATTTTGGTGCGCGTGGCGATGCACTACTCCTCAGCTGCTTCTGGCGGGGCGGTCATATCTGACCTCTCCCCACAGAGCAAGGCGGCATCTGCCACCCAGACGTCCTACGGCACCGAACTATATCTCTTCAAGTACAACGATCTCAAGGAAGAGTTTGGTCGCCACAAAGCTCGTGTGCTGCTCCAGGTGGTCGAAATTGACGCGGATATTTTTAAGCTGTCGGCTCACAAGACTCTGGAGTGCACGTTCCGCGATGATCTGCCTGAGGTGAGATTCCAGCTCGCAGACGAAGCGAAGTAAGACCACAGCCGACCACACCAGTCGCAGCCCGCCGCCGGACGTTGGCGGCGGGCTGTGCATTTTTTTTGAGGATAGAAATGGCGTATCCAGCTCTAATTCGTATTAGCCAATCGCTATTGGGCGAAAAGGTGGATGATCCAGCCATCGCCGCAGCGCATGCGATGAGTTCGATAGATGTGAAGGGCGCAGTCAAACCTGGAGAACGGGTCGCCGTTCCGGTTGGCAGCCGCGGAATAGCCAATATGGCGAAGATAGTCAGGGCGATAGTGGACTATCTGAAGACTGTTGGGGCAAAGCCGTTCATAATACCGGCTATGGGCTCCCACGGTGGAGGCACTCCCGAAGGGCAGACCGAACTTCTCACTTCCTACGGGATCACCGAACAGTCGATGGATGTACCGCTGTTGGCGTCGATGGAGGTCGTGGAGATCGGAGTCACCGAAGACGGTTTCAGGGTATACCTGGACAGACACGCCTCTGAAGCTGACAGGATTCTCGTAGTAAACCGTGTGAAACCGCACACCGGGTTCATCGGCCCCTATCAAAGCGGCCTGATGAAGATGCTGCTCATCGGGCTCGGGAAACATATCGGGGCCATCAGCTACCACACCGCTGCGGTGCATATGCCGTTCGAGAGACTCATTCGCACCGCCGGGCAGATGGTTTTGGAAAGATGCGAGATAGTAGGCGGTCTGGCGATTCTGGAGAACGGCTACGATCAGACATCGGACATCGTCGGCGTCAAGCCCGAGAGTTTCTTAGAAGAGGAGCCAGAGCTACTCGCCCGTGTATCTGAGATGGTGCCAGGTGTGCCGCTCGAAGGGCTCGACCTGCTCATCATAGACCAGATGGGCAAGGACCTCAGCGGCGCTGGTATGGACACCAACGTGATCAGGCGAAAGAGGTGGATCGGGCAGGAGGGCGATCAGGATGAGGTGGATGAGGCCGGTGCGCCGAAGCGTATCTACGTAAGAGACCTGTCGGAGCCATCACACGGCAACGCTGCGGGGATCGGGCTCGCAGATTTTACATCTGAGCGCCTCGTAGCCCAGATGGATCGTGAAAAGACTTATATCAACTGCCTGTCGTCAGCGCACGCACGCGGTGCGATGATCCCGGTGGTCTGCCCCAACGACCGTCAGGCGATTGAGTGGTCGTTCCTTAGCTCAGGCGTCGTCGACCCTACCAAAGCAAGAATAGCCCGCATCTCTGACACCCTGCATTTAGCGACGCTTGAAGCCTCCCCACAGGCGCTTGAGAGCATCTCTGCTGGTGCCGATCTCACCGAGTTGACAACCGCCAGGGAGATCGAATTCGACGATGATGGGCACTTCGTGCCTTTCTTCATCGCCGATCAGTAGGGCTACACGCTTCCGTTAATATATAGTGCGGTGGGCGGACTTACCAGCGGCTTTGTTGTCTTGAAACGCATCTTGCCATAGCTGACGCCATAATTCGGGGTCCGACAGAACCTGATCGGGTTTTGAAGGACTTCGGACGATGAACTCTGGATGGAACGGGCGGCCTGTCGGCTGCCAGTTGGGCTGGTATCTAAGGTCAAGACTCCACCTGACAACATCGCTCTTATTGGGAAGTGTGTGATGTGGCGTGTATTTGCTCATTAAGATTGCGCCACCGCGAGGTACTTCCGCAGAGACCGGAGCTATCCCACGGGGAAACTGCTCAGGGACGATGGTCGTGCCGCCTTTTGATTTGTGGTCCATGTGCCCCCGCATGTGGACCCCAGGCAGCGCCTGGACGCATCCACGCTCAACCATGGCATCCACCAGCGGTATCCAGACGGTCATGATGTTTGTCGGGTCGGCTTCTGCCCATGTGACCGCCGCATCCTGGTGCCAGGGGGTCTGCTGAAGATAGCTGCGGCCTCTTATGAGCCTCTCTGGCACCTTGGCTCTTAGGTGTTGAATCGGATTACAGGTGATCTCAGGCCCGACTATTGTATCCACCGCGTCAAGAAGACTCTCATTGCCTAGAAATGCGAACATCGCCTCGCCACCGATCTGGGGTATGTCCATCCCCTGTCCAATCTCATCGCATTGTGCAAACAGTGCTGCATAACGTGTTTCGAACGGCTGGCCCTGGCATAGACTTTCGAGCTTGTTTTGAGACTTAAGCCGTTGGGCCCGCTCATCAATCCACCGATTAATCTCATCTGTCACCGGAATCAGATCGTCGTCGGTAAACATATCTTCCACAATGACAAACCCGTCGCGTTCGTAGGCCTCAACCTGTTCGCTCGTTAGCGCCATATTCACCATCTCGCTATTTTGGGCGTTTGAAGGTTCTGTGATTGAGTCGCCGCCTTGCTGGCGACCGGGATGTAGTCGGGAAACACCTGCGGAAACCCTCTGCCGCTAGAGCGCTCAGTGGTCTCAGCATCTATATAACAGACGCTGAAACCTCGACGCGGTCCGTCGGTGGAGTTGGTTTCTGAGCGATGGAGCGCCCAGTTGTGCAGCAGAACCACCTCGCCAGCTTCCATCTCGATGTACTGCCTTTTTGAGTCAGGAGCGTGAACCGCGATCTGCTCGTCGCTCAGGAGGTCGCCGGTCTCAGGGATGATCTCTCTGTGGGTACCAGCGACCAGTTGGAGACATCCGTTGGCCAGCGTCGTTCGGTCGAGCGCTGTCCAGATGGTCACTTTTGGCGGGATGCTCAGGTTCCACCCCCCAGCGCCGTCCTGATGCCAGTTGATGGTGACACCCTCACCTGCGGGCTTGTTGAAGAACATCGCTCGGTACACACTTACTGCGTTGGCGATGATTTTATTGGTGATGTCCCGAAACAGCGGTTTTTGGATGTATTCCAAGAACAGCGGGTCCATCTCCAGGTCCTGTATTTTACGG
The DNA here is from genome assembly GCA_964627605.1 of uncultured bacterium. Taxonomy (GTDB): domain Bacteria; phylum Latescibacterota; class MWCZ01; order MWCZ01; family CAZVGZ01; genus CAZVGZ01. Next base: position 92,646 of record CAZVGZ010000006.1, on the reverse strand, counting down.
TATTTGAGCGTGGCACCCTTGAAAGATTTGCTCTGCTCTCCTGCAAGCTCCATCCCCGATGACGGGCACAACTGCATCAGCATGTCGTCGTAGGTGGTCTCACCTAACATTATCTCGTCAATGCGATCTTTGAGCCCAGCTATCTCGCTCTCAGGCGCGACATGTCCCAACCGGATGAACCCGACGTCCTCCCACTCACTTAGCTCTTCGGTTGTCAGTGCGTCTGCGTGAAGTGGTAACATATCATCTTCTCCTGGGATCGCCCCGCTGTTTACACACTTTGTGTGTATGGTCCCTAATAAAATAGTCTCTTCCCAAGAATATGGTCAATGCAGCAGGCGATTTTTCGGTGTATCTTATGTTCTTGCAGCGGATATTGACGATCACTGGAGGAAAAAATGCCGGACATCGCCGATCAACTGGCTGACCCTGGGACGTGCGTAGTTCGTTTGGGTACAGACGAACGTGTGAGCGAACAGCTTTCACAAGCGCTACGCCCCGTGGACATCTCAACGTTTCATGTGCTCAGACTTCCAGCCAACAGCGATGTGGAGCTACATTTTCACGATTTTGACGAATACTGGCTGTTTATAGAGGGCACGCCCACTATTACCCTGCGCACCCCTTCAGGTGTCACCGAAAAATTCGACCTGGGACCAGGGGACATGATAGCGTGCGTAAGGGGCATTGAGCACACGCTCGCCGCCGACCATGAGCTAATCTACTACCAGTACTCATCCACCAGGCACGAAGGCGACAGGTCCGGTCACCTAACGCGCTAAGGCGCTGTACTGTTTTCCACAGCACAGCGCCCATATAGTGCGCGATAAAGAAAATCCTGCTGGCTATGGGCTCCAACCGGCACAGATGCCGCCAAAGGCTTTGAAACCGTCTTCGTCAGGCGCGTTGGACACTACCAGCGACACTGTCAGCTCAAAAGTAAATCCGCCACTCGACCCCAAGCTGTAGCACGTCGTACCGCTGAGCGCGTTGAATGTGTTCCAGCTCTCTTTAGTACCACCGCCAGCGGTAACCTCGATGGTGAGATCACCCAACGCGGCTTCGGCCCCTAGTGAGACATACAGGTCTTTGTTGGCACGGACGTCCTGCGACGCCTCAAACGAGAAAGTGACCGGACTCCTGCAAGGGTTGAACGAGAGGCCACCAAAAACCTCGGCGGTTGATCCCCCATCAACTACATAGTCGAGTATACCTCCGACAGCCACATCCCAACCTGGGGCAATTGAGGTAGACCATCCAGGGATCATCTGAATGTCGTCGCTGGCCTTTGTGTTGGTGCGGTCAGTGACGACCCAGGATGACCAGAACTCCACCGACAGGCCGTGGCGCAGCTCCATGCTCATCCCCGGCTGAAGCGCCAGGTTCGAGCCGTTCGCCCAGTCCTGACCACGGTCAACGTATCCGCTTCGTACGTGCAACCGCGCTTCCATCTCTGCGCCAACGCTCTGCGCCAACGCTGGTTCCGGTGATATGAAACAGTGACAACAGCGCCGTCAGGGAGAAATTCACCACTTTTATGGTCCCGCTCCTTAGGTTTGCGTCAAGTGAATCGGAAGCGGTGGTATGTATCAAAAAAGCCGATTCGTCGCGAGACGAACCGGCTTTTTCATTCTCTCTGAGCGCTATGCGGACAGACTTAGGGGCTCCATCCAAGCGATACAGTCACTGCGTATTCCACGGTCTCAGCGCCTTCAGCCTGCGGGAGTGATAGAAGAATCGCCGGGGCGATTGATACCGGCCCAGCCTTAAATCCGCCGTGACCGACGCTGATATCAATGTGATGTAGGCTCTCGTATGCTTCAGTGCCACCGCCAACGGCCAATCCACAAGTCAGATCCATCGGAAGACTCTTGCTGGCGCTGAGGACGTAGTAAAGCGAGGCGTCACCGCTGCCCTGCATCCACATTTGGTAGTAGGCGGTCACCCCGACGTCGATGTCGCTGACCTCTGTGCTGACACCTCCGTAGACGTCTATAACGTCCGCGTCGGTGCCGTTGGGCATCAGATAGTAGATACCTCCGAACGTCATGGCCAAGTTGTCGTTTAGATCGCGGGAGTAATTGAGAGTGATATCTATCTCATCGACGGCGTCATTTATGTCGCGGTCCGAGAGAATCCACGAACCCCACACATTGAGCGACATCTTCATAGGAAGGCTCGCCGTGACGCTGGGCTGAAGAGCTGGCGCGGTAGAAGTGGACCCATCGGAATCCATCCCGCTGGGCGCGCCGCGCCAGTAGTACTGCGACACAATATCGGCACCTACATCGACACCCGCCTCCGCGAAAACCGACATGCCAACCACAACGACCATTGCCGTAAGCAGTTTGGAACACATAGTTTTGATCCTTCCGCTTCACTGGGAACATTTTTCAAGCCCAAGACCAAAGTCTGTAGGCGATTACCACCCAAATAATCACAAGGTAAGATTGCCAATGCGTTGCCGCCGTGTAAAATCGGTGTGACGACGACAGAGAGTAGATGGCTGGATAACGCGCCCAGTTTTTTTTGAGGCACGGGTTTCGCACCGGTGTCCTTCTCTGAGAAGACAATAACTACCCAACGCAGGAGCAAAGTCAGTGCCATCCATTACTCTGTCAGACCAGCAACATCCCATAGAACAGGGACAGACCCTCTTTGAAGTCGCCGATCTGCTGGGGGTCCATCTACCCAGTTCTTGTAGGCGAGACGGTTCGTGCCACGAATGTATTGTCCAAATTGACGCTGGTATGGACAGTTTGTCACCCAGGACCGACGAAGAGGCCTTTTTATCCGACCCGTACCGCCTTGCGTGCGAAGCCACTGTCATATCTGACGCCCAGGACATCGCTGTCAGCGTCATGGCCCGCCGGCCGCAGATCTTGACACAGACCGCCGCCACCGATGTCATATTTGAGCCGAGAACACTGCGTCAGGGCGACACAATAGTGCGAGATGGCGAGGTCATCGACAGCTACAGGGACGGGGTCTATGGGTTGGCGGTTGATTTAGGTACAACCACTGTAGTTGCACATCTGGTGGACCTGGAGTCCGGCGAAAGGGTCTACACCACCGCCTTTGAGAATCCGCAGACATTTGGCGGCTCAGACGTGCTGCACAGAATAAAATACGACACCGACAGCGGCCATTCAGGTGAGCTTAGAAAAGTTGTAGTAGGGCATCTCAACGCTGAGATACGGCGAATGCCTATCAAACGCGTCCAGATTTATGAGATGGCCGTCGCTGGCAACGCCACAATGCGCGACCTGTTCTTCGGACTAGATGTCACAAGCCTGGGGCAGAAGCCGTTCTGGTCGCAGACAGAGACCGCCGTTAGGGGTGGCGACCTCCCGACGACCTCTCTTTCGGTAGCGCCTAAAGAGACCGATCTGTTGATGAACCGTCGAGGGGTGGTCTACGGAGTACCTCTTGTGGCGTGTCACGTCGGAGCAGACACCGCTGCGGCGATGTTGGCGACACAGATGCATAACTCTGATGAGATCACGATGTTGGTGGACATCGGTACCAACACCGAGATCGTCGTGGGCAATAAGGACCGTCTGATCGCGGCATCTAGCCCCGCAGGACCGGCGTTTGAGGGTGGCGGTATTCGTGCAGGGATGCCCGGGCTTGAAGGAGCTATTGAGAGGGTGTGGTGGGAAGGCGATCGCGCGGAATTCTCAGTGATTGGTGATGTCGCTCCGAGGGGAGTCTGCGGCTCGGGGTTGGTGGACGCCATGGCAGAGCTGAGGAGGCACGAAGTCATAGACACGATGGGCCGTTTTGGCGATGGCGGCGAGGAGTATCTGCTTTCTGAAACTCCCCGTGTAGCACTGGGGCGCGAGGACATCAGTGAGCTCTCCCAGGCCAAGGCCGCCACGTATGCAGGTCAGAAAATACTGTTGAGGGAGCTTGGGGTAGGGTTTGAGGATGTTGCCAAAGTCTATGTGGCCGGCGGGTTTGCCAACTACCTCAACTTGGAAAACGCCATCGCCATCGGGCTGATGCCATCGATACCTGTGGAGAGAATGATTAAAGTCGGCAACGCCTCGCTTGAAGGTGTGACACAGATCGTGTGCTCAAAGGACCGTTTAGCGCAGGTTGAAGAGCTCGTTAGAGGGGTTGAGCATGTGGAGCTGGAGGAGCAGTCCGACTTCTTCGACATCTACGTGGACGGCTGCTTTTTGGAGCCGATGATGATGATGTAGATCAGCGCATTCGACCACGCTTGGACAGATACTGGAACAGCGCCGCATCGAGTGGTTGGTCCGTGACCAGCGGCGCAAAGTCGATGAGCGAATTTCGGCACAAGGCCGCCATATCGCTTAGAAATCTATTGACAGAATCCTGATACTCCGCACGGATCGCCCAGGCATCTGCACCAATCCTCTGCCCGGTCTCCATCCCCTCGAATAGGCACGCTCCATCAAAATTGAGCGACCGCTCTTGAGGCGTCATTACCTGGAACAGAATCACGTCGTGACCCTGATACCTGAAATGTTTCAGCGCTGATGACCATATCTCAAGGTTCTCATCGTAACCTGTCTCATCGGTAAGAAAATCGGATATGATGACCACCAATCCTTTGCGCCGCAACCTCTCAGCCAGCCTGTGCAGCGCGACCGCAGAGTGGTTCCTCGATCGTTCTGATTGCTCAGACTGATCTGAGATATTCAGCTCTGAAAGGATGGCGTTTAGGTGGCCAGGGGTCGTCCGCGGCGGCACCAGGCGATAGACGTCTTCGTCGAATCGCGCTGCCCCGACCGCATCGCGCTGGCGGATTAGCAGGTGAGCCAGCGTTGCTGCCAACATATTTGCGTAGTCGAGTTTAGCGATTTCGTCGCTCTCTAGTCCATCTTCCGGCAGCGGGTATAGCATCGAGGGCGAGCAGTCCACCAGGATGTAAGCCTGGAGATTGGTATCCTCGTCATACCGCTTCAGGTAGAGCCTGTTGGATTTGCCGTAGACCTTCCAGTCGATGTGGCGGATGGGATCGCCTGGCATGTATGGTCTGTGATCGGAAAACTCAGCGGAAAAGCCGTGGAATGGACTCTTGTGAAGGCCTGCGATGAACCCCTCGACAACCATCCTCGCCACCAGGTCCAGCCTGGATAGTTTGGCCAGGAGTTGTGGGTCCAAGAATCGCCTGTAGTTCTCTTGTCGCTCCGACATCAGAGGTTGGAGCTGGACGTTGTCGCCAACATCACGCCCTGGCAGCCCTTCTCGGCACTGGTACCGACATCGGACCAGGGGCGTCGTTGCGGTGGTACAGCGAAAACGGTCACCCCTCAGCAACCAGACGCGCAATAATCTCTGGGGTTCCGATGCCCTCTGCTTCGGCGTTGAAACTGGTGACAATCCGATGCCGCAGCACCGGCAGAGCAAGCCGCTCGACATCCGCCACCGACGGTGTAAGTCGCCCCTCAAGAAGCGCCAACGCTTTGGCCGCCAGCACCAGATACTGCGACGCACGGGGCCCAGCGCCCCACGCCACCCACTCTTTCACAAATTCAGGGGCCTCGTTACCAGGCCGGGAACGCCTGGCGAGCGACACGGCAGCGTCAATTACGTCGGAATCGGCAGGTACCCGGCGGGTCAGGTCCTGCGCGGCAAGTATCTGCTCACCGGTGAGAACCGACTCTAGAGGTGGATGTTCAGTGCCGGTGGTCAACCGAACAATCTGCTTCTCCTCCTCACCTGAAGGGTAGTCAACCCAGAGCATAAACATAAAACGATCCAACTGCGCTTCAGGGAGCGGATATGTACCCTCCTGCTCAATCGGGTTCTCCGTAGCAAGGACGTAGAATGGTGAGGGGAGCAGATGAGTCACACCGCCGGCGGTGACGCGGTGTTCCTGCATCGCCTCCAGAAGTGCTGACTGGGTGCGTGGTGGTGTCCTGTTGATCTCGTCGGCCAGAAGCACATTGCTAAATATCGGGCCTGGTAGAAACCTAAAACTCTTCTGCCCAGTGGCGGCGTCCTCCTCTATGATCTCCGTGCCTGTGATGTCCGAGGGCATCAGGTCAGGCGTAAACTGGACGCGGTTGAAGCTCAAGTCCAAGACTTGGGCGAACGAGCGCACCAGAAGTGTCTTCGCCAGGCCAGGCACCCCCACCAAAAGGCAGTGCCCTCCCGCTAGCAGGCCCACTAGTAGATGTTCCACCACATCCTTCTGCCCGACGACGACGGTGCCTATCTCCTGTCTGACCCTTCCCAACGCTTCTGTAAGTGATTCGGCAAGAGCGACATCCGATTGCTGTGACATAACGATATTCAGCCGTGTTAGAGGTGTGACCTATAAAAGGGAAAGGCCGACGGGAATCGCATCCCCATCGGCCTTTGAGTTACTGTATTTGGCGAACTCTAGATCCCGCTAAGTTGACCAGCCCATCCAAGGCGCGGTCCAACAACACCCACCGCCACATCTCCCTCGGTCCTGTACCATACCTGCCAAAACTCTTCGTGCTCTAACCTGGCTCGAACGTGAACGGGTAGTCGAATGTCTCGGAAGATGGGCCAGTTGGGAACGACCAACTCGACACTGTCGCCTGGAGGCAATCCTCCACCACCGGGCTTCCCAAGTTGGAATCGGCAATGCTGACGTTGGAGACGCTGCCGTTAGCGTTGATGGTGAAGCGAACCACAATCACACCAGCCAGACTTGGGTTGTCAGCCAAACCAGCCAAGTAGCACGCACTTACCATCTGTCCCGACTGCGCCGCACGCCGCTCAACATCGGTCAGTGAACGCCCACCAGCGGTCTTAGGCTTGCTTGGTGGCAACGCCAGGCTTTCAAGCGCGATCGCTTTGCCTGTCGAGCCGCCGCCCTGCCCAACAGCACGCATCCGCGCGCGGGCAGTGCCGGTAAGACCAGGGTTGACGTTGATCTGAAAATCTGCGCCTAGCTTCGAACGCGCTACGCTAATCTGCTGGCTCAACCGTGCCGCCTGATCGGCTGACATTCCGCCCTTTTGGAACGACGAGCTAATCTGCACGTTTGACCCAAGCGCCGCGATATCCACACCTGAGCCGATGGCGCGACCGCGAACGGCTCCGCCTTCGACCTGAGCAAAAATCTGCACGTCCGCTGCGCCGAGTTCAAGTCCAGCGTCGGCACCAATATCTGCCCCGAAATCCATGCTTCCCAGATCGGACAGGTCACCCAACGAAGCAGCTAAGTCCTCGCCACCAAGATCGGCCAGGTTGCCCAGATCAGCCATCTCTTCAGCCATGGCTGCGGCTTCATTGAGAAGCTGAGCGACCTCTTGTGCCTGTTGGACCTGCTGCTCGGCTAGCTCCTCGAAAAACCCTTCATTGAGAACATCTGAAAAAAGCTCTTCCAGCTCGGCCTCAAGCTCTTCAACTGCCGTCGGATCAAGCGTAGTCATCACAACGGCCTGCGCCTTCATCAGATCTTCTGCTGTCCAATCCGCTGTCGGGTCTTTCCATTCGTGACCAGCGACCAACATCACCATAAGGAGGTGCAAGACAAGCGATATGGAACCGATCGACACCAGCCGCATGTCCACCCCCGTGAACATGTGCCTTTTGAGTTCGGTGGGGAATCCAGTGCCACCGACCGCCGCTTTGGCGGGAGCGGGTGCAGCTGTCTGTTCAGCACTCATGACATATCCCCTTGCTGGTATGAAATGTCGTCTGATTGGAATGCTAGCAAAACCATCATCCTGACTCGGGCTCAGCGATCAGCTTGATCTTATAAAACCCCGCAACAGCACAGCTTTTCATGACATCCAAGAGCATCTCGTAATCCAACGACCCGTCGCCAATTACATTGATGGCTCCTCGTTGCTCCTCGTCTGCCGCCATAGCGGCGTCAACGATTTTCTTGTGCTCCTTCATCGCTTTGACAAACGTGCTGTAGCTGCCGTCCTGCCCCCGGCGCACAGTCTGCTCAGGCATGTCGGCGATGCGGTAGGTCAGCAGTCCCTTGCCCACTCCTCGGACCTGAAGCTGCATCATCTCTTCAACCTCTAGGCGAGTCTCGGCTTTGGGCAGCTTGTAACCGTCAGCAATCTCAACGACGTTAGAGCCGTACTGTTTGAGCAGGAAGACCAGAACGATAGTCATAGCGTCCATGAGGGACGTGATGTCTAAGTCTTTGTCATCCTCTGGTTTTTTCTTCGCTTTTGAGGCAATTAGCATCGGTCCGAAATCTCCATTATGGTCCTACCCGATCGAACCTGGTGACAGGCTGATTATCGGGAACAGGTCCAACCGCGCACCGCTATTCGGGTCTTCCTTGGTAGGATGGAACCTAACAGCGTCCAAAATCCGGATGATATCCTGATACGGAAACGTCGTCGGAGCGACAATTGTGATCTGATCGGCATCGGCATAGTTCTTGCCCTTGGGCCGATTCTCCTTCTCCTCGGTCAGAGCTTTGTTGATCGCCTCGTAGTCAGGCACATCTCCAGCTGCTGGAACAAGCAGTTGCCCATCGGTCCCAATCGCTTTGCCGTTGATTATCATCACCGATTGGTCGGTATTCAACTGAAGTTTCAGCTTGATCTGCTCTGCTGGTTTTTCCTCTGGCTCGTCGCTACCCTCGCCTGGCTTAGCCGGTCCAGCCTGAGTGGGGAACTCCACCTCGTGGAGCGCATAGTCGGTAACCTGCTGAGCCAACAGAGCTGGAATCAAGATCACCATCAAATTCATAATGACGGTAAGATCAAGTTTCTTCACTTTCTCTGTCGGCCGCTTGCCCTTATTCGCAATCTTTGACGGCGCTATGCCTGGCATATTGGTATCCTACCTCTGTCCAGTTCGCCTGCGCCCCTCTCAAAGGAGCGCAGGCGTCCACCGGACAGCATGGTGTGTCCTAACCTTTTGTGAGCGCCTGAATCAGTAGGACGCTATTCTCGTCAATATCATCAACCAGCCCTTGTCTGGCCTGGCTCAGATACTGATGAATCAGCGTGAGCGGAATGGCCACAATCAGCCCGAACAGAGTTGTGTTCATAGCCGTGGCGATACCGCCAGCCAGCGCGTCAGCTTTGGCTTTCGGATTCTTAACCAGCGTCAATCCAGCAAACGTATACATAAGGCCGAAGATCGTGCCCATGAGGCCAGCGAGAGTGGCGATTCCAGCCAGAACGCTCACCCAAGACAGCCGCTTGGTTATGCTGGACATAATCATGAGCGTCTCATGGTCGATGGCGTCCTGAACAGCCCTGGCACCCAACTGCTGCTGTGCAGCCAGAAGACCAACTTTGGTGAGCACAGGGATCGCTCCGCCAGGTGACTGGTCGCATAGCTGAACGGCCCGATCGTAATCCTTTTTGTCCACAAGCGACAGAATCTCCATGGTGAACTTCTCGCCGTTCACACGAGCCGCCTTGATAACGATCGTGAAGAACCGCTCAAAAGCCACTGCAAGCCCTGAGGCCAAAATGATGACGATCATGTACTGGAACAGGAAAGCACCGGTATTACTCGGCTTGAAATCCTTCATAAAGCCAGCAATCACCGTCCCCACCACCGCAGCTTCCAACTCTGCTTTGGTCTGGGGAGCCCCTCCGCCTTCATCCTGGGCGAAGGCCATGTCCGGGGTAACGACGATGGCCACTGCGCACAGAGCCACCAACAAAATTACTATCCACGACGAAGATCGCATTGCCCCCTCCCGGGCCTTAGTGACTGGCAAGACCCTACGAGTTGTGATTGCACCGACTATTTCGGCATTTCGCATGTTCGACATCTCCCTAAGAACAGGTGGGGCGCAACGACCACCCTAAAAATCGAGGGCGAATGTAACCCCACCGCTGCGGCACGTCAACCGCGTTGGTGTAACCAAATTCAAGGTGTGACGTTGGTCGGCTCGGTCAGCTCTCCCAGTGTGGGCATAGGCGTCACCGATCTGCCTTTCCTGATTATCACGTTCGCCGTTAGCAGCTGTGTTCTGAGTTCAGTCTGGAACGACCGCTGCGCCGACAGAAATTTGATCTGCTCAAAGTCGGGATCGCGCCTTCGTGTTACAGTCAAGACAGCAGGAGGTTTTGCACGGAAAACCTGAGCGGGTGCCGGGTCGGGGAGAATCGCTATCCCCAGCGTTACCAGCACAATGAATAGTGCACGCCTCAAGTCTGACCTACCTCCTAAAAAAATCCGGCTTTGCAGAGCGAGCATCCCTCAACATGCCCGCCGCATACCATAATAGAGCGTCGAGCAGGCGGACGCAATAGTCCGCTCACTATTCGGTACCACCCTCGTTGTTGGTTTCAGGTTCAGCCGCTTGGTCTGTCTCGGAGTTTTCAGGCGCTGAGCCCTCGCTATCGCCTGCCGACGGTGCCTCCTCAGCCGATGGCTGTTCATCAGCATCACCTGCGTCACCTGATGCTTCAGGCTCACCTTCGGATGCGGGCTGGCTCTCAGTGTCAGCCTCAGCATCGCCACTTTCGTCCGAAGACGTCTCGTCTGCAGCGCTTTCATCGTCGGCAGTTTCGCCCGGAGTCGTCTCCTCTAAAGCACCTTCATCTGGTGTGTCACCAGCTTGGGGCTCAGCTCCGTCTGACGAGGTTTCGGCACCACCCTCGTTGTTGGTTTCAGGTTCAGCCGCTTGGTCTGTCTCGGAGTTTTCAGGCGCTGAGCCCTCGCTATCGCCTGCCGACGGTGCCTGTGCTGGAGGCGATGGCACGGGTTCTGGTTCTGGCGGTAGGGCAGCCTCCACAAGCTGATCAACTTCGCGGCGTAGCTCGACCAGTTCTGAGTCCAGCCGGGCGGCTTCTGATCTGAATAGTGCCAGCTTCGGCAGCACCTTCAATGAGTCCGTCCAGAACGCCTCAAGCTCTCGGCAGCGGCAGTCGGAGTACATCGCCACATCGGACGGCGTCGGGAACACAAGTGTGTCTGCCATCATAGATGAATCGGCGAGCGTCAGAGAGCACTCATACACTATCTCTTCTACCGGCGGTTTGTAAAGCTCGCGGTAGGCATCAAACGGTATTTCGGTCTCAATGACAAGCTCCGCCATCAAACCGTATGTGGACGGGTCGCTGTTCGGAGAACGGTTGATCCTCGTCTCGTTTCGCGCAATAATCGCGATTGTGTTGAGCGAGTCTCCGCTGAACATCTGGTCCTTAAGAAGCTCGAATCGCGATACCCTGGGCCAATCCACCCTTCCAGATGGGTTCTGCATGGCTGTGGTCGGGTTGCCATTAAGGAACACCCTATAGTCGTCATCGGCGGTAATCCGCAAAATGATACTGTTTACCACAGGCTTGGGCTGCTCCGGTCCGATAAGCTCTTCAGGCAGACTGCCCCAGCCAGGCGGAATCTGGATATTGCCCCGAATAAAGATCGTGTCGGTCCCAGAAGCGTCCCAGATGGGCCTGACTCCAGGCGCTGTAAACTGGGATTGCAGAGAATCTACCGTTATCATCCGCCCCATCGAAGCCACCGCCCATAGCGAGTCATCGAAAGTCGGTTCTCGCCAACTGTCATTCCTCGGCGCTCTTGAGGAGACGCGCCATATTCCAGATGTGTCTTCGGTCGAGATCGTGTAAGTCTTGGCGATGGTTTGGACCAGGAATGTCGGATCCAAAGCCTTCAGCCGTTCGATCGCACGTAAAACATGGGGGTGCTCGATTCCCACGTTGAACAGAGAGTCTTTACCGTCGTATATGTACTGGTAGCCGCGCATACTCGATGCGGCGAATGAGTCCTCAAACGCCGAGAACGCCTGCACAAGGTTGTTGACCATCGTAAAGCCGATGCCTGCGGCTTCGGACATGGTGTCGGCTTGAGATTTGTAGTGATTAAACAGCTCCTCAACCTGCCCACGAACCGAATCGAACGCTGCCGATGAGTTCGCCGAATACTCAAGGGCGCTGTCGCGGACAGCTCGCCTCTGGGTCTCGGCGTAACCGACTGAATCACCGAAAGCTATGTCGTGCTTGTACGAATCACGGGCATGGCTGACAACATTTTCTGCTGCTGCACGGTAGCGATGGTTGAGGCCGACCTCATCCCTGAACTCAACATTTCGCAGTTTGAGCGTTTCAATAAACTGCCTGCCGCTCTCGGCCTGTTCCTCTTTTAGACGTTCTATGGTGTCCTTACGACGTTGGGAAGCCCTACGATAGTTGTTGAGCGACCTTTTCCATCTCTTGATCTTGTTTCCGAAACCCCTTAGCACAGCTACATACGCCAAGGCAGCATCCTTGTCTTCCTTGGCCCAGATCGGAATGAATTCAGTCGGGTTCTGACCCGCATACTGGGCCGGCGGTGGCGGCATTTCCGGTGGAGTCGATGACGGCGATTCAGGCATCGGCGGTATCCGCGATGCATCAAAGCGCGGCACATTAAGCGCGTCTGTCACCAGAAATTCCGCTGACTGGGAAAGGCTTATCCGAGCTCGCTCAGCCATCGCATCGACGCCCATGTAGCTCACGCGGTCGTGGTAGCGGCTGGTGGTGCCGTAGATTCCGCGCAGTCGGTCCTGCTGATAGGTAACCCAAACGCTGTCATATCCAAACTGCACGCCGTCTCTGATAATCAGCCCAAACGCCGGTATGTAGGCTGATGTATCGGCTTCGTTTCGGCCATTGATGACAGGTGCCACAAACTGGTCGAAAATCGACTGCCTATGGGCAAACTCAATATAGGGTTTTTCCTGGTATATCTGCTGTCGCTCAGGGTCCGATGATATTTTGACCCATGCCTCTTCGATCTGCCTGAGAAGCGACTCGGTTACGGTCAGAACAAGCAGGTTCGCCTCGTACGATATCACGTCGCGTTGCAGTGAGTCCCGCAACGCTGGCAACCCCTCAATCCGCTGCCGCGCTCTGGTAACCCAGTCAAGGTAGGTGGTGTCTTCGGCAACAGATTCGACCTGTTCGCGGTTGGCCTCGTAGTAGTCGATCACATTCTTTTGGTAATCGTCAACAGCCAGCTCGTAGTACCTGCCAGAGAGGCCGTTGGTGGTGATGGTCTGGAAAATCTCCGGTTCTGTAATAGCGGTATCTGGACGCTGCTGATTAAGATAGGCGTGTCCGTAATCCTCAAGCGCTTTGCTTCGTTGATAGAGCGAGAAAAATGTGGTCGAAGGCACACCGTAGTTGGCGACTTTGAGATATATGTCCCTCAGTGTGGTCAACGACTCCCATTTAGCTGCCGAGTCCGATGAGAAAGTGTTGGAGTCGGCAAACGAGACTTTGGCGTAGATCGCGCTGTCCATGCGTGCAACCTGAACCGCAGACAGCCTTGCGTGGTGGTCGTCTGTCGCGTGGCCTTCTATGTTGGAAAGACTGTCGTTGAGCGAGTACGCCTGAATGAAATAGTCCCGGGCGCTCATCTGAAACTCGCTGGCCTGGATCGCGAACTCGCTAGCCATGACTGACTGTCCCTGCGCCCTGCGATCGTCAGAGTCGCGGCGACGGCTAGTGTAGGAATCCATAAGATCGTCAGCCAAGGTGTAGAGAGCCTCTATAGCTCTTCTATCGCCTGGGTTCTGCATGACAAAGTCGCGCAATGTCGCCAACGCCTGTTCAGCTAGACCGGCCTCTCGCTGCAACGCGATGATGTCCCAACGAATCTCTGCCGACCGCTCGTCGTTTGGGAACGCTGAGATGAAATCCTGGCGAATACGAATCGCGTTGCTGTAATCTTTGATGTCGCCGTAGACCTTCGAGAGGTTGAGCAAAAAAGTGATCTTCTCCTCATGGTTGCTGTCGGCAGCCAAAATCCGCTCGACCACGTCTGCGTAGTGGCGCAGATCGCCGAGATCGGTGAAATAGATGGCGGCGGCCTGATTTAGCGCCTCTAAACTGGGCTGCCCACCGGGGAACGTGTAGTCTGGATAGGTGTAGTACAGCCGCTCAAATGTCAGCGCCGCACGCCTCTTCTCGCCAGCGATCTCATACTCCTGGGCGGCGACAGAGAGCGCCTGCGGTGCCTCTTCATGGTCGGGATTCTTGACCGCCAAACGTTCGAACGCCTGTGCGGCTTCTAAGTGCTGCCCGGTATCCTGAAACGCTTTGGCAAGCTGAAAGCCTGAGAGGAAAATGAAATCCTTGGCTTTGCGCTGCGAAGCTTCAGGAACGTCGGCCACAGCCATCCGGCGAGCCCAAATCTCTTTTTGGGCGTAATCCTTGAGGTTATCAGTGGCACCCATGCACCTCTCGTGGGCGTAGGCTCTGTTGTCCTGCGTCAAGTCGGCGCGGTTGAGCCACCTGGCGAAATCGTTGATGCCGCGCTGGAACTGGCCGAACTCGATGTAGTAGTCCGCCTTGAGCATCTCGAACTCTTTGGCGTTCTCGCCAGTGGGAAACTGCTCAAGATAGTTATCGAGCGCCTGGATCATTCGGAACTGATTAGGCGAGAGCGGATCTTCGTCCGCCGCAGCAATAACCACTGCGCACATCCCCAATATCAGCGACAAACAGACGCGCTGCGCGACCCTCCGAATCATCTAGTCAGTCCCCTCAGGTGGTTGCTCTTCACCGCCTTCGCCCGACTCTTGGGCTCCCCCCTCGGTGCCAGCAGACTCGGCTTCCTTCTTCAAAAACCCCTGTGCCAACGATATCGCGTTGATGGCTGCATCTTCGCGATGGTCGTCCTGCTTGTACTGCCTTGATGAGATGCGGATGTACTCCTCGTACGCCGACTCAACGTCGCCTAACTCCTGTAGCTCGCCAGCCAGGCTCCAGTTAAGTTCGTAGGCCGCTTCACGCTCCGGGTATCTTGTAAAAAACTCCCGCATTAGGTCGAGGCCTCTGTGCAACCCCTCAGTATCTCCGCGGTTTTTCGACGAGATATAGAAATATTTCGACGACCGTTCCAGATATTTGGCGGACGAATCGTCGGCGGCGGTTAATTCCCGGCCAGAGACATCGGCGGTCCTTGCCCAAGCGCCGTCTTTGTTGAACCGGTTATAGAACCTCAGAAGCTGAGTGTAGTAGGCATCAGACTGCGCTTCAGGGGTCTCCGCTAAATGGAACGAGTTGTTGATGAGTACTTTCGATATCTTCGGGCCATCCTCAAAAGTAGGATAAAACGCCAACAGAGAGTCGTAGGCGGTAAGTCCCTCCCTGAGAACTTTTTCGTCCTCGGTCTGGTCATATGTCTTGAGTTGCCTCTCGCCGATCTCCCGCAGCAGACCAGCGCCGAAAGCTGATTTGCCCGACACCTGCACGAGTCTGAGCGCGGCGTTCACCGGAGGAATCGGGTCGTGGTACCCAGGCACCTTGGGGATCGTCAAAATTTGCGTAATGAAGTCCACCGCACTCGTCCTGCCCTGCTCTCTGACCAAACGACCAGCCTCGTTGGCCGGATAGCCACGAGTGTGTTCCTCGAATAGATCCACCTCTTTGGCCAACCAAACCGCATATACCAGTGCGTCGTTGAGCGCCGCGCGCCTGGCGGCAACTCCCCTGGTCTGAGTACCGGATAGGGCGACGTAGTAGTGTATGTCGATAAGCAGTTTCATGGCATTCTGATACCGAGGCGAATACCACGCGCCTGACCTGCTACTGATTAACGCCTTACACAGAGCTATCGCGGTGTCGCGAGCTGCTGGAGTACTCCGTTCAACATATATCGCCGCCAATGACAGCAGTGCGTCAGGAGCGTTTACTGTGTCGTGTGGAAACTCGATAAGGAGCGCTTTGTAGTAACTCTCCGCCAAACCGCGAATCGAGTCGGCAACAGCCTGAAACGCCTTTTTCTCACGGCCAAACGAAGAGTTTACCTTGACCAGCCACTCCTCTTTGTACTGGCGGGTGTACTCAAAGCCCAACGCGTAGTATGTGTAGGGCAGCAGCGCCTGGTTGCGTCCATCGCGGATTATCTCGTGGTAGAGACGCGTGGATGAAGAGTAGTCGGCAACCGGCAGCGGTGGCCTCTGTGGCACCAGCCCGATCAGCGAACGCCTAAGCTCAATCGTCCATTTGGCCGATGCCCGCGTGAATTCCTGCTGGGAGCGCTCGTAGTAGAGCTGCGCGAGTATAAATTTGGCATCCACGACTGCAGGCGCACCAGCATGTTCATCGACGAACTCCTCAAGCGAGGCGATCTCCATCTCCCGCTCGAACGCTATATCCCGGTCGATATCCTCAATCTCTTCGCTCAACAGGTCGCGGGTGGTCGTAAGCCTGGCGGCGGTCACCCGTTCGCGGTCCTCAAGAAGTTCTATACGTGCGGAGACCACCCATTCCTGCGGCGCGCGGCCTGTAGAGGCTATAGACCTTCCCTCCTGCTCGGCCTTTGTCAATCGCTCTTGTACGCCGATGATTTGCAGCCGCTGATTGAGGCTGTCGATGCGGGCCTGAATATCCGGGTCATTCGATTCCAAGACCAGCTTCAGGACACCAAGGCTGTCGCGCTCAATCCCTGAGGGCAGTGGAGGCGCTTTAGGAAGGTCAGTTGGTGGACCAGCGTCGTTGAACTGCGCAGAGGTATCTGCGACAGCTTCGGTGGTATCCGCAGCAGATACCGAGGCGGAGGTATCGGCGACCGCAGCAGATTCGTCCGCCGCCTCCTGGCCGCGCCCAATCACCGGTGCCAGCAGCATCAGGCTTACCAGCCATAACGATAGGCGCTCATTTTTTAACAGCTCAGGCGACATCATTCAGAAATCCTCGCCCGTTGTCAGCGTTTCTTCGACAACATTGCGTCTATTCGGGACCGCTCGCTCTTTAGCCGGGCGGCCTCCAGTTTTCGCCTCTGATTCTCTTCAAACGGCTGTTTTGCGTATGCAAATGAAGCATACCTCAGCCACTCATTGAGGGTGTCGTCCTTCATCCGCGGGTCGATCCTGTTCAGCCAACTCTGAAGATCAACGTATCGCTGCCGAAGGTCCCTTTGAGTGTCGTAACTGTTACCCGACGCTGGCCTGATCTGGCGGCGAAGTGTGGAGACCTCGCGCCTCAAAGCGTCCCACCGACTGGTCTCCTGCCTGATCTGGGCAACCAGATCATCCTCTGGAGGGTCGTTCTCAGTCGATGTTGGGCGGCGGGTCTTCAACTCAAGCGATCCGGCGGTATCGATCAGCGCCGCCAACTCTTCCTGTTCGGTGATCGCTTTAAGATAGAGCTGCTCTTTCTGCTGATCGAGCGCAAGCACAGCGACCGTCTGAAGATCGTTCCTCAACGCCACAATCTGCTGGCGTATTATTCGGGCCACCGCCCGCCTTTTGTCCACCGTGGACCAAGCGTGAACGGCTGCAACCTGTGCAGCAGCGGCGGAGTCCTGAGCGACTTTCTGCAGCAGGTGCGCCCTTAAGACCGCAGTCTCCAACGACTGATTCGGCGGGAGGTTGTAGTACTGTAGATCGTCAACCACCAACAGCGCTCGGTTAAAATCCCTGCGTTCGGTAAAAGACCACGCCCGGCCAAGCTGAGCGACGGTAAAGTGCGCCGAACGGGAGGAGACTTTGCTGTAGGCTTTTTCGGCATCCTCAAACGTTCCACGTTGATAGTTGGCGTGCCCGATCGCAATATTGACCCTGTCAAGCAGCGGCCCCCGCGATTCGCCGAAATCGCCTGATGCGATAGAATCGCGCAGGACGATCAACACCCTTATGCCTGCATCCAGCGCCGGATAGGTCAGATCCCGCGTTCTCTTAAGAGCGTTCGAGGTGGCGACGTCATAGATGTTTGTTCCACCTAGCCGCCGGGCTTCTGCGCGCAGGTCACCCATCTCCGCACCAAGATCGCCCATATCCAACGCCAAATCATCCGCATCCTCTGTCGTCGTTGCAGACAGGTCACCCAACTCGGCCAGTTCAGTTAGCAGCGCAGCCTCGCTTCCAGGCGCTGGTGCTGCCAATGAGTCTGCCCCGTCAGCCCCCAACGAATCGGTTGAGGCCACAGCCGACGAGTCATCGGGGGCCTCTAGGTCAAGCTCCTGGTCCAGATCAAAGTCGGTATCAGACCCCATATCGGCAGATATCGGTTCCGGCGATTCATGGGACTTGGCGACTGCGGTGCCACCAACTCCGATCTCCGCTTCAGCCTCCAGAAGGCGACCGTAGGCGCTCAGGATTGAAAGCTTCTGCTGGGTCTGCTGCGCTTTGTATGGGTCGTAGTCGGGACTACTGGCATCCACCACGAGCTCTTTGGATATCTGCCCAAGAACCCTTTTTGCCTGGGCGGGTTTGCTCAGATTCAGACAGGCCTCGGCGGTCAATAGCTTGACTCTTGAGGCGTCGGTCTGGTCTGGGGGCAGCTGTGGGTTGGTCCTCCACAGCCGGTCGATCTCCAGATACTGCCCCTCGGCGAACGCCAGCTCTGTCCAGTTTAGGAGAGCATCTCCGACTATCGCCCGCAGTCCCGAAGTCGCATCCCGCGGCACGCCAGCATCGATGGTCTGACGATAGAGGCGTTGTGCCTCTTTCCACTCCAGAAGACCGTAGGAACATTCCGCAATATAGAAATGGAGTAGTTGAGTTGGGGCGATACCGCGGTACGTCGCAAGCAGATCCCGAATCAGCGCTCTGGCAGTGGTGTAGTTGCCTTCATTATAAAAATTCGCAGCAAGATCGTATGCCCGGCCAAACATTCTGGCGTCCTGCCGGTTGGTGCTCGATTCGCGCAGACGACGGCGCACCAGCTCTATTTTGCCAGCCCACACTTCCAGATCCGCCGACACCTGCGCTTCGACAGTAGTGGCTTGTCGGTTGAAACCGTCTATAGTCAAGTCGCCATTGGAGAGCGAATCGACCAGAGAAGCATAGCGCTGCTGGTAGCGGTTGAGACTCGATCTAAACGGCGCGACGTCTTGCGTGAGCGCGGAGCGGTAAGCCTTCGCCGCTTCATCGCCAAGACCTTCGTTCTGTCTGGCAACCACTTCGGCGAGAAGAATTCGGTTGCGATCGGTGACTACGCCTTGCTGACCGCCCAGCCAATCGGCGAACAGACGTTCGCGTTCGGCAGCGCGATCAAGGGCAGCCGACTGGAACCGCGAAGGTTCAGCCGGTTGGGCGGTCGATTCCAAAGAAAACGCCCCGATACCCAACACCCAAATCGATATTAGAGCGGCCAATCCCCTCTGGCCGTATTGGACCATGTGCCATATCTCCTACGCATGCCCCTCCCCAAATTGAGCGGCGCACGTCCATCCCCACTGCGGCAAGGCCATTTCGGCCCGGTCTAAAACAACATACCATATATGCCGAGTATTGTCAACACATTTCCTATTCGGTGATTTGGACCGTTCACTCCCCAACGCCAGCAGCCGCAACGTCCGCCGCTGCCCACTGAGCCATATCAGGTCTTGAGCGTTTTTTTCCTCGCAGCCGGAAACAGGACGTTGTTGAGAATCAGCCGGTAACCTGGCGAACCGCTGTGGAGAGCCAGATTTGTTAGGGGATCACCGACCCTGTGGGTGTAATCCTCCGGGTCGTGCCCGCCATAGAAAGTGATCGTCCCCTTACCGTGGCCGCCGTGAAGATATTTCACTTCATCAGTACCTGGCGCGTCCGCCAATATCACCACAGAGGGGTTTATCACGCTTCGGCGAAACCCGGTGGTCTGCCCCAGAAAACCCTTTATCACGTTAACGTGGCACTGTGTTAGCATGGTTTCTACAGGGCTGAACTTCGCGCTGAACTCAAACAGCGTGAAGTAGTCCGCCTCTGCCCCACGAATCTGATCCATCCGCGTCGGTGATGTGTCGATGTCCGAGAACTCATACGCAAGCTGATTGCGCTCTAAATGAAACCCTTGAAACATTGTCGTCTTTGAAAAATCCAGACGCGACCCCGCCCCTGGAGTCAGACCATCGCCATCGCACACCGCCGCGACTATATCCAGACCTTCGGCTGCCAGAGAGATGTCGAATGTATCGGTCGCCGAACACATAGCGAACAGAAACCCGCCCTGGGCGACATAGGCCTTTATAGTCCTGGCCACCGCCGCCTTCGCCTGACTCACTTTCGCGAAGCCGGAAGCCCTCGCCCTGGCCTCGTACTCGGCCTTCTGCTTCTGGTACCAGGGCTGGTGCTGATAACTGATATAGAACCTTCCATACTGCCCGGTAAAATCCTCATGATGCAGATGAACCCAGTCGTAGTTCGGAAGCTCACCAGCCAGCACCTCCTCGTCCCATATCTCCGTATAGCTGATCTCGGCGTAAGTCAAAGCCAACGTAACCGCATCGTCCCACGGCTGCGAATTCGGCGGCGTATATACCGCGATCACCGGCGCTTTCTCCAGCAGCACTTTGTCCATGTTTTCGCGCTCGATGGTGGCGTAGATAACAGCCGCCTGAGCATCGGAGATAGTCTCCGTCGTCACCCCCCGCACCCTGGCCTCAGCCTCCAGCCGCCCATTGAGGTCGGTCATAAACGACCCACCGCGATAGTTCAGCAGCCACTCCGCTGTCACCCCTCGCTCCAACGCCCAGTACGTGACGCCATAAGCCTTTAGATGATCGCTCTGCGCCAGATCCATCGGTATCAACAGTTTTGCAGCCGATGCAGAGACAGCCCACACCAGAACTGCGGCGCTCACCCAACCCCAGAAACTTCGGTACATGCTATCTCTCCCACGCGTTATGTATTCGCTGTGTACTCGATGCGGTCTTACCAACCTCGCGGATCCACAGTTCCATTCGGCCTTTACATATATACACAAGAATGTAGTGGCGACGCGAATATAGGAACAGCACGACAAGCCGGCGCGGTACATCGCGCTTCGCCAACCTATTTCGTTTGGAATCGAAAAGCATTAAGCTGTCATGTGTAGCACGCAAACAAACTGGAAGTCTTCCGCGAAACGACTTAGGCGGTTGGTCGAACAGAACGACACTCTGGCCGGTCGGGTATTCGACCTATCTGTAAAGAGCGTGATCGTCGTGTCTTTGATCTCTTTCTCCGTCGAGACTCTCCCTGATCTGTCATATGTTCATGCGCTCTGCTGAAAGGGTTTGAAGGGCCATTTTTTTTGTGGCCCCTCGCAATTTCCGTCGCTCCCCCGTGCAGGTCTGCGCCCAAACACCCCAATACGCCCTCCCCCTGTGCTACATTCCTAGGTATGCTAAAGCAGTTCTTGAGAGCGCAGCAGTCGATATTTGATAGGGAACAGAGTCAAGGCGAACACCAGAGCCATCACGGGCCGTTGTCGGTGGTGATGGTGTTTCCCAACCGGTATGCGTTGGCGATGTCCAACCTGGGCTACCGGGTGGTGTGCGATCTTTTCGCCGATCTGCCTGAAGTGACACTGGAGCGGGCGTTCTTCGACCCGGACAGTTTCGGCAGCGAGATGCGCTCGGTGGAGTCTGGCACGCTTCTGTCAGGCTTTGATGTCGTTGCATTCTCGATCTCCTATGAGATGGAGTACCCCCGCGTGCTTCGGGCGCTCAGGGATGGCGGAGTACCGCTAAAGCGCCTGGAGAGAAGCGAGCACGATCCCATCGTATTGGCAGGCGGTGTCTGCGCGTTTATGAACCCGGCACCGATGTCCGATTTTATGGATGTGTTTGCCGTGGGGGAGGGTGAGGAGATTGTGCGCCACTTTGTGGACGCGCTCGTGCCAGCGTTGGGCAGTTCGCGGGATAGTCGTTTGGATGTGTTGGCGGATGTGCCTGGGCTATATCTGCCACAGATACATTGCGTGGGGGCGAGTGCGACTCCAGTGACGCGGTTGTGGCGAAAACAGATCGGCTCGACTCCCGCTCACTCCGAGAGCGACGACGGTCCTTTTGGTGGAGCGCATCTGACTGAAGTGGGACGCGGTTGTGGCAGGGCGTGCAGGTTCTGCGCGGCGGGTTTTGCCTATCTACCGGTTAGGCGAAGGACGGTGGAGCAGGTCGTTGAGTCCGTCGCGGATTCGAAATCCCGGGGCAAAATCGGCATGGTCGGCGCCGCTGTGAGCGACCATCCACGGTTCGCAGAGATGTGCATGGAGTTGGTGAATAAGGGGCACACATTAGGTACTTCGTCGTTTCGTGCCGATCAGGTGGACCATCACATGGCATCGGTACTTGCTAATGGCGGTATGCGGACACTTACCATCGCTCCTGAGGGAGGCTCCCAAAGGATGCGGGACATCATAAACAAAGACCTTACAGAGGACGATATAGTATCAGCGGCAGAGGCGGCAGGTGAGTCGGGGATAGACAGCTTAAAGCTGTACTTTATGTACGGATTCCCAGGGGAAACTGACGACGATCTTAAAGCGATTGCTGAGCTCACAAAGAGGGTCGCCGAGGTTTTTAAGGATGGCGGCGGACGCTCGGTTTCTGTTTCTATCAACGCGCTCGTCCCCAAACCTGCGACCCCGTTTCAGTTTGCTGCGATAGAAAAGCGCAAAGAGCTCGAAAGGTGCGCCGCCCGAATACGTGACCTGCTAAAAGGCGAGAAGGTCAGGTTAGGCGGCCTTAGCCCCAGGGAAGCGATAGTCCAGACTGTCCTGTCCATCGGTGGCGCGGAGGTCGGCTTGGCGATTGAAAACGCCATGGACGACGATGTGTCGTGGCAGACCGCATTCAGAGAAGCGGGGCTGGATATCAAGTCGATATGCCACGAACAGAAATCGTTCGACACTCCGCTGCCGTGGGATTTCATCGTACATCCGCTAAAGAAAGAGTGGCTGTGGGATGATTTTCAGGAGTCGCTTCAGATCGCAGACCCGCTATAGTGCATCTCCAATCCAGAGGTTTAGAGCAACATGCCAGCAGATGAACGACCGAACGTCATCGTATTTTTCACCGATCAGCAGAGGTGGGACACATCGGGTCTATTCGGCAATTCGCTGGACTTAACCCCCAACTACGACAGGATGGCTCTAAGGGGAACGCCGGATAGAAGAGCCTGTGAGCTTGATCGACATCCCGCCGACGTTGCTCGACTCAGCTGGTCTAAACATCCCAGAACAGATGCAGGGGCGGTCGATACTTCCCCTGACACGCGGCGATACCGACAACTGGCCCGACGATGTCTTTGTCCAGATAAGCGAGTCGCAGGTTGGCCGGGCGGTGAGAACCAGACGATGGAAATATGGCGTAACCACCTCTGACAAGCACGGGGCCAACGACCCCGGATCGGATCACTGTGTAGAAGAGTACCTCTACGATCTCGACGCCGACCCCTACGAACTCAACAACCTCGTTGGCAGATGCAGGCTCGACGAGGTGACGTCCGCCATGCGAAAACGGCTCGTTAGTCGGATGGTAGACGCCGGAGAGTCCGCGCCAACGATAGAGCCCGTACCAACACCCAGCAAAAGCCAATGGTCAATCTCGCCAGAGGAGGCGATGGAGTAAGAGACCTAAACGCGAACCGAGCGGTTGGGAGAGTGCTCAAAACCGGTCTACTCCCATTGAATCGCGTTGAACTCGGCACGCATTCGGAGCGTTCTTGAAATGCTAAAGCGGTACAGCGTACAGTTGCCGGGTTGCGCCACGCAACGCTCTGGTTCGCCTGCAATGCCAGCTTGACCGTTCTGGCGGTAGGCGGTAAGTTTATGGTTTGCTGTGATGTAGGCTGATTAATATTAAGAGGTCGAAAGGGAAATCATGCCGTTTCCAGGCACCGGGCCGATCTGGTTCAATGGTGAGTTCAAAACGTGGGAAGATGTCAACCTTCACGTAATGTCCCATGTGGTTCACTACGGCTCCAGCGTTTTTGAGGGTATCCGTTGCTATCCCACAGATAATGGCCCGGCGATTTTGCGTCTTGACGCCCATATCGACCGGCTGGTAAAGTCCGCCAAAATCTACCGTATGGAGACCAAATTCAGTGCGGATGAGCTCGCGCAAGCGTGTATCGACACGATCAAAGAGAACGGTATGGACGACTGCTATATCAGGCCGGTCATCTACCGCGGATTTGGGGCGATAGGTGTCGATCCATCCAGTAGCCCAGTGGATGTGGCGATAGGCGTGTGGGAGTGGGGCAAGTATCTTGGGCAGGATGCGCTGGAAAAAGGTGTGAACGTCAGGGTGTCGTCTTGGAACAGGCCTGCAGCGAACACCTCTCCATCGCTTGCGAAAGCAGGCGGCGGCTATCTCAATAACCAGCTTGTGAAACTCGAAGCCATCGCCGACGGCTATGACGAAGGGATAGTCCTTGATGTAGGTGGATACGTCGCTGAAGGAAGTGGCGAAAATATCTTTATTGTCGTCGATGGTGGAGTCGTAACACCTCCATCTAGCAGCTCTCTTTTGCCAGGGATTACCCGCAACTCGGTGATTACCCTGTCAAGGGAGCTTGGGCATACGGTGAGGAAGCAGCTGATCCCACGGGAGGCGCTGTATATAGCCGACGAGGTGTTCTTCACTGGGACCGCAGCCGAGATTACGCCCATAGCGTCGGTGGACAGGCGCAACGTTGGAGAGGGATCTCGCGGACCGGTCACCAAACATCTTCAGGACGCTTTTTTTGGAATTATCACCGGCAAGGTGGACGACCGGCACGGCTGGCTCACCCGAGTCTAAGAAGACCATACCGAAGATTGGTTATTTTTAGGCGAGGGAGCCACCAGACTCCCTCGCCTTTTGATTGAGTGCGGAGCGAATATGAGCAGTGTCAAAGCAGCGTTTCTCGGTGGTGGCAATATGGGTGGCGCACTTATCGCTGGCATTGTCGAAGCCGGCGTAAGTAAGCCAGGCGACGTCACTGTAGCCGAGATAGTCGATGAACGTCGTCAGGAGTTGGCGGACACCTATGGGGTCGCCACTACCAAGGAACCATCAGACGCTCTGGGCGGTGCGGATGTTGTTTTGATCGCGGTGAAACCACAGATACTTGACAAAGTGCTTCCGCCGCTATCTGGCAAGATCGACAAGTCTCAGACGGTGGTATCCATCGCCGCAGGCGTCTCCACCACTACGTTAGAAAAGATGCTGGGAGACGGCGTAAGGTTGGTGAGAGCGATGCCTAACATCCCGGCTGCTGTCAGGCAGGGCGCCACGGCGATCTGCCCTGGAACCAACGCAGTAGACCACGACATGGACTTAGCGGAAAAACTTCTTGGTGCAGTGGGGCGTGTGGTGCGGATTGACGAGACGCAGATGGATGCTGTTACAGGTCTATCTGGCAGCGGCCCAGGATACGCCTTTTCGATAATCGACGCACTGGCAGATGGTGGGGTCAAGGCCGGACTTCCCAAGCCGTTGGCGCTTACTCTGGCGGCGCAGACGCTCTTGGGAGCCGCTGAGATGTTCCTGTCTGGCGACAAGCATCCAGCAGAGCTAAAGGACATGATCACCTCCCCTGGCGGCACCACAGCCGCCGGGCTGGCGATGATGGACGCCAAGGGGATCAGGGACGCGCTTATCAGCGGAGTCGAAGCGTCGGCCAACCGGTCAAAGGAGTTAGGACAGTGATTATTGCTGTAACCGAAAAATGGTCAGCGGACAGGCGGTGGACATGCTGATACTTCCGGCGATTGATCTCAAAGATGGCAAGTGCGTTCGCCTTCTCCAGGGCCGAAAAGAGGACGTCACGGTCTACGGCGATGATCCTGCGGCGATGGCGACCAGATGGGCGGATGAAGGTGCTGAATACCTGCACGTTGTCGATCTTGATGGTGCTTTCACGGGCGAGAGCGCAAATTTGGGTGCCATCAGATCGATTGTAGACGCCATCGACATACCGTGTCAGGTAGGCGGCGGCATCAGGGATTTAGGAGCGGTAAGCAGGCTGCTAAACATCGGTGTCGATCGTGTGATTATAGGCACCGTGGCTGTAACACATCCCGATCTGGTAATCCAATTGATCGAGCGTTTTGGTCCGGAGCGGATTGTGGTAGGGATAGACGCCCGCGATGGCGAAGTGGCCATCAAAGGATGGGAGACCAGCGCAGCGATGACCGTGGATGAACTCTCGCGGCAGATTAGGTCGTGTGGCGTCAAACGGGTAGTATATACAGACATCGCGCGAGATGGGATGCTCGGAGGACCGAACAACGAAGCGACAGTGAAGTTGGCAAAAGAGAGCGGCCTGAAAGTGATGGCGTCAGGCGGCGTCTCGACGTTGGATGACATCGCTCTGTTAGTGGAGATCGAGGGATCGGGAGTCGAAGCGGTGATTACAGGCAAGGCGTTATATGAAGGTTCGTTCTCCCTCGCTGACGCCATAGCGCTCACAGTAAAGTGACCCACCTTGAGCTACTGGGGAATAGATAATGATAATCGTAATGGAAGAAGGGGCGTCCAAAGAGCAGGTTGAGCACGTCCTTGAGCATACAATCGGTCTTGGGTTTCAGCCTCACCCGATCTACGGCGAAGAGCGGGTGGTCATTGGCGCAATCGGAAGCGACAGGGGAAAGAGCAAGCTGGAGTCGCTGGCGGTTCAGCCAGGCGTAGAGGCTGTGACGCCGATACTCAAGCCCTACAAGCTGGTCAGCCGGGAGCTAAAGGACGCCCCTAGCGTTGTGGATGTCGACGGCGTCGAGATCGGCGGCAAGACGTTCGCAATGATGGCCGGGCCGTGTTCGGTTGAGGGGCGTGAGCAGATTATGTCCTGCGCCGAAGCGGTCAAGAAAGAGGGCGGACAGTTTCTGCGCGGTGGAGCGTTCAAACCGCGCACCTCTCCCTATGCTTTTCAGGGGATGGCCGAAGAGGGGCTTCAACTCATGAAGGAAGCCAAAGACCGTTTCGGTTTGAGGATCGTCACTGAGGTGATGACCGTCAGGGACATAGAGCTAATCGCCAGATACGCAGACATGTTCCAGATTGGCGCACGGAACATGGCCAACTTTTCTCTTCTCAAGGAGATAGGGCAGGCTGGGCTGCCCGTTCTATTGAAGCGTGGTATGAGCGCGACGATGGAAGAGTGGCTCATGTCCGCAGAGTATATCGCCTCTGAGGGCAATAACCGTGTCGTGCTGTGTGAGCGGGGGATAAGAACGTTTGAGACCTACACCCGCAACACGCTCGATCTCTCGGTCATCCCGGCGATGCGCGAGAGGACCCATCTGCCAATTATCATCGACCCCAGCCACGGCACCGGCGTAAGAGCCTATGTCCCTAGCATGGCCGCCGCAGCGGTTGCCGCAGGGGCTAACGGGCTGATGATTGAGATACACCAGAACCCAGAAGTGGCGTTCAGCGACGGCGCACAGTCGCTGGAGTTCCCGGCGTACTCAGAGATGATGGACACAGTCAGACAGTATCTAGAAGTGGCTGGAAAGAGCCTCTAGACCGACTCGGTTTTCTCTGATCGAACAACAGTTTCGCCCACTATCCGCTGCTTGCGGATGAGTCGTCAAGCGACCTGGACCGATATGAGCGCAATCGCAGAGACAGTGGACATAGCGGCGGATCGAAAAGCGAGATTCGGCAGCTTAGAGCGGATCGTGGTCAAGGTCGGCACGCGTATCCTCACCGCCCAAGACAACTCGCTCGACGTGGAGTACGTACAAGACCTAGCGACTCAGATGGCACAGATTCGTAGCCGCGGAGTTGAACTGGTACTCGTGTCCTCAGGTGCTGTCGGCGCGGGGATGGGTCGCTTGGGGCTGACCAAACGCCCAAAATCCATCGAAGAGCTTCAGGCGTGTGCATCGGTGGGACAGGTGCAGCTAATGCACCACTACAAGCTCGCGCTGCGTGAGCATAATATCGCGGTGGGGCAGCTCCTTCTCACGGCGTCAGACCTGCGGGGCAGCAAGGATCGCTACATACATATACAGCAGGCGTTTCGCGGGCTTGAGCACGCAGGCGTACTGCCGGTGGTCAACGAAAACGACACCGTAGCGGTGGAGGAGCTTAGATACGGCGACAACGATCAGCTCTCTGCGCATGTCGCCAACCTGATCGGTGCCGACCTGATGGTGGTATTCACGACAGCGGACGGGTTGTGCGATGAAAATCCAGCTACAAACCAACACGCTCAGGTGATCCCCACCGTGAGTGAGATCACCAGTGAGATCGAATCGCTCGCAGCGGGCACCGACGACGAAAACGCCATCGGCGGGATGGACACGAAGATCAAAGCAGCCAAGATGTTGATGGCCACCGGTGTCATGATGCTCATAGCCCACGGGCGGCGGACGACCCTCCCACAACTGCTCGATGGTGAACCGTCAGGTACGCTTTTTGTGCCGAAGGTTGACCGTGCCGATGGTCATAAGCGGTATATTCTGGCGCAGTCTGTTGAAGGTACTCTGAACCTGGACGACGGCGCGGCAAATGCCATTGTCGGTGGTGGCAAAAGCCTGCTTCCATCGGGGATAACGAATGTTGTCGGGAAGTTCACGCCAGGAGATGTGGTGTCGCTCAAAAACGGCGGCGATACTGAGATCGCTCGTGGCCTAACTACCTATGACGCTATGGACATGCGCAGAATAGCCGGACGACAGTCGTCAGATATCACCGAGCTTTTGGGCTATCACGGCGGCGACGAGGCGGTGCATCGCGACAATCTGGTTTTGGTATAGAGGCCGACAATACAGGAGGCACAAGTGGCGGACCTTAAGAAATACGTTCTCGAAAAGTGCGAGCGGGCACAGATAGCCGCCAGAAGAATGGCGGTGGCGGACACGGCGACCAAAAACAGCGCTCTCCTGGCTATGGCAGACGCCATCGGTAGCCAAGCTGATCGCATTAAGACCGAGAACGCCAAAGACCTTGAAGTTGGACGGGACAAGGGTCTCAGCGATGCGTTGATCGATCGATTGCGGCTTGATGACAAGGGCATCTTGGGTATGCAGGACGCGCTGTCTGAAATAGCCGAACAGCCCGACCCTGTAGGCGCGATAGAGGGGATGGTCACACGGCCCACCGGCATCGATGTGGGCAAAATGCGGGTGCCTGTTGGTGTTGTTGGGATCATCTACGAGTCGCGGCCCAACGTCACCGCCGACGCTGCGGCCCTGTGTCTTAAATCAGGCAACGCGTGTATTCTTCGCGGAGGCTCAGAGGCGATACACTCAAACGTGGTGTTGGCTGAAGTGCTCTCCCAAGCCGGAACAGACGCCGGACTTCCAGAAAATGCCGTGCAGTTGATCGACATCACCGACCGCGAGACGGTGACGCATTTAGCGCAGGCTGAGGGCCTGGTGGACCTTATCATCCCCCGTGGCGGCGAGGGGCTGATACGTGCGGTGGTGGATGCTGCGACGATCCCGGTGATTAAGCATTTTTCAGGTAACTGTCATGTCTACATAGATGCCGATGCCGATCTCAAGAAAGCCGACGACATCGCTTTCAACGCAAAGGTTCAGCGCCCTGGTGTCTGCAACGCCGCAGAGACGCTGCTGATACATAATGCTGTTGCGCAAGAGGTTATCGGCTCCCTGTTCCCGAAAATGCGCGAGGCTGGTGTCGAGTTGCGCGGATGTGCGCGAACATGCGCGATCGATGCGCAGTGTGCGCAGGCAATCGAAGAGGATTGGGATACTGAGTATCTTGATCTGATTCTGGCGGTCAAGATTGTTGACACTATGGATGATGCGGTCGATCATATCACCAAGCACGGCTCCAAGCACACCGATGCGATTGTTACACAGGACTATACGACATCGCGTCGTTTTGTGGCGTCGGTGGATTCGTCCAGCGTGATGGTCAACGCCTCGACCCGGTTTTCTGATGGCGGCGTATACGGTCTAGGCGCGGAGATCGGCATCTCCACAGACAAGCTCCACGCCCGTGGTCCCATGGGCGCGGCTGACCTGACTACTTACAAGTGGGTGGTCTTTGGCGATGGGGCGATTCGCGAATAACCCGTTCTATTCGCCGGAAAATCTTCGCGGCGACTCCAATTCGCCACGAAACCCATCTGGCGACGACAGCCCTTTCAGGCGACGCAGGCTCCTCGTCGCTTTTGGTGTCGTGCTGCTCCTGGGCTACATCTTTATCGGCGGCAAAGACGGCTTCTATCAGATATGGCGCGTCAACGTCGAGATCGACGCCCTACGTGAAGAGGTCGCTCGCTTAGAACAAGAAAAAGCCCGCCTGGAAAAGGTCAACGAACTCCTAAAGTCAGACTCCGCAGCCATTGAACGCCTCGCCCGCGAACGCTACGGCATGGCCCGCCCCGGTGAAGTCGTCTACCGCCTCGTGCTTCCTGATAGTTTGAAGGGGAAGAAGGGGCCTTAGGGGTTAGCCGGGCGGTGTTGGCTTGCCTGTCGCCGGATTGATTAGGCCTTCGGGGAGTTTGGTGCGTTCGTCGGTTGTCGCTGAGGCCACCTGTTTCCGCGCCAAACCGGACGCGCGGCGCTCGCCTGCACATACACGGCTTTTGAGTGGGACAGCAGAGCAGCCGCCTGTGCCGTTGATGCCAGTGACCTTCGCCACGCAACGTAGAGTCCGAACGCCGCGCCAAGACCTGCTAGCACCAACAGGAGTGTCGTCCGATATTCGTTCACTTCCTCGTAAGCGATATACTTTGGATCAATCGCGACTGGTAGCCACGTAAGCACAGCCCATATGACATATCCCATGCCGACGACGAGAGCGCCCCAGCCAAAAAGAGGCAATAGGCGTTTGATTCTCGGCTTTGCCTGCTGATACGATCGCTTCATCCGTCCGGCCACGTTGGATCACCTGCATCAAAAGATTTGGAGTGACAGTGTGGTGACAGTGAAAAGAATGGCGGAATGGGGGATGGGGGGTTACTGTTCCGCTGGTTCGGGCGGTTGGCGGAAGTCGAGCGTTTCGGTGTTGGGTGAGGGCTGGAATTTGAATTCAGTTTCGGCGACATCCGAGTTGATCTGGATGTCGGTGAAATTGAAGAGATTTGTGCTGCCGTTGCGGTTGGTGTAGAGGACTTTTCTGGCGATCCATTTTCGGCGGTCGATCCAGACTTTTATCACTTCGATTTCAGAGGTGGTGTCTGACGGTCGGACTTCTACAACGTGGCAGCGTTGCCGGTCGATCCGCGCCTGACCGTGATAGGTCGCGCCTTCGTCGGTGATGAATGCCGTAAGAAAGTTGTCGGGACGGACGGCTGTTTTGGCGGGATCGTAGTCGTATATCTGAATCTGCGACGTCGCGGGTGAGTAAGTCCAGAACACAGTCCCGTCGGTGCCTTGAATCAGTTCGGGCATCTCAACGCGGAACATGTGCGGTTTTTTCATCAAGAACCGGCCATCGGCTTGCTGCTCCTCTATGCCTGCCTGCTCAAACGAAAAAATGTTCTCAAACTGCACGGACAGCGTGTTTATTGTCTCATACCGCTCCCGCGTCTGGCGTAGAACATCGGCGGCGTCAGTGGCTGCGGTGGACACGCCGATCATCGCAAACAGTACCAACGCGGATACCAGATTTCTCATCTGCTTTTTTCCTCTGTTCGGAACTCTATCGACCAACACAGCAGAAAATACGCAATAACCCGGCCAAACTACCGATGTCGGGCAACTGCGGCGGTCGTGATCGCTTGATGAATGTGATCATCTGGGCTTACAGCGGACAGATGGACGATATATCTGCCCGTCGGGACCGACCTGCCTCTGTCATCCAACGTATCCCAAATGAGATTGTCTGCGCCGGAAAGTGCGCGACCATGCGCCAATCTGCGCACAGTGCGCCCGTTTTGCGCGAAGAGCGTCACGCTTACTGTCGCTGCGTAGGCTGGAATTTGATAGGAGATGGTCACAGGCCCAACTGCTGGAGAGGGCGAGACCGTCAGTTTGACCGGCACGTTGGGTTCGGGGATCATTACCGGTGGGATCACGCTGGTCGGCGAGCTGTTCGGTAGTCCCGGAGTGCCGCCGAGGTCTTTTGATTGCTGCCAGTTGCCTCTTCTAAACGGTTGGTCCAGTGCGATCCGCTCTGTGGAGTGCCCTGGAGTGTTTCCTAAAGGATATAACACACTGCCCACCACCGTGCTATCAGGCTTGATGATGCTGATGATTCTGGCGGTGGAGTTCGCGAAGGTGCCGCGACCAAAGCCTTTTGAGGTGATAGTAAGTATCACCGCGCCTGATGGAAGCGGGTCGTATGCTCTGTCCCCACCAAAATAGTCTGGATCGAGGATCAGGCCATATTGGCTAGCGTCTATAACCGTCCCTTGGGTGTCAGCGATCACCTCGTCGGTGGATGAGCCGTCGGTTATCTTCCATCCGCCGACATCTATAGGCTCAACCCCGATGTTCGCGATCTCCAGGTATTCGGGCTGTTTCCCATCGCCTGGTGAATCGTACATAATCTCTGAAATTACGATCTGCGCTACAGCGTAACCTGCTGTCAGCGACAGGGCTATCAGGACATGCCAAAATATTTTCGCAAAGCCCATTCCGACGCTAGTAGACATAGGATTCCCGCCAGTAGCCAGCCGCTGCGACCTGGATCAATCTCTCGTCGGATTTTTTCGAGTATCGGCGAAAGGTCGATGGACGCGAGCAGACTGTCCGAATTTGCGATTGTGGCATAGCTGCCGCCAGAGCGTTCGGCGATCGCCTCCAAAAGCTCCCGGCGTTGACGAGTCTCGCTCTGTTCAACGCCGTAGGGGCTGACGGAGTAGACAGAGACGCCCTCGCCTATCTGCTTGTCGCCGAACTGCGCTGTGGCAACGGCTTTCCGGTTGCCTGACTCGTAGGCTGAGACCGACACTCGGTAGTGGCCGCGACCGCCAGCTCTCGCTGTAATCTCCTGCCCGCCGATATTGACGGTGACATCGGCACCATCCAGCGGGGAGAACGCTTCGTCGTAGACCTGAATATCGAACCCGACAGTCTCTCCAAGCCTAATATCTCTTTTATCAGGGCGAATGCGAACCCTCTTGAGGTTCGTCGGAACTGCCAACCAGCGGATCAGATTGCCCCAAAACCCCCACGCAACCTCCACTACCTCGTTGTTGCCTTTGGAGAGCATGTCCCAGCGCCAAAACGTGGAGATACCTGCCAAAACGATCTTACCACGCCCGATCCTCCCTGCTGCAGCGAGAGGTTCACCGCGATGTTCCAGTAGCACTACGCCTTTGGGTTTGGCGACCATCCCCGTCATACTGGAGAGTAGCGGCGGCAGATCGGTCCAGAGGCTGGCCCAAACACCGAGCGAAAGGTCATCGGCGAAAATAGGGTGGATCAGCCCTGCGGTTGAGAGCATCGGGGCAACCTCTCCTACGCGGTATTTTGCGGGGCGGACATGGAGCGGGAGAACATCAGCGAATGGGCCGCTTTTCGGCGGGGTGCGGATACCGGTTACCATAAGAACCGCGCCGCCGTTTTTGAGATATCGCAGCAGGTTGTCGGATACGTTGGACGTCAGGACGTCGGCACCTACGCCCATCAGCACCACAATGTCCTGGGCATCAAGCGAGTCGGTGGAAAACGGGTTGACGGGGTCAAAGCGACCTTTTTGCGGCACGAGCCACAACCTGACTGAGGTTCGGTCCCTCTTAGTAAGGCGGCGCATCAACCATCCGACATCGGCGCTGGGCGCGTCCGCAATCACAGCTACCTTTGTGCGCCCCGACATGACTTCGATGTTGGTGGACCATCTGTTGTTCTGTGTGGTGACCTCTTGGGGGGCCGGGTCCAGCAGTACCTCCAACCTCGCCGTGCCGGGCTTGGGCAATGTGATACTCACCCGTTCGATCTTCTTTTGCCCAGATCGGGGAAGCGAAATCTTTCTGTCTGATATTGCCGAACCTTCGCGCATCACTGAGAGCCGTCCACGTCGGCGGTCCACAGAGCCGTTGCTGATGGTGACCTCAAGATCGAATGGCTCCCCGGCTACAGCGATCTCTGGGCTTCTAACGGTGCCGATCCTCAAGTCAGGCGGCTCCTTGTCGTCTCCCACCGCCACCACGTCCACAGGAGCGCCAAGCGCCGCTGCGGCTTCGATGGGGTCGGGCCCTGACGTATTGGCACCGTCGCTGACGACTATTAGACGCTCAGGAGGTACCGTGCGACGTCGTTGGTTGACTATCGCTGCCCCGATAGCGGTGCCGACATCATCGAACTCAGCGGTGTCTGGATCGATAGGCCCGCTCGAAATCCCGAATCCAAACCAACTTACATCTGCCCGATCTGCGAGATCCAAAACGCCTTGACCGTCAACAAATGAACGCACGATCTCATCTCGTGCTCCCAACGCGTCGGTAACGCTCATACTGTGGGACTGATCGAGCAGAATGTGTGCGCGGGCTGGCCGGGTCCTCTCATGCACCAGATGAATGACCGGCTGGCAAAGAGCTGTGGTAATGCCGACAATCGCGAGAGTTCGCAGCGACGCCAACAGGTTCTTGTAGAGAGGTCGCACGGGAGGAATGGTGGCTCGGTAGAGACGCCACGACATCCAAACTAACACCGCCCCTGCCAGCAGCCAGAGCGGCGTCCATGGGCTGGTCTCTATCTGGATATCTGATACACCGAACATTGTCGTTGTATTTTTCTTAGGCGAGTCAAGTCGAGGTTCGCGCAGGATGTGGGGCCAAGACGGCCCTGAGCCTAGCGCGGGCGGTCAGTTCTTACTGTTTGCGGTTAGGTCGCTTTTTTGGAGGGGGTATTCCAGGGGGCAGCATCGCTTGAGCTTCGGTGTCCGAATAGCGCTTTAGGCCTTTCACTC
The DNA here is from genome assembly GCA_964627605.1 of uncultured bacterium. Lineage (GTDB taxonomy): Bacteria > Latescibacterota > MWCZ01 > MWCZ01 > CAZVGZ01 > CAZVGZ01. Next base: position 58,233 of record CAZVGZ010000006.1, on the reverse strand, counting down.
TGCGCAGACGACGCATAAACACCCACAACATCAACCCCAAGAAAACGAGCTGGACAACATCCCACGCCCAGTGTTCCCACCTAAGCACGGTGGGCCACAAGGAACCGATCGCCGCCAATATTATCACCCATTCCCACCAGTTGCTCTCAGTTGGGGACTCTGTTGACACGACATTTTGATCTGACATAGACAGGTTCTGCCGTCTCGACTGTTTCAGGTTTGCTAACACTCCGGTAAGACTACACAGATAGAGCACATTCTTGCTGAGGAAAACAGCCCCCAAGTCGCCCCACGTCGCGTCGGATAGCGCCTAGGGCTTGACGCACACGTATTTTTGTGTGCGGGCTTTCTGCCTGACAGAACGTACCGCTCCGTGCCAGATAAACGCAACCGATCGTAAGAGTGACATGGCCAAACTCGTCATATCCAATCAGGAGCACGCCAGACTTTCATCTCAGATGAGAGGTGTGGTGCAGCCGATTGTACGCGATAGGGAGACAACCAACGATCTGGTGCAAGACGCCTGGACCAAGCTCGCAGAGAACTGGGGGAGTTTAGGGGACACTCCAAATGTCGGCGGCTGGCTCTCGACGGTGGCGCGAAACCTGGCGATCAACTACGTAAAAAGCGGTGAGGTGAGGTTTAGGGCGCGTGTGGAGCTTGGCGATGTCGAGCCGCATTCTAGAGAGCCGGGGCCGGACGAAGAGACCGGGCTTATCTCCGACGGGCTTCGGATTTCCGAGGCGTTGAGCGCCCTACCAGACAGGCACCGCGATGTGATTGTCCTCTGCGATGTGGATGGGTGTTCATACGTTCAGGCTGGAGAGAGTCTGGGGGTCAGCGAGGCGGCGGTCACATCCCTTTTGTCACGGGCCAGAGCCGGATTCAGGAGGCAGTATCGCCTTCGTTTGGCACCTCTGTGGTTGAGGGGGATAGCTGAAGACGAAAACGTTGATGACCTGCTGATGCACATCGATCCGTTCGATCCACCTGACGACCTCGCAGCCGATCTGATTGGACGCACAGAGCGCAGGTTTGACGACATAGCGCTAAAATGGGATGAGCTGCGACAAGGGGTCGTTCCGCCGAAGTTTGAGGAGAACCTGCTGGCCAGGGCGGGGCTCAAACCAGGGATGTCGGCGCTGGACGCAGGTACCGGCACAGGCTCCATAGCTCTTCATTTGGCACCGATAGTCAGACGGGTAATCGGGCTTGACAGGTCTGAGCCGATGCTCAAAATCGCTCGGAAACGTGCGGAGTCGAGTTCACGGCGCAATGTCGTAATGGAGTTTGGGGATGTGCTTGATCTACCTGTCAAAGGCGGTCTGATCGACGCTGCTTTCTGCTCGCTCGTGCTAAGACATCTGTTGGAACCAGGTCGTGCAGTCGCTGAGATGGCGCGAACACTCAAAACCGGTGGACGGCTTATAGTGGCTGATATTGTGAAGACAGCGCATAGCGGTGGTGATGAGAGTGTTAGGGCGGGCCTGTCGCCTAAGCAGGTAGGTGGATGGATGCGGGAGGCTGGGTTGACAGGGGTCGATGTCGAAGAGATCAAAATCGGCCCCAAAGGCTCGTCCGTGCTGGTCGGTGCCGGTCGTCGACCTAAGTGATAGACTAACCCCATTAGAATCGGTATTTCAAATTCATCTTGAGGATATATGATGAATCAGCATAGCTTGTCCGCCGAAGATCGACGCGAACTGATAGAGGTTCGCCGCGATCTCCACCAACACCCTGAGCTGGCGTTTGAAGAGGAGCGCACAGCGGCGATGGTAGCCGACAAGCTTAAGGGATGGGGCTACGAAGTGACCACGGGGGTAGCGAGGACAGGTGTGGTTGCCATGACCCCAGAGGCCGATGGTCCGACAGTTCTGCTAAGGGCGGACATGGACGCGCTGCCGATCCACGAACTCTCAGAAACCTCCTACCGCTCCGATACCGATGGTTTGATGCACGCGTGCGGCCATGACGGGCATACGTCGATGGCTCTCATCGCTGCCAAAATTATGCGTCAGAAAGAGCTGCCAGGGCGAATAAAATGGGTGTTTCAGCCTGCTGAAGAGAGCGGGCAAGGCGCGGAGGAGATGATAGCTGACGGCGTTCTGGAGAACCCCAAAGTTGACGCGGCGTTCGGTGTTCATCTCTGGAATGAGCAGCCTGTCGGGACGATCGGGGTCACAGAGGGCCCCCAGATGGCGGCGGTGGACCTTTTTCGTGCGGTAATCAAAGGCAGAGGCGGTCATGCGGCGATACCCCACGACACTATTGATGCGGTGGTGGTAGCATCTCACATCGTCACGGCGCTTCAGACCGTGGTCAGCCGACGGATCAGTCCTCTGCACCCGGCTGTCGTCACAGTCGCGAGCATCCACGCTGGAACGGGGTATAATATTATCCCTGAAGAGGCGGTCTTAGAGGGCACAGTTCGGTCGTTTGACGATGAGGCGTGGGAGGCGCTGCCGGGGATGGTGGAGTCCACAGTGAACGGGATATGCAAGACGTTCGGCGCTGCGTTTGAGTGGACTTACGACAGGATGGTGCCTCCAACAGTCAACGATCCCAAAATGGCGGCGCTGGTGAGGGAGTCTGCTGTAGAGGTAGTGAGGGAAGCTTTTGTTGTTCCAGAGCGTGAAGTGCCGACGATGGGAGGTGAGGATTTTGGGTTTTTTCTAAAGAACGTGCCTGGCTGCTTCGCTTTTGTAGGATCGCGCAACGAGTCCAAGGGGCTTATGTTCGGACACCACAACCCCAGGTTCGACATCGACGAAGGGGCGCTGCCAATCGGCGTCGAGCTTCTCATGAATGTCGCTGAAAAGTATCTGCGCTCGCACAGTATTTAGCAGACCGCTCCGCACATCCAATTGCGGTAGTCAGAGCAGCGAAAGAATCTCAGCAAAATCCGAGGTGTAGTGGTTGCAGAGCGGTTTGGTACCGCTCTGGATGATGTTGCCACCATCAAAGCCGATAGCGGTGAATCCGGCCAAACGGATGGAGACTATACCCGCGCCGCTGTCCTCGATCCCTATGATGTGATGACGCTCGTCAACCGGGATGCCCAATCCCACGCGGACGACTTCGGCGTAGAGCCACGGGTGTGGTTTGGAGGACATCTCGCCCAGGGTGCCTGCGGTGCCTTTGCGAAGGGGAAAGCCAGCGGTGATAATAGCGTCGTAGACCTCACCAGGATCGCCCATGTCCAGGGTTCGGAATGCAGACAGAATTTCAGGATAGGCTTTCTCATACAGCCCGGAGGTGACAAGGCCTATTTTGATGTCCCGGCTTTTTAGCTCCAAGAGAAACTCCTTTAGCCCCTCGGTCGGCGTAAATGCACCTTGGTGTCCACCGCCGTCCATGATCGCCGCCATCTCCCGATGCGTATGCTCAAAATAGAAGTCGCGGGCGTCTTCCACACTGCGCTCTGGGCAGTATTTGTCGATGCAGTAGGACAGGTGCTCCAAAACGCTGTGACCGGAGACATGGGGGAGGTCTGACTGTTCTAGGCTGAAGGACGGATCGCCCAAGAGACTGGCTGTGGTCTGTTCGATGATCCAGACCCAGAACTCCTCGCTGCGGACGCTGGTGCCATCAAGGTCCATCAGGACAGCTTTGACGGGGGCGTCCAGCCTCACAGAGTGCACCGGATAATAGGCTGGGTAACCCATGGCTGAGGTCACATGCGCAAGCGTGTGGTTCTCAAAAGCGACGAACTCCACTTTGCGGTCGCCAGTGGCGACTATCGCTTGTACGCCGTCTGTCCCGGCAGAAAAGCGGCCGTCGCTGCTCTCTGTAAGCGGTATCAGGCCGGATCCGCCAGGAATGGTGCCGATCCCAGGAACTGTCACGTCTAAATCCATTGAGAGGAAACGCTCCTTTGAGGTCGGTAACACTCAGGACCGGGTAGAGGCTACTGGCGAGCTACAATGCGCTCAAGTGCGTGCTTGGCGGCGGCTCTTACTAGTTCGCTTTCGGCGGTATACATGATCGAAGTCAACTGGCCTATCTCGGACATTTCACCGATCTCTGCGAGTATGTCAAGACCAAAAAGCTGCTCCTCTTCATTTCTGGTCGATAGCGCTAGGGTACAGCCCCCAGTGTCCAACTGATAGCGCGCCATGAACTGCATCGCCAGGTGATCGCGGTAGGCTGCCGGGGTGTGCCAGCGGCTGGACGAATCGAAAAAGATGTTCCACGCCGCTCTGTTTTTGATGCCAGCGAGAACGCGAAGCGCATCGGACCTTATAAGCCAGTGGGGCTCAGACATCACTACATCCCTAAGCCGGTCCAGGTTTTGGGTGTCTGATCCGGTGGTTAGGTCACGCCTGAGTGAGAGGGCGCCCACCGCGTAAGTCAGTATCCAGCGCTCCTGCGCTACAGCCGGATCAGAGGTGTCAGTCGCTGCGTTTCGGGCGCTCTCTATCGCCGCTAAAGCGCTTGGATCGCCGATCCAGCCAAGTGCCTGGCCAGCGTGTGTTCGCACAGTGGCATTCTGGTCGCGCAGGAAAGGGATTACCTTGGGAACATCTTGAGATCGGCCAAGCTGCCCGACAAACGTAATTAGTCCACCGCGAACATCAGGCTCTTTCTGGGCGCGACCAAGCGCTAAGCGCGACAGCCAGTCTATGTTATCAGGGGTCAACTCACCGGCTTTGTGTTGTTGAATCGCTCGTCCCATCGCAACATCAAGGCGCTCGCCAGTAGCGGTCCTAAGCAGTTCGAGATGGTCGGGATGCAGATATCCGTGGCTAGTGGCCAAAAAGAACGCCAACCCGAGAATCAGCGGTAGAAATACACGTCTCATTCTGCTATCCGCTCCGCAGTATCGATCCCGTATGTGGACACTATCACCTCCACAGCGCTCTGGTTCACCCATCCACCTCTTCCGTCACCCAAACGCACCCTCACCCACCCATCCAGCCGCCGGTCCAAAAGAACTTTGGAGCCCTCATGGAACACATAGCCCACGTCGGCGTGTTCGTCTGGAGCGAAGCGCACATCGGTTTTGGCAGCCAACACGACCGCAGATGATCCGTCCTGCCACAGCCAGCGCTCCGCTGCGACTCCACCCCCGGTGACAGCGAGAACCACCGTCAGGCAGGCGACCATCAGCCACCAACGCCGGGACAGCTGCACTCCAGCAAAAAAAAGCACAAACAGCAGGCAAACGCCAACATACGAGCAAGTAGCGACGGTCAGCAGCACGTTCGGGTCGGCGGCCCCAAATATACTCCGCACGAACTCAAAAGCCTGTTGCTCGGACGTGAGTTCGATCTTGTCTTGGGTGAACTGTCTTGCAAACTCCAGATTGTGCGATATGTCGGGATCGGACGGGTTCAGCCGGTATGCCCGCTCATAATTGAGGATAGCTCGTCCCAAATCGCCGAGTTTGAAATGGGCGTTGCCGAGGTTGTAGTGGAGGGCTGGATCAGAACCGCCGTTCTTGATGGCGGATTCATAAAGGGCAACCGCCTCATCCCATCCACCGTCCGCGTAGCTGACGTTGCCGAGGTTGTAGGATGCCAAAGCAGAATCAGGGAGCGACGCTACAGCAATGGTGGGAGCGGCGATGGCGAGAAACATGATTCCGGCTGCCCACCTCATGGCTTCATCGCCTTGGATAGGTCCTGCATCAGTTTGGAGGTGCGTGCAAAAAGCTGCTCCATCGCCTCGGTTTCAGAGCTGGTGGGCGAAAACCTGGCAGCATCGCATGCATCCAGCACGTTGACCATATCGCTAGTCAACTCTGGCTTAATGCCGCTGCTGCTAAGGCCCTGTGATACCACAGGGCTGGTCATCCCCTGGGCGCTGGAGTCGGTATGGTCCGCGACGAACTGAGTCACCGTGCGGGCGATCTCTGAGTAGAACACGTCGGGCTCGTCTGATCGCAGAAATTTTTTTGCGGTTTTGAGGCGACTACGCGCCTCGCCGGCGGCACGCGTTGCCCTTACACGAGCAACGTCCTGCCCCAACCACCGTCTTCTGGAGCGAACCCCGTATGCCGCAACCACGAACAGGGGTGGGAGCAGGTGCCACCACAAATAGCCAGGGGCATGGTAGAGCCGCCATGAGCTGTTCTTCAGTTTGGTCAGATCTGGTTTTATATAGGCTATGTCACTGCCCAACGCCTCAATCTGCCGCTGCGTCAGTCCTAAACTCACCGATTGTGGCTGTGTGGGATCGGCGGTTGTTTTGGCGACGATCACGTCTATACGCGAGGTTTTGGCGATCCTGTAGGTTTCTCGCTCCGGATCGAAATAGGGCATCCTAAACGGGTGAATCACCGCCCTGCCCGCCGCCTCTGGGATCAGAACGTATTCGTAGGTTCTCGAACCCTTCATCACACCGCCGTCTACGCTGATCTGAGAGCTCGTCTGGGGATCGTAGACGCGGAAATCGGTCATTCTGGGCGCAGTCGGATCACCAGCAGTCTTGAGGTTGCCTTGCCCCACCACGCTCACCCTCAAAGTGATGGGGTCGCCTTCGCTCACGTCGGTTCTGTCTGATGTCGCCTCAAGCCCGAACTGACCTACCGCACCAGAGAAATCAGATGGAGCGCCTGACGGCAGCGGTTTTACTTTGAGCGGCATGGGTTGGCTGGCGATGGTCAATGTCTCTGTGTGGTATTCAGGCCCCCAGAATGTGCGACGACCTGTCGGAGTCTGGACGGTTACCCGCATCCTGAGCGCATCCACCGTCAATTCGCCTGTGGTGGTGGGGATCAGAAGCACTTTCAATATTGGGATCGATGTGTAGGAGATGCCATCAATTATCTCGCGAGTTCGCTCGACGGCGGCGGTCTGTGTGGTGTAGTAAAACACTTCGGACCAGAAGCCGGTAAAGGTGGGATGCTGCTCGACCGAGGCGTTGGGCTGCCCCTGGACAAAAAGTGTGTAGGTCGCCATCAGAGGTTGACCACGGAACGGCTCGGCGACACTCAGCGAGATGCGCATGAAAGCTTTTTCGGCTGGCGTCCCCCGTGCTGCTGCCAGGACACCCAATACTTTGATGGCCTTGGACTCCGCTGTTCCCTCTGAGGTTCTAAATGAGAATCGCGGAACCAGGTACTCGCCAGGGCGCCGGAACAGTATCTTCCACTGAAACCTGTGGGTCGTTGTTCGTGTCATTGCGCCGTTGACGATGTTTATTAATGTGCTGGTTCCGGCGTTGTCAGGCCCTGTGATGATCACGCCACGGCGGGATGGAAGTTTTGGAGGTGATGGAGCTTCGATCTTGTTGCCGGATATCTCTAGAGTCAGAATCGCCTGGTGACCGACGGGCACCGGGTTGCGGTTGATGGTGGCTTCCACAGTCAGCGCCAACGCGCAGACCGGAAGATATAACGCTATCAGCGGTGCTGCCCATCTCAACATTTTCGCCAAGGAGGTCATGGCCTACCAGTGTTTGCCTCTAAAGCGCCGCCCGCCGCGCTGTTTCTTGTTCTTTTGGGCGGACTCTTCTTCTTTCTCCAACGCATCCAGGAGCCGCTGCGCCTCTTCCTTCGTCATCTCTTCTGCTGGGGCGTCGTCTTCGGTTTGAGGTTCGTTCGGCGGCTCTTCGTCTGACTCCTCACCATGCGCTGCGTCGGCCTCCTGCTCCTGTTCTTCCTGGGGCTCTTCTTGCGATTCGCTGTCTTGGGACTGCTGCTGTTCCAAACGCTCCTGCCCCTGCTGTTCCTGCTGTTCCTGCTTTTTCTGCTGATGGTCCTGGATGGCTTTTAGCAGTTTCTGCCCTTTGGTGTGGTTGGGCTGATAGGTGAGCGCCTGGCTTACTGAGTTCAACGCGTGCTCATAGTGTTGAGAGCCGTATCGCCATGTGGCGTAGGTTTTTGCGGAGACATCCACCAGTGCGTCTGCCTGTGGGAATGCGCCTGGCTGCGGTGGTATCTCGTCCATGATCGTCTGGAGCTGATCGAGCCTCTCTGAAAAATCTCCAAGTTCGCCAGCGGCGTTGGGTTCAGCCTCAAGCGTCCTGGACATGATCAGTGCCGCTTCGGTAAAGTGACCCTCCTTGGCCAACATCTCTGCGCGAGCGGCGCGCCGTTTGGCCCAGTCGCTGGCTTTAGGGGTGTCGGTTTTCTCCCCATCTCCCTGTTCTGCTTTGTCGGCTTGCTCGGCCAGTTTGGCCAGGAGCAGCTCCAAGTTGTATTTGGCGTCTTCATCGGTCGGATCAAGCTCCAACGCGCGCTGGTAGGCCTCAATCGCTTCAGTCCACTTGTCCTCGTGAAAAAGCGCGTTGCCGATGTTGTAATTTGCCATCGCCTGTAGTGGAAGCGAACCCCCGGCGATCGCCCTGTCAAACGACCCACGCGCCTCGTCGGGTTTGCGGTTGGTAAACAACACGTCGCCCAGATTGAACTGAATCTCAGGGAGGTCTTCGTCAGCGTCGAGCATTGCGTCCTGATAGGCTAGCTGTGCTTGATCGAAGTCACCTTCGGCGAATGCTCGGTTGCCGGCGGCTACCTTGGTGGCGACAGGATCGCGCCAATGGAGTTCACCGCATCCTGACAGAATCAGAACAGCGACCACAGTTGTAGGCCATCCTAGGTATCTCATGCCCTAACGTCTCCTGTCTGATCTGACAGGCTTCGGCGGCGATCAGGGACCAACATCTCGATCACCAGTAGAAAAATACAGATCGCCAGCGGTACCGGATACCTGTCTTCGCGGTGTGTGCGCTGGAGGCTCTGCTGCTCCTTTTTTTCCATGGATGAGATGTCGTCGTATATCTCATCAAGCTCATCCTGTGCCAGTGTAGTTCGATAGTAGGCACCACCTGTGGCCAGAGCTATGCGCCTGAGCTTGTCCTCATCGAGCCTGGTTCTGACAACGCTGCCTTGGGAGTCCTTTAGAAACCGGTCGCCTGAATTCTTGCTGTTGGGGATCAGCTCACCCTTGGGGGATGCGATGCCTACAGTATAGATGACGACCCCCTGGTCGGCTGCGGCTTCGGCCTGCTCGACCGGATCAGGGGCGCGGGTGCGCGGGTCCGATTTCGCTTGATCCTCACCGTCGCTCATCAGGATAATGACTTTGTACTTGCGCGATTGTTGATCGAACACGCGAGACGCTGTTTTGATGGCCTCACCGAGAGCGGTGCCCTGCTCGTCCTCGCTGAAAAGCTCTGGACCAAGATTTGGCAGGAGCGTGCGGATCGCTCCGTAGTCGAGCGTCAGCGGGTAGAGGATTAGGGCTTTGCGGGTGAATGGGATGAGCGTGATCCGGTCGCCCTCCAAACGGTTCAAGAGGCCTGAAATGCCGTGACGCGCCCAATCGAGACGGCTGGGTCTGATGTCTTGGGCCAGCATGGAATACGACACGTCGATCAAGAGAGCGATGTCCACACCCTCCTGCTGCGCGAGTTGCAGCTCCGATCCCCACTGCGGCCTCGCTGCGGCCAGCACTAGGAACACATTTGCTGCGACGAGTACCACCGCCTTCACCACGCGCCGCCCACCATCGATCCCGCCTGCCATCCTGCTTACAAGCGCCAAGTTGCCGAACAGCGCCAGAGCGGCTTTTCGTTGACGCATTGCGATGGCAAAGACCATGAGCACAACCGGCACGAGAGCCAGCATCCAAAAAGCCCAAGGCTCAGCCCATATCTCGAGCAGCGCATCTAAAACTACGTTGGTCATCTGATCCTTTTATGGCACCGACCGAAAAATGGTGTTGTCCGCCACGAAACCCAAAAGGAGAACCCCCAAAGCTATCGGCAGAAGCGAGAAGCGAAATGTCAACTCCTCGTGTCGGCTTATCTCCTGGGTCTCTATTTCGCTGGTTTCAAGTGCGTTGATCTGTTCGTAGATGTTTACAAGGGCGTCTTGTGATGTCGCGCGGTAGAAACGCCCGCCGGTGATGTCCGCTACTTTCATCAGGACACCCTCGTCAATGCTGTCCTCCAACCATCTGATCTGCTCTCCGAGAAGCGGATGCTTTACCCTGATCGGCGCGCGGCCACGCTTTCCGACTCCGATGGCGTAGACCTTTATATCCAGGGCTTCTGCGGCACGAGCAGCGGTCACCGGGTCCACCAGACCTGCGTTGTTTGCACCGTCAGTCACCAGTATCACCACACGGGATTTGGCGGTGGAGTGACGAAGCCGGTTGGTGGCGATGGCCAGCGCCATCCCGATAGCGGTACCGTCTTCTAGCTGGCCGTCCATCGTTATGGACACCGAACTCAGCAGGTTAAGCAGTATCCGGTGGTCCAGAGTTAGAGGGCATTGGGTGAAGCCCTGGCCTGAGAAAACCACCAACCCCATCCGGTCGTTGGGACGATCGGAAACAAAACGCCCTGCAACATCCCTGGCGACTTCTATCCGCTCTTGTTCGCCAAGATCAATGGCTTGCATCGAGCTGGAGACATCCAGCGCCAGCATCATGTCGATACCCTCGCTGGTGATCTTCTGATCGGTCCATCCAAGCTGCGGTCTGGCAAGCGCGGCGACCATTACGCTCAGTGCCAGAAGACGCAGCCAGAACCCGGTGTGTCGAAGGATCAGCCAACGTGATGGGCGCACCTGCGTAAGGGCGCTGATGTCAGAGTATTTGAGCCCACCACTTCGCCGCGAAACAACAAGCCGCCATATCGCTAACAGCGGCAACAGCGCCAGAAGAGCCAGCCACTCAGGATGAACAAACTGAAGCATTTCCCAGTATTCCTCAGCGACCCAATAAGAGAACAACACCGCAGAACATCATGCGCCTACCACCTCAGGTTCGTCGACCACGTCCGCGGCCTCGTCCTTGATGGTCGGCTTGGGTTGAGCGGTATCGATAACAACCCTCACCCTGTCGATCAGCGTTGCGGCATCGCCGCTGATTGGCTCATGTTTGGCGAACTTTACCAGGTCACACTCGCTTAGTATCACCAAGATCGCCTCCAGCAGCCCGCCGTCAACATTCACCGATGACAGCGCCAAGTTCACCTCGCTTGTAGTCATCTCCATCACGTCGCAGCGAAAGCTCCGCCCCAAAAAGAGCCGGAAGATGCTGCTCACTTTGTCGTAGTGAAACCGCACCTCTCCTTGTGAGAGCAGGTCCATCGAGGCTATTGCGGACAGTTCGGCATGCCAATCTAGCTCTATGTATTCAGCAGGAGCGACCTCTTCGTCGCCTGAGCGGCGCCAGAGAATGATGCCCGCCACCACACCAGCCACTAGGAGGGCCGCAACCAATGCCCACACCCACGGTTGAATCTGCTCTTTGGCTGTCACCGGGGGCTTAATACCCCTCAGGCTGTCGTCAGCAGCTACACCAAGGCTTTCTACGGTAAGTTCAATTGGTGCTGTTACCAGCTCGCCAACCTGCCCATCAGCGGTGACATATTCCACAGGAATCGGGGGGATGACAAACCGACCGAGGCGAAAAACAGTGACGACATATAGAGCGACATCGGAAAGACGTCCGTCACCGGTAGGAACACCGCGCTTGAGCGAAAAATCGCGAACTGTGAGGGATGAGAGGTTTAGGCCGGTTGGGATATCGGCTACAGAATCCGAGGGGTCGTAGGTGATTGTAAGCGTGTAGCTTACAGGATCGCCCACATGGAGCGTCTGCCGGTCCACCCCCGCCTCGACCGAGACATCGGCGAAAGCGACGACGCCCATGAGAAACAGAACCGCTCCAAAAAACAGCCGATGGCGCATCGTTCCATCAGACCTCACTGTGGTGGGCCGACCGCTCGTTGACGTCACTCGGACGCCGGGGGCTCCGTGAAACTGTTTTCCGGTGGAAGAAGGTCATCCAAAGAGACGAACAACTCCTTTACGATGTCCGACTCGACGGCGTAGACAACCGGTAGGTCCACCGGTTTTACGTAGGTCGTTTCGCCTCTTTTTCTGCCGACCAAAAGCTCCACCAACACATCTTCACCGTTCTTGAGAAGTAGCCTGAGCCTTGGACTGTTTAGGCCGTAGCGCTTTAGAGACCTGGGGCTCACTATGAGGTCTTTGCCTAGAAGCCTGTCAACCGCAGCGACAACTGTGTTTACAATCGGACGGTGGGCGTCCACATCGCCGTGGCTTGGTAGGCTCCACATGCTTACCGAATCTGCCTGGGCGACTATTGTACTGTCGGCTCCGTAGTGCCACTCCACGACGTTGGCGTCTTTTCGCACGAAATGAACGGCTTTGGTGTTCCTCAGACTCTCTATGGACCGCCATGAGTTCTTCCAAACATCATCTGACACGACCAGGACCGGCGGACGTTTGGCGTCCTTCATGTATCGACGACCAGCCCCTCCTGCTGCGGGCTTGCCAATAAGAAGCCTCACGTCCTCTTCGTTGCGGTCGGTCAGAGTCATGGCGACTTTGGGGTTTTCCAGTCCGTAGCGGGCCAGGGGCATCGGGTTGTCTATGAAGGCTTGAATAGGTGACATGTTAACAGCGTTCACCAGCGCCATCACCGAATCAGCATCGGCGAACATTGATGGGGAGGGCGACAGCAGCCGCCACTTGATATCCTGCTTGGTGAGTGCCAGCTCCTCGCCATCCCGGGTGAGCGACAACGACTGTATATCACTGGCGGAGATGCCCTCGGGCAACAGTACGGTGCTCCTGAAATCTTTGACAGGTTTGTCGGTGTTGGTCAAAAGTATGTCGCCGACGGTGAAGACCTCGGTGGAGTCTTCCCAGCGGGCGTATACGTGGTTTGAGGTTGTGGTCTTGCGACCGAGGTAGATGCTCCGTGTAGTGAGGCTGTCCAGCTCAAAATTCACGCTTGTGGTGGGGTTCAGGAGGCCAAAGAGGGCAAGGCTGTCAGGGGTACTGACACGCCACCCGTCCCGGTTGCGTCGGGCGCGACTAAATGAGGTGCCGATCGAGTTCCATGCCTGCTTGTTGGCATGGTCCGCCACCGGGTCTATCAGTGTCCAACCGCCCTGATCCGATCTCTCGGCCCTCAGCGTATCGTTTTGCGAGACGATCACCGCCGCTTTGATGTCGCTGTAGCTCATGTCAAAAAGGTCTTTGGTGTCACGCGGAGTTTCGACACTCTCGCGCTCCATCTCGCCGTAGTAGGCGTAAAATCCCAACCCCAACGCAAAAACTGCCAGTAGGGCCGTACGCGATCTTGACTTCGACTCTGCCATATCTGCTCCTGTCGGAAACACCGGGGACCAAACAGACGGTCCCCGGTGAACCGATCGCTATCGTCTACGGTGCCACCACCAGAAAGCCATCCCAAGGACAAAAATGATCGCGGGAAAGCGCCATACAGACATCAGGAATATCCCGGCACCCTGATCTCTGGTCAGCGTCACCGGTTTAAGACCTGGTGCCCTTGGCTGAATCGAAATCAGCTCTATAGACTGAGTCAGCCAGTTGACCGTGTTTACCACAAGGTCCTGGTTGCCGCCCCAGCGGAACTGCTTGTCGTTTGCCACGTCAGCGTCACCGAAAACCACGATGCGAGTCAAGTCCTCGGAATCAGCCAAGGCGTTGGTCGGGTCTGCGGTCACCGCATACCCGATGGTGAACGGTCCTTTGCGCTTTGCGCTTGGGTCAACTTGACGACCCTCGTCAAAAAGGACGCCCACATTAGGTTCGACCCACGAGTTTGCCGTGCCTACAGTCACCAGTTCAGTGCCGTGGATATTGTGGACCTCCTGAGACACCGTTTCGTCCGACATAGCCCACGTCACTGTTTGTACAGCGTTGAACGCCGTGGGCATCCCGGCCTCTGTCAGGTCTTTGACGATCTCGTGGCGACTGTATTTTGTGCCTCTGACGTAGGTGTTGACGCCTACGATCTGAATACCGTAGGGGGTCAGCCCCAACTCGGGTTCGACAATGACGTCGTGCCCAAACGTGATGCCATAAGGATTGAGAAGCTCATCTAGTCCCGTGGCCATCGTGTCTGGGTCCAACATCGCCAGAAGTTCACCGCCGGCTGCCAGATAATCTTTAAGAAGTTTGAGCTCGCCCTTGAGAAACGGCGTCTTGGGACCGATTATGCATACCGCTTTGGCGTCTGAAGGGATCGGCTCCTCAGAGAGGTTGATCGCCCGGACGTCGTATTTGAGGTCGGTAAGCGCCTGGTTAAAGGAGACCAAACCTTTGGCGAAAGTAGGTTCGCCGTGCCACTGAGTGACGTATATGGTGTTCTTCACCGATCGGGTCACCAAAATCAGCGCGCCTGTAAGGTCTTTTTCGCCGGTTTCGGATATGACCTCGCGGTTGTTGGGCGTCTCCACGGCGATGGTATTGCCTGATGGTGCGATGTTGTACTCCCGCGCCATCGTCGGGTTTTTGTCTGGATCGATGATCGTGTAGTCGAACCGGGCGCACGCGTCAGCGTACCTGGACAACAGGTCGCCATAGGCGCCGCGCTGCGGATCGGAGTCGCGGAAAAACGCCGTGACGGTGATGTCGGTTTCCAGATGCCCAAGGAGGGTCAGAGTCTGTTCCGAGAGGCTTTCGAGCCTGTTCTCGGTCAGGTCCCATCGCTGTCCTAAACGTTTGTCGGCTATGAGATTAATGAGGATTGCCAACACAACAGACGCCAACACAGCAACCCAGAAGTTGGCACCTTCAGAGGACGCTCTACCGGTAAACGTGCTGAAAATCGCGACGCCTACGAGCACGAGCACTATCACAACGAAAAACAGAAACGACCAGATCGAACCGGTGACGGAGAGAAGGCCGATGTCCCTGCCCCAAACCGCGACAATCACTACCTGGAGCACGATAGCTGCGGCGGCGGACATAAAGGCGGTGTTCTCTGGTTTCTCCAGCCTGAGACTTAGGCCCATCGCGATAAGAGCGGTTCCCAAAATCCAGGTAACACTCCAGTCCCATGTGCCAGCATCGTTGATCCATGCGACTATCCCATCAGTCGCCAAAACCAGTCCTGTAGCTGCCAATAACGGTCGATATTGCTTCATCACTGCCTCCACCGTTTGGCCTCAAGGACCCGGTTAGTCACGAATAGCATGAAAGATGCCATGGAGATGTAGTAGACCAGATCCTTCACCGCAATGACGCCGCGCTGAAACTTGTCCATGTGACCTGTGATGGACAGGTATAGTAGGAACTGCCCGAACGAGAAGTTGGCCTGCCGTTGGCCTGAGACGCCAATCACAAACAGCATCAGAAGAAGTGCGAACGACATCGCCGCTGCGATAATCTGATTCTCGGTAAGTGACGAAGCAAATATGCCGATGGAAAGGCACGCCGCACCAAACAGAAACAGCCCTAGATAGGTCGCAAACAGCGCACCCCAATCTGGTCGGCTGCCAGCGTCGGCGTAGACGGTGATTAAGATCGGATATATCAGAGTCAGTGCCACTATGGCTGTAAAAATGCCCAGCGCGCCGAAGAACTTGCCCAACAGGGTCTCCATCGGCGTGATGGGAGATGTCATCAAAAGCTCCATCGTCCCCATTCGCTGCTCTTCGGCGTAAGTCCTCATGGTGAGCATAGGCACCAAGAAAAGCAGGATGATAATCATCGTGCCGTAGGTCCGGCTAATCACATGGACATCGACGTTGGGAGGGGGGGGAGGAGGGCCCATACCGCGCATCTGTTCATACTGCTGCATGTAGGCTGGATAGGCGCTGGAATAGTCGCTGAGCATACTCATCGCGCTCTGGAAAAAGTAGCCTGTCAAGATCAGAAAGATCAGAGTCAGGACATACGCGATTGGAGAGTGGAGGTAGCTTCCCATCTCTTTCTTGAATACCGCAAGGACATTTCTCATGATACTTGGGCCTCCTCGCTGATCACCCGCAGAAAAATCTCTTCTAATGTCAGCGGCTGGTCTTCCAGTTCATCCACCGTCCAGCCGTTTGTCTCTGCGGTGCCCTTCAGGGCCTCGCGGGTCTGTTCGGCCAATTCGGTGTCAACCGTAAAACCAACGTCGGACATAGATACGTGCCTTACGCCTGGAAGGTCAGATAGCTGCGCCTCAATCGCCTCGCCGGAGGCCCCTGAAACAGAAATCTCCAACCGGCGGTGGCGCTGACCTAGATGCTCTACGGTATCGGTGAGCCTAATACGGCCATCGTTGATAATGGCAACGGCCTGACAGGTCATGCTAACTTCCGGGAGCAGATGTGTGCTCAAAATGACGGTGTGGTCGCCTGCCAAACCCTTTATCAGCTCGCGAACATCTTTGATCTGCGCTGGATCAAGTCCGATGGTCGGCTCGTCCAAAACCAGCACCTCGGGGTTGTGGACCAGCGCCTGCGCCAAGCCAACGCGTTGGCGGTAGCCTTTGGAGAGTGTGCCGATTATTTGCGTGCGGCGCTCGCCCAAACCTGTGCGGTCGATGGCGCTGCTGACTGCTGATGCACGGTCCCCGGGTTTTACGCTCTTAATCTGAGCGCAGAAATCGACGTAATCCTTGACGTTCATGTCGTCATATAGCGGTGGGTGTTCGGGCAGATAGCCGATCCGCTTTCTGACTTCCATCGACTCGGTGGTCACATCGAACCCTGCGACCCGCGCTGCACCTTCGCTTAAGGGCAAGAAGCAGGTCAAGATTCTCATTGTGCTGGTTTTGCCCGCCCCGTTTGATCCTAAAAACCCAAGGACTTGGCCGCTCTCGACACGAAAACTCGCGTCGTCAACAGCCGTAAACGAGCCGTAGCGCTTGGTCAGATGGTCAACTTCAATCAAAGTGAGTCCTCCTCGTCACGCCACCCGTTGGAGTGCGTTCACTCCAGACGGTCGAGGTAAAGAGTGACGTCTTCGGTTTTGAGTAGTTCGTTCACGAACGAGTCCGCCGCCTCCTGGCGTTTTGCGATCTCTGTGTCCCGCCGGACCGTCTGTTCTACCTCACCAAACGGCTTGACGGACCTATCCTCTTCGTCTTTATAGCGATCTCTATTGGCCTCGTAAAAGTTTTTTATGTCCATCCCGGTGATCTGGACGCGTTGGGCGAGCTCTTCCTCAATGACACGTCGGCTATATATGTCTTTCTCGAACTCGGCTATCTGTCGGGCTACAACCGGTTCGCGATCAAATCCACGCCGTCTGGCCGCATCCGCCAGTAACTCCCTGGCCACAAGCTGTTTGACCATCTCGCCTTTTCTGTCGGCGGAGTCGTATGACTGCCGCACCTCTGGTGGCATGGTATCCAACACCCGGCGCAGATCGTTCTCGGTAATCGTCCGATCGCCCAACCGAGCGAGGACGATCTCAGCGTTTGAATCGCCAGGTCTGTCGCGGTCGGGCGAGACTGCGCGCTCTAGCGCCAACTGCGCATCGGTAGACCTTCCGAGCCTCTCCAAGGCTGTGATTTTCCCGCGCCGCACTTCGGACATACGCCCGAATTTCTTGGCAAACTGCTCTATCCACAAAAAACGAGCTAGCGCCGATTCGTAGTCGTGGGCCTGGTCCAGAAATGCTCGCGCCAGTAGCAGTTGGATGTTGGCTTTCTTGGCGTCGGACACCCCTGGTGTTTCCACATACCTGTCGAACACTTGGGCGGCCTCTGAATATAGACCAGCGTTAAGGAGCGTCTGTCCATAGGACTTGAGCGTATCAGGACCGGGACCGCCGGTCGCTGCACAGCCAGAAAGTGTTGCCACAGCGAGAAGCGTGATCGCGCAGGCCCAGCGTGGAGGACCAAAATGCGCAGCAGATATGCTTTTCAATTCCAAAACCCTCAGTCTGTCGGCTGCTATCATACCCGGTTGGCCCGTGCCTCAAAAAAACGCATCAATGGACGGACGTAGGGCTGATCCTGCGGCTCGTCGTTGGTAAAGACATCAATCGAATCCACCCCGGTGCGCTGAAATAGACGCTGACGCGTCAGACGCCGTTCGTCCTGATATTCGAACACCTGTTCGCGGACGCGGCGACTTCCGGTGTCCAGAAGTATCCGCTCGCCGGTCTCTGCGTCCTCAAGATCTATTAGACCCACCTTGGGAATATCTACCTCGGCAGGATCGGTGACTGTTATGGCGATGAGGTCGTGACGTCGATTGGCGATTCTTAGAACCTGCTCGTACTGGCTGGCGTCCTCCAAAAAATCCGATATCAGGAACACGATTCCTCGTCTGCGGGCGACGCGATTCAGGTAGTCAAGCGCCCCACGGATGTCGGTCCCCCGACCCTGATGGCGGCTTCTGTCGTCTGCCGCAAAAACCATGATAGTGCTGATGATGGTCAAAGCCGCGATCAGGGATGCGGTCTGTAGACCAAATAGCCAACCCCCAACGCTCGTCGCCAATGCGCCAACAACGGCGGTTACCGCGCTCAGTCGAAGACCTCGGGTCCCCGACTCCGACGTCTCTTTGCCCTCGTCGGTTCCATCCGTCTTATGGGCGGTGGCTTTCTTGTTCGTCCGGTCGTCCGTCTGGTCGTAGTGCCACAGCAGTTCGCGGATCACACGTAGGACATGGCGACGCCCTTTTTTGGGCGGGATGAACGTCTCTATTTCGTCTGTGAAAATAATGAGCCCAACCTGGTCGTTGTTCCTTATCGCAGAAAAAGCTAGAAGCGCACAGATCTCCACTGCGATCTCGTGCTTCATCCGTTCGACAGTACCGAACTCACCTGACGATGAGGCGTCCACCATGAGCATTACTGACAGTTCACGCTCCTCGTGGAAGACTTTTACGAACGGGTGACCCATCCGCGCTGTGACGTTCCAGTCGATCGTCCTTACATCGTCCCCGGGCTGGTAGTCCCTAACCTCGGCGAACTCCATCCCCTGGCCCCTGAAGGCCGAGTGGTATTCGCCTGACAGGATTGAGTTGACCAAGCGACGCGTCCTGATCTCAATCCTGAGGACTTTTTTTAGTATCTCCTGGGTATCCATTTTCTGTCTATCGGTTCTTCGAGCCCTGCGTCATCGCTATGCCAGACCTTTTCTCCATTAACACCTCGTCTCCATCAGTCGCTCACAGCAACCCGCTAATGCCGGCAATCAAGGCACTTCTACAGTTTCAAATATCTTCGTGACCAGGTCCTCAGCGGTGATCTCTTCGGCTTCGGCTTCGTATGTCGGGATGATTCTGTGCCGCAGAACGTCCATACTGATGAGCTTCACATCATCAGGCGTAACAAAACCGCGCCTCTGGATGAAAGCCTGCGCTTTTGCGGCCAGGGCGAGCCAGATGGTCGCACGAGGCGACGCGCCGTACTGAATGAGAGGTCTTAGCTCAGTGAGTCCCCAGGCTTCAGGCTCCCTGGAGGCGTATACCACATCCACGATATAGTCTTTGATCTTGTCGTCAATGTATATGCTTCTGACCAGGTCGCGGACACGGACTATGTCCTCTGGGTTGATTAGAGACCTCACGCTTGGCGGCTCCTTTGCCGTCATCCGGTCCATTATAAGCCGCTCGTCGGCTTTGGAGGGGTAGTCTACCACCACTTTCAGCATAAAACGATCGACCTGCGCTTCAGGAAGCGGGTAGGTGCCCTCTTGCTCAATCGGGTTCTGCGTTGCCAGCACCAAAAAGGGATCGCCCAATTCGTAGGTCTGATCGCCGATGGTGACCTGGTGCTCCTGCATCGCCTCCAACAGAGCACTCTGCACTTTGGCAGGCGCACGGTTTATCTCGTCAGCAAGGACAATGTTGGCAAATATCGGCCCCTTCTTGGGTGAGAACGAGCCGGTGGTCGGGTCGTAAATCTGAGTGCCGACGACATCGGCTGGTAGAAGATCCGGCGTGAACTGAATCCGCTGGAACTGCGCGTCTATCACTTGCGAGAGGCAGGTGACGGTGAGCGTTTTTGCGAGCCCAGGCACCCCCTCCAAAAGAACATGCCCGCCGCTAAACAGCCCGATCAGCAGTCGTTCCACCATCGTCTGTTGACCGACGATGACTCCACCTATCTCGTCCATCACCGACTGCACGAATTGGCTCTGCTCGGTGATCTGCTCGTTTAGGCGACGAATTTCGGTGTCGGAAGTTGGTGTCTCTATCTGCGTGGTCATGCGCTCTCACTCCTTCTAGTGCTGTCCAAAAGAACCATGTCTACCAGATGGCGTAGCGATTCTACATCCCTGTCTAGTGCCGCCGCGTCGAGGCGTCCAGGGGCGAATCGGCTGTGGTCGTAGCTTTCCAAAGTCTCCCTCAACGCTTGAGCGTGTTCGGCTTTTATATCATCTATCTGGTCAAGCTGCTTACCAACCGCCTCTGTCGAGCGGCCAACCGCTTCCAGCGACCAGCGCGTCTCTATGTAACCCGCCAAAGTCGTCCACAGGTACTGGTAGCACCCCGCTGAATCACCGCTGATCCTGATGGTTGGCAACCGCTCCAACGCCGCTTCCAAACCAGCACGCGCCCCTTCGCTGGTGTCAGTAATCTCTTTCGGACGCCGCTTTCTTTTCACACTCCAGGTCAAAAAAACGGCGACTCCCACTGCCGCAGCGACCAAAGCTATATCTATCCAGTCCCAAGTCTCAACGCTCTTGCTCGATGGACCCACTGTGACCACAACCGGTTGGGTCCGCAGAATCCTAACCGATGACGTGGTGTCTGTAGAAGGCCACCAACCTAGCGACACCGCGTCGATGGTCGCGTGCCCTATCTCCGTCGGCGCGAATGTGTAGCGATAATGTTTTGACGATACCGGCCCTTTGGTGCTCGATGAACTCCCGACCCCTGAATTGCTGCCCATTAGCACCAGATTGGTTGCTACGGGGGCTGTGGGCCAGTCGAACCTGAGCGCGTCGGCTGGGCCATCCCAACTAGCTGTTACAGTGAGGGTTATCTGCCCATCACGAGGGACTTGGGCTCGGTCCACCGAGGACGATAGTGACACCGCGATGTCAGCGCCCTTCGCTACTAAAGGCGACAACATGGCGGTGGTAATGAGTGCCGCCATTCGACCCACACTCACAGGAGATGTGCCTGAACCGACTCGCACCACGCCCTCATCACTACGACTTGTCCGACGACGCCACAGAGTCTGTTGGGAACGGGATATCCCACTCTTCAGGTGATTTGCCGACGTTGTTTAGCAACCACGCTGCTGACCCGTTTGTTACAAAATCGTGCTCGGGATACTGCTCCACCAGCCGCTCACACGCCGCCAGGGCTTTCTTGGCGTCAGAGAGGCGGTTCTCAAACACGTCGGCAGCCAACACCAGCGCACGCACCGCATATCTGCTCTTGGGGTGCGCAGCTTGAAGGTCGATGAGCATCTGGGCGGCTTCATCGAACTTTTGCCCGGCCAGGTATAGCGAAGCCAGCATAAACTGGGCGCTGTCCAGGTTGGTGTGCTCAGGGTAGCGTCTGAGGAATTTTTCGAGCGCCTCTGTTCCCTGCGCCAGATCCGATGACGGAATATCGGACTCCACCGATAGCCGCGCTGTGGTCGCGTGCCCCCTGCCCAACAACGCCTCTGGGGAGTTATCCTCGCCGCAACCTGCTGCGGCCAAGACGGCGACCGCCGCCACTGCCGCGCAACCAACAACTCTCGTCCGTACCATGCCTCTCCTCCTGTAATCGGCGCAACGCCACAGCAACTCAACACCCAGCACCTGGCCTTGCACGCTAAACCTGGTCTATTTGTTCCCAACCGCTCTGCGACCGGTCAAAGGGATCAACCCGACAGTCGGTGTAACAGAATGAATGCGCCCAATCCAGAGGTGCCGACCGGGTTATTCTGACGACGATTCTGACGACGATTCTGACGAGGATGACGATTTGTCTGACGAGGAAGAATCGATCTTGCTCGATCCGTTACCGCTCGCGCTGTCGCTTTTTTCGGCTGTCTTGTACGACTCACTCCGGTAGTCGGTGGCGTAGAACCCTGCACCCTTAAAGATGACTCCGCCGCCAGCACTTATGAGCCTTTTAATGACGCCCTTACACTCTGGGCACTCGATTAGCGCGTCGGCGGTAATGGATTGAAACTCTTCAAACTCGTGACCGCATTCGGTGCAGCGGTAGTCGTATGTTGGCATCTATCTACTCCAAGGGGTTTTATACCCCGTATCTCACCCAAATCGCCAGTCGAGATGTCCCATCGAATATCCTACGATCGAACTGAAAACAGCATCAACACACCGGCATTACAGTATCATAGGGCAGACTGAATCCGCCCAGGTCAGGCACCAAGTCTATGCGGACCTGCCACCAAGCGATTTGGCGTCCTGTCGGTCATGCCACGCTGCGACGACCGGCGCAGCAACAAATATCGACGAGTAGGTTCCCACCAGAACACCTACTAGCAACGCGAACGAGAAGTCCCTGATTACCTGACCACCCAATGTATAGAGACACACGACCACCAAAAGTGTGGTGATGGATGTCATAAGTGTACGGGACAGAGTCTCGTTTATACTCCGGTTGAGTATCTCGCGGTATGGCTCGCGCCTCAGACTTTTGAGCCCTTCGCGGATGCGGTCAAATACAACAATGGTGTCGTTGAGCGAATAACCAACGACAGTCAAGACCGACGCGATTACAGCCAGAGTAATCTCGTGATCCACCAGACTGAATACACCCAAGACGATGAGAACATCATGGATCAGAGCGACGATGGCGGCAACTGCGAACGCCAACTGCTTGAATCGCACCCAGACGTATCCCAAAATCCCGGCCAGCGCCACTATAACCGCCCAAAAAGCGTTGGACTTAAGCTCGCTGCCGACCTTTGGTCCTACCGTCTCAACATTCCGCGCCCAGTCGCCTTCTGCTAACTGCGCTGAAAACGCATTGCCGATCTTGTCGCGCACCAATGAATCGGTCTGGCCGACTGTGAGGTCCGGCAGGTCGCGCACACGGATGAGAATGTCGGTGGGGCTGCCAAACTCTTTGATCTCACTTGCGCTTAGGTCATAGGACTCGCCACCAAGCTCCACAGACGAGAGCGAACTCCTGATATCCTCTATCGGCACAGCCTCACTAAAAGCCACTTCAAGGCGCGTTCCACCGGCAAAATCTATTCCAAGCTTCAGCCCTGAATGGATCGCTATAGAAGCGATTCCTATGCCGATAACAGCAGCGGAGACGATTGCAGCTTTGCGTCGGAAGCTCAGGAAATCGATCCTGGTGCCCCGGACCAGAGAGGTTCCAAAGTTGAGCCGGGTTAGTATACCAGTACTGGTCAGCACCTCAAAAACGACACGGCTGACGAACAGAGCTGTAAAGATGCTGGAGATGATACCCACCAGGAGGACCAACGCGAAACCACGGACCGGCCCGCTGCCGAACTGGTAGAGGACAGCGCCTGCGATAAAAGTTGTGATGTTGGCATCCCAGATCGCCGAAGATGCGCGACCGTAACCCTCGCTAATGGCGGTGCGGACCATGCCTCGCTGCTGCTCGCCGCCTTGGAGCCGCGCCCACTCCTCGCGCATCCTCTCAAAAATCAGAACATTGGCGTCAACAGCCATGCCTATAGTAAGGATCAGCCCAGCAACTCCTGGAAGAGTCAGAGTCGCTCCGAAATATGCCAGAGTCGCCATAATAAAAAGCATGTTGAGGATCAGCATGCTGTCGGCGATCAGCCCTGCACCGCGATAGTACAGCGCCATGAAAAGGACAACCAGCGCAAAACCCACCAGAAGCGCCTGCTTGCCTGCGGCGATAGAGTCGGCACCTAATGACGGGCCGACGTACCTGGTCTCCTCCATCGTCACCGCCGTTGGAAGTGCGCCGCTTCTAATGGAGATGGCCAGACTTCTGGCTTCGGCCTCATCGCCCATTCCTGTAATCTCAGATGAGCCGCCTGCTATCCTGTCCTGTATTACCGGGGCGGACTGCACCATATCGTCCAAAACGATGGCCAGACGTTTGCCGACGTTCGCTCCTGTTATCCGAGCAAAAACCCTTGACGAGTCGTCTTTCACCTCAAAATTGACCACCGGCATTCCGGCGTTGCGGGACATCGGAGACCCTCGACCAACGCGGGCGTCGGCCACCGCTGCACCGGTCAGCTCTGCTCTTCGGTGCATATAGTAGAGCGGCATCATCTCTTCACCGTTGATAATCTCTGACCGACCGAACGCGAACTGTGCGCCGCTTGGAATAAGCCCCCTGCGATCGCTGGCTTCGGCAAAAATCCGCTCGACTCTGGGAATGTCGATTACGCGAACCGCAAAGTCTGTATCACCGATCCGAACCAGAAGCTCAGACAACCGTGCTGCGGCTCTTTTTGTTGGGGCGTCAAAACCACCTTCATCGACCGGACTGTCTGACTCGGATAGTGGTTCGTCAAACGCGCCCAACGGTTCCTGCCCGTCATCGGTCGTCTTTTGCTCTGTTGTAGCAGTCGCAGATGCAGAAGTAGTGTCAGTCGCCGCGTCTTCTTGGACGGTGGTATCCTCAACAGCCCCGATGGCCTGGTCGATCCGCGCCAAAACCGTCTGGAACTCCTGGGCTGGGCGCAGTAGCTTGAACTCCAGGAGCGCTGTCTTGCCAACCAAGTCCATCGCAGTTTCGATGTCCTCAATTCCAGGCAGCTCGACTACGATCCGTCGCTCGCCGACACGTTGTACGTTGGCTTCGGCGACGCCAAACTGGTTGACGCGCTGCTCGACGATGCGTCTGGCACCCTCGGTGGCGTCATCCAACTCCTGCAAGTCGACAAGCGTGCCTTCAGGATCAACTTCCAGGACCATGTATACGCCGCCCTGGAGGTCCAACCCCTGTTTGACCGCTTCGTTTTGCAGACGGCGGAACAGTTGTGGTTCGCCCTCTCGCATTGCCTGGCGCTCTTGGTCGTCGAGTGACCAAAACCGGATCGTCGGCCACAGTAGAATGATGGAGCCGATTATGACGGCCGCCGCTATGCCGATCCTCGACAGCAGACGATTGCTCATTGAGCCAATGACTCCCCGCCCCAGGGCGCTTAGAGGCGTCTGAAGGAACGTTGTAAATACGTAAGATTGACGCGGTCGAAATCCGCGCAAGACAAGAAAAAGTACCCAGAAGTTGGTGTTGGGTCAAACCCAATTGCTGAATCAGCCGTCCTCGGCGTCGTCAGAAGCCTCATCGTCAACCTGTGGTGGTTGAGCCGAATCGTCCATCAGATCCTTGGGCGTGGCAAAATGTGAGACCCATATGCTGACCTGGAACAGAATGAGAAGAGGCAGCGCCATCGCAACCTGTGTGAAAGGATCAGGTGGCGTTAGTAACGCCGCCAAAACAAAACCGCCTACAACTGCGTGGCGGCGATAGTGTTTTAAGAACGCTGGTGTTAGCAGACCTATCCGGCTTAGAAGAAAGCTTATGACCGGGAGCTGAAAAACAACGCCGAACGCGACTAAAAATCTAAGAATGAAACCGATATATTCCTGAATGTTCCACGAGTGCTGAACGCCTTCATAGCCCGCCTCAATAAGCACCGCTAACACCATATCGACAATTCCGTAGGCCAGGAGCGCACCGATCACAAAAGAGATCGCGCTGCTGGCGACCATTGGAATCACGTAGCGCCGCTCGTTAGCCACCAGACCTGGGGAGACAAACGACCATATCTGGTAGACCAGCACCGGAAGCGCCACG
The DNA here is from genome assembly GCA_964627605.1 of uncultured bacterium. Lineage (GTDB taxonomy): Bacteria > Latescibacterota > MWCZ01 > MWCZ01 > CAZVGZ01 > CAZVGZ01. The sequence goes on along the minus strand of CAZVGZ010000006.1, from coordinate 32,817 downwards.
ACCAGTCCTGCGACAATGCCAGCGCTTAGGCGAACCATGATCATCGCCAAAGGTGAGAGGGCGATTATCTCTGGGGGGTTCTCAAGGTTGGAGATCGGGCGCAGCAGGAACGTAAGGAGAAAATCAGATATCGCCACACCGCCGATGGAGCCGATCACGATGGCGATCAGACTTTTCAGGATGCGCCACCTGAGCTCCTCCAGGTGGTCCAGAAACGGCATGTCACGTCGCGGGCGGTCAGGCATCGTAGAGCGTGAGTGTGGCGCTCGGCGTCACTCGGGTTCAGCGGGGCAGACGCATCTGATGCCGATCGTGTCGTTCGCATACCTCGGATCGGCTCCCTGCCTGTTTGTGACGCGGGCATCATCTCTTGCATCGAACCATGAACCGCCACGGATAAGACGCTGCGCGAAAGGGATTGTCGCGGGGCCTAAGGGGTTGTGGACCGGCTGGCTTTCGGAGCGTTTGCGGTATGCCGATGGCGCGTAGGAATCGGCCACCCACTCCCAAACGTTGCCTGCCATATCGAGGGCACCGAAGGGCGATGCGCCGCCTGGATAACTACCAATGACAACCGGGCCTGTGGGCAGGTTGCTTGAGTCATCACCGGTGTGCGCTGGAGGTCTGCCGAGAGTGGAGTCGGCAAAAACCGGACCCCAAGGCCAGACCACGTCGGTGGTGCCTTTTGCGGCTACCTCCCACTCAGCTTCAGTAGGCAGGCGGCAATTGCGCCAGTTGGCGTAAGTCGAAGCATCTTCCCACGTCACCCAGATGACCGGAAGCTGCTCGTCGCGGGGCCAGATACTACCGTCGTGTCGCCAATGCTGGGGAAACTTGTGGCCTGTCTCGTCAACAAAAACTTTGTAGTGGGCGTTGGATACTTCGGTTCTGTCGATCTGGAAAGCGTCCAAAACCACTTCGTGGGCTGGCCGTTCGTCATGTTGGGTATCGTCGGCACCAATTCGGTAGGTTCCCGCTGGGATCCGCACCATCTCAGGTTGACGGGGTTTGGTAGCAACTGTCGGAGGCGGAGTTGGTGCGCAAGATGATAGGACAGACGCACATATCCCCCCGCAAACAAAAAGTGACGCATGCCGGATTCGGCGGCGGTAAGCTCCAAGACTGTTATAGGGCATTGTGTCGTTTCGACGCCTTTTTATTGGAAACCACTGTTAAGGCAAGAAGAGCGTTGATCTAGTAGTTGACGTTCTGCATCGTCTGCTGAGTTACTGAACCCTCTTGGGTCAGTGCGAATATTATGATGTTCACCGCAAACTGGAACTGTCGCGTTGGATCCAAATTGCCTGTATCCGGGTTGCCGTCGCCCCATCTGGTCCACGCGGAGTTGTAAGATTTGTGCGAGATAAGAACCGCCAGCCGTCCATCAACCGTCACCCCCTCAAGGTAGTCGGTCACCTCAGAGTTGGTGGCGGTGCCGTGCCCAGAGGTTAGACTGTAGTGGGCCATGCGCCAGTTGTCGTTGCCTGATGGGGGGCCAGAAAAAGTGAAAAACGACGTGTAGAGCGGGTGGTCGTTCGAAAGCCTCTCGATTACGTAGTCGCGTTTCTCGTTGATGCCCTGGGTCTCCAACGCGAGCGTGATCTGCTCCTTGGCGACAATGTCGGTGGCGGAGCCTGGACGCCCGATCTCAAGGAACATAAAGCCCCCACGCGCCAGATATCCGCCGATGCCTTCCAAATCCTGTAGCCGCTGCTCGCCCATGCCGAAAGCGAAAACGATGGGAATCTCCATCAACTGAGGCGACGACCAGCTAAACCTTTCGGACAGATCAGTCTTCACATCGGTGTACTCGTTCATCCGCTCGACAATACGGTTGAGCGCCCTTAGGCCACTGCCGACATGGGCCATATGGAAAAACCCGCTCACTGAGCGTTTGTCGTGGGGGTCCTGGATTACCATAGCCTTGTTTCGACCGGTATCAAGAGCGTTTAGGTCTACCAGATCGAGCCCTAGATCGACCTCGTGCCCAGCCTCTTGTGCGGCGTGGATGTCGGCTGACTGGAGCTGCGGGCCGATGTCAACACTCTCAAGCGAGATCATCTGGTTCACCGCGACATCAGGGCGGGAAACAGCGTCAAAAATATTGAACCTGCTTGTGGACACCCGCACAGCGCGTCGGTTTATTCTCGGACGCACAGCGGTCATTCGCCTCTGAATCTTCCTCGGTCGGTGCCTTACCCGTTTCTTATGCTCAAACCGTTTGGTAAATCTGGGACGACGTTTGATGAACCTGGTCTGGGAAGGCTCTGGGGCGCTGTCGTCATGTTCAGGGGTAATGATCGCCAGGGAGAGGTGTACGGCGGCTGCGAGCGCCACCGCTGCTGCTGTCACAGGGCGCGTACGGCTCATCAACCGCCCCAAGCTCAAGGACGAGGATGGTGTTTTGAACCTCTCGGATGGGTACCACTCGGCCATCTTTACTCTCCAAAAGCCAAAGTGCGGCCTGGGACCCCTCAAACATAGCCTATCGCGTCTGCCACACCAAGAGATCCCTTCGCGCCGCCAAGGTCGTCAATCTATGTTTATTGTAGACAATGTATGATCCTGCACCACTCTAAATCACGAAAGCAAAAATGGCTCAGGATATTAAGACAGGCGTCCGAATGGTCGATGTCGGTGGCAAGCCTATTACACAGCGAACGGCGCTAGCTCGCGGCGAGGTGGAACTCAACGAAACAGCTGTCGAAGCCATCGAACAGGGGCGGCTGGAAAAAGGGGACGTTCTTGCTGTTGCTCAGGTGGCTGGTATAACCGCCGCTAAACGCACCGCCGATCTTATCCCCCTTTGCCATCCGGTGCCCGTGTTCGCAGTGGACGTGAAGTGCGTGCTGGATATGCCCCAAGGGCGCGTGGAGATAGAGGCGACAGTGAAAGCCCACGGTACCACAGGAGTGGAGATGGAGGCGCTCACGGCTGTGTCGGTGGCGGCTTTGACGATCTACGATATGTGCAAGAGCCTCGATCGGGGAATCACTATTACGAACGTGCGACTCATCGAAAAAACCGGTGGGCAGAGGGGTGACTACCACCGCGTGGAAGGAACCTAGAGCGTCATTGCGCCGTCCGATTGGATTGACGGTTGGGGATATCCACACAAGGAGTATGGTCATATGAAACGTCGGCATATGGTGATGGGTTTTGCGCTTGTTGCGCTTGGATGCGTAATGGGGATGGTGATAGCCGGTGGTGGTTCAGGCGGAGGTGCGACGCCGTCAACACCATCGGCGCTCGCACAGACGACTGGTATCCCTATTGAGATTGACGGCGGACCTGGTTTGGAGATCGTTAACAGCCTATCCGACGCTTTTGTAAGAGTCGCCCAGGCGGTGACCCCGGCGGTTGTTACGATACACAGCACTCAGAGTGTCAAAGCTGCCCAGGCGCATCCGCAGATACCTGGGATGCCCCGCGACTTCTTCCGAAGGCGACGCGGCGATCAGGGGCGAGACCCGGAAAGACGCGGAATGGGGTCTGGCGTTCTGATAAGTCAAGACGGCTACATCCTCACGAGCAACCATGTCGTTGAAGGCGCGGAGGATCTCGAGATCACGGTGGGAGACGACACTGAGTATACCGCTGAGATCGTCGGGACCGATCCTAAGACGGATATCGCGGTAGTAAAAATTGACGCCGAGGATCAGCCGTTCATAGGGTTTGGCAACTCGGACGAAGTCAAGGTCGGCCAGTGGGTATTGGCTATCGGAAGCCCGTTCAGCGACAACCTTCAACACTCTGTCTCACACGGTATTGTCAGTGCGAAAGGCAGACAGATTGGGCTTATAGCAGGTACGTCGAACTACGGTGGATTTGAGGATTTCATTCAGACCGACGCAGCGATCAACCCGGGAAACTCTGGCGGTCCTCTGGTGGACCTAAACGGTCGGCTTGTTGGGATCAATACGGCGATAAGCTCTAACACCGGCTCCAACACAGGGGTCGGGTTTGCCATCCCTGCCAATTTAGCGAAGTCGATAATGCAGCAGATTATTGCGGACGGGCGGGTGGTCCGTGGTTGGCTGGGCGTCGGGATCGGTAATGTCACTCAGACCACCGCAGAGGCGTTGGGGCTCGCATCGAATCACGGTACGTTCGTCGAGAGTGTCGGCGAAGACGGCCCTGCTGATAAAGGCGGGGTGGAGCCCAAGGACATCATCGTTGAGGTTGATGGCGAACCGATCAAGGACGCCAACGAGTTGAGGTTCCGCATCGCCGGTACGGCTCCCGGCACTGAGATTGAGATGATCGTGGTCCGCGGTGGCCGACGTAGGACGCTGGAGATCACTCTGGGCGAACTGCCCGAAAGATTCCGCTCGCAATCTTCTACAACAGCCTCTTCTGGTGAAGCTCTGGGAATGACGCTTGTCAACCTCACGTCTGAGCTGTCCTCCGAGTTTGGTCACTCAGACAAGACCGGCGTGGTTGTTACATCCGTCGAACGAGGCTCCGCAGCGGCAGATCAGCGAATTATGCGCGGCGATCTGATAAGCGAGATCGCACGCCAGAAGGTCAGAACTGTTGATGAGGCGACTCTGCTCCTCACCTCCGCTCGCCCAGGAAAAGCGATACTGCTGCTGATACACCGCCAAGACCGGACATTTTTTGTCGGCGTGCGAGTGCCGCAAAAATAGCAGACAGAAGTTTCGCTGAATCTATCCCAGCCCCTCTCCATCCTGTACCAGCTCAGGTGAGAGGGGCTTTTTTTTGCTACAAACGAGGCAACACGGCACGACACTTCAATTTGTCGTAGATTTGACACACTGGTAAGTTAGACGGCTTGGACCCTCAACTAGAGAACACCGAGATGCCTCTCTGCAATCTGTGCGGCACCGACATCAGTGGACAGACGACCGGTGATCGGGGGATTGGAGGGTGCGAACTTGATCGGTGAACAGGTGGGCTTAGAGGCCAATAGCGGCGGAGAGGCCCCGAACGCTGCGGCGAGAAAGAAGCGACTTGGAGAGGGTGGCCGATTGGATTGGCAACACGTCTTTTGCTGAAAAGATGAGAGAGCGATGGCTGCCGTCGCGGCGTATTGAAAGATTCAAAACGATTTTGGGCAATCTGGAAAGCGTGCGCAACGCTGCTTTCGTTGTGGCGCGTTTTGCACTGTTCATCGGCATTGCGGCTTTCGTGATACTGTACTCCCACGGCATTCGGCTTGAGCGAGATGCTGATCGCGGGGTTCGGACGGAGTCGGGTGCCCTCTACAGAACTGAGATCGGGTCCCATTTCGGTTCAGCCACTGCGTTTGACAGCACTAAGGCTGGCGTTGGGGCGGCTGCAGCGGACACGATGAGCAGCGATACGGGTACAACGGCTGTCGCTCAGGACAGTCTGGGCCTGTCAGTGGAGTGAACAGGCATACATAAAATAAGTTTATCAGCACTGGGTGCTCTTGGCGTGGGTTATGAGCTGAGGTGTTTTGGGGGGAGTGGAAGGGAGTCGGCGATGATGTCGGCAGGGACTCTTGAGGGGTCGAGGGTCAGGAGGAGGGCGATCTCGTCGCAGTTGGAGTATTTGGGGCAGTTGAGGCAATCGGTCCAGACTTTGTGGGGTAGATCGTCCATCGGGACCTCCGAGAAACCCAACCGGGTGCCCAGGGCTGACATCGCACCACCGGACTTAACGAGCATGAACACACGCGCTAAGTCGGTGGTGCGGGCTTCAGATAGCATCGATTCGACGAGTCTACTGCCGAGGCCGTTTCCACGGTATTCGTTGTTGACAGCCACCGAGCGTATCTCGGCCAGGTCGGGAGATACCGCATGCAACGCTGCGCAGCCGACCATCTGTCCATCGACCTCCGCCAGATGAAAATCGTCGATCAGCCTCTCTATATCTGAGAGTGGCCGCTCCAAAAGAGAGGTGTTTCCAGCCCGTGCGTTGGCGTCTATCATCTCCGAGATCGCCAGAGCGTCTGAAGCTGTCGCGCGGCGAATCACGTTATGCCCCCGCCGCTGTCAGCGTCTGCTTTGCCTGCTCAAGTTGAGCTTTGATCGACTCCACTGCCGTTCCACCGGCAACAGACCTGGCATCTGTGGACACCGACAGATCAAAGAGAGACATCACGTCGTCTTCGAACTGATCGCTGGCTGCCCGAAAAGTCTCCAACGAAAGCTCCGGCAGACCGACACCAAGCTCCTCTGCCTGACCGACCAGTGCGCCGACAATGCGGTGCGCGTCCCTGAACGGGACCTCTTTGCGCACGAGGTAGTCGGCGACATCGGTGGCGTATAGACTGTCGTTCGTCGCTGAGGACATGCGCTCCGAGTCTATCTCCAGCGTTTTGATCGCGCCTGCGAAAACCTGGAGACAGGAGTGGAGCGTCGCCACAGCGTCGAAAAACGGCTCTTTGTCCTCCTGCATATCCCGGCTGTATGCAAGTGGGATGCCTTTCATAGCGGTCAACAGAGCCATAAGATCGCCAAAAACACGGCCTGCTTTGCCACGGATCAGTTCCAGCGAGTCTGGATTCTTCTTCTGAGGCATCATACTGCTGCCGGTGCTAAAACCGTCATCCAGCGCCACAAAACCAAACTCTTTGGACGACCAGATGATGAGGTCTTCACAAAACCGGCTCAGGTGGGTCATGGCTATAGCCGCTGCGGAGACGAACTCAATCAGGAAATCCCTATCGCTGACAGCATCCAGGCTGTTCGGACTCATGGAGGCGAATCCCAACTCCTCAGTCAGATACTCCCGATCGACAGCAAAACCGCTCCCCGCCAAAGCGCCTGACCCCAAAGGCATCACGTCTGCGCGCTTTTTGCAGTCGAGCAGACGGTCACCATCGCGGGTGAACATCCAGAACGCCGCGAGCCAGTAGTGCGCCAGCCGGATCGGCTGCGCCTGCTGGAGATGTGTGTATCCCGGCAGGAAAACATCCAGACTCTTTTCGGCGCGGTCGATGAGCACTCGCCGAAGCTCATCTATCTCCTCAACCGCCCTATCAATCTGGTTTTTGAGATATATCCGCTCGTCGAGAACGATCTGGTCGTTGCGAGACCTTCCTGTGTGAATCTTGGCACCCGCTGGACCGATGATCTCAGTCAGCCGCGCCTCGACAGCCATATGGATGTCCTCTAGCGACGCGTCAGGGACGTAGGTGCCGTCAGCGATCTCATGCTCGACTTGCGCCAGACCTTCCAAAACTTGGGAAAGCTCCTGGTCGGTCAGTACACCTGCGCGATGAAGCCCTTTGGCCTGCGCGATATTGCCACGGATGTCGGCGCGAAAAAGCTCAATGTCGAAGCTCATCGACTCTCCAAACCGCTCCATGAGATCGTCAGTAGATCCGGCAAACCTACCTGACCACATCTTCGATCCCTTCGGTACCTTCGGCATCTTATTGTACGCCTTTCAGATCACCCAAAAATGCTCTATGATCCCGACCAGTTTCTGTTGTAATTTATGAGGAACGGCTTTACGACATCCATCTATCAGCTTGCTACGACTCTGGTTACTGCCCACTCACACCCACTAAGAGGCGGACAATGGCTGTCAGAGCCTGGGATCGGTTTTGCGGACAGTGGTTCTTGCGACCGCCTTAGGAGTCTCGGTGCGACGTTTTTCGTTCATAAACGATTCGTAGGCGTCCCGATCCACCGGAGTGGTAACAGTTTCGCCGGTGCCGCCGGAGAGAATCACGGCGTTGATGAACTCCACTGCGGCCAACCCATCTACACCAGGAGAGATCAACGGTTCGCCATGAAGGATGTTGGCCGTCATGTTGCGCAGTATGGCGGTGTGTCCCGATTCGCGTTCGGTGATCTCCACATCCACATCTGAGACAGTCGGCGATCCCCACATATCCTCTGCGTCGTCGCTGTAATCCTGCATAGTCTTCTCCAACGACCAGCAGTGGAGACCAAAACTGTCAACGCGCAGTTTGCCGGACTCGCCGGAAAACTCGAAAAAGTTGGGCGCAGGAGCTTCGTTGGTGCTGGTGAAATAGTAGCCGATGCCGCCATCGGGATACTCCAACAACGCTGAGGCTTCATCTTCGACACTGATTCTGTGCCGCCATGTCCGCGTTGTCGCTGTCACTTTTGACGGAAGACCACCGAACCATGTAAACAGATCAATCCCGTGGGGCGCTTGATTGAGGAGAACGCCACCGCCCTCGCCGTTCCAAGTCCCTCGCCATGTCGCCGAGTCGTAGTAGGCCTGTGTGCGGAAGTTCGGCTCAACCCAGGCGGTGCGGTACATCGTGCCCAACCCACCTGCTGAGATGACTCCGTGGACCGCCTGCATCATAGGTTCGCTGCGGCGCTGATACATCACCGCGAAAGTGACACCAGAGGCTTTAGCGGCCTCAACCATCGCGTCTGCTGCGGCGACTGTAACAGCCAGCGGCTTTTCGGACAGGACATGAAGACCACCCTCCATCGCATCGACGGCGATAGGCGAGTGGAAATAGTGAGGTGTGGCGATAGTCACTGCGTCTACAAGATCGCTCTTGAGGAGTTCTTTATAATCGAGGAACCCAGGGACATCAAACGTTTCGGATTTCTCTTTACAGACATCGAGGTCCATGTCGCAGATCGCGGTGATCTCTGCCTCTTCTATGTCGCTGAGGCTTTGGAGATGCGCCGAACCCATGCCGCCGGTACCGATTACACTGTATCTGATCTTGTCCATATCAGATATTTCCTTTTTGGTCTGATTTAAGAGCCGCTGTTCTTGATGTCACGAATGGCTGCGACGCGCATCGGGAGGCCGAACAGCCGTATGAACCCTTCGGCGTGGCTTTGATCGTAGACGTCGTCTTCGCCAAAAGTGGCGAACTCTTCTGAGTAGAGCGAGTAGGGGCTTTTGACGCCTGCCGGGGTCGCCTGACCTTTGTATAGCTCAAGGCGAACAGTGCCCGATACATTTACCTGCGTCGTCTCGACAAACGCGTCCAAAGCCTGTCTTAGTGGTGTGAACCACTGTCCGTAGTAGACCAGTTCAGCGTATCTAAGCGCGACTGAGTCTTTGTAGTGCAGCGTGTCGCGGTCGAGGATCAGCGATTCGAGTTCGCGGTGTGCGGCATAGAGAATCGCCCCACCTGGAGTCTCGTACGCCCCACGCGATTTCATGCCGACGAGCCTGTTTTCGACCATGTCCACCCGCCCGACGCCGTGCTTGCCGCCGATCTGGTTTAGTTTTTCAAGCAGATTAACCGCACCTAACCGCTCGCCGTCCACCGAGACCGGAACGCCCTGTTTGAAATCTATTTCCACCAGTTGCGCCTGGTCAGGGGCGTCCTTGGGGCTGGTTGAGATGACGTACATCTCTTCGTTGGGCGCGGTCCACGGGTCCTCAAGTTCGCCGCCCTCGTGCGAGAGATGCCACAAGTTGCGGTCTCTACTATAGATTTTCTCTTTTGTAGCTTCGATGGGTATGTCATGTTTCTGAGCGTAGTCGATGGCGTCTTCCCTGGACCTGATATCCCAGGTCCGCCACGGGGCTATCACATCCAAATCAGGGGCTAGAGCGGCGTAGGTCAACTCGAATCGCACCTGGTCGTTGCCTTTGCCAGTCGCTCCATGAGACACAGCATCGGCACCGACTTTTCGGGCGATCTCCACCTGCCGTTTGGCTATTATGGGCCGAGCGAACGAGGTGCCCAAAAGGTATTTGCGCTCGTAGATCGCCCCTGCCCTTAGAGTCGGCCAGACGTACTCCTCCAAGAACTCTTGACGTAGGTCTTCTACGTAGCACTCGCTAGCGCCGGTGGCTATCGCTTTTTCTTGGAGACCGTCCAGCTCACCATCGCCCTGCCCTAAGTCGGCGGCCATCGCAACGACTTCGCAGCCGTAGTTCTCCTTGAGCCACGGAATAATCACCGATGTATCCAGTCCGCCGGAGTAGGCCAATACCACTTTTTTTGCACTGCGAGCCATATTCTTTCCTCAATCTGTTTCAAGCTTTGGGTGAGTCCAAGTCTCACGTCGGAGCTGCAAATCCATCAGTAGGTCGGCAGATTCAGACCTGTTCGCGGTTGGTGAGAATCTCATCGAGCACATCCGCCACGCCCATCAAACTGTCTTCAGTAATAATCAGAGGGGGCAAGAATCTCAGTACTTCCGGTCCGGCCTGACAGGTCAATATCTGCCGCGCCTGAAACTCTGCTACGAGCTCTGAGGCGTCGATCTCGGTCTCCACACCCCAGATTAGCCCCAAACCCTTGACATCCTTGATAGTGGCGTGCTTCTGCTGGAGCGCTTTGAGGCGTGCTTCGAATTTCTCACCACACTCCTTCGCCTGTTGAGGCAGGTCGAGGTCGATCAGTTTGTCCACGACGACATTGGCCGCAGCGGCGACCAACGGGTTGCCTCCAAACGTGGCGGCGTGATCGCCTGGGGAGATAGCCTGAGCGACGCGCTGCTTGCAGAGGATAGCGCCCATGGGCAGTCCACCTGCCAACGCTTTGGCTAGCGTGATGATGTCCGGCTCAACGCCAAAATGCTCATAGGCGAAAAGAGTACCGATTCGCCCTAGACCACACTGCACTTCGTCGAAAATCAGAAGCGCCCCGATCTCATCGCAGCGCGCTCTAAGAGCCACCAAAAAATCTACGTTGGCGATGTTTACGCCTCCCTCGCCCTGAAGCGGTTCGACAATAACAGCGCAGATGCCATCATGGATCGCATGCATGGCCCAATCAATGTTGTTGAAATCCACGAAATCGACATCAGGGATCAGTGGACCAAAATCGCGGCGGTATCTCTCCTGCCCGGTCACAGAGAGCGCACCCATCGATCTCCCGTGGAAGGAGTTCTCAAAGGCGACTATGCCACGGGCTTCTGATGGCCGGTTGACAGCGGCGTATTTCCGCGCAAATTTGAGCGCCCCCTCCACCGCTTCGGTGCCCGAATTGCAGAAGAATGCGCGGTCGGCGCACGAGTTGGCTACCAAAGTGCGGGATAGCTGCGCCGCCGGGGCGGTGTAGTACAGGTTTGAAACATGAATCAGTTTGGCGGCTTGGGCGCGGATCGCCTCCACCAAGTCGTGGTCGTTGTGGCCCAGAGCGTTCACCGCCAAACCGCTTACGCAGTCAAGGTAACATTTGTCGTCCGTATCAAAGACATAGGCGCCGTTGCCTCGCTCCAGCACTAGATCAAAGCGACCGTAGTTCTGAAGTCCGTAGGCCGCATCGACATCCTTAATCTCCTCGGCGGACGCTGTGGTCAATGGGCTCATTCTGTGCTCCTACTCTTTCTTTACAAAAAGCAGGCTGCACCAGCCCGCCGTGATTCCGGCAATAGGTTTTCAAGATGTGATGACAGTTCCAGTGTCGGCACCTTTGGACAGGTGTTCGACGAACGTACCAGGCCCTTGCCAGTCGATTATGTGAACGCGATCGACGCCTTTTTGAATAGCTTGCGCACACGCACGCACTTTCGGGATCATCCCCCCGGTAATCTCGCCGGAGCTTATCATCGGTTCAATTTCGCTGCACGATAGACGCGCTCGTCGCTGCCCGCTGATGGTCACCCCATCGACATCGGTCAGGAAAACCAGATCATCCGCTGGTATCGCCATGGCTAAATCCGCAGCGGCGTGATCGGCATTTACGTTGTAGGTGTGTCCATCATCACCTGCCGACACCGGCGAGATCACAGGTAGCACACCTGCTGTAACGAGTGTATTGACTATGTCGGGGCGGACATCGATTATCTGACCCACCAATCCCAGTTTGCCACCTTCATAGGGCTCGACGACGAAAAGCCGGTCATCGACGCCGCTGAGGCCGACCGCTCGACCGCCACATGAGTGGACAGCCCCGACGATCCTTTTGTTTATCTGCGCTGAGAGCACCATCTCCACGGTGTCGATAGTCTCATGGTCGGTGAACCTGAGTCCATCCACAAAAGTGAATGTCTTACCCAACCTGTCTAGCGCTCGGCCTACATCCTTTCCGCCGCCGTGTACGACGGCCAGACCGTCGCCGTCAAGCGCCACCAAGTCGCCAGCCATCTCCTCCAAAAGTCCTGGAGTGTCAAGCGTGGACCCACCGACTTTGACGACTATCCGAACCGACAACTCGGCCATTAAAGAAGCCCCGTCGTCTCAGGCCAACCGTACATGATATTGAGACACTGTATCCCCTGACCGAACGCCCCTTTTACGAGGTTATCCTCAGCGCTCACGACCACCGCACGATTTGAGTCGCCCACCGCCTGAACGATCACATCAAGGAAGTTGGTCTCCCTGACGAACGCGGTCTCTGGCAGCGAATCTCGAATCCTGACGAACGGTTCGTCGTGATATTGATCGTGGTAGATTTTGAGAAGTTCGTCAGTAGTGCTATCGGCAGTCAGATCGACATAGATGGTTGACAGAATCCCCTGGTTGAGCGGAACAAGGTGCGGAGAAAAGAGTATCCGCGCAGGTCTGCCTGCTATTTTGCCAAGCTCCTGCTCAATCTCGCCGACATGGCGGTGTGAGTGGCCGATGTTGTACGGAGCGAGGTTCTCGTTCGTCTCGACGAAGTGCGTCCGCTGCGAGAGTTTGCGCCCGGCTCCTGACACGCCTGATTTGCAGTCGGCTATAATAGTCGTTGGGTCGATCAGGTTCGCTCTGAGCAGCGGCGCGAGCCCAAGTATAACCGAAGTTGGGTAGCAGCCCGGCAGCCCGATAAGTTGGGCGTCTTTGATACGTTCGCGGTTGATCTCCGGCAGTCCGTAGACCTTCTCGTTCAGCAGCGACGGGGCGATATGTCTGTTCTCATACCACTTTTCGTATTCCTGCGGGCTGTCGAGACGAAAATCTGCGCTGAGGTCGATGACGCGCCGACCCCGTTCTAACAGAGTCGGCACAAGCTCCATTCCTGCTACATGCGGCTGGCAGCAGAATACTGCGTCCACTTCAGTCGCCACTGCCTCGTCCAAATCCACAAGCACGCCATCGGCTACCTGGTTTAGATGGGGATGAATCTGCGAAATCGGTTCTCCAGCATGGGTTTTCGATGAGATAAAGCCCACATCGACGTTTGGATGGCGCACGAGCCACCGACACAGCCCTGCGCCTGTATAGCCCGTCGCCCCAACTATCCCAACACGAATCATCATTCTGCGAGCACCTCTTCCAACCGTTCAATGAATTCTGCTGCGCTGGACTCGGTTCGAGCGACAACCAGGACGGTGTCTTCACCAGCTACCGTCCCCACCACCTCTTGCCACGCCTCTCCATCGACCGCCCACGCGACCCCGGCAGCATGGCCGTTTACCGTCTTCAGCACCACCAACTTACCTGCCTGCTCCCAGGATATGAGAAACTCCGTGAGCTCCATGCGAAGCCGATGGGCTTGTCCACCGGGAGCCACCTGTCCAGGCACCTGATATAGCGTTACGCCGTCAGGCCCATGGACTTTTGAGAGGCCCAACTCTGTCATGTCTTTGGACAGCGTCGGCTGGCTGACCTGATGCCCCTCCTTGGCGAGTGCTTGAGCCAAGTCGGTCTGAGTTCCGATCTGGCCCTGCCGGACCAGCCGAAGTATCTGTCTATGTCGCGCGGCTTTTGTATTCATTATTATTATCGAATAATCGAATAATTCTCAATAATAACCGCTGCGGCTCCGAACGTCAAGGGGAGTGGTCGTAGGTTGGCTGGCGGGTTGGCCCAACTTGGCGCGGGCGATGATATTAGCTGTTCGAGGTTAGGTATGGCGGGTTTAGAGGAGGCGAGACCATCGAACAAGAAACCAACGCTGGTGGCGGGGTGAGCGCACTGATTCGTGCGGCACGTCCCAAACAGTGGACGAAGAACAGTTTTGTTCTGGCGGCAGTAATATTCGCCCAACGGATATTCGATCCGGTATCCGTAGCGCTCGCAGTGTCAGCGGCGGCGGTGTTCTGCGCGCTCTCCTCAGCGGTCTACTTCGTCAATGATATCGGCGACCGAGAAGCCGACAGGCTGCACCCGGTAAAAAGACTGAGGCCCATAGCGTCAGGCGAGATATCGGTGGGTTCGGCGGTGGTATCAGCGATAGGGCTGGCGCTAGCGGGGCTTGGGGCGGCGGCGGCGCTTAAACACGCTTTTTTTGTTGTTGCGGTGGTCTATCTGGCGATCAACGCTGCCTATTCGAAGTGGCTCAAGCATATGGTGATAGTGGATGTGCTGAGCGTCGCGTCAGGGTTCGTACTGCGGGTTTGGGCAGGAGCTGTGGTGATAGGAGTGCCGGTGACGCCATGGATATTGGCGTGTACACTGTTTTTGGCGCTGTTCATTAGCCTTGCGAAGCGACGCAGCGAAATCATACTGCTCGGAGGGGATGCCCAAGGTCAGAGGCGGATTTTGGAGGAGTATCCCACCGAACTGCTCGATCTGCTGATCGCGATTGTCACCTCGCTGACTATAATGTCCTATTCGCTGTTCACGTTTACCGCAGGGCACAAGATGGCTCTTATAGGTACGGTTCCGTTTGTGATCTATGGGATGTTCCGCTACCTCTATCTGCTCTACGTCCAAAAGAGCACCGACCCGCCTGACGTGTTGATCTTGCGCGATTGGTCGCTGCTGGTAAATATGATTTTATGGGTCGTGACCGCTGGCGCTATTTTAAGTGTCGCAGATTGAACTACGGCTGCAAATCGGCGCTCGCCGGGCTATATTCGCGACAGACTGTGAGAGGTGAATGGCCAAAGGAAACGTCGAATCCGCACTGTTGTTGGTATGACATGTGACGCAGGACACATATTGCTAGGCGGGTTTTTCGCATATATAAGAGAGAGTCGCGAGAAGAAACCAGAAATATGGGGGAGGACAGCAGTGCGGAATATCCGTTGGCGTGGAGTGATTGATGTTGCGATGGTGGGGATGAGCATTATTTCATAATACTATACTCGGCACACTATATATTTTGTAGAGCTTCCATGCGCATCTTTGCCATGCGGCTCATTATCCCAGCTAGCCGCAGGCATCTCTATAATTATCACCGACTGATCCACGGCGTTGCCACAGATCGCCAAAGATCGCTATTTTTGCGGTCCCTGCTGCCTTTTGTGTCTGCTAAACACAGACACATCTGGCGGTCCGCACCCTCCCACCCACAAAGACTCGGGTCCGACGATGTCCGAAGGCAGCATCCACCTCTGTGTCCATTTCCACTGCGATCCGATTTTTACCGCCCCCCAAGCCAATCACATCGGCGAGTGCGTCGAGCTCAGCGCTGACTACGTCGCTGCCTGCCTCAGAGATGAACGCATGAGGGTGATCCTCTCTGAGATGGATTACCTCACTGGATACTGGAATGTTTATGCTGACCAGCGCGACAGTTTTCTGTCGCTGCTAAGAGACCGGCGGATTGAGACCAGCGGGTCGTACTCAGAGCCAAATGAGAACTCTGTAGGCGCTGAGGGTTTGGTGAGAAATCTGGTGTACGGACAGTGGTTCTTGGTGGATGAACTCGGCGCAAACGGCGAGATATATATGCCGTTTGATGTGTTCGGCCATGTAACGCAGATGCCCCAACTTCTGTCGAAAGCGGGCTTTAGGGGAATCGTCTGGACGAAAGGATCACCAAAACGTGGTCGAGGCGATGAGATGTCCAGATGGATGGCACCTGACGGCACAGCGATCTTGAGTCGCGTCGCGTCGTATGGTGGAGTCGATTGGGGGGCGAAAGACCAACGAGATGGCCTTATTGATATGCTCGACCGGATGGGCGGCGGCGGAAACGACATTCTGTTTCGCGGTTCAGATTTCGTCGCGCCGCCACTCTTCCTTGAAGGGTTCTCCGATGAGCTTAGACGACATGGCGCAAAGATCAGCACGCCTTCAGACTATTTTGAAGACATAGCTGAATCTGAGAAGACCGACCTCAACCTTCCACTGACAACCCGCGAGCAGACATTGTACCACGCAGGGACGGCGTTGTCTCGCTCAGAGCTTAAAATTGCTGCCCGCTCAGCCGAATCACGGCTTGCTGCGGCTGAGGCGTTGGGCACTTTGGCGGCGTTTGAGGGGATCGAGTTCCCCGACAAGCAGATAGACGCAGCGTGGCGGCAGGTACTTTACGGCCAGCATCACGATTCGATTACAGGAACCTCCAACGACCAGTCCTACGTTGACCTGATGGGTCATGCCCGGCAAGCGCTTGTCCACGCCGATCAGGCGCTGGAGCACAACCTGTCTGGATTGGCATCACATATCGATACCGAAAGCACCCCAGACGGGTTGCCTGCGGTTGTTTTCAACCCCACTGCCCGTCGCCGCACGGACATCGCATGTGTCGTTCTTCCAGATGAGTTCAAAGACTCCGATGTTGCTGTGGTGGACGACGACGGCGATCATGTTCCCGCTGAACTGGTGACTGTAGGAGGGCAACAGGCCGTTCAGTTTCTGGCTGTCGATGTCCCTGGAGTCGGCTACCGCACCTATCTCCTCCGCCAACAAGAAACAGATCTGGCTCAGACGGCACAGACCGAGTCTGGATGCACCATCTCCACGCCATCGCTTACGATTGAGGTGGACCCTGATCGAGGTGGCGGCATCACATCTCTTGTCCACCACCGTTCAGGCAGGGATTTTGCCCGAAAAGGTGATAACCATCCTTTGAATACGATTATGCGTCTGAAAGAGGGGCCTGGTGTTGAGCCGTCGTGGGAGATGCATACCACCGGAGACGCGGTTTTTTCAGACGAACACCCAGCCGAGGTATGGGTCACCAGGAGCCCCATCACCGCCAGGATTCACGTTCGAGGGGTAATGCCGGATATGGACCGGCTGGAACAGGTGATAACGCTGTGGCTTGGGATTGATAGGATAGATGTGGAAACCGGTCTGGTGGAGTATTCCGGAAGTAGGTTTATAGGTGCAGACAGGCACACCAGCGCCTGGGGAGGCACCAATGAGTTGGATGACGGAACGCCGGAGGACCGCGACCTGTTCGGTGTGATCTTCCCAACATCGCTGAACGGCGCACAGCCGGTCTATTCAGACAGGTTCTCCCACCGCACCACACGACGAGGCGAAAAACAGTTCAATTACGACACCCATCAGATAAAAATGGAATCGGGCTGTGCTGTCCATTCCGTTGACCAGTGGGCGGCGCTCTCTTGGGATGTGAGGCTGGAAGTTAGGGGCGAGAGTGGCGGGATGAATCTGGGGATGGTGAGAATTATCAGGCCTACAGACGGGCCCGTCAGGATCGGTGCAGACGACCTGATGCATGCGCTATCTCAGCGCGGTGTCACCGCTACCCCCTACGACGACAGCGAGCCCCAAGATCAGGACCATCTACAGGCCACCCATGTGATCGCGGTTGGTGGTCCCGACGAGAATAGTTGGGTCAAGCAGTGGCTGAAAGACAATCCTGAACGAGAAGAGGTGATCGCGGCGGTGCTAAAACGAGACGGATCGGTTATCGCAGTCGCAGGAGTGGCGTTGTGGCCAAATTCGCAGCCTGACCGAGTCGTGCCGTTGGTGCTCGTGATGGGCAGTAACAGAGAGCGGACGAAAGCTGCCGTGGAGCGGTTCGCCGATTCTGTCCGCACCGGGACAGCCGAGATCGACAGAGAGTTCTGGTTCAATGAGGTGACGACACCGGATGACGCCGGTTTCGCGGTGGTCAATCACGGCACGATAGCTACGAGCACGGAGCCTGACGGCACACTTGCCATGCTGCTTCAACACTCAGCGGACTGGTGCGATTGGGCGACTCCCAACTACCTGGGTGTGCCGTTTATACCGGAGCGAAAAACCTCGGTCTACAGATACAGCATTGTGGCGCATGAAGGAAACTGGCGATCGGCGAGTCTGCCAGTGGTGGCCGATGACGTCAACCGCCCGCTTATCGCCAGAACCGCGCTGCGCCAGACCGGGAGTCTACCCCAGCTCCAAAGGTTGGCTGGAGGTCGATCCGTCCAAAATGCTGGTGACGGCGGTGTGTCCAGCGCATCAACCAGCCGCCAGCCACCTAACTGGAGCCACAGACATCGGTGCAGGCGTGGTCGTTCGCGGATTTGAGTGGCGAGGGCAGGCTGCCAGCGCACAGCTAGGTTTCGGCGGTGAAATCAACGCCGCTAAACGGACCGATCTGGCAGGACGAGGTGGACAACCGCTGCCGTCAGGCGGAGGTGTTGTACACGTCCAGCTAACGCCGAACAGCGTGGAGACCGCACGAGTGATGCCAACAAGCGGCGCTGCGGATCTGGCTGCCCCTGCGGTTGGGGATGACACATCGGAACTGTTTTGCCGCTGGTGGCTGCACAACAACGGTGCTGCCCCGCTGGGCAACATACCGGTGTCTGTCGCCCTCAGAGGTGAGCTTATCCCTGGATGCACTTCAACCGTAACAGCGGTTGTAGCCAACAACCTAAGCGATGCCGAGGTGTCCCTTGAGCTTGTGATTGATGCTCCAGATGGTTGCGGTATCTCTTTGGACAAGGCGCCTGTCCAACTCGCAGCCCATGAAGGGCGTAGTGTGGATATTTTAGTCGATGTTCCCGGTGATGCAAAAGGGTTTCTATGTGCTTCGATCGTAAATGATGGGGTGAAATACACCGATGTGCTTTGGGTCGAACCGACCGAGTTCCAAGTTGCGGTTTCGGTGTCGAGCGATGACCGCCAGGTAACTGTCGAGCTGGTGAACCTCATCACGCAAGACCTGGCTGTGGAGACGACGCTGGTCAGTCCGATTGAGACATGGTCAGAGATGAGTCTGGGTGCGCGTCGATTTGTCGATTTTAACAAACATGTGACGGTTGAAGCTGGTGGAAAACAGAAAACCCAGTTCGCAGCGACTCAGATGGTTACTGACGGGTGGGTATGGATAAAGGTCGCCACGAGCGGGTTGTGTCGATACTTCCAAGCACCCGTCACCCGCAAGAGAGAGGTGAGCAACGGCGAATGGGCATCTTTTGCCGACATAGATATCGCTGTAAATATCGCAGCGCACAACGGCGACAAGTGCGGAGTTACGGCGGACAGATCGACGCAGCCTCCCAACAATGCAACACCATCACCAACGCCAGGAGTCAACAGCTACTGGACGGTCACTTGGAACAGATCGGTCACTGCGCTGAATGTCGAGGTAGGAGTGATCCCTGCCAGTCTCGCAGACACAAGCGATCCAAAAACCGCAAAACTGCTACTGTTGACTGGAAGCAAGTGGGAAGAACTGCAGTCGGAAATGGATTTGGACCGGTGGGTCATCACCGCCGATCTGCCTTCAGAAATCCTTGCGCGAGGATTGGCTGTAATCAGTTTGAAAGGTGACACGCCGACGAACTGGTTGCTGAGGGGCCCGGCGAGAAACTTCACCGGTGAACCGCTGGTGGTGGACCTGTTGGGCGACGGTGAGATAAGTACCGTAGTGGCTACCAGAGACAAGCGGGTAGCGGCTATTGACGCAGACGGTCGCGCTAGATGGTCGCGAAGGGTCAGAGGATGGTCGTGGCCTTCGCCGGAGATCGTTGCTGGGGTGTAGATGGTGACGGCAAGACAGAGATCGTGGTGGCACCGTCAGACGACACAATCAGGCTCATTGATGCAAAGGGGCGTCCCCGGTGGGTGATAAGCGCCCCTGCCACGTATAAGACCAAACCGCAGGTGGGTGTATGGGATGGACGGACTCAGATCGTCGTGGGAATTCACGATGTAGGGGTCTGGTCGTTGGATCAGGATGGAAACCGGTTGTGGGACTGGCCGATTGATCGCCGGATGTCGTTCGCCACGCTCGCTGATATTAATGGTGATGGGGAAGACGAGATTCTCGTAAACGTCGCCGGATGCAGCTTAATGGTGCTGAACGGCTTGGGAAAGGAGCTGTGGGACGCGAACACCAGCCAAGGCCCAAGTCAGTGGCGGATTTGCAGCCCTCCTGCTGTGGCGACGATTGATGGCCAGACGACTGTTCTTATGGGCACAGAGAGAGATGGGCTGGTGGCGATGGATTCCACCGGGCAGCTACTGTGGTCTTCAGCGGCTGACGGCGTTGTCGCTGGAGGGGCTGTGCGCGTTGAGACTGCGGACGGCGGGAGGATAGTCTACGGATCGACGGACCAGCATGTCAGATGCGTGGATGACGGTGGCAATCTGGTATGGGCGACAGCCCTGGTAGGGAGCATACAGGCGACGCCAACAGTAGCAGAGATAGGGGATGGGGGCGATCTGTACATATTGATAGGATCAGGCCGACAGATGTCTGTAGCGGTGTTGGATATTTATGGAAACATCGCAGCCAAACTGCCTGGAGACGCAGTCTGGGGACAGTCTGTCGCATATACAAAGGGCGATGCCATCTACATCGCCAGTGACGCTTGCGTGCGATCGGTTGATGTCGCCCAAGCTCTGGACATTTTCAGACGCTCGACTTGACACTATCGGTAATGCATCTTTATGATAGGTGAAATAAGGTCGAAACTACTCAACGCTCGCTTACATGTCGCTCGTGATGGCGTGACGGTTTTCCGAGCAAGCATATCGGGGCTGATCAATGGACTACACGGTCCTACTGATTGAAGATGAGCCAGACATTGATAGTTTCGATGCGGCTGCCCACCGATAGGCGGGAGAAGAAGAATAGCTAACCGATCAGAACGCCTCAAAAACAGATTCGCCGCCTGCCGAAAAGACGGTCGGGCGGCGTTCATCGCTTATATCACTGCTGGTGACCCGACCCTCTCGGACACGAAACTGCTGGTTCCTGCGATAGCCGATGCTGGCGCGGATATCATCGAGCTTGGCGTCCCGTTTTCTGAACCCACGGCCGACGGCGTCGTCAATCAAGAAGCCGCTCAGCGTGCACTAAAGTCTGGCACGAAACTCGGTGGGATAGTCAGTGCGGTCAAACGTATGAGGGATAGCGGCACCGAGGTACCGATTATTCTGTTTACATATCTCAATCCGGTCTGCGCATATGGCGTCGAGCGGTTTGCTAAAGATGCCGCTGACGCTGGGGTGGATGGGCTGCTGCTGGTGGATGTACCTCAAGAAGAGGCAGATGAGGTCAAACCAGCGTGTGATTCTGAGGGGTTGGATACGGTCTTTCTAGTCGCTCCTACTACCTCCAAAGAGCGGCTGCCGTTGGTTGTTGGAGCCTGTTCGGGTTTCGTGTACTACGTGTCCAGGGCTGGAGTCACCGGCGAAAAAGACAACCTGAACTGTTCCATCGAAGAAAACGTAGCTGCGATCAGATCGTTTACCGATCTGCCTGTGGCGGTCGGGTTTGGGGTGTCGTCGCCTGAACAGGTGGCAGACGTGGCGAAACTTGCCGACGGGGTGGTCGTAGGGAGCGCCATCGTCCGCCGAATTGGTGAGTTGGGCGCTTCCAACGGCTTGGTCAGCGGCGTCTCCGAGCTAGTCAGCTCTCTCAGTGCGCCCTTGAGGGAAGGACAGTGATGGACCTCGACGATTGGCGCCTGAAAATAAACGAGCTTGACGCCAGTTTGATACATCTGCTCAATGAAAGGGCCAAATGCGCTTTGGCGATTGGCGAGATCAAACGTGAGATCGGACAGCCGATCTACGACCCGGTCAGGGAGGCGTGGATATTGGACAAAGTGGCGGAGAAAAACCCCGGTCCTCTGGAACCAGACGCAATCAAACGGCTGTTTGAGAGGATTATTGATGAGTCGCGTCGCCTTGAACGACGGCTATCTGGCGAGGGGGCTGCTCCGACTGAGTGATGCTCGAAAGTTGAAAACAACGGTGCCACCATCCTGAAAGGTGGAGTGTACGCCCTCCAAAAGTCGCCCTACGGCTTTGGTGGGATGGGTGAAAAGGGGCTTGAGATTCTGGCGCAGGTCAGCGAGCAGATGGGACTGCCGACAATCAGTGAGGTGATGGACCCATCGCACGTAGAGATAGCGAGCGGATATGCGGACATACTCTCCGTTGGTGCTCAAAACATGCACAACTACGCCCTTTTGGACGCAGTCGGCACAGGCGATAGGCCGGTGCTGATAAAACGCGACGGATCGGCGACCGACGAAGAGCTTCTACTTGCTGCAGAACAGGTGATCGCTAGGGGCAACCACCGCGTTATTCTGTGTGAGAGGGGCATCCGAACGTTTGAGGGACACGCCAGAGCTGTCATGGACATCGCTTCGATACCGGCGGTACACCGTCTCAGTCATCTGCCGGTGATAGCCGATCCGGTGGAGAGCGCCGGGCGACCCGACTTTGCTCTTGCTATGGCCAGGGCGGCCATCGCCGCTGGAGCGAACGGGTTGGTCATCGACGTCCATGACGACGACACACAGCGGCTCCGATGCAAACGGTATTGATCTGGAACAGTTCGCAACGCTCATGAATCAGCTAAGGACAATCGCTCCGACATTGGATCGATCGCTGTAGAATTGAGTTGGCCTTCAGCCGTGATTTCCACTTTTCGTCGGCCAAATAGAAAAATTCTGACAGGGTTCTAATGTGAATAACCGCTACGACCACACAGACTGGGAACTCCTCCAAAAACGGTATGATGCATGGTGGAACGTGGACATCCACGATGTACCCATGGTACGTGTCCGCACCAGAAAACACGATCCCGAACCCACAGAAGCTCCAGATGATCTGATCGCTCGGTGGACCGAGCCTGCGTACCTGATCTCCCGCGCCAGGAGGGAAATGGAGGCGACGTGGTATGGCGGTGTGGATTTTCCGGCTTACTGGCCTAACTTGGGCCCAGGCATCGGCGGAGCGTATTTGGGCTCGCCGGTCCATTTTGATGAGACCACCAACTGGTTCGGCTCGACCATCGAGAGCTGGCCCTCACCGCTGCCGGTGTTCGATCCCACCGAGAGATGGTGGAAGACCACACTGAAAATGACACAAGCGGCTGCTGACGATGCCAACGGAGAGTACCTGATAGCCCACACCGATCTCGGTGGTGTTACTGATCTGATTTCGTCGCTAAGGAGCAATGCCCTGCTCTGCACCGACCTGCTCGAGAATCCAGACGAGATAGTCAGGTTGAGGGATCATGTAGCGGAGTGTTGGAAAGAGTGGTACACAGCCCTCCATGACGTGGTGAAAAAGAACCAAAGCGCCACAACCGGATGGCTCTCTGCGCTTGGTGGCGGACGGTCGTACCCACTTCAGTGCGACTTCATCGCTCTGATCTCGCCAGAGATGTTCAAAGAGTTCGTAGTACCAGAACTAACCGAACTCGCCGACTGGCTCGACTACTCGATCTATCATCTCGACGGGCCTGACGCGATAGGCAAACTCGACTACCTCCTGGAGATTGAGAGTATCCAGGCGATCCAGTGGGTCCCAGGGTCTGGCGTTGAACCAGCAGAAGCGTGGATACCTCTACTGAAACGGATTCAGGATGCTGGAAAGAGCATCTATGCCCACAGCAGCCCTGAGGGCACGGTGCAGCTTTACGAGCAGCTAAAGCCTGAGGGGTTGATGGTTTCCACAGGCTGCGATACTCCTGATGAGGGCCGTGCGCTGCTGGACCGGATCGGCAAGATCGCCGCAGCCAGAGCCGGTGGTGGGTGACGTTGGACCGACGCCCATGGTTTGCAGACATCTGTGCCTCCAACCCTATTGCCAAATGTCGCAGCACTTTAGGCGCTAGCTATGCCGGATAGACCCACAGTAGCCATAGTCGGAGTTGGGCTGATTGGCGGTTCCCTTGGTCTGGCGTGGAAACGTCGAGAGACTGTGGGGCGGGTGATCGGCATCAGCCGCCCAAGCACGATCGACCAGGCGGTATCTTTGAGAGTCATCGACGATGGTGGTGACTATACAGATATCCCCGAAAAAATCCCCCAAGCCGATGTTGTGATATTGTCGACGCCCATCGGCAGAGCACTTGAGCTTCTTCCTGTCATCGCATCAGTGGCCAAACCCGGTGCGATAGTCACGGATGTAGGCAGCACAAAAGCTGACATCTGCCGACAGGCCAACGCAGTATTGCCGGACACTGTCGTGTTTATCGGCGGGCACCCTATGGCTGGCTCCGAACAACACGGTGTCTCTGCTGGCGACCCATATCTGTTCGAGAACGCCATCTACGCGCTCACACCATCGCAGAACACACCAGAAAACAAGCTTTCAGTGTTGAATGGACTGGTTTCGGAATTAGGCGCGCGCGTGCTGGTTATTGATCCAGATGCCCACGACCGGATCGTTGCTGCGGTAAGCCACCTGCCCCAACTGCTCGCAGTGGCGCTGGTGGAGATGGCAGGAGGTCTAAACGCCGAGACACCGGAGCACCTGATTATGGCCGCTGGCGGATTTCGTGATATGACGCGGATCGCCTCAAGCCCGTTCGAGATGTGGCGCGACATCTGTTCGACAAATGGTGGGCCGATCGACGAGGTTCTCGCTCTATTCTCAGCGCAGATGGATAAGATACGAGGGAGCTTGGAAACAGGCGATCTAGAGGCCCACTTTAAAAGTGCCGCAGCGATAAGAGCGGAGATCCCCAGCGATACCAGAGGTGTCATCTCAGAGGTACAGGACATTCTGGTCCACTGTCAGGACAGCCCAGGGCAGCTAGCGGGGATAACCGCTGCGCTGTTCGCCGCTGATATCAATATCAAGGACATTGAGCTGCTCAAGATTAGAGAGGGCGAAGGCGGCACGTTCAGGGTCTCTGTTGAATCGCAGACTGAAGCCGCCCGGGCGGCGCAGATTTTGTCTGACGCCGGGTTTCCGAGCAGACGGCGATAGTCGCGCAAATGCGCACAATTTGTGCGAAGTTGCGCTCACCGCAGGAGGAGACTATGACTGAGTTTTGAAGGCCTATGATCTCGGCGATGCTGCTCGCGATATTTCTGGTGGGACTGTTTCCCAGGGGCGTCACCCGCGCGATAAGCACGCTGACAACGAAACCAGGCGAGGTGCTGGGTTACGGCGCTTTGGCGTTGGTCGGCCTCCCCGTTGCGGTTGTAGTGTTGGTGGTTGTGGCGATAACGATTCCCATAGCTGTCTTTCTCGGAGCGGCGTGGCCGGTGGGCATGTGGACAGGAGCGGTAATCGTTGGCATCGCGTTGGGTGAGATGATCGCTGAACAGTTAAGAAAAGCCTACTGGTCCAGGCTATTGACGGCACCCGCCGGTGTTCTAGCACTTTGGGCGGTCGGCCAGATACCCTATATCGGACCGCTGGTTCTAATCGGGTCCGTTGTGGCGGGCATGGGTGCCCTGAAAGTGGTTATCCTGAAAAAAGACGCCCTGGCTGAAGACGCACCAGCTGAGACGGTAGATGATGAGCGCGAAGAATAGACCTTCAGATGTCGGCTAGAGCGGGAAGGTGATCCGCCTTCCCGCTTTGGCTGACATGTAGGCACCGACAACCATCTCTGTAGCCAGCCTGCCCTCCTGCGCCCCGACATGCTCGTCGGTCTCACCTTTGAGGTAGTCAACGAACGGGCGGGCGACTGCACCGATCCGCTCGCCGTGGGATTCAGGCACACGAAGCGGCAGTTCGTTCCACTCGGTCTGACCCTGACGGATATAGCGCAGGGGAACCACATCCTTCGGGTGTGGTGCGTGTGTAGAAGGAGCATCGCCAAAATCTTGTATGATGGTGCCCTCATCGCCGTATATCTCTGTAGTGCTGACCGCCGCGACCGTAGTTGACGAATTGAGGAGGATTCCGATCTCCCCACCGGCGAACCGGAAGATCGCCGCGCCGTTGTCGTCAGGCGAGACGTCGGTTACGATTGCGTCAATCTCGGCTATTACGCTGGCGGGCTTTCCGAGCATCCAGAGAAACCAGTCGGCGGCGTGGCTGGCGTCATCGAAAAACATTCCTATGTTGGAGATGGGGTCCATGTGCCACTGCGTGGGGCCATTTACAAAATCGGGATTTAGAAGGACGTTGATGCAGTGCCGGCGCCTGACGACCGCCGTCTTGCCAACGACACCGTCGTCCAAGAGCCGCTTCATCTCGATATTCATCGGATCGTGGCGCATCTGCCACGCCATACTGAACTCCACCCCTGATCTCTTAACCGCTTCGGCGATGCGGTCACAATCCTCAAGTGTGGTTGCCATCGGCTTCTGAAGCAGGATGTGTTTGCCAGCGTTGGCGGCCATCTCCACAAACTCGGCGTGGCGGTTGGTCTCGCACCCTATCATCACAGCATCGACACGAGGATCATCCACCACATCTAGGGCATCTGAGCAGAAACCCATTTCGTGCCCGTCGGCGACAGACCGCCCACGCCCCTGGTCATCATCCCACACCGATATAAGGTCCACATCGTCAAAATCCTTCATCACGTTCAGGTAGACGCCTAAATGACCGTGTGCGTGGCTTAGTGTGCCTATGCCGATGGGCTTCATTGCTGTTTTCCTTTGCTGATGGCGAACGTTCAGTGTCTGGTATCAACAAAAAGAAGGATGACGATCACCATTTGTGATTGAACGCGAACCTGGGCTCTGTCCTCATATTCTTGCTACCGCTGTGAAAACAGAGGTCTTGATAGAAAAGCACATCGCCACACCGTGGGGACAGGTCCGCCGGCTGCCCGAAATCCATCTCCGCCACTTCGTCTCCATGCATCCACATGTACTCATACCTATCAGGGTCGCTCTCGGCCAAGGCGTGGATTTGGCGATGCGACCCTGGCCAGACTATTGTGCCGCCGCTTTGAGGCTCAACGTTGTTGAGATATATCATTGTCGCAATACGGAACGCTTTTGGAAAGGTCTTGTGGCCGTGTTCCCTGATCGAGTGGTCGATGTGCCCTTTGGGCCAATCCCAGTCGCCTTCTGTGGGAAACACAATGAGGGCGTTTACGTGGTCAGGCGGCGAACCCAAGGTCAGCTGATCCGACGGGTCCATTTCCATCGCTTGCCACATCGTCTCCAGCGCTGTCGTGATTACACCGGGCGGTGTGAGTCCAGACACGAGTAGGCACCCATCGCGGTCATACCGTTCCAACTGCTCAGATGTTAGTAAACCAAACACCCACCGCCTCCCCAGATCAAGTGTGAAGATGGCTTTTCAGCGCCACCAACCACTGGAACGCCGACATTTGTCTACGCGATATTTTGACCGATAACCCCCAAAAAAGACGCGGTGACGGCCTGTGCCATCACCGCGCCGATATGTGGGTCGCTCAATGGGAAGCTATTCCACTGCTGCTTCTTCGGATGCAGATGTTGTATCGGTTGCTGAACTGTCTTCCACAGCGGCAGCCACGGGTTCCTCTGCTACCGGTTGCTCCTGAGCCTGTTGCTGAGCACATCCTGCTACTGTTCCCAACACAACTACCACCACCCCGATCATGCGTGCAAACATAGAAACTCCTATCGAGGGAGCCAAACCCCCTTAGGTTCGGACAAAATCTAAAGGGGTCTCGCACACCCACGGATTCGTAGACATGAAGAGCATTGCTGCCTAGTACCATTCCTGAACTGTTGGCGAGACAGGTTCTGTTTCGCCTGTCTTGCCAACAACTGTAAGCGGTTATTAAGAGACCGCTTCTTTCAATGATTTGCCAGCTTTGAATTTTGGAACTATCGTCGCTGGAATCTGAATGGTGGCACCAGTGCGCGGGTTTTTGCCCGTACGCGCTGCCCTCTGCCACACCGAAAATGTACCAAAACCAACAAAACTGACTTTGTCGCCCTTAGCCAACGCACCAGTGATGCTGTCGATTACCGACCCGATCACTGAACCAGCGGCGGCTTTGGAGATGTCAGCATCGGCGGCGGCTTTGGAGATGATCTCGTCTTTCGACATGCGGTTACCCCCTTGTGGTGAATAGGTCGTTTGCACAGTCGATTCTACAATAATGAACTCTGAGAGGGCTGTCAATGGCGGAACACCAAGAAAATCGGCTTGGGGCCTAGTTTTTTTTCTGGTCTGAGTCGATCAACGTCAGGATATTGGGGAGATGTCGTGACCGTATCAGTACCGGATACCCCGCCTGTTGGCGCTGGCGGCTTCCATCTTAATCTCAGGTATATCAACGACATGGATAATAAAGTAAAACCCTTTATTGCGCCCCTTTGGCTCCCAGAGCAGAGACGCTTGCCAGCAGTGAAGGCTCCGTTTGACAGTGAGCTGGTAACTGGTAATTTTTTTTCGCTCAATGTCGAAGTGAGCCCGATAATCGACTCTCCAGTCCTTCGTAGGGCTGCCACCGGCGGTGGCGTCGAGCTCGTGGCGCGATGTTCCTACGCGGTCCGACCAGGTGTATTGATGGCGAAGTGTGAGTTTCCAAGGGCTTCCTGGGCGACCACCAGGAACAGTCGCGGCGATATCCCCTGGCAAAACTGGCGATCCGCTAAACTGCCCAGGATCGTTCGCCACGTAATCCTCCCGCCCCGGCTCAGCAACCGACCCTAACTCTCCAGCCAGCCTGAGACTGTTGGTGAGGGTCGCTGATAGCAGCCTGGGCTCATGGAGAGGAAGCCGATTGTTCTCTTTGTCGTGGAAGTCGTGAGAAAGAGAGACTTGGCTGTCAAACCGCTTGTCGGGCTTGATGCTGATCCTAGTGCTTAGGTTTTGGAGTTTGCGTCTGCTGGTGCCAGGCGGGTCGAAGTTGTAGCTCGTTGAGAGTGTGGCGGTGATCAGACGGTTGAATGTGTGAACATCGCCGCTCCATTTGAGTTTGGCGTCAAATTGGTTGGTCAATGAGAGGTTAAGGCGACGTGATGGATCGTCAGTGTCGCGCTCACCACCGAGACCCAGCCTGCCATCGACTGTCCGGCTCTCGATGTTATAGCTGTATCTAACCCGGGGGGAGATCGTATGACGAAACGCTTCAAACAGGCCCATACCCACAGGAAAAATCCCATGGACCGTCGCCGCTGTAGCGAGGCCGAAGTCCAAACGATCGATCCCGGTGGCGCGGCCCAAGGAATCTCGCGTATCCTCGCTCATCCATGTCTGCGACCAGTTCCCCCCTGGGGTGATCGTCAACCAACGGCCCACCTGCTGTGGTGCGCTTATCCCCAAACCCAACCGTGTGTCCTGCGTCAGTCCTGCAGGTACTGGCTTGCGACGCCAAGATTTGGGGTCGGTACCGATCACCGCCGATCCAGGAAGTACCACATCAATCTCATCTCCGCCAGTCCTCACGAGTGACCCATCGGGCTCTGCGGAATCGACATCGTATAGTAACCACCGGCTTTCGCTCTGCTCTTTCCAGACCCCTTCGGCGACAAGAACGCCATCCTCCCTACGGACGACGACGTAGCGACCATCAGGCTCGTTCTCCTGAGCAAATCCACTCACCGGCTCCAGTGTCAGCTCATAGGTCTCGGTGCTGTCTGAGATGTCTTGATCGAAAACCCACACGTCGATGAGCGAACTCTCGGAGGCCGCCCTGCGGCGAGTGTTGGTAAGGCCCGCCCGCCAGTTCCACACCGCACGCTCGTACCACCTGGGATTGCGGGCGGTCAGCCGGCGCGCCCGTGGTCCACGCTGTTCGACTGGTGAAATGATAGGTGTGCTTCCCTGACTGAGCGACACCGACGGTAGTACCTCTGTTGTACGGTCGGTTCTGAGGTCCAAGTCCTGGCTAATTCTGATCGAAGCGCTCCGCCTCGATTCTGGCCAGTTGCGCGATATGGTAGCGTCTGAGCGAAGCTGGCGTTTTATTCGATCGCTGGTGCTCTGGCTCACGCCGTCAAGCTCTTCAGAGTTGGAGAACTGGGCGGTGGATGTCAGCGTCGTGTGAGGATCAATCTGCTGGCGGTGGCTGGAGTTGAGAAACCACGAGACCCTCTTTGTAGCGGTCCATTCGCGCCTGTAGGAGACATTTAGGGCACCGTTAAAGCTGTACCGCTTATTGTAGGCCGACCTGAGGCTCACGTCCCACCCCTTCTTCTCGTCGATGCTGGTGCGCGCTTCCATTCCCAGGTACTCGTTCGGGGCCAGATAGTAGCCCAGATTGTCCATAAACCGCCCGCGGCCACCAGCGGTGTGGTTCTCGCCGAGTTTGGGTGTCAGGAAACCGGACTGCCTGTCGTCGCTCACGAAAAACACGCCGAACGGGAACCAGACTATCGGCACGTCCGCCAGGCGCATGACGACAGGTTTGGCGATGACTTTGTCGTCCACCAAAAGTCGCATCTGGTTCGACTCTATTATGTAGTGCGGATCGTCGTCGTCGCAGGTTGTGTAGCCGCCATCTGAGATATCTAGCTGCTCAATTCCTGTGCGCTTGATCCGCCTGCCTGTATAGTGGGCGTTCTGATAGTCGGTTGTAGCATCCTCCACCACGCCGCGTTGGATGCGAAGGTCGTACGTGAATCTGTGACCGACGACAGTCTGGTAGGGATCGCTAAAAGTGGGTGGGCCTACTATTGTGTCAGGCGACGATCCTTTTGAGCCGCCGTATGCGATCAGAAGATCGTCTGACGTCCGAAACATGATGGTGTCGGCCGTGAGGGTCATCCCCTGATAGGTGACTTCGGCGCGTCCGCTCAAGACGATCGTACCACTCTGGACATCGTAGTTCACGACCTGGGCTGTATAGGCCACAGAGTCCATCAATACCGAGGTGGTGTCGCTTGTTTGAGCAGGGGCCATCGCTGCCCATCCCAGGGCTGCGATAATCAACCGGCGAAGCACGGCTTTCAAGCCTAGTCGCTGTCGGGGTCGGTCATAACACTGACCCACACTTTGCGAGACCTGGGGCCGTCGAATTCGCAGAAATAGACCCCTTGCCAGGTGCCCAGAGAGAGTCGTCCGTCTTCAACCAATAACTGTGTAGACGATCCCATCAGCGCGGCTTTGAGATGGGCGGCGCTGTTGCCCTCGCCGTGCCTGTCTGAGGGAACTGTCCAAGGCACCATCTCATCTAGTCTAGCCAACAGATCGTGGCCAACATCAGGATCGGCGTTCTCGTTTATGGTAACCCCGGCGGTCGTGTGGGGAACAAACACCGTGCAGACACCACGCGGTGCGCCGATTGTTGTTACCACCTGTTGAACGACGGTGGTGATATCGAGAAGCTGGTCGCGCTGGGTGGTGCGCACGTCCAGCCGTTTAGTGTTGGTGGACATGTGGCCTTCGGTGTCGTTTGCGGTGTGTTACTGCGGGCCCGCCCCGATGACCGGACCAGCAGCAAAAACTAGAGAACAGGGCCTACTTGTATTCGTTGTACACCTGGAAGGCAGCTTTGGCCTCGGTGGTGCGATCGGTCTGGGCGTAGACGTTTGCCAAAAGCCGATGGGCGTCTGCGTAACGAGTTCGCTCTGCAGGCGTCGTCGGCTGCACATCGGCACACCGTCTGAGCGCCTTTTCAGCTTTACCAAAACCCTCTTTGGCGACGCGGTCTTCACCTGCGGCCTGGGTTTCGTCATCATTGTCTCTGTGCCGCTGCGCTGCTGTCGCGTGCTCCCCGGCCAGCCTAGTATGGGCGCGTCCCAAAGCAAACCACGCCTGGAGATCATCGGGACTGTGGGTGACAATCGTCTCCAGGGGAGCGATCGCCTCATGAGAGCGTCCTAGCCGTAGAAGCGCAAACGCCAGATTAAATGTGGCGTCAGTGTATGTCGGGTCGATCTCCACCGCCCGTTGGAGCAACCGTAAGGCGGTTTCCAACGTTGTGTCTGTATGCGGCTGAATCTGGAGGAAGGATACACCAGCAGCAAACTGAATATCGCGGTCATCCGGCAGTTTGGCGGCCAGAGCGGCTACGGAATCGGTAAGCCCCGCCAATCCATAAGAATTAATCAAAGTTAGGGAGACCGACTGGTTCTCAGGGTCGATCGCACGCGCCCTTTGTAGCAGCTCTATCGCCGCTGGGTAATCTTTTTGCTGCGCATAGATTTGAGCCAACACGTCGGTAACCTGAACGTCCTCAGGCTCGCGATCAAGTGTCTGTGCAAAGTACACCACCGCTGAGTCGGTTTTGCCCAGCTTGAGATATTCCGATCCAAGCACACGGTGGGTTTCGACGCGAGATGGGAATATCCAGATTCCCAATTTGAAATCGGCGATGGCCGAATCGACCTGCTCTTCGTCCAAGCGGGTGACGCCGCGATTGTAGAGATCGATCCACTTCTGCTCGCAAAACTCAGCGATGGTCCCTGAATATTTGTCACTCAGCGCCTCGGAGTGGGCAAACGATAGCTTCATCTGAACATATTCGTCCAGATTGGCGTGAATGCGGCCCTTTTCGTACCAGGCTTCTGGATTATCTGGTTCAGCTTCCACCGCCAGCTCAGCCTGCGCTTTGGCCTCGGGCCACTGGTTCTGCTGGACGTAGATTTTCATGGATCGCATTGATACCGTCTGGCAGCCCGCCAAAACGGTCAACAGGGCCGCCGTTGAGAACCTTCCGACCCCGACATGATCGCGCATCTCGATTTCCCTTTCAGAATAACATCTCGCGCCCCCGCTATTGAGGAGACGCACCGACTTCTTTGTCTCGAACCACCAGAAACCGCTAACTTGGCTACGACAGTCACACGAAGAAAGTACCCCGATTCGCCAAGAGAGGTCAACGGGGACAACGGATTTCCAAACGCCATGGGCACCCGACCGCATACAAAAATACATCCCCCGCTAAATTAATGAAGGGCTTAGTCAGCTCGTTCACTTGCTTCGGTGCAGCTTGCGGCTTGCCCTATTGACCGCAAACCCTCGCCGGGCTATACTTTTCCCGTTACGGTCGGACAACATCTTGTGCCTGTCGAAAAAAATTGTCGCTAGGCCTTGACGAAGGCCAACCGTTGTCACACCTTTTAAAGTCTGCCCGGTGATTGGATATCGATCAACTAGGCGGTCGGCTCTTTGAAAATCGAATAGCGTGCAAGCAGCCAACAATCGCGTTGATTAACGCTCTTGACGCCTTAAGTTTGGGCGTCGTGAGCATCAACCTTGTAATAAGAGATCACAACTTTCTTTGGAGAGTTTGATCCTGGCTCAGAACGAACGCTG
>CAZVGZ010000005.1:112213-126456 GCA_964627605.1 uncultured bacterium | reverse complement strand
TTGCCATTAGACGAGGGGGCAAGAACCTTAAAGTGTAGCGCTCATACGAGGGACGGTCAAGTATTTGGCGTCACCGCAGTCTACTAATCGCCCACCTCTGGGCGTGGTGTTCGGTGCAGGATAGCAACGATCTCATCTTGGAGCGCCCTGGCGTCGCTTCCGCCACCGACAAACCCGTTCACGAGAACAGCGCACGCCAACATCTCGCCATCGGCGGTACGCACATATCCTGCGAGTCCGTTCACAGACGACATGCTCCCGGTCTTGCCCCTCAAATCCCCGTCGCCAACCCGTCCAGCCAGCCTGCGCCTCAATGTCCCGTCCCTACCTGCCACCGGCAGGGCCGCCATCAGTTCTGGTGCGATGTCAAAACGGTGGTAGCCATAGGACAACACTTTGACCAGATGTAGAGGCGAGCAGAGGTTGTAGCGAGATAGCCCGGAACCGTCTACCAGACGGTACTGCACGGAGTCGATCCCGACGCTCCTGCTCAGCCAGCGTTTTATCACACCAATACCCGATCGCCACGACCCTGGCGGTCCGTATTCCAACGCGCCCAGTGTTTTGACCAGCGACTCTCCAGCTAAGTTGTGGCTCTGCTTGAGATAGCCACGCACAATCACATCCAGTGTAGTCGAGCGATGGCGGGCCAATACTACCGTCTGTGGTGGTGATGTTCCGAATCGCACCTGACCATGGAGTTCAATTCTTGAGTGTTGGATGGCTTCGGTCCAGATTTTGGCGACATAGGTCAGCGGATGACTCACAGAGCGGAATTTTGTCACTGGCGATGATCCAAGCCTGACACCCCCCTCTACAAGCCATCGGTCCACTCCCTGCTCGCCATCCAAACGACCGATGGTAAGGCGCGACCCCTGGCCTGTG
Source organism: uncultured bacterium (assembly GCA_964627605.1). Taxonomy (GTDB): domain Bacteria; phylum Latescibacterota; class MWCZ01; order MWCZ01; family CAZVGZ01; genus CAZVGZ01. The sequence continues at coordinate 125,571 of CAZVGZ010000005.1, read as the reverse complement.
ACCGCCCTATTTTCGATTACGCCATACATCGTCGTTGGATGAAAACCCGCCGCCGCTGGCGTGCCGAGGACAGTGCCCGGTCGCACGGTCAAGCGAACACAGTTGCCGTTGACGTTGAGACCACTCACCGGCGCATTAAACGGCAGCGGCCCCTCGTCCCACATCCATCCTGGTCCATAGAGCACTTCATCAAACCAACTCACATCAAGAACTAAGTCTCCATCGATGTCTGTTATACCCATGGCCGCCAAATCTCCGGCGAGATCGAGTAGGTTGGGCGTATGCAGGGTGGGATCGCCACTTCCTACCAAGAGCAGATTTCCGAGTGCATGTCCGTCAACAATACTTGAGTCGGTTGTGACCGACGTCGTAAACCTCCAGGTTGGGCCGAGCTTAGACAGAGCGGCGATGGCGGTGAACAGCTTGGCGGTGCTCGCCGGCATGAACAACCGGTCTGTGTTGTGATGGTATATCCATTGGCCGTCATTGAGCGACTGGGCGGCAACTCCGATGTGCGCCTGTCCCAGATTGGAACCATCCATCAGACTGTCGAGCGAGCTGCGCACGGCGCTAAGTTCGCCTGAGTCTCTGCGAGGAACCGCAGCACCAAATCGCCCGCATCCGCCGAACGTCACCGCAGCGATGAGCGAGAAAGTAAGGGTACAAGCTAGGGCGATGCGCCGGTTCCGCATGTCGCCTCCTTGGTGATCTCTACCTTGTCCGCAAGCCATATACTCTCGCCTCCCAAAAGATCTGAAATCTCATTCAACCACGCACACGCTTCTTGTCCGAGTGCCACCGACACCGCCTGAGCGGCATACCACCTGTTCACATCGAAAACGAAATTGTGATACGCATGCCTGAGGGCCTGCGCTGCTTCAGGTGCCGGGTGCTCCATCAACAGCATTAGTGCCAACTCCCTTGCCCGCCTTGATGGGTTCGCGAGGTCGGTAATCAATAATATCGACAGCGGCCAGCCTATCCCCCAAGATCAGCCTTCGACCTGCAACTCTTCTGATGGACGAGCGCTCTTTGTGGTCGGCGAACACCGCCTCAACAATCCGCAGCGCCTCCGGTTCATCGGTCTCTGCCAGAAAACGCACCGCCGTCATCCTGGCGGTTTTTGCGTCAAAGGAAAGACAGTCATCGCCGGTCGGCCTTGCTGACTCATCGCACCACTGCGTGTTGTGCGCAAGGAACGTCTTCAGTGAACTAATCAGAGTCGAATCTCCAAGCGCACTGAGCGCCGACAGCACCGCAGCAAACTCTTGAGCATCGTTGGAAAACAGCATAGAGCGCAGCAGATAGATCGCGCCGGTGTCTTTTGTTGCGGCTATCGATTCGACAACAACCACACGCCCCGACCGAGGATTTTTTAGCGTGAGCGAGTTCACCTGCGGCAGACGGCTATCGTGACCCAGGCCGCTCGATTTCAGCCCCCTGCGAAGCCAAAATCGGACGCTGTCAACGGGCGATATTGTTAGCAGATCAGCCGCTGCGGCTTGAACTCTGCTGGACGGATCGAAGAGCGCCGCAGCAGCCCTCCGGGCGGCTTTAGGATCACTCACATCCCGCGCTGTGAGGCGAAGGACATCGCGCCTAATCAAGGGATAGGGGCTCTTTGCGAGGTGGAGCAAAAGCCGGTCGCCATAGTACCGTTTTAGCTGGCCAAGGATAGCCAGGTCGGCGTGTTGGCTGCCGACAACTTTTGGATCACCAGTTGAAACGTCCGTCAGCGACAACCTGTATGCCACGAAACGGGCATAGGTCTCCTGCGCTGCCTCGCGGCCAATATCGTGCTTTAGAAACCGCACATGACGCTTTAGTATGGCTTTCTGAATTTTGTGGGGCATAGCCCCACCCAAACAACCTACAGCCGTGTCTGATCCGTCCAACGGCCATATCGCCGATCTGCTGGCTGTTACTCGATATCTGACGTCTTGGACGCGGACGACGTCGAGAAACATGACGGCGGTAGAGCCTACATGCCAGGATGACGTATCCGTCGCAGAAACACCCTCAACCCAGACTGTGTCAGCGGTTGAGCGGCACCACCGTTCAGTCACCAAGACTCTGATGGCTTCTTGGGAATCTCCACCGATGCGGGTTCCTACGACGACGCGGTCTGCTCCTAAGATCATCTCGGCTGCGTCAGGAGTCCGACCACCCCATGGTTGGGCTGCAACCCAAACCACGCAGAGACTAGTGACCAGCAGGCCCAAGGTGACTGTTTTGTGTTGCATCGGAAAAAAACGCGTTGGGTGGAGAGAAGTTGAGGTGACAATACGATTTTTGGTCACCGAGGCGAGGGGAGGTCGCTTGCGATGGTTGTCTTACACAGTTACGTTCACCGCCGGGCGGGTTGGGAGTTGAACAATATTGTCAGGGTTCCAACAGACCATCTACCGGGTATTGTACGTGTCCATATTAGTCGAAGGGGTAGACAAGAAATTCACCGCCCGCAGTGGTGTGGTTGAAGCGCTGCAAAATGTGTCGGCAGAGATTATGATGGGCCAGTTCACGGTCCTTCTTGGGCCATCAGGGTGTGGGAAGACTACGCTTCTCAGGATTATCGCGGGTCTGGATGATCCTTCATCTGGAGCAGTCGATGTGGACGGCAAAACCCCTGAATATGCGCGCCACAGTAAACAGTTGGGGGTTGTCTTCCAACGTCCTGCACTGCTTTCCTGGCGCACCGTTCGCCAGAACGTCGCTCTTCCCCAGGAGCTGTCCCAAGCTGGAGATTCTGTCAGAGCCGATGATCTCATAAATCTAGTCGGACTAAACGGGTTTGAGAACTCATTGCCAAACCAGCTCTCCGGCGGAATGCAATCGAGGGTAGCCATTGCGAGGGCTCTGATGTTAGAGCCATCGATACTACTCATGGATGAACCGTTGGGCGCGCTCGATCAGATCACCAGGGAGCGGATGCAGATTGAGTTGGCGAGGATTGTTGAGAATCAGGCCATGACGGTGGTAATGGTTACCCACAGCATCCCTGAGGCGCTTTTCTTGGCGGACAGGATTTTTGTGATGAGCGCCCGCCCGGGAAGGATAATTGAAGATATCGCGGTGCCGTTTGAGCGCCCAAGATCGCTCATAGTTGAAGATGATAGCCGTTTTTTTAAACACGCCAAGAAACTTCGCCAACTACTGATCTTCGATAGCGGACATAGAGCCGTTGAACCACCGCCTGATACCACCTAGTTGCGATACGGACCGCAGACCCAACAGAAAAGGCTACAATATGTTACGGATTCTGGTCCACTGTTCACTTCTTACGGTATTGCAGCTCATGGCTAGTTGCGGAAATGTGTCAGGTACAACAGAGGTATACGGTCGGATTGAGACCAGAACCTGGGCATCTGGCACCGGACCCTATCTGGTCACCGATACGGTGGTTGTGCCAGAGGGGCACACTCTGACTATTGAGAGGGGCGTCGGAATTCTTTTTGACGCCGATGTGCCGTTTTTAGTCCAAGGGCGACTGCACGCTGTAGGTACCGAGGCTGATTCGATCTATTTCCTCAAGGGCACGTCGGTATTTAGGGGGATAAGGATTACGGGTCAGGACAGCAGCACGATGAGCTATGTAAGGGTGAGTGGCGGATATGCACACGGGGCGAGCTTGGCGGACAGTTGCGGCGGTGGGATATACCTCTCTGGGAAGCAGGCGAGATTAGGCTTATCGCACTGCCTGCTCAGCGGCAACAGAGCCGACTCGCACGGCGGCGGAATCTACGTCAACGGTAGTGCTACCCTCTCTAACTGCACTCTTCGTGGCAATAAGACTGGCGATCATGGTGGTGGGCTCTACGTAACCGCAGGCACTGCGATCATCGAAGATTGCGCTGTCAAAGACAACGATGCGGTGCGTTTTTCGTTTTCCGGTGTCGGTGCCTATAACGGTGGCAACATGCATGTGTTGCGCTGTGTCATTACTGGAAACCGCACAGAGAACGACGGCGGAGGCGTGGGATACTGGAACTCAAACGGCACAGTCACACAGACCGTTATCGCCAAAAACTACTCCGCCGACACCGGCGGCGGCGTCTACTGCGGCAAAAAAACGGACGTGGTGATAAAAGAGTGCTCGATATATGACAACCATGCAGTTACAGACGGTGGTGGTCTCAGTTTCTGGAATGATGGCAAAACGGTGGTGACTCACTGCACTATTACTGGCAACACCACAGGGGACGGCGGCGGCGGGGCGATTAGCCATTGGGAGCAGCATCGCCTGGAGCTTTTGAACAGCATCGCGTGGGGCAACACCGCTCCCGATCTGCTTCAGAAAGCGGACGACGAGCTCAAGGCGAGGTTTTCTCTAGCGCACGGCGTCGCCGGTCCCGGAGTCAAACACGGCGATCCGTTGTTCGTTGATGCCGAAGCCGCAGATTACAGCCTTCAGAGCGGATCGCCAGCAAGAGATTCTGCTGACCCAGATTCCCCGCCAGATCCCGACCGCAGCCCCGCAGATATGGGCCGGCGACAGTTCTAGGATTCACGCGGCGACGGCGAGTTTTTTTGGACCTGGAGTTTTTGAGGCGAGAGGAGGGGCCAAGCTGTTGGCTGTTTTGCGCGAGGTGATAGGTATTCATGCCTCCTCCGGTCTCTGACGGTACGCCGCCAACGCCATGGACTAACCAGCACTCCGCTGATTGGGGCCATCTCCAGGGCCAAACGCATGGAACCCATAGACCTGCGCGTGGGGTGAACCGTGCGTGTTCAACACCTCAAGTTGCAGTTCGTTCAAGGCAACCGGGCCTATCCTGTGGACGGCAAACCGCTGCACGTTGTTTGAAACCTCTGCCAAGACAACCCTCTCCTGACCACGTATCCCCACCAGTCGATAATCCTTGATTGTCTCGTGCATCGCCCGCATCCCATGGCGCATCCAAAGTGAGCGAAGATCGGTATCTAGATCGGTGTTGAACATCAGCGCAACGGTCTCGATTTCCACATCGCCATTCCATGTCGCGGCGATCCACTCTGGCTCCTCAAATCGCGTCGCCGCTGACGCCCACAGATTGGGGCTGCGGTAAGGACGATCATGTTCGTTTGCTACCTGTGATGCATCGAAAACCTCTTGATCGGGCTCTGTTTTTACCGCCGTAGAGAGGTTGACGTTCTCTCTCTCGATACCCTCTTCTGTAGATGCTGTCGCTCGGCGCCACGGGCTGAACCTATTGTATTCGTTAGGGCTCCACTCAAATAGAAGCATCCCAACATGGGGGTGCCTGTGGACGACTAGTTCAATGTCGGGGTTCTCTTTCAGTTCGACAAAATACCATCCAGGCTTGGTCGCCACATCCACCGTCAGCACCGCCCACTCCTCTGACTCCTGCCCCGATACGTTTGCTTCGCCCTGCCAGACAAGGTGATGTGCGTTGTAGTTGCCTTGTTCATCCCCACGAAACACTCGGTACCTGACAGTAGTCTTCTTCTGCGCTCTGACCAGCAACGACACTGATCCCAGACTGTCGCACGCCACCGGGAACATCTGGAGGTGGTCTTTCGAGAGTTGAATGGCGTCACTCTTCTCGGCTGTGGGAACTGTGTTGAGTGTCAGGCTGCTGGACGCCGTGATCTCTGCGTTATCTATCAGGTCTTGGGTTCGGTCGCGTTCGACACCGACAATCCAGTGGTCGTTTTTGAGCAGGTCCTGCCTGATAGCTTCGACGTGAGGTGCCTCAACAGTGGCTACAGGGTCGATTCCGTTGTCAAGCGCGTAAGCCGCCGCCGCTCCAACCGCCTCACCCATCTGAATGCCGGTAAGCATCACGCGGGTTGATGTCATGGCGACATGGGACATACTCGCGTCGCGCCCCGCCATGTACAGGTTCGGCACGTTTGAGGCCACCAGACACCTTAGCGGAATCTGATAGACCCCTGGAGTGTGAATCTGCGTGCAGCTCGAGTCTTCGGAGAAAAAGCCTCCTGGTGGATGGTCGTCCATACTCCAACCGCCGACGGCGACGCCGTCGGGAAAGATCGTCTGATGTAGCAGGTCGCCCTCAGTGAGCATCGCCAGACCCTCTAGCCGCCGCGATTCGCGTTTGCCGGGAATTGTGCCCACCCACTCAAGAGTCAAATTGCCGGTCTTGTCTTTCCATTTGTCGCCGTTCTTGATGTAGTCCCAGATGCCGTAGACGATCCGCAAAAGCTCGTGGCGGACCTCTTCGTTTTCGTAGATGGTGTCGGTTAGCCCCCCCCACTCCACATACCATAGCTGCGCTCCACCCACCGGAGATGCTATTCGGCGATGAGTCAGCTGGGCGTCATCGAACTCGTGCGCCCATGCAGGTCTTATGAAATCAACATGATAGTCGACCGGTTTGGCAGTGAAAAGTATGGTGCCGCCCAGGGTCTTCTCGTCTGCTGTTTCCGGCGCAAGCTCCTCGCCAAACTCGTCCTGACCCTCGCGCCCTCTTCTGAAAGGAACACCAGCCAATGCACCAACCGTACCGTCGCCAGTGGCATCGACAAAGAGTTCTGCCTCGAAAGAAATTCGCTTCTCTGATCCCTGCTGTGTTCCGATAACCGAGAATATTCTGCCGTCGTCGTCCAGAACAGCATCGTCTACATAAGTATTCAGGAATATTGAAAGTTGTGGCTCGGCCAAAGCAGAATCCAGCAACGTCAAATGCCAGATTTCGGCATTACTTTCCGGGTTCCGGTAGAGGTTGTCGAGTCGCCACTCCTCAGCCAATCCAGTTTCGCGAAAATAGACGTTGTTCGCCCCGCCTTCGCAGCCCGACAGCCACACCCTAATCTCTTTGCTGGCGTTACCGCCTAACACGGGTCGGTCGGTTACGAGTGATGTTGCGGTTCCCCGCCGTGCAGATGTGATCGCCGCAGCTAGGCCCGCAGTACCGCCGCCCACCACGACGCATCCAGACTGTATAGTCTCTTTTCTCATCGGTTCTATCATACCCCTTCTTCTACTCTGTCAACCCGATCACAAGTCAGATACGTCTAAAAAGTACCTGGGGCGGGGGTGGTTTTCAAACAGAGTCGGGCGTGGATGGCTGGTATCGAAGTGATGCCAGGACTCGGGCGCTCGCCGGTAGCTTCGTATAGACAAAAAATCGTGGCTGGAAAGGGGGAATCCAGCCGGGACTATGTCGCCGCCAGCACGAGAAGGTCCGCTGACGGTTCTACTGGCGTTCGCCGTAGAATCGCTCAAAGACGCTCCTGGTGCGGTTACTGTAGAGACCTCCCACGACGCTGATAGCGGCATCGTGATTTTGGCGATAATCGACACCGGCTCTGGCATTCCAGACGATGAGAAGCGACTACTTTTCGAATCGGCTACCGAACAGATCTCCATTGCACCATTAGCTCCGGCGATGGGCATCATCGATCACGTTGGCGAGCTGCTCACAGTGACAGATCACGAACCTGAGGGCACTGTGTTGACCGCTCAGTTTCCAACGGTCGCCACAAATGTTAGGTAGCTCTGGAGTTTCTATGGCACCACGTTTGCACTAAATTACGTCTGAGATTGGGCAGATTCCGCTATTATTGCGCAAAACGGTAAACGAACGGCGTGCCAACAACGTTTGGCCGCTCCGGCCTGTGGAGCCCGGGGAGCACCGCTTAAAGCCAGGAGGCGGCTGTCTGTGGCACATTGTCACTCGGAGGGGAGTTACAACCATGGCGGAGATCACGCAGATTAGAACCAGTGAGGAGTTAGAGACGCTGTTTGGGTCGCAGCAGCTGGTACTACTTCTCAAACACAGTACCGCCTGTCCATCTAGCGCTCACGCAAAAAGCGTTTTCACCGAATTCTCAAACGAGCACCCGGACTTAGCGGTGTATGCGATGGTTTCGGTGATAGAGTCGCGATCCGTGTCAAACGAGGTGGCAGAGCGGTTGGACGTCCGTCACCAGTCACCGCAGGTGCTGATGGTCGACGGCGGGAAGATGCAGTGGCACGCCTCGCATTACGGTATTTCCCACGAGGCTCTTGAAGAGGTGCTTCAAAGGTCAGCGGGTTAACGAGCGAACGACGCACAAAAAATGGACACAGAACTTTCGACACTTCCTATAGTCGATCAGACTTCGCTAGCGAACATCATAGAGTTTAGTGATGATTCGACTGATGTGCTAGCAGAGCTGACAGACATGTTCTTGGGCGAAACGCCTGCGCGGATCGCGGCGATTCTATCAGGGGCCGAATCGCAAGACTGCGAAAAGGTCAGGAGGGTGGCACACGCGCTTGTCAACTCCGCTAGCAATTTTGGTGCTCATCGGCTGTCAGGGATGTGCCGAGCACTGGAAAAAGATGCTCGCAGTGGCCACATATCCGATGCTGGCCCACAAGTGAGTGAGATAGCTGAGGAGTGCGACCTCGTTCGCCAGATTCTTGAAGATATCCGCCATCAGCGGTAGACCTAGCTAACCGGTTCATCCTCCCAGTTAAAAACCCACCTGCCATCAACTGAGCTAGCAAAGCGGCCACGGTAGTAGTCACGATTAAGGAGTTCTCCGTCGGTCATCTCGCGGTTGGCGGTACCCTCCACCTCGCTTAGAGACGGAATATTCGACTGGCACCACTCCAACACTGGGGAGGGTTTCATCGCTGCAAACCCTACCAGCTCACCAAGCTCTTCGGGGTTTATTGATACCGGCCCATCGCGTGTCTCACCTCTGGGCAACAGTGTGAAATGACGCTCGATAATGTTCGCGCCGAACGCCAGCGCGGCGACAGACGCCAAAATCCCATCCCTGTCCACCAAGCTGTGATCGCTGAACCCCACGGTGGAGGTAAACCCTCGCAACCACTCCATTCGGGCTAGGTGAAGTTTGTTCAACGGCGTTGGATAGATAGACACACAGTGGAGAAACGCGAATTCTGTATCGCCCATTATCTTAGCTGCCTGAGCTATTTCGTTGTCGTACATCATGCCGGTGCTAATAATCACCCGTTTGAACGCTGTTTTTAGCTCTTCTAGCATCACAAAGCTAGCGCAGTCAGGCGAGGCGACTTTGACATCATCCCATCCCAGCGACCTTAAGCGCGGAATCTGCTGACGGGTAAACACTGTCGTAAGCGCCTTGATGCCCGTTTTCTCACAAGCAGCTATGAATTTTTCGTCTGTTCCTTCAGGGAGATCCAGCACCTTTAGACGTTCGACCTCCTGGGCATAGGGCCTCTCAATGCGCTTGACCGACCCGTCAGGATTTTTTTTGCCATCTTCAAACCCAGGCCGGCTCGTGAGATCAGTTGTGGATTGCGACTGCATTTTGCAGTAGTCAGCGCCAGTATCCGCTGCACGTTCCACCATTTCGAGCAGCAGATCAACCGATCCATTATGGTTGCCACAGCACTCTGCGATCACGATTGCCATTTGCGCCCTCCGGCGTTCATGCATAAGTTTTGCGGGATCATTTGAAAATGCGGGTTGGCGGTGGGGCGGGTCAATAGGCTTTGATCCGTATCCCCAAAAAACGACCAATGCACTCTCATTTTGCCTTTTGCTACTACTAGATTAAAGAAAGACATAGATGTCATCGGAATCTGTTTTGGGAATCATACCTGCGCGTGGTGGCTCCAAGGGGGTGCGTCGCAAGAATATCCGTATGGTAGGGGGGCGACCACTCATCGCCTATACTATCGACGCAGCACGGCAAAGCACCCACCTCACCACATGTGTCGTCTCGACCGATGATGAAGAGATAGCAGAGGTCGCAGGGTCGCTGGGCTGCGAAGTGGTGATGCGTCCGGATGCGCTTGCAGAAGACAACACGCCGATGGCACCGGTCCTGTCACACGCGATTGAAGAGACTGAGCGCAAAGGAATCGGTGTGGATCACGGTGTGATTCTTCAGCCGACGGTCCCACTTAGGACCGGGGAAGATATTGATAGGACGCTGGACATCCTGATTGACGGTGGTGCTGACAGCGTTGTGAGTGTGGTCCTGGTGTCCGATCACCACCCGTCTCGTATGTACCGGTTGGAGGACCGCCGTCTGGTTCCCTACGCTCCTGAACCTGAAGGAAGTCTGCGGCAAGACCTGCCTGACGTATATCATCGAAACGGTGCGGTCTACGCGTTCAGACGCTCGCTCATAGCAGACACAGGTGGATTCATCGGCCCTGATAACCGACCGTACGTCATGCCATCTGAACGCTCTATCAACATCGACGAGGAGTATGACCTGCTTTTGGCCGACCTTCTCATCACCCATCAACAGAGCCTGACTTGATAGACACCCTCATCACAGAGCCAGGAGACTACAGCCAAAAAGCGCTGAAGCTTTACCATGATCTGGGCCCAGTCTCCTTTGAAAGAGACCTGACGCGCATAGAGCTTCTGGACCAGCTTGAAGGCATGGGCATCTTAGTCATCCGTCTGGCGATAGAGATCGACAGCGAAGTTCTGGATGCCGCCACGTCTTTAAAGGCGGTTGTTACACCCACTACAGGGTTGGATCATATAGACCTTGAGGTGTGTGAAGAGAAGGGCGTCGCGGTGGTCAGCCTCAAAGGTGAAACCGATTTCCTACAGGGAATTCCGGCGACATCTGAGCACACATGGTCGCTTCTGCTGTCGCTTGTTCGAAACATCCCTTGGGCCTTCGATGCGGTGCGCGAGGGCAGATGGACCGACAACCGGCTGCGGCAGGAGTTCAGGGGCCACGACCTCGCAGGTCGAAGTCTAGGTGTCTTGGGACTTGGTCGCGTGGGACGAAAAGTCGCTAAGTACGGAAATACGTTCGGAATGAGAGTCCACGCCTACGATCCCGATGGCGACAACTGGCCAACCGATGTTGCCAGAGTCGCAACGCTGCTGGAGTTAGCAAGCATGAGCGACGTGCTCTCAATACACGTTCCGTTGGCGCCAGAGACGCGAGGGTTGGTTGATTCACTAATCTTCGAAGCGCTGCCTCCCGGCGCAGTGCTCATAAACACAAGTCGCGGTGCGATTGTGGACGAGACCGCCATGCTAAGCGCCCTTGAGTTTGGTAGACTCGCCGGGGCTGCGACAGACGTGATCTCCGATGAGACAGGTCCAGACACTCAGATTAGCCACGCGTTGTTTGACTACGCCAACCGCAAGAGCAATCTTCTTATAACGCCGCATGTCGCTGGAGCCACATTCGAGTCCATGCACTCCACCGAGGAGTTCGTGGCGCAGAAATGCGTGGAGTTTGTCTCCGCGCGTATGTCAGGCTGATCGGTAAAAAGAGAAGTGGAAAGGTAGTCCAACTTGAGAAAAGTGTGTGTGGTAGTCGCAAGCCGCGCCAACTACGGTCGGATCAAGACTCTGCTTAGAGCCGTTAGGGATCATTCCGACCTGGAGCTCATACTCATCGCCGGGGCGTCGGCGGTATTGGAGCGCTACGGTCATGCTCTTAAACAGATGGAGCAGGACGGTTTCGTTCCAGACGCTCTGGTGAGGATGATCGTCGAAGGCGAAAACCCGGTGACGATGGCAAAAAGCACTGGGATGGGGCTTCTGGAACTACCTACACTGTTTGAGTTATTCGATCCCGACATAGTGCTCACGATTGCCGACCGGTTTGAGACGTTGGCGACTGCGGTCTCGGCGGCATATATGAATATCCCGCTGGCCCACACTCAGGGCGGCGAGATCACCGGCTCCATCGACGAGAGTGTACGCCACGCGATCACCAAATTCGCCCATGTCCATTTCCCAGCGACACAGCAGAGCGCAGAGCGTGTGATCCGGCTTGGCGAGAGGCCTGAGACGGTGTTCATGACTGGGTGCCCCTCGATAGATATTGTCGCCGAAACAGATATGGGCACACCGGACGACCTGGTTACGAAACCTGACAGCCGTGGACGCCCCCCACTAAGACCGATAGACACTGACAAACCGCCGATAGACCCGACAAAGCCATACCTACTAGTAATGCAGCACCCGGTTACCACCGAATACGGTCTCGCTGGCGACCAGATGCTTGAGACACTCAAAGCGTTGCAGATCGTCGGTACCCAGGTGGTGTTTCTTTGGCCCAACGTGGATGCGGGGTCTGAGGACATAGTGGTGGCGGTCAGGCATTCGGGTATAGAAAGCCGTCCCGACTTCGTAACCGCGCGGAATTTCCCGCCAGATACCTACGTCCGAATCCTAGAACATGCCGCCGTGGCGGTGGGCAACTCATCGAGTTTCTTAAGAGAAGGTGCCTACCTGGGCACGCCAGTGGTAAATGTCGGCTCTCGCCAGGGCGGACGCGAGCATGGGGGCAACGTCATAAACGTCGAACATGATGCCGCAAAGATCGCTGATGCCATCAGGTATCAGTTCGACCACGGACCATACCCAACTGACCCGATTTTTGGAGATGGAACCGCCGGGAAGCAGATTGCCGAAATCCTTTCGTGGGTAGATCTGACCGTCCAGAAGCGGATTACCTATTAGCGATAAGGAGCAGGCCAACAATCGCATTCTTCAGCAGCCCTGAGGGTTGAGCAGGTCTGGGAGACATCGCATAGAGCCACAAACGACAACTACAAGGGGAGTCGATCATGCCTTTTCAGGACATCCGTTCGCAAGCCAAACGTCGGTCACAGCAAGAGTTGATCGAGCACATGAACTCGTTTGAGCTCGATCTCAAATTCAGCGCAGGGGTCTGGTTCTTCTCGCCTGGCGGCGGACGCTTCCACGAGCGGTACACCCCCAACATGGACATAAAAGGGCGTCTAAAGATCGCTGGTGACATGGCGGAGTACGGCCTTCAAGCCGTCGAAGCGCACTACCCTGGAGAGGTGAATGAAGACACCTACCACCTCTATCAGCAGATGGAAAAAGACACCGGCGTCCGGCTCTGTGCTGTAGGTGTGGGGATTTTCTACGACGCTCAGTATGAGTGGGGCGCTCTGTCATCACCGATCCCCTCGGCGCGGAAGAACGCCATCGGCACCTTTGCTCGGAGCCTGGCATTCGCTAAAGAGGCCAATCTCGACCACGTTATCCATTGGCCGGGGATTGATGGTTGGGAAAACTCTTTCGGTCAGGATTTTATCGCGATGCGTGACCGGTTCTCCCAAGGCCTAGCCGAAGCCATGGATCAAGTCCCAGGCGTGAGGGTGACTATCGAGCCCAAACCCTACGAGCCCAGGGGGCGGATCATATACGGAACAACTTCTGAAGGTCTGTTGTTGGCACAGAAAATAGAGTCGCATTTGACAGCCGACGAGCACAAAAAGATGCTCGCTGAAGGTCACGCGATGGTGGCGATGAACCCTGAGATGGGGCACATCCTTATGGGTTACGAAGATCCGCCCTACGCGTGGAGTCTGTGTATGGAATACGGGCGATTGGGCCACACACACTGGAACTCACAGCCTTTGGGCAACTACGATCAGGACCTAAACGCTGGGG
>CAZVGZ010000005.1:108457-112203 GCA_964627605.1 uncultured bacterium | reverse complement strand
CCCTGAGCAATTGGAATCGTCGCTCTACGTCCTGAAGATGCACGGCTACCAGGGCTATTACGGTCCCGATCTCAACCCTGAACGGATGTCGGTCCAGCAGGCGCTAAAGAACAACTTTGACGCGTTGAGCGCCGCCAACGACCGTATCAACAGTCTCGACAATGAGAAGGTCATCACCTCAACTATGTCGCCTGACAGGAACCGGGGATGGTTGGAGGCCTACCTCATCAGGGCGCGTGCGTCCAACCCCGATATCTTGTCCGAGATGCCGGCTTGGGAGGAGTAACTCCAAGCTGCATGGTTGGGAGTTGCGTCAGCTAGGACGCGGATTCGCTAAGGGAGTCGGTGAGCGCTTGGGCCATCGACTCAAAATCGGCGTGGGGGCCGCTGAATGCGTCCCTAACGATTGCCGATCCGTCTTGGGCGATCAGGGCCGCCTCAGCCGATATTTTCTTTGTCTGGGAGCGGACCCACACCGCGACTAGCCACTCGGCGATCTGGAACCGTGTTTCAATCGATCTCTCGGCTTCAATGCACCGACGCGACTTCGCGTCGTCGGCCCCCTGAAGAGCTGCGAGGGTGGCCTCGTCATCTTTTCGGGCAACGATGACAGCCGACCCCTGACCGGGCAGCGGTAGGCTGGTGCTCATTGAGATGTGATCGACAACAAGGTCGCCAGCTCTAAGCGCTTCCGCCTCGTCTCCAGGCATCACAAGCCCGTCACACCATCCCATCCGAAGCTGTTCAATATGGATTGCCGGGCTGCCCTGCAACCCGATCGGCATAAAATCTGGACGCGCATGGCATACCTGAATCTGCGACTGCAGCGTGGTGAAATTTACGCCAGCGCCTTCAGGTATATCGCCCAATCCGCTGCCGGACTTCGCTAGAAAAACATCTCTAGGGTTCTGGCGCTTCATGACCACTGCTATTTCCAGATCGTCAGAAAGCGGGTTGGGAAGCTGTGCGCCTGGGACGAGAACAGCACCGATTTCCGTGCTGCGAAGGATGGAGATCAATCCAGCTACATCGTCTATTTCCGGTCCAGCAGCTTCTATTTTGATGTCGGTGTCGCCTAGATTCGCCTCCAGCCGACTGCGCACACTGCCTGACATGCGTAGCGCTAGCGCTGAACGGATCGTGCCAATAACTACAGTTTTTCGATTGTTTTCAGATGCCATCGAACGCGCTTTCGCTCTTCACTTTCCAGTTGTTGGTCGTCAATTTGAATGAGATCGAGTGCCTCCTGATCCCGTCGGACTTCAGGCCTACATCTATGGAGACATTAAGAAATGTACCGAATGGGGCCCGTTTTTTGAAATGAGATCGGCATGTCGATGCGACCAAAATCTGATGCTTGTACCCGCTGGACTCAATCAGGGATCCCACCCCAACCTCTTGACAAATTGCGGTTTTGACGCTTTATCGTAGTGTATGACGACATCTCACCACGCCTGGAGTTTTGGGGCTCTACAGCCTTGTCGAAGCGCATGGAAACTGTCGCACATCTGGTGGTTGCCAGCGCGAAGACCACATCGCTATCCGCATCGCCCAACCCGTTTAATCCGATTACAACGCTGCACTACAACATCGCCGCGCCGATGCACGTATCCCTTTCGGTCTATAACATGATGGGTCAACAGGTCCGCGTGCTAGTTGACGGCTCGCAGATCATCGGCGAGCACACGGTGGTGTGGGATGGCAAGAACGAAAGCGGACGACGCGTCGGCAGCGACGTCTATCTTGTGCGCCTAGTCACCGGGCAATCGGTCTCGACGCAGCGCGTGGCGCTAGTTCACTAGCTCCCCTGCGATATAAGGCCCGGCGACAGCGTCGGGCCTTCTTCTTTATTTTTGCGATATCCGTCCGCCAGAGGCGACCGGTTTCCATCCGATGTGCGTCGTGTTTAACTTCCTGCCCGTTCGATACTGATATTCGCACAGCGCTGCGGCATGGTGCCGTCAGGTGGGAGACGCATGACCAGATATATAGCTGCTTACGATACCGAATCGCCCAAGTGCTTAAACGCTGTGCGTACTATTGTCGATGTCCACAAGCGGCACCAGATGTCTGCGACGTTTTTCATTGTTGCGCGGACACTAGAGGCGAACGTTGACGAATATCGGGAGCTGCTTGACGACCCACTGTTTGAGATCGCCTCCCACTCCTATTCACACAAACTACTCCGCGACCATCCGCTGTGCGGCGATGCCGCATCTTCCCCAGAGATCGAAGAGGAGATTGTCCGCAGCAAAGAGTATTTAGAGACCGTGTTTGAGCGCGAGGTACCCGGTTTCAGAACGCCGGTGGGATTTGTCGATGGGCTCAGCGGCGCATCTGATGTGCTGAAGCTGGTCGATGGGGCGGGCTACAGATATGTTAGCAGCATGGCTTGGGGCAAAGACTATTCTCTGCCTGCTCCGCTTACACAGCCTCGCACCCACGCCGAAGACGGCTTCCCTGATCTATGGGAGCTTCCCACGCACGGCTGGCATGAAAATCTCCTCAAAGACAACAACAAGTGGGGCGCGTCACGATTGACTTTGTGGCCGCCATACATGCCAGAGGCGATCCCTAACGATTTTGTGAGCACGCCAGAGGATGAGTTCGCGGTCCACAGAGTCTTTCTTGACCGCGCCAAAAAGGACGAGCTCGCGTTCGTGTCACTAATCTGGCATCCGTGGTCGTTGGGGGATTTCGACCCAGAGATGCTCATGATCGATATGGTGTTCTCCCATGTGGCTGACATCGGCCTCAAGAAGACGACCTACGCCGAGCTTTTGACCCACATGGTTGCTGGGTAGGCAGAAATCCAATAGAACTGGGTGAGGGGACGAAGGCAGTCTGCTCTCGGATATTCGGCGTGCCCGATGGGCTGCTTCTTATCTACCGCAAAAGGTTAGGCGAACTGCCCGAAATCACGGCAGGTGTTGTGGTACGCCAGATAGTTTTGGAGCGGAATCTCTGGGCTGATCGAATGCGTGCCGATAATCACTCCTCCGTCTCGACCCAGCTCAATCAACTCCTCAGCCTCGGTTTTGATCCGTTCTTGCGGTCCGTTTACGCGTGTCCGAAACGTTCCAGTACTGGTGCGGCAACGGGTAATCTCAAAATGAGACGCCCGCCATAAACGTTAGGACGCGGTTTCTTACTTCGACGCCGGTGGATGATTTGACGGTGGTGGTGAGGCCTACGGTGTAGCGGGCACCTATCGAAAAGGCTTTCATGACCTGCAATCCGCCGCCGAACACAATAGACCATTCAGTTTTTTCAAGCGGGTCGAAAAGGTCGTCAAAATAACCTGTGTAAGGTGATCCGTAGGAGTCGTGAATCGTCCACTTCAATTCGGACGACAATAGATAGCTAAACGCACCGCCCAATAGAACGAACGGGTCAATCGTCCGTCCGGGCCGAAACCTCAACTTCAACAGAACCGGGACTTCTACATAGCTGCGCGATCCTATCTGGGTTCGTGTGGATGCAGAGTCCTTTTTTGAGATCTCGTAACCCTTCTGCGTGTAATTCACTTCGGGTTGTATTGCGATTAGAGGGTTGATGCGAAACGTACCCATCACACCTGCGGAGTAGCCGACCTTGTTGCCCGTGTTTACTTTGGAGGCGAGAGTATCCGCGTCTCTAAAGACAAGCCAAACATCGTCGGCATCATCGCCGCCGATGTTCGCCATGTTGAAACCTATTTTGATTCCAAGCATTGGGCGTCTGTCGTGTCTGCGTCTCTGTTGACG
>CAZVGZ010000005.1:0-108447 GCA_964627605.1 uncultured bacterium | reverse complement strand
ACGGCGCCTGCGACGGCTCTGACTGAACGAGCCGCGCTGGAAATCCGACTTCCAGATTCCAATCGTCTTCGGCGCCGACGTGGCGGCCATGGCGTCTGACAGTGGGGAAGCGATGACTGTTGTCGTAACGACTGCGAGCGTCAGCATTACTGTCCGTACCAACATGTATTCCCCTCTTGTTCGCCGTTGACTCAGTAGCACCTGCTATCGCGAAATTACGGAAGCGGCGCTATTAAAGAAAACCCGCTGGCTGCTGCGAGAGTTCCGTTCAGGGAATGGTAATAAGAAATTGGGCGGCCTCACTTATCTGCGAGATCGCCCGATTCCCAATGGTACCCAGATGGGACCCCCCCCAGAAACGACAAGTCCTTAGCTGGCGTCGATAGCCGCCTGAGCCGCCGCCAGACGTGCGATCGGCACGCGGAAAGGCGAACAGGACACATAGTTCATGCCAGAATCGAAGCAGAATTTGACAGACTGAGGATCGCCGCCGTGCTCTCCGCAAATCCCGATTTTGAGGTCAGGCCGTGTTTTGCGCCCGCGCTCAATACCGATCTGCACGAGCTGACCGATGCCTTCCTGATCGAGTGACTGGAACGGATCCTCTTCCAGGATGCCGTTTTCAACGTAGAACGGAAGGAATTTGCCTGCGTCGTCGCGGCTGTAGCCGAAGCCCATCTGTGTAAGGTCGTTGGTTCCGAACGAGAAGAACTCGGCCTCCACCGCTATTTTGTCCGCCATGAGCGCCGCACGAGGAACCTCGATCATTGTTCCCACCAGATACTCCACTTTCGCGCCCTTCTCTTTGAGCACGTCCTCAGCCATCTTTACAATGACCTCCTTCTGCCCATTCATCTCTCCCATCGTTCCAACGAGCGGGATCATGATTTCAGGTATAGGTCTGATCCCGTCGCTAGCGACGTTGCACGCCGCTTCCATGATCGCCCTTGCCTGCATGGCGCTGATCTCTGGGTATACCATTCCCAGACGGCAGCCCCTGTGTCCCAGCATAGGGTTGAACTCATGAAGGCCGTCCACCAGCGCCTTGACCTGATCCAGCGAGATTCCCATCTCGTCGGCCATATCCTGCTGGTTGTCGTCCTCATGCGGTAGGAACTCGTGCAACGGCGGGTCCAGCAACCTGATCGTTACAGGAAGCCCATCCATCGCACGGAAAATGCCCTCAAAGTCCTCGCGCTGATAGGGTAGTAGCTTGGCCAACGCAGCCTCGCGCCCAGCCAAGTCTTTGGCGAGAATCATCTCCCTTACAGCTTTGATCCGGTCGCCCTCAAAGAACATGTGCTCTGTGCGGGTGAGGCCGATGCCCTCGGCACCGAAATCGCGGGCTATCTGGGCGTCGTGGGGAGTGTCGGCGTTGGTGCGAACACCCATCGTCCGCTCCTGGTCAACCCACTCCATCAACGTCCCGAAATCTCCGCTAAGCTCAGGGTCGATCGTATCAACACGACCCACCATTATCTCGCCTTCGGACCCATCAAGCGATATCCAATCGCCCTCTTTGACCACTGTGTCGTCAACACTGAGCGTGCGGTCGGCATAGCTGATAAGAACGTCTCCGGCACCAGCGATGCAGGTTTTGCCCATTCCCCGGGCAACCACAGCGGCGTGAGAGGTCATGCCTCCTCGCGTCGTCAAAATCCCCTTCGCGACGTCCATCCCGCCGATATCTTCTGGTGAGGTCTCAACACGGACCAAGATCACGTCTTTGCCTTCGGCGGCCCACTCTTCGGCGTCGTTGGCGTTAAAGACCACCATACCAGTGGCAGCACCAGGAGACGCAGGCAGACCTTTGGCGAGAACATTTCTGTCAGCCTCTGGATCGAAGCCCGGATGGAGGAGCTGATCGAGATCAGATGGGTTCACCCGGCTGATCGCGGTCCGTTTGTCGATGAGACCCTCATCTTCCAGATCGACGGCGATTTTGATGGCGGCTTGGGCGGTCCGCTTTCCGGTGCGTGTCTGAAGCATCCAGAGGCGGTCCTGCTCAATCGTAAACTCGATATCCTGCATCTCTTTGTAATGCAGTTCGAGATTTTCGCGGATCTTCGCTAGGTCACCGTATGGACCTGGCATCAACGACTCCAGAGTTATCATATCATCGCTGGTCTTGGAGTCTTCGTTAATGGGCTGCGGCGTTCGTGTGCCAGCGACTACGTCCTCTCCCTGTGCGTTGATGAGATACTCGCCATAGAAAAAGTTGTCGCCTGTGGACGGATCGCGCGTAAACGCTACGCCGGTGCCACAATCATCACCCATATTCCCGAATACCATCGCCTGCACGTTAACCGCGGTTCCCCAATCCCCTGGGATGCCTTCAAGCCTTCGGTAGGTGATCGCTCTGGCGTTCATCCAGGAGCCAAACACCGCTCCCACGGCTCCCCACAACTGCTCGTAGAGGTCTTCCGGGAAATCTGCGCCTTTCACCTCTTTGACAGCTGCTTTAAACTCAACGACGAGCTCTTTTAGGTCTTCGGCAGTCAATTCAGTGTCCAGATCAACCCCTCTTGCTTCCTTCTTTTTGTCTATTATGACCTCGAAAGGATCGTGCTCATCTGGGCTTTCTGGTTTGAGATCAAGGACTACGTCGCCATACATCTGCACAAACCTGCGATAGCAGTCGTAGGCGAACCGCTCATCGCCTGATTGCTCCGCCAACCCTTTGACCGTCGAGTCATTCATACCTAGGTTGAGGACTGTGTCCATCATGCCCGGCATGGAGACGCGTGCGCCAGAGCGCACCGATATCAATAGCGGGTTGGTGGAATCGCCAAACTTCTTGTCCATAACGGTCTCAATGTGGGCGATTCCGTCGCGGACCTGCTGGTCAAGCTCAGCGGGATATTGAAGGTCGTTGTCGTAGAAGTAGGTGCAGACCTCGGTACTGCAGGTGTATCCTGGAGGAACGGGAACGCCAATACTAGCCATCTCCGCTAAATTGGCACCTTTGCCACCTAAAAGGTTTCGATCGGCTGCGCGCCCTTCAGCGTTTCCGCCGCCGAACTTGTAAACATACTTGGCCATGAGTTAGCCTCCTTAAGGAACTGTATTCGAGGATTGGACTTGAGGTCTGTCACTGAATGTGGGTCGGTGGGGGGATCGACAGCCGACAGGCGGGTTGACCCTTCTCTTCCCTCACTAATGCGAACGGCCAATGTGGTACTGACGTACCGAATCTGCCTAGCCTTGATAATTTACGCTTTGATCTGCTGGGGGGCCAACCGTCGCGAGTATCACGACTAAGGTGCGTTGTCTGGCAAAAATGATACAGAAGGTCTATCTGCACCGATAGGTCACCGATGCTCAGTGTAGCCCCCTAGCAAGTGGCGCGGTGGCGGCACGCAGCTTGCTTGTTAATTGTTTTTCGGCAGTTCGAAGTTGGTGGTCACCGAAAAATTAATCGAAAGAGCCAGGGAGGGCGGATATGTCTGGCGGACAGAGCAGGACAGGAGGAGTGAGGATGTTGCGGAATTTGGCCCATGTTATCGTTTTGCTGGCTACGCTGGGCTGTTGGTCTTTGCCCACTGCGCAGCCGACAGTTGAGCGGGGATCAAGTCGAACAGAACAGCGCGCTGAAGCGCTTGTATTGGGCAGAGCTGAGAGACATGTGCGTCTGGTGTTTACCAAAGACCCGCTGCTGGCAGTCTACCTCTCCACGACGGTTCCAGGTCTGGGGCAGATCTACGCCGGTCAGTGGCAGCGAGGAACGCTGTTTTTGGGTGGCATCTTCGCGAGTGTATCTGCGGCCTACGTCGCGACGTTGGACACTCGAGCCGATCTTTGGGACTACGAAGGTTGGGACTCGGAGTTGAACGGCGGCAAAGGTGCTTTCAGGACCCAAGAGCAGGATCAGGCGGAAATAGACCAGGGCCGCCAAGGGCTGCTCAATGGTCAGATTGATTATCTAGAATACAGGGCCTGGTCCGACGGTGAGCTCAACCGCGACAGGTTCAGCCAGCTCAGTGGGGCCGAAAAATTCATCTGGTATGGCGGCGTCACTACTGCGATCGGGCTATATGTGTGGAATATCTACGATGCCTATAGCCAGGCGCAGCAGTATAATCGCAAGTTGTACCACGATCTTACAGGCGTCCAACTTGGGATGACCTTCGGAGCCGACGGACGGCCACGAGCGCAACTCAGTCTGCCGTTCTAAAACCCGCTGACACCGGTTTGGGGGCGAATTAGTGGGGTTTCTATTCCAGCTAACGGCTGTAAAGGTGTTGGCTCTTCTGGGTATCTATTTCGCAGGTGCGCCGCGCCCTGTGGAGCTTACTAAACCGGCGGTCAGGGTCATCGACGGTCAATATCTTGCCGTCTCCTGCCGCCTCATAAATCCGTTGACCGACGATCTGAAGAATATCATTGAGAGCGCTGCCAAAGTGCGAGTCGTCTATACACTGAGGCTGATGCGTGTCGGCAGCCCTTCCCATGCCGCTGACCTGGACATCGTTCACTCCATTGAGCGCGACCAAGCCAGCGGCGACTATCGCATCGAAACGCCTAGAGAGGTGTTCCGCGTGAGCCGCCTGAGCGACGATGCCCCGCTGTTCCGCCTCAACGAAGCCAGACTTTCGTCTGCCGACCAGCTTGAGGGCGGTCGATACACGGTGGCGGTTACCGCGAGTTTGGCTTCTATAGTGGTAAGGGCGACAGGCCAGCAGTTTGACTTGATGGCGCTATGGAACTACGAATACCCCCGTGGAACCTCAGCAGTGCTGACACACAACCCCTCGCCCAAAACAGGGGGGAGGGTTCGGTGAGCCTCAGAATTCGTTTTATATTGGCGGCCACTGTGTTGGTCTTGTTGGCGGTGGGGGCGATGGGCTGGTTTGCCGTCGAGACTATCGGTGACCTTATGAAGGCGTGGCATGTTGATGCGGTCGCCGACGCTCTTACGTTGGGGGTGACAACCGCAGATGACGACTCCACGCGCCTTGCCATGACAGAAGCCTTGGGCACCTATCAGGAGTTAGCCGCTCTTCAACGCCCCAAACGCCGCGAGCTTATCGTCGGTGCTGCGGCGCTTGCGTTCTTTCTGACTGCAGTGTCCATCGGGGCATCCTGGTTCGTTGCAACGCGGTGGACCCGCCCGATAAGAGAGCTTGCGAAGGCGACGATCAGCGTTTCTGGTGGCAAGCTGGATGAGGTTGAGCATACCGGCGGCGCGCGAGAGGCCCAGGCGCTGGTCCACTCGTTCAACCGCATGGTACGCTCATTGAGGGAATCCCGTCAGCGACTCGCCAGGGCCGAGCGCCGCGCTGCTTGGCAAGACATCGCTCGAGCGATAGCCCACGAGATAAAGAACCCGCTCACCCCGATGCGTCTGACCACACAACGTCTAAGGGAGAAGTTCAACCAACACCTCGACGGATTTGAGGAGGCGTTCTTGCCTTCGACGAACATCGTGCTTTCCGAGATCGACCGCCTTGAGAGGTTGGCCAACGCGTTCTCCTCATTCGCCAAAATGCCGCCCCCTGCCCTTAAGCCCACAGACTTGAGACAGGTGGTTCTGAGCACAGGCGATCTGTTCTCCGACGCAAGGGACGCTGGGAGACTTGAACTGATAGTGCCACCTCGCCCGATATCGCTAGAGGTCGATCCTGAGCAGATTACTCAGGTGCTTTTGAACCTCATCAAGAACGGCCTGGAGTCGGTTGCTAATGACGATGAAGGTCGGGTAGAGCTGCGTCTGGATGCGGACATTGATCCCATGTGCGTGACAATCGACGTTGACGACAACGGCCCAGGCGTTCCCGCTGACATGCGTCATGAGCTTTTCAAACCGTATGTCACGGCCAAAGAAGACGGAACAGGGATAGGATTGGCGGTCGTCGAGCGTGTAGTCGCCGATCACAGCGGGACGGTGACGGCGCTGGACTCAGAGTTAGGTGGTGCCAAATTCAAAGTCCTTCTGCCGTGGCGAACCGAGCCGGTCCAGAGCTCGAAAGAGAGCCCGCGCTCTGGGATGAGCGCAACAACGGTGGCGGCCTGGTTGTGGTAGTGTCGAAGGAGAAACAGATATGCACCTGCTAATTGTCGATGATGAGCGCAATATCCGGCGCACTCTCAGGGATATTTTGGAGGACGACGGCCACAGAGTCTCAGAAGCGCCAGACGGCGAGCAGGGGATTGAATTGGCTGATGCTGAACATCCCGATATTGTGCTGCTGGATGTGCGGTTGCCTGGGCGCGACGGTATTGAAGTCTTGGACGAGATAAAGCGCTGCGACCCAGCCGTTGAGATCATAATGATATCAGGTCACTCAGGGATCGAAACCGCAGTGGAAGCGACCAAGAGGGGTGCCTACGATTTCCTGGAAAAACCGCTTTCGCTTCCCAAGATTAGGCTTGCGGTGGAGCACCTGGTAGAAAAGATTGAGCTGCGCCGACAGGTCGGTGGGAGCCAGAGGCGCAAGGAGATGATCGGGCAGAGCTCCGCCATGGAACGGCTCAAAGAGCAGATCGCCCGCGTCGCGCCAACAAACGCTTCGGTTCTTATTAGCGGCGAAAGCGGCACCGGCAAAGAGCTTGTGGCGAGTCATATCCACTTGCAGAGCGCTAGGGCCGCCGGTCCATTCGTCCAGGTAAACTGCGCAG
Organism: uncultured bacterium; assembly: GCA_964627605.1. Taxonomy (GTDB): domain Bacteria; phylum Latescibacterota; class MWCZ01; order MWCZ01; family CAZVGZ01; genus CAZVGZ01. The sequence goes on along the minus strand of CAZVGZ010000005.1, from coordinate 101,829 downwards.
CCATTCCCCGCGACCTGATCGAGAGCGAGCTGTTCGGTCACGAAAAAGGGTCGTTTACAGGCGCTACAGCCCAGCGGCCAGGAAAGTTTGAGGTGGCCGATGGCGGTACGATTTTTCTTGATGAGATCGGAGATATGGCCATCGAGGTGCAGGCCAAAGTCCTGCGCACGCTTCAGGAAGGCGAACTGCAACGTGTCGGCGGCACACAGACTCTGCACGTCGATGTCAGGGTGATATCTGCGACTAACAAGGGACTGGAGGAGGAAGTGGGTGAAGGCCGTTTCAGGGAAGACCTGCTCTACCGTCTAAACGTCATACCAATATCAGTACCACCGCTTCGTGAAAGGCCGCTGGACATACCGCCTTTAGCAGACCACTTCCTAAAAGTGTTCTGCGCAGAAAATGGTCGCGAACCGATGGCACTCGACGACGAGGCCATGACCAGAATCAGCATGATGCCCTACAAAGGCAACATCCGCGAACTGCAAAACCTGGTGGACCGTCTCGCCCTATTTTCAACCACCTCCACTGTCACAGAGTTTGATGTCGAACAGGCCCTTGGTCCGGCGACTCACGATCCATCGGCCCATTTTACAAGATGCCGCCCTCTGGCAGACGCCAAAAACGAGCTGGAGAAGCTGTATATTGAGACTCAACTCCAACTACATGGGTGGGATGTACCCACCACCGCCGCTGCGCTTGGGATTCTGCCAAACAACCTGCACCGCAAGATCACGCAGTTGAGCATTGAACGACCCCACCGCAAAAAGGCACCTGATGAATAAGTCAGCGACCTCTGGCTGCCGCTCCACCGAAAAAACCATGGAAGCTCTGTGAATAGCCCGAAAGTGATCGTTGTAGCCCACCGAGGGTTTTCAGGCCGATACCCTGAGAACACAGCACTGGCACTTATCAGAGCGGTGGAGCTTGGTGTGGAGATGGTCGAGTTCGATGTCCATCTAACCAGCGACGGAGTTGGCGTGGTCATTCACGACTCGGCGGTGGACCGAACCTCCGACGGATCTGGCGCTATCGCTGACCTGACGTGGGATCAGATTAAGTCCTTCGACGCGGGATCGTGGATGGGTGCCGAGCACGCTGGGCAGAGGTTTATCACTATTGACGACGCACTGGAGCTGGTGCCCGAGCCGGTACGGCTCAATGTCCACATAAAAGCGTCGGACGACGACCGCAGCGAAGTTGTGTCCCTCGTCATCTCATCCCTCAATCTCTCTGGCTCACTCTCCCGGTCGTTCATCGCCTCAGATCAAAAGACTATCGTTTGTGCCAAGTCCATCGAACCGCAGGTGGCGGTCTGCAACCTGTCCACCGACCCTGAAGATTCATACATTGAACGTTCGATTGAAGTGGGATGCACGGTGTTTCAACCAAAAAACCATCAGACTGACGCGGCGTTCTGTACCGAAGCCCACAGACACGGGCTGGAAGTCAACCCGTTCTATGCAGACGACGAACAAGAGATGCGCCGCTTGATAAACTGTGGCGTTGATGGGATATTGACCAACCATCCAGACCGTTTGATCGCTGTGCGCGACTCGATGTAGTAGCGATAAGACTTTTCCGACCGACTACACAGAAAAACCAGAGAAGGAAGTCGGTTCAATGCAACTCACCGACGTATTTCCAAAAATCCCAAAGGTCGAGAGGTTGGTAGTCTCCAATCCCAACGCCGAAGATCAGAGCTGGGAGTTGGGTACGCCGTCAGTCGAGCAGACCGCATCCTGGTGCGACGCTCTCTCCAGAGCAGCGTCGGTGCTCAGCGGCGAGATGGGGCCGGACGAGTCCGAGGCTGGCGTGGGGGATTGGCCACCACCGACTCATCTAGATTGCTCGGGTGGTCTGCGATTATGGTGATATGTGTTACAGGGGCCGCCATTCGGTCGCCCCACTGTCTACCAGACCGTGTATCCGCCGTCGATCAGGATATTGGAGCCTGTGACATAGCTGGACGCGTCTGAGGCGAGGTACACCGCCAACGGACCGAGCTCGTGGGGATCTCCTGCGCGTTTCATCGGTGTGTTTTCGATCCAGACTTGCGCCCATTCAGGGTTCTCCAGACCCTTTCGGGTCATCTCTGTGGCGACATATCCAGGCGATATTGTATTGACGCGAATGTTGTGCTGCGCCCACTCACCAGCGAGCGATTTGCTTAGCATTATCACTCCGGCTTTGGAAGCATTGTAGGCGCACTGCGGCTGAGGGTTGTTAGATATCACCCCTGACATGCTGCCGATATTGATGATAGAACCGCCGTTTCCAGCTTTGATCATCAGCTTCCCAACCTCCCGGCAGCAGACAAACACGCCACGAAGGTTGATGTTCACGACGTCATCCCACTCTTCATCCGACATATTTTCGGCAGACTCATTGAGCGCGATCCCCGCGTTGTTCATGAGCACATCAATCTGCTCGTATGTCTTTATGGCGTGTCCTACCATCTCCTTCACACTCTTGGTAGAGCGTACGTCAACCTCAACAGCCGACGCTTCTCCGCCGCCAGCACTTAGCGCCTCAGCAACTGCACTAGCCTCCTGAGCAAGCCGATCCGCCACGACGACGCCCGCGCCAGCCTCACTAAACGCTTTACAGTACTGTTCGCCAATTCCGCGACCACCCCCTGTAACCAGCGCAACCTTGCCGTCGAGGCGAAATGTCTCCATCATGTTCAGTGCCCTTTTTGTGTGAACCCGTTCTCCAAACTGCTCACTCGCGACCCAGAACGTACCAAACGGCGAGATTTCGGGGCAAGCGCAGCCGCCAGCCGAACCAGGGGTTGAAGATGCCATCAAGACATGTGACGGTGTTCGCCAAAGAACCTATCGAAGGCCAGTGCAAAACCCGCCTCTGTCCGCCGCTTACTCTCTCCCAAGCGACCGAACTCTACCGAGCGTTCGTTTTGGACACATTCGCCACGGTCGAGTCGCTGGACATCGGGAAAAAGACACTGTCGGTCGCAACTGATCGCGCGACGCCGTTTTTGGATAGCGTCTGCCCATCGACTTGGCAGCGAACCGTGCAACGCGGCGATGATCTCGGAGCGCGGATGCACACATCGTTGATAGAGGCGCTGAAAAATGGCGCGAGCAGCGCGGTGATCTTGGGCACCGACTCGCCGACGTTGCCGCCAGATATGGTGATGGACGCTTTTTATGCGCTGGACTCGTCAGAGGTGGTGTTCGGCCCGTCAGAGGATGGTGGCTACTGGTTGGTGGGTGTCGCCAAACCGTGTCCGGCGCTGTTTGATGGGATAGAGTGGTCCACCGGCGCGGTTCTGTGGCAATCGCTCGCCGCAGCCGAGAATGCTGGGTACAGCACCACGACCGTGGGAATGTGGTACGACATCGACACCTCAGACGAGTTGATGCGAGCCAAAGCCGATCTGCGCTCAAGTGACACCCACGCATCGCGCCTGTTGGAAGCGATGGAAATCTGACCGTCCATCTCCACCAGCAGGTGGTTCTCTGTCACCCCGTCAGCCCGGTGCGATCTATCAGCGCGAGGGTGTGGTCGGTCACTTCTCGGTGTTCTGGAAGAAGTGCCGAGTCGATCAACCTGGCTGTCTCAACGAACAGGCTGATCTCGGCTCTGGCGCGGTCGTTCAAATGGGCCGTGCCTACTCCCGATGCAGCGCGATGGTTTTGTGACCAGGGGCTATCCTGACCAACCGAATCCTGCACCTGGGCGAAATACGTATTGTCGCTGTCGATCATCACTCCACGATGTACGGCGACCACTTTGGTCATCCCGAGCACGAACCACATCAGGGTCAGGGCCGTAAGTAGCTTATCACCGCCAGACATCCCTCGCATGATATTGTGCGCCTCCTCAACGAATTCGCACAGGTCGCGACTGGCGCGACTGTCGGCTTGGGTTTGCAGCGGTGCCCACTCAAAGTTCTTCGCATCATCTATAAGTCCACCGAGTTCGCCGTCCCTATCTCTCACAATCCGCATCTTGCGCAAGCCCGGCACCGCCCATATAGCACTTGCAGATTTTGTTAATTCCTCTTTTTTGGCTTCGATTGAGGTAGTTGCGCAACTGACGAGAAACCCGTCTACGATCTTGAGGTATGAGCGGTCCGCCAGGTGGTGGGGCAACGTTTTGGCGAACCTCGATATATCGACATCGCTGAACTCTATCGCATCGCCAGTGGCATGGCTGCCGGTAAGTCCCAGAGCCGTAATCTCAGGGTCTGGTATCTCGTCGGCGACCTTTCCTACCCACTCGTTCGTCACTTCCATCGTCAGCCTGGGCGGACCAGCCGTTTTTGGGGTGAGACGAAACCGTAGTTCATCCCCCACTCGACTGTGTCATATAGCGATTCCTCTATCGGACGATGGGAGAACCCCAGATCGCGTTGGGCTTTATTGGTCGTCACGAACATATAACGCCCCAAGAGCGACGCGATCTGCGTCCGTGTCATCTGTGGTGGTTTTCCAGTGATCCAGGCTCCAGCCTCCATGAGCGCGGCACCAGCCATCGCCACAGGCCGCCGCATTCGGGCTATCGGCCCCCGGCGGCCAACTATCGCCCTCACACGGCCAAAAAAGTCGCGGATGCTCAGATTCTCGCCGCTCAGGATGTACCTCTCGCCGTTCTTGCCATGCTCTGACGCGGCAATGAGTCCCAAAGCGATATCGCGTACGTCGCCGAACGCGAATCCGCCGTGCCACCAGATCGGCCAGTCGTACCCCACCGATCCGGTCACCAGATGCGTTGAAATGGTCAGCTTCCAGAAAAGTGGGCCTACGATTAATCCAGGAATGGCGATGACAGCATCGACGCCAAGCTCATCTGATAGGGAAATAACCAGCTTTTCGGACTCAGTCTTGGCGGTGATATAGGGGTCTTGGTCGGTTTTGCACCAGTTGGTCTCGTCGAGTATTTCATCAGGCGAGCCGGCCGTGCCCAGCGCAGCTACTGAGCTTACATGAACCAACCGGTCAACCCCGGCTCTTTGGGCCGCTATCACCACATTGCGCGCCCCTGCCATCGCTGGGTCGATTATCTGCTGCTGAACGTCTTTCGCCCACGACTGATAGACAGCCGCGAGATTGTAGATCGTCCGACATCCTTCGGCAGCCTTAATGATCGCTGCCTGGTCCCTCATGTCCGCTCGGAAATATTCGACATCAACCTGGGAAAGCCCCGACAGATCGCTGGTGGGGCGCACCATCGCTCGGACGCTCTGTCCACTGTCTATGAGCGCACGCACCAGCGCGCATCCCAAGTGCCCGTTGGACCCTGTTACCAGGACATCAGCCATCACTGCTCCGGTGCTTGTCTTGCTCCACAAAAAAACCGCCTACCTCACGTTCGACACGAGAGGCAAGCGGCGTTATTTTCTCAAGAAAGCTAGCTATTTCAACCCAACTGACCCGTCTGATTCAGTATCTTGACCGGGCAACGCCCAAAGGTACTCTAAGCCTGGAAGCTGCTCCCGCAGCCGCAGGTGCCGGTTGCGTTCGGGTTCTCGACCTTGAAACCTGCACCCATCATGGTCTCTACGTAGTCTATGACTGCGCCCTCGACAAACCTGGCGCTCATCGGGTCGATGACCACGGTCACACCGTTTGTCTCGCACATCTCGTCATCGTCTGCGGTCTCGTTGTCAAACGCAAGTTTGTATTGAAATCCCGAACAACCACCGCCAACCACTTGAACTCTCAAGTTGAAGTCTGTGTGCTCTTCGGCATCGCGCATTTCTTTGAATTTATCCGCAGCCACCTCGGTCATTGAGATGACATCCGTCATTTCCTGGACCGCCATTGGGCCTCCCTGATCTATGATTGTTCGTTCAACCTGTCGCTTCTCTGTCTGCAGGCCAGCCAAACCGCAAGATCAAGCGGTAGACGCTCACCGAGCCCTTCAAAATTTACTGTGGTGGCAGCCTTCGTGTCAACCGATCGGCTTTGACTTCAGCCGTGGTCTCCATCGTAAGACAGTTCACCGGCCCAAATGGTTCCTGGACGCACTCTCGGGCACAGCTTAGCTGACCTCGATCGTGGCCTCTGCACCGGTCACCCCGTCAACATCGGTTGATGCCGAAACTTTGACGTCGCCACGCTCGAACGATGCCTGAAGGGCTATCCTCGCGATCCCGCATCAGAACTCGTCAGTGCCACGCTTGAGGAGTTGATCCGGTTTGGTGCGACCCCCAATCCTACCGACAGACACTGTAGGACCGTTGTCACTGTAATGCTCGATGCCCTGATCGCCTTGCACGGGTTGGGTGCCAAGCTGTGGGATTTTGATAGGCTGAAGGGGGAGGGATGTGCGTAACAGTGAAGTGACGCGCTTACTAATCTTCCATCGAAAAGCTGTAGAGCGTGGCGTTTAGCATTCTAAATCTCAAATAGACCGGTTGACCACCCAAATGGCTGAGGTCATCTGAACCGTTCCATGTAACCGGTTGGTTGGGGCGGTTGGATCTGATCAGGTCGCAGTCGTCGATCGTGCGACCTTCTAGAGGTTCACCAGTCATGTATTTGGCGCCAGCATCGACTGGGCGTTTGATTACCTCCACATGGATTCGGCCGTACGTCTGCTGATCGCCGTGGCCCGCCGCACAGTTGATAACCAGCCGCCGCCCTTTCCAGATAAATTCCCTGGTCAAAACCCATCCGAGCTCATCTTTTCCCGCTTCAAGACCAACGAAACGGTCACGCATCAGTTTCACCAGGCCGATAGCGCCTTCCTGATCAAAAACCGTTTGGGGCCGCTGGAAGCCCGAATAGTAGAAAAGCAGTTCATCGCCGCGCCATATCGGGTTGCACGGAGCGTTTACGCATCCGTCGTCAAACCCGCCAGACAGACCACGCGGCATCCACGGCTCTCTTATAACAGATTGCGACCAGCTAAGACCATCGGGGCTCGACGCCAGATATATCTCCGTCGTCCCCCCAGCTTCCTGATCCATCACTGTGAGCAGCCCGATATACTGCCCACCGTAGGGCAGTGCGTGAAAAGCATCAAAATCCGGTAGATTGAGTTCATCGGGATAGATCACCGTGCGCGGCACTGTCCATTCCAGAAGATCATCGCTCGTCGAGATCGCCACGCGCCTTCTCATATGCCTTGCGCCTGGACCCTCTTTTCTCCCGGACGCAAACATCGGGGGCCGCATGTACAGCACCCACTTTCTGATCGTGTCGTTCCACACCACATGGTTGCTGGTATCACTGTGATAGCAGAACAACTGCTCTTCCCGAGCAGGTGTCCAGCGAATCCCGTCGGGAGAGTACGCCAGACGAAGCCCCGCTCGATTGTAGATCATCAGCCATAGGCGGCTCGCATCGCTCTCATCTGGATTCTTGAAAACGTAAGGGGCCTGTACGCGGGCGTCGTCGTCGCCCACGGTGATGATGTTCGTCGATTTATGGCTTAGAAACGGCGCACCCGGTCGCTCAGGTTTGTTCCAGTTAAACCCATCGCTACTCTCGGCGTAGCAGCAGTAGTAGGGCGGGCCTTCGCTACTCCAGTAGTTAGTACCACTAAAGCATTGATAGTACATGCGATAGATACCCAGATCATCGTCATATATCACCTGCGGCCGGTAGGGGCGTTCTTCCCAGGGGCGGTCAGCGACCACTATGGGGTTTGCTGGAGAGGGATAGGGTGGGTTGACTTTTCTCGGCAGCGCCCATCTGTCTTCAATGAGCGTGTCATCAATAAAGAGGTGTGGCCCGTGGTCAAGTAAGAGCGGATCACCACTCAAGTAGGTCGAACTCATTTGGGTTTTGTACGTGCTATAAAATCGTTCATCGCTGAAGCGACCTCATCGGGCCGCTCCGTTAAAAGGCTGTGGGAAGCGTTTTCAATCCAACGTATTTCGATGTTTTCACGGTCGGGTATTCGCATGGCCTCGAGAGTTGGGTGCTGCCGCCCGCGGTCACCCCACAACTCCAATATTGGCGTGCGGGTCCGCTCCAGTGTCTCAAGCCCATCCCAGTCGCGCCAGATCTGCGCGAACTCCATCATTGCCGTCTCACCCCACCGCGCCACCACTTCCGAGCGATCTGATGCCCGCTCGTCCAACTGCTGCTCGCTAAGCGTATTAGCTAGGTCGCCACCGAAGGCCTCATGGAGCACATCGTGCCTGGTCCAACCCTCAATCGCTATCGCTCCTGTGATTGACGCCGGTCTCAGACGTGCAAGCTCTATCGCAGCCATACCGCCGATGCTATGCCCGGCGACATACCATTTTGTCAACCGCATAGAATCGACGACCCGCAGAACGTCTTGAGCCAAACCTTCAATGGAGCTGTGCTCCGAAGGGGGCCAACTATTTCCGTGCCCTCGCATCTCGATGATGACAACCCGGCGGTAGGGATCGAAATGCTCAAGCATCCGGTCCCACGTCGTGCGGTCGGCGAAGCTGCCAGGAATCAGAAGCAGCGGCGGCTCAACCCCAGGTCGGGTATAGTAGGCCAGGACTCCACCGTCATCCCTGTCGATGGTTTCCTGAGTCATTGTCCGCGTAATGATATCGTTCACTCGTGCACTCCCCAAGCCTTGCGGTTGCCATACTCATACACAACCTCAAGACACCACGTTTCAAAGTTGGTCAGCCTGGTTCTTCGTCTTTTTGGGTAACACGCACTTGCGGTGGTCAGCGACACAGATTGCACCTAAAACAAAAGAAAACAGCGCTTTGGATGGTCTAAGCTGTTCCCCCCTCAACCCTAAACGAAACGTCAAATGTGACGCTAGAGCAACCTCCTTACGCCGCGAGGGTTGTCCGAACGCCAGTAGCGCCCCATGTTGTGAATTGATCTCACTCCACAAAAGGCGGTAGATATGACCCTGAAAATGCTCGTAAACTATCTGGACGAATACCTTAATATCGACGAGATCCCCGACTCGCTTCAGGCGTATAACGGGCTTCAGGTAGAGGGTTCAGAGACGGTTGAGTCCGTGGCGCTGGCGGTGGACGCGTGTCAGTACACCATCGACAAAGCCGGCGATTTAGGAGCCGATCTGCTTCTGGTACATCACGGTCTGTTCTGGTCGCCGCCAGCGCCGATGACAGGCACCACCTACAAACGCATCCACTCAATCACCGACCACAGTCTCGCTATATACTCGGCGCACATTCCGCTGGATGCTCATAAAGAGGTTGGCAACAACGCGGTACTTGCGTCAAAACTCGGAATCGCCGCGAAAGGGATGTTCTGTCAATTTGAGGGGTTGGAGATAGGAGTGTGGGGTGAGTTGAGCGTTTCGCTTGATGAGTTGGTAGACAGAGTGTCAGAGGTTGTGGGCGTAACTCCGACAGTTCTTCCAGGCGGCCCGGACCGAGTCGAAAAAGTCGGCGTTGTCACTGGTGGAGCAGGCACCGAAATCGCCCAAGCCGCAGAGCGTGGGCTGGATGCGTTTGTTACCGGCGAGGGCCCTCACCACACTTTTTTTGATGCTGAGGAACTGGGCGTCACAGCAATATTCGCGGGCCACTACGCAACCGAAGTGTTTGGCGTCCAAATACTTGGCGACCATCTCGCCGAACGTTTCGGTCTCTCTGTCCACTTCATCGACCATCCAACCGGTCTTTAGAATTCATCTAAACCCACGTCTGATCCGTCTAAAGAACAGAGATGCCGACATCAAAACGGGACAAAATGGTTCGATTGATCTGGACAGTTCTCTTGGCGACGTCACTCATTCTGGCAAATCTGCCGATCGAGTGGAGCACGACGACCGTGGGACAAGGGCTGTGGTTTGATCTGACCACCGGCGCGACTGCCGATAGTGCCTCCGGGCAGTTGGGCTTCTTCGTACCTTGGGCTGGCTACGGCGAAGAGGTTTGGACGGTGAGAACTAGAGGTGCGGGACTGCGAAACCTCGTCGGAGGCACCGACATCAACTCTTGCGCTCCGCGCACGCTTGGGGTCACAGATGGAGCTTGGAGCGATACACTGTCGTTGCGGCCCAGATCGTTGTTTATCGTTAAGACATCTGACAACGCATTTGGAATTGTGCACGCCGACAGTCTTGAGGAATCGGCGCTAACTGTTTCGTGGCGCTACCGCTCTGATGGACACGACGACCTAGATCTGCCGTCGGACAATGACGGTTTTACCGGTTGGCCCGCCACGGTAGAGGAATACGTCCAGCTCCAGATCGGAAACCAGTGGAGCTACGAAGGGTATTACGACGGCGCACTAGTAGGCGGAAGCTGCAAGACATTTCCCCACATAACTATCAAAAGCCATGGATCAGCAGCTTTTCAGGAGTGGTTCGCGTTGGAGAACTCCATCTGGTGGGATTGTGGGCAGACTCGCTCGCGGGTGCTATCTGGCGAACCTACCTACTCAAAAATAGACGCTTCGGGTCGTTTCGTGACCTCAAGAGTTCCGCTCTATCCATCCACAGGCGGATTCGATCGAAATATCCGCAACCTGGAAGGAGAAATTATTTGGATTGATCCCGATTCTCCCTGCTGGTTTGCAGGTTGGTCTGAATGTTCTGAGAGCGTGCCGGAGGGGCTGTTGATGTCAGCTTCGGTTGAGCAAAACGTGCGGTTTGGTTAGGTTGTGTCAGTCAGCGCGCCATATCCGTGCAGCTCGGGATGGGAAAAGTCAAACTGGGCACCAGGCCTGGGCCTAGTAGCGCGCTACTACCAGAGCTACTACGGCCATCTGTCTAACGTATCTGAATGGGTTCTCCTTGCTGCCTTCATCGACGGCGAATACGTGTACGGCGAAAAGCCAAATACGGTCGTCCCAACAATTTGGGGGCAGATCAAACGGCTATACAGCGAATAGCATCCAACCTGCTTCCTGTGTTAGCACTCGCGGTGTTCTGTTAAGCCTCTCGTAGGGGCATTTGACACCCTAATCAACACCGTTGGTCTCGGCTGACGCTGGCCTCAAGCGCGCTGACACCTGTATCCTCTGAGGACCAATATAGTTGGCAAACCACCTCTAGCATCGGCGGCTGTCCTCTTGTGCCCACCGATTTGTCAAGTCCAGTAATCGTCGCTGGCGCGGGCCCAGCTGGTCTCTGTGCTGCGATTGAGCTGTCTCGAAGGGGCCACCAGGTTGTCGTCTACGAGCGACATACGGATGTGGGGTGGCGATTTAGCGACGGATATCAGATTTTGCCCAACTTCATGGACAACGAGCCTGTTCCGGCAATGCTATCTCGTCTGGGCATCTCCGTCAATTTTACTTTTCTACCGCGCAGATCGATCTCGTTTTTCGACGATCGCCGGAAGAGATACGACCTTAAGGGCGAAGAGCCGTTCGGCTTTTTTATCGCCCGAGGACCAGGAGAGATGACGCTCGACCAAGGGCTCAAAGACCAAGCGACACAGCTGGGGGCAGAGTTCAAGTTTGGCCAACGCGCTCCTGACAGCGCCCACATCGTTGCCACTGGCGCGAAACGCGTGCAGGGGGTTTCGATGGAAAAAGTGTTCGATACCGACCTGGACGACACGCTCATGGTAGTCTTAGATAACGAGATCGCTCCAGGCGGATTCGCCTATCTGTTCATCTTGGAAGGGCGTGCGACCCTAGCAGCGGCGGTTACGAAAGATATGGGTTCCATCAGAGAGAGGCTTTCGCAGACCACAAACATGTTCTCACAGATGCTGCCTCTGAAACTGAATCGCTCGAAATCCCACACTTCCAGCATGGATTTTTTCCTGTCCGACAGTGCGACCATGAACGGCTCCGCAAGCGCTACTGGTGAGGCGGCAGGCTTTCAGGATTTTCTATTTGGTTTGGGAATCCGCCCAGCGATGGAGTCGGGATACCTGGCGGCTAAAGCTTTGGATGAGTCTCTATGCTACGATGACCTCGTGCGCCAAAGGTTTGGTCGGCGGTTTGAGGTGAGCCTGGTGAACCGATATCTCTATGAATTGGGTGGGCGATGGGGCTATAGAGCTTTTCTGTGGGCTGCGTCCAAGAGTGATTTTTGCCGTTTCGGGCGCCGAATCACCTCTTCAAACCCGCTAAACCGTCTGGCGCTGCCGATTGTGAAGAGAGCCTGGCGTGACCGTTCGCCAACTCCATTCAGCGCCACGACCGACCCCAAGCCGCCCAATGTGACACGATGAACCTGACCGATGCATACGACTACTGCAAAGACGTGACTCATCGTCACGGTCCCAACTTCTCTTTGGGCTTCATTTTCCTTCCCAAAGCGAAAAGACGCGCGGTCTACGCAGCCTACGCGTTCTGCCGCTACGCCGACGACATAGTCGATGAAGCGGCGGCAGCGCAGAGTATGGAGATGCGGTTGAAGATTTGGACCGATGGACTTGATCGAGCGTACGATGGCGATGCGACCCATCCGATTCTGATAGCGCTCGCGGACTCCGTCACACGGTTTGACATCCCGAAACAGCCGTTTATTGATCTGATTGAAGGCTGCCGGATCGACCTAACCATCGACAGGTACGCGACCTTTGACGATCTCATGGAATACTGCCGCAAAGTCGCTGGCACCATCAGCACCATATCTCTATCGATTTTCGGTTACTCAGAAGAGCGGGCTTTGGAATTGGGCGACTCGCTCTCAACAGCGCTTCAGTTGACTAACATAGCCCGTGATGTCGGCGATGACCTGGAGCGCGGTCGCATCTATCTCCCGCTTGAAGACCTTGAAAGATTTGGTGTCACCGAAGCAGATCTTTCAGAAGCGCTCGGAACTCCGGAAATCAAGAACCTTCTCGAATTCGAGTTGGCGCGCATCAGCGAGTATTTCGACGAGGCGGAGCGACTGATACCTCTGATCGATAAAGACGCCAGGTTCACCGTGTTCGTCATGGCTCAGGTCTACCGCGCCATCGCAGATCGGATAGAAACTGATCCTTTGGCCGTCCTGACCCGGCAGGTCGCGCTCTCCAGCGTTCAGAAAGTCGCGCTCGTCGCTCGCCTGGCGTGGCGCCACTGGCGGGGACGCCACGTACGAGAGATCGCAGCGGAGGCCGTGTGACTTTCGAGAGTAAACTTTGCAGCGCCGCATCCAAAAACGGTTCGTGGCTCTGTGTAGGGCTTGACCCAAGGGTGCAATCGCTGCCGGAAGGGTTGCCGTCCACCGCTGACGGTGTGACGTCTTTCTGCCATGCGATCATCGACGCGACTAGCGACCTGGTGTGTGCCTACAAGCCCAATATCGCTTTTTTTGAAGCGTTGGGAGATGACGGCTGGAAAACTCTCAGGAGGGTGCTCCAAACCATACCACGAGATATCCCGGTCATTCTGGACGCCAAGAGAGGCGACATCGGTTCGACCGCAGAGAACTACGCCACCGCCTACTACGACGACCTGGATGTGGACGCTGTCACAGTCAGCCCGTACATGGGTTGGGATGCTGTGGAGCATTTTGCCGTTCGACCAGATCGGTGCGCTTTCGTTCTGTGTCTGACATCCAACGCTTCCGCAAGTGAGTTTCAAGAACTCGGTGTAGACGGTTCAAAACTATTTCAAGAAGTCGCAGCGACAGCTCAAAACTGGTCGGGGAACTTAGGGCTGGTTGTCGGGGCCACGAAGCCCGATGAGTTGGGGACAGTACGAGATCTAGCGCCTCAAATGCCCTTTTTGATCCCTGGAATTGGAATGCAGGGAGGCGACCTGGTGCAGGTGGTGACCGCAGCCAAACGCGATGACGGAACCGGCGCGGTGATTAATGTTTCCAGGGGGGTCATCGCCGCCTCATCAGGGGCGGACTTCGCTGAAAAATCGAGGGAGGCAGCGCTCGACTACCGCGACAGGATAGCCCAAGCACCTTCCTAAAACGATGTCACTACCCGATTTCCGACACCCTAATCCAACCCGAACGCCTCGCTCCACCGCCCCGGTGGTTTTTCGCCAGGTTGCGCGTGGAGCATGTCATCGTTGCGCTGATCCATATCCCAAGAAAGCCGCCCATACTCCTGTCGGCCCTTCTTGAAGACCATATACAACGCTCCGTTTCCAGGGGCCAACAGGTCTTTGCCAACCACATTGATCCGTGAAAAATAGAGTGTAGCCAAGGCGCGGGTGTTGAACTCGCTACCTCGCTCCAGGCGGTAATAGCGGTACTCATCCATCGAATAGGGGTTGTATCTCGTGACGCTCTGATCGACGTAGGTCTGCTGCTGAATGCGGCTTGCACCAAAAACCGTACGGGTCGCTTCATAATCTATTTTGTCTTCGTCCTGCAAGAAAATCGTCATTTCGTTCAATTGCAGCGGCTCGGTCCAGGTCGCCGCCAACCTGACTTCGACCCTGAACTCATCGGGCCATCTGTGTTGTCCGTTGTAGTTTTTGACAAGCGAATCGCATCGAATATCTGTCGTGTCTTCTTCGCAAAACCGCTCTTGATCAAGCGTGGTCAGGCTGTCGGCGAAGAGAATGCCCCTGAAGAGAAGAGTATGCTCATGGCTCGGGCGATGGGTCACTTGATCCTGAGCCGAAACCATATCATCCCCGCCGGTAAGCCGCCTAAACGGGAATACCGATGTCCAGATAATAACAGCGCGCTCATAGGCTGTAAGATCTTCGTCCGGCAGAAGAGGCCTATGTGCCCTGGTGGCGCAGCCTGCGAACAACGCCACTATGGCGACGAGAAATACAACAGCCTTGAACGCTGTTCCCACTCTTAGCGGGCGCGGTGGTTCGTGGGAAAAGGTGTCTCTACTGATATTATCTGGCATGAAAACCTCGCCGTCACTAGTCGTTATCTACTGTCAGGCCGTAGCCAAGCATTCGTGAAGATAGTGGCAGTCGTCAGCCGCTGCCGCATCCGGTTCCTTATCGGCGACGAACTCGACCATGATCCAGCCGGTGTAGCTCACTTCGCTCAGTTTGGAGATCACCAACGGCCAATCGATCACCCCTTCGCGCAGTGTTGTGCGGACTATCCTATCGCCCGGTTTATTCGGATACGCTACCACCGTCTGCGCGTGGACGTGGGTTGTAATGGCAGCCAGCCTATCCAGATCATCGGCTGTCTCTATCCGCTCCTGGCCGTAAGGTCCCTGCCAGTTAAGGCCCAGATTCGGATGGTCTATCTCCTCAATCAGCCGAAATGCCGCTTCGGTTTCATCAGTGAGTGTATTGCTGTGCCGCTCAACACATACCCTTACACCTCTACCTTGGGCGCGCTTGGAAAATTCCCTGAGTGACCCGATGCACATATCCCACAGCACTCCATCGGCAGTGGCGCTCCCGCTGTCGCCGGCCCACACGCGAATCATCGCCGAGCCCAACGCTGACGTGATTGCGAGATCATTCCCCACGCTCTCATCCCAGTTGGGCGAAGCCGGGTTCAGATAAGAGCTAAAAACAGGTATCGAGAGCCCCAAATCCTCCACGGTGTTTCTAAACGAGGCGTGTTCATCAAGGTTTGGTGGATACTCGGTGTGTCCAGCTCTTCCCCAGACTTCAATCCCGTCAAACCCCCACTTGGCAGCAGTCGCCGCTATCTCCGCCAAGCTCCGCTCCTTAAATGCGATAGTGCATATACCGATCTTGATGTCGTCGTTGCCATCCACGTCCATACCCCCTCAGTACGCTACAGCCCACCCAAATCCTTGAGGCTTGTAGCCTTCTGGTCGCCTACGATTACGTGATCGAGTACCTCAATGCCCATAATAAGCCACGCCTCCACCAATCGGGCGGTAATGCCCACATCCTCCGGCGATGGACTCGGATCGCCAGACTGGTGGTTGTGGACCAAAATTACGGCAGCGGCTGAGTGTTCTAACGCCGGCGCGAACTCTTCGCGAGGGTGGATCAGTGAGCCACTTAGAGTACCGATTGAGATGACAGCTTTGTGCAATAGCTGTGAGCGGGCGTTTAGATACAACACCACGAAATGCTCTCTGCTCTAATCTCTAAGCTCATCGGCAACACGAAGAACATCTTGCGCCCCGCGAATGACCCGGCGGCTGCCAAGCCCTTTCTCCAGTGCTCTTTTCGCCAACTCCGACCCTGCTGACAGGAGCGCAGCATCTGAGCAATTAATACCGTCTATCCGTTTCAGTTCGTCAGGGAGAAGCGCCAGGAGCCCACCGAGGGCAAAATGCTCGCAGATTTTGTGGGCCTTCGCCAACTTGGTACGCCCGTTCTTACCAGCGTCCAGTACTACCGCCATAAGCTCGGCATCGCTCAAGGCTTCAGGCCCCAAACGCTCAAGACGGTACTGCGGGGAGTCGGCATCGGTTTGCCCCATCAACCTGTCCTGAATTTTTGTTTTTAGGGGTGGCGACGAAAAGCCTGTGGGTTGGGTTTGACTCGATAACACAGTACCCATCAATCGCCGCTCAGACAACTCTCTCTCCGCCCGCACCAACCTAACTGGAGAGAATGACGTGTCCCGCCCTGTCGAGAATGGCGTCGATCAAAACCCACAAGCTCACCATAAAGAACTCGCCCAATATCAAGCCCAGGAACGCTGGGCGGAACTTGCTGTAGGAGACGCTGCCGCCCAAGCGCTGGATAGCCTCTTTCGCGGCCCAGCCCACCAGAGCGCTGCCCCATATAGTTGTTATGACACCTGTATCGCCGATGATGTAGGCCAGCGGATAGACAGGCCACCACAGAAAACTTCTATGCGCCAACAGCATTCCCACCATCACCGCGATACCGGATATCAGATAGCCAACTGCCCAACCGTCAGGAGGCGATGCAAGTCTCAAAAACAACTCAAAATGTCTGAACGCCCAGGTAGGCGTGTCACGGATGTGGGTGTCGGCCAGATAGTCACCGCCATGGAAATAGATCATCTGCAACATGAACGCGGAGCTGACAATTAGAGACACCACAAGCGCAAGTACTACGCAACCCAAAACGAACTTGGGCGCCAGCCGCCCACCTTCGCTGACCTTCTGACCGTCCATCACATAGGGCATAGTGAAGTTGTTGGTGTGCCACGTAAACGCCTGTGTCCAGAACGACATAACTGTAAACGACGCGGGTGTGAACGCCGCAGCCCCCATCGTCTTCTCCATTATATGGATAGGGTCCCAACTGGAGCTGACCCAAAGAACCCCACCAGCCGACACCAGACGGGTGTAGGCTATCATCATGCACAACAGCAGGAAGTAGAGAATAATGCCAGCGCGGAACTGTATCCCAGCAGCAAGTCCCCAACCCAAAACGATAGCGGTGCCCACCAGAAAACCCCGGGCCGCCCATGTGGGGCTCATCCACTCATCAGGTCTTCTGGCTTGGGTCTTTATTCCAACCGCACCCCTTAGACCCGCCCAGATCTCCTGCCGCGATCCCCAGATCACAAACAGCGCCAACCCAACCAACGCACCGGCGGTGTGGTAGCGGCTGAAAACCAGCCACGCCGCAGGGGACGACCCGGTCCCCAACCCCATCATCGACCAGGCCAGTTTAAGGATGTTGTAGACAAAGTAGTACACCCAGAAGCTCATGGAGACTTCGGCGCGAATCAGGTATGAGATTCCGATGAGACTCGGGTAGAAGCTGATGGTAAGGTTGTTCCAGACATCAAATGGGCGCTCGGTGAATACCGCCGATCCCCACGCCATTCCGGTCAGGTTCAGCGAAGGCACTGCGGGGATGTAGAAATTAAGACCTCCCAAAGTGTGGAGAACTACCGGGATTGCAATTCCGATCCACAGGTAGGGGCTGTGGAAAATCCCGCCTGATATGGTTGGGTTCTTCTCGTCCACCATAGCCAGCGGTACCTGCGCTAGCGGGAAAGTCAGCCGCTCCTTGTCCATCCATTGGCGTCTCAACAGCGCTGCTAGTGACACATATACCCAGAGCATCGCGCCACCTAGAAGCGCCCAGGTAGCCAGCGGCACCATCCAGGCATCCCATGGCACCGGAGCCTGACCCGAATAGAAGTCGGCAATCACGCTCTGACCCGATGGCACCGTCCACGAAGGTATGTATCTGTGAAAAAGGGCTGCCCAGTTGTTAGCGTCGGTCGCATAGTAGATCGGCGCGGTCATGAGCGGAATAACGTTGATTACAAGACCGTTGGAGGGGATGGCCGCTGACACCATCAACATTATGTACACCACAAGCAGTTCGCCTCTGGACAGATGTAGCTTCCAGTGGCGAGCGGCCCAGTTGAAAACCAAGATCACCATGAATAGCGCTATGACACCCACCGGCAGATGGTGCGGAACGAGGCTCGAGCCCTGGAGGTACAGCTCAGAATAGACAGTCGCGATCGCCATTAGCGCCACTAAGACCGTGCCGATGATGATCGAACGCCACCGTCTGGCAAAACCGACCGGCGCATCAGGTGGTTTGAGGGTGTCGGCTTTCGCACGATCTGAATCGAGCAGACGACCGGTCCGTTTGCTCTTGAAGTTTTCTGGGGTTAGGTCGTTTGGGTCGTTGGGTGTAGGGGCAACACTCATTCGTCGACGCTCCGCACTATGTCGCCCACCCGGATAACGTCGCTGGACGGGCGACCAGAAACCTGGCTGCGATCTACGGGAAGGGCCACACGGCGACCGCCAATGGGTTCGCCTCTTGAGTCGCGGGACATCAGATCTGAAAGGACAGCCGATGAATCTGACGACACCCCGTCTGAAATAGGCACGAGCGTGGTCATCTTTTCCTGTACGTGGGCAGCAACCAGATGCGCCTTGACCATCTCCCAGCGCCCGAGCGATTCGTCGGTCTCAGGGTCCATGATCTCACTCGACTCCTGGATCACCACAAACACCATACCCGTCGTCACCTCACTTGAAGACCCAACATTGATGACAATCGTGTTTTCGTCAACAATTTTGACAATACGCCCCAGTGCCATCTTGAACCCCCAATAGGTCTAATTCATACCTGGTCAAAAAAGCGGTACAGTCTGATATTACAGAACGCCGCCTCACCTATAATAGCTGGTCCCGGGCGTCCCAAACTTTGGATACCGCCAAAACAATCTGGTCGATATCGGCATCCTCAGCCAACATAATCTCCTGTCCTAGCCACAGCCCTTCGCCATCGCACACCGCCTCGGTATTCGGGTGTTTTACGCTTTTGTAGTCGATCCAACAAGCCGGGTGTCTATGGTGCATCCGGTGCTCAGTGTACAGCGGGTGTTTGTAGAGTGGCACGGTGTAGCCTGGATAGACCGGGATGCCTTCGGCGCGCATGGCGTCCATGAACTGAGCACGGGTAACACCACCCCACGCTTCGGCGACAAAGCGCCACATGTAGAGGTGATAGGCGTGCCTGGTCACTTGGTCGGATGGTACCAGAGGTCGGACGCCCTCAAACCCGGAAATCGCATCGGTTAACCTGTCAGCGCTTCTGATGCGGTGGTCGAGCATCGCGGGATACCGCTCCAACTGCACCCTTAACATCGCGGCCAAAATCTCGGCCAAGCGGCTGTTGCCGCCGACTTCATGCAGCTCCCAGCCGCCAATTTTGGGCATTCGACCTGCGTTCGCACGTGCGAAAAGCAGATCGCTTATGTCTTCGGAGTCGGTGAGGACCATGCCGCCTTCGCCAGCGGTAATGTTTTTCGACGATTGAAAACTGAAAATGCCGGCATCGCCCAGATGCCCCACTCCCTCCCCGCTCCACTCTGCACCCCACGCCTGCGCGGCATCTTCCAACAAAAACAGGCCACGGTCGCCAGACAACTTGAGCAGCGCATCCATATCCGCAGGGCAACCGCCCATGTGGACCGGCACAATACCGACAGTCTTGTCCGTGATTACCTGGGCCGCTGATTCTGCGCTGAGAGTAAAGGTGTCGCGCTCGATGTCAGCGAATATCGGTATAGCTCCGACATTTAGGATCGCGTTTGCTGTTGCGATAAAGGTATATGCAGGCAGAATCACTTCGTCGCCAGGGCCAGCACCGAGTGCAGACAATGCGATCTCTAAAGCGCTGGTTCCGCTGTTGGCTCCGATGCCAAACTTCGCGCCATGAAAATCGGCGAACTCTTGGACGAACGCTTTGCCCTCAGGGCCACCTTTACCGCCCCAGACGCCGCTTCTAATAACCCGTTCAGCCGCTTGCAGTTCACCCTCGTCCCAGACGGGCCACGACGGAAATGGTTCTGTCCTGAGAGGGGTCGCTCCGTTGAGTGCCAATGAACTCATGGGTATGAGCCGAGCGGAAGGTGAGTAGGAGAGTTACCGGCAGCCTGGCGGCGCTCCTCCGCTTCGGGCTGCACCTGCCAGATTTCCAATTCGGTAAGAATAGGCCGTCGGCACCAAAAGGTCAACGCACATCTGACCTTTTGGTGCCTCGATTTTCCACTATTTGTGTCCTTTGAGTTTGGCGTTGTAATCCTTCACCTGCCTAATAAGCTTATCCATCACCCCCTTAAGAGCCTCTTTGGCTTCTATCGCCTTCTCTCTAGCCGCCAAAGTCCGGTCGACGACTTTGACAGTGGCGTGGGCGTCGTGGTTAGGTCCTTCCTTGGTGACTGTGATATTGAGGTCGCTTACGCGGTCGTGGTAGCGTGGAAGTCGTTCGGCTAGGCGCTCGACGGTTGTCCTCATGGTTTGGGAAATCTCGCAATGGTGGCCTTCCAGATGAATCTGCATGGCGTGGCCCTTGGCGACGGCTTAGCTGGACGCTGCGTCGATCCCGTCGCGTAAGTTCAGATCAGTGCAGCGGATGCGCCGTATACCGGCGCGCCGAGGTTCTGGTCGGGACCGGCAGAACCTAAGAGATATCTTGTGGACTCGACTTGAGCAAACTCCAGACGTTGTTCTTGCGATTGCGTGGCCATCGTCTCGTATGCGACATCTGGAGCTGCGTGGTTGTTCCGAAACGTCTCTCGCAAAACTCGCCCATCCATCTCGACACTTTCATCCACACCGAGTATAGACAGTGTTGTCGGGGCGATGTCGATAATCCCGCACGGCGTGTCGCTTACTACCCCCTCAGCAAACGACGGACCGCACATAATCAGTGTCCTTTCGAGATCGAACGGCGACGCTGTTCCGTGCCCGGCGGTACCTGAGATCGACGACCGGCCTGGAAAACCAGTTTCATTGACCTCACTATCCCAGGTGCCCGCCGCCATCACCGTCGATGATCGGTGGTGATCCTGCCATACTGTTTTGCGATCGAAACATCCGATCTTTCCTGCGGTTTCACTCTCGGCAAAAACCAGGCCCACGTCACTCTGTCCAGTCAACCATTCGGCCAACCTGAGCGAACGAGAGTCGGATGTGTCGTTGACGTGTAGCCGCGCTGAGTCAACGATCACGTCGGCTGACTTTGGCTCCCGCTTGAGACCGGCTTCCACTAGTCGCTCATCCATCCGCCCCTCGCCATAGCCTGTTGAGAAGCCGTGATCGGCGGTCAAAATGACATCGGTAGTGTCCTCGATGTGAAGCTGTTGCAGCGTCTCAATCACACGGCCAACCATAGCGTCCGCATGTTTGATCCCCTCAACCGCTTCAGAGCTGCCTATTCCAAACTGATGCTGAATGTGATCCGGCTCGTTGATCCAGATATGAGTCAACGTGGGCCGACGCTCTGGAAGTAGCTCCTGGCACAGTAGATCGGCGAGCCAGCTATTTTGAGCGTTGTTGGGGCTGTCGATAGTGGGGATGGGGCCAAAACGCCCGACCGCTGCTTCGGTGAGCGATTTGGGGATCATGTCTTTGGTGTTGAATATCGGGCCTAGACCGGTGTGGTGGTTAAGGAGAGCCGATCCAGTGGAGCCGGAGCTAACCACCGCCATGGTCTTTCCTGTGGAGGCCAATATCTCGCCGATACTCCCTACACCAAGCAGGCCGTTGGGGTCGGTCCGGCCCACCGCCTGTAGGTTGCGGTGGTTTCCCGTAGTCAGCGTGTCGTTGGCGCGCAACCAGGGCACATAGAGCTCATTCGCCACCAAGCCGTGCCTATTGGGATGACAACCTGTGGCCAGTGACGCTGCTGCGACACGGGTGTGCGTTGGGAACTCGCCAAGCGATCTGGCACAGCGAACACCCGCTCGACTGAGCGCCCAGATGTTTGGAGTTAGTTTACGACTGAGTGAGTCCCACCTCAGCCCATCGAAAACCATCACTACTACATGCTCAGACATCAGATCATACCCGCAGGCAAACCCATGAGTCTTCTTATCCCCCTAATTCGGCGGTCAACCAGGAGCGACCGCAGCGACCTATGAGTGCCAACAACTTGAGTCAGCCATGCGACGAATGGAGCAGCCCTGCGTTTTCCAGCTCAGTGCGTATCGCAGCGCACTCATCATCCGTCGGCGAGAGAAGCGGACGCCTCGGCTGCCCGCCGATCAGTCCCACCATTTCCATCGCCACTTTGATCCCGCCTATCCCGGTCCTGCGGATGATGCCCTGCGACAGAGTGCTGAGTTCGGCCTGTGCCTGGCGGGCTGCGCCATAATCACCCGCCTCACACTTCTGAAGAACGCGCATAATCAGCTTGGGAGCAACGTTGCCCAACGCTATCACCAACGCATGCGCTCCTGCGGCAATGCAGCCAACAATCCCTGTACCGCTTCCCACTAGCACCCTAAAGCCCGGTGGAGTCAAACGAACGATCTCCGAGACCTGCGCAGAGTCGCCGGTGCTATCCTTGATTCCAACAATGTTTGGGTGCTCGGAAAGCGCGGCGACCAAGCCTATCGGCAGCGGCACCGCTGTCAGCGCGGGGACGTTGTACAACAGGACAGGCAGCGGACTCTCGTCGGCTATCTCAGTGTAGTATGCGGTCAGTAGACGTTCACTCAGCACAGGCTTATAGTAGTCAGGCACTGCAACCAGTACATAGTCCGCTCCGATAAGTCCGGCGTGCCCGGCGAGACCGATGGTCTCACGGGTTGTGTCAGCACCCACCCCTGCCACCATGACTCGATCTTCTGGAATGTGTTCGCGCGCCGCCGCCAAAATCTGAAATTTCTCGTCCATGGTGCAGTGAACGAACTCGCCTGTCGATCCCAGAATCACATAACCTGGTACGTCCTGTTTATTCCAGACCCTGAGGTTCTCCTCTAGCCCTTCATACGATATCTCTTCGTCAACGAACGGCGTTACGATTGGCGGCAACAGTCCTGCTAGCTCGCCTGGCATGTCCTTCTATCCTCCAGTGTCACGATGCGATTCCATGTCGGAAGGTCCTATCTCAAAAGATGGTACCAGGCGTCTGATTCCGCAACGGTAAGGCGGATGGGGTTTTGCAAGACGTCGCCGTCTATATTTTCAAAACCGATCATCAACACAGCACGGTATCCAGATTTTCATTGCACTAGAAGCGAACAAAAGCGGATTGAGACATAATGTGAGCGATGCGGCTTCAAACCCCCCAAATACAGTGACGGGGTCCGTCGAAACGGAGTTCACTCGACTCGTCAAACACCTGAAGCAGGTACAGCCCAAAGAGCTGTCGACCAAGCTTGTGTCACTGGCGATGTCACTTGGTGAAGACGACCCAGACGGCGAGTGGGTGGGGCTCAAACGAGCACCAGCCGGCCGTCGTCGTCACCACCACAAGGAGGGAGGCCTGGTTGTACACACCAACCAGATGATTGAGTTCTGCCTAAGCCTATATCACGAACGCCCCGCCCCGTTCAAAACCGTACTCAACCCCTCTGATATCATCGTCGCCTGTTTTCTGCACGATATACACAAAGCACACCGCTGTTTTAGGGATAGTCCAGACGCCAGAGAAACTGAGTTGCCGTTCGAATATCTACCTGACCACGAGCGCTACCTTCCAGACGACATTCAGACACTCGCTCTGGCGGCCAACGCTGGGATCACCTTGACCAAGCAGCAGACAAACGCCATCATCTGCGCTGAGGCGGGTTACGGTCGTTTCGGCGACATGGATCGCTCCAAACTCGCGGTCATAATCAGTATGGCTGACGACTACAGCGCGTTCGTCCTAAAAAAATAAAAAGGCTAACCGATGCGGATACTTCTTCTCAACGGCCCCAATCTCAATCTGTTGGGCACCAGAGAGCCGGAAATCTACAGCAGCACAACGCTCGCTGAGATCGAAGAGTCAGTAAAAGCGCTGGGTCAGGAGCTTGGTGCCACCGTCAACTCTCTTCAGAGCAACCAAGAAGGCGTTCTGGTTGACGCAATTCAGGAGGCCGTTGGCTCCCAAGACGGGATCGTAATGAATCCAGGAGCGCTCACCCACTACTCCATCGCACTTAGAGACGCGATTTCAGGGGTTGGACTACCGACGGTCGAAGTTCACCTATCCAACATCCATCAGCGCGAAGAGTTCCGCCATCACTCGATTTTGGCGCCAGTCTGTTTGGGGCAGATCGCCGGGTTCGGCCCTCTGAGCTATCGACTTGGTCTGAGGGCTCTAGTCGCCCATCTCGAATCCTGATATCCGACATCCCTCCTTGCTCTTTTTTCGACACCCCACAAATGGAGCGGGCAATGACCGTTCGCATCGCGATGGCGCAAATCGCCGTCCACACCTCTCAAGTTGAACAGAACCTTTCGAGGATAGAGGCAGCAATCGACGAAGCCGCTGAAAAGGACGCAGATATTATAGTGTTGCCTGAAGCAGCAGATGTGGGCTGGCTGTCCGACAGCACAGCAGCCTTGGCGCAGCCGATCCCTGGGCCCAACAGCGATCGTCTGGCTTCAAAGGCGTCTGATCTCGGTGTCCACGTGGTCTGCGGTCTCATCGAAAAGGCTGGTGACAGGACATACAACTCAGCGGTGCTGATTGACGACCATGGCGAAATCCTCACTGTCCATCGAAAAATCAACACCGCGCGCAACTGGCTAAAGCAAGACGTCTACCATAACGGCATGATAGTGCAGGTTGCCGAGACCCGCCTGGGCAATATCGGCACACCGATCTGCGCAGACTGCTTTACAAACATGCATTGGATCACCGACACGATGGCTGGGCTTGGGGCCAAACTGATCTTGAGCCCCGTGGCGTGGGCCATCCCTCCAAAGAAGGCAGTGGACGACCGTACGAACAACAAGCAGTGGCGTCACTCCTACAGCATCCTCTCAGCGCGCCACGACATCTACATCCTCGGCGTCGATTCCGTTGGAATAATCACAGAGGGGGTGTGGAAAGATTTTCCCGTCTACGGCGGAAGTGTTGCCACCGGTCCAGGCGGAACCGTGATAGCAGAGGGCGTTTTCGGTGAAGAGGAGATTTTGATAGTGGACGCGGAAATCGATTGAATGAGTGAGCCCCATCTCGACGGGTCGCGCTTTATCGCGAGCTTCGGCGTCAGATATCAGGATGTGGACAGCGACCTTAGATTGCGCCCAACGGCGCTGCTCGACGCCACCCAGGAAGCGGCGCTACTTCGGTGGGACGGGGTTCTGACTGGCTCAATGCAGCATCAAGAGGTTGGGCGCGGGTCAGGCTCAGAGTGAATCTCGTTTCTCTTCCAACATGGCGGTCGGTCTTCACTGTCGCCACCTGGCCAGTGGAGGTCGGGAGGACTAGGTCTCGCCGCGATTTTCTAATCACCGACTCCCACGGAAACACCATCGCTGAAGCTGCGGCGGTCTATGTGCTGTTCGATCTCAACTCCAAACGGCCTGCCCTGATTCCCAAAACGATCACCGAAGCCTACGGAGCGCTTCCCGACGTTTTTCGGGATCTGCCGATGGAAGCACTCCCTGATTTTGAGCCGTCCGTTCCTTTTTCAGACATACAGGTCACGCCCGGCGACATCGACGCCAACGGACACGTTAACAACGTGCGCTACCTGATCTGGATGCTGGACGCACTTCCCCAACGCCGACAACACCTTCATTCACGCCGTCTTGGACCACACTAGGAACGAGACGCTGGCTGTCGCCCACACCGTTTGGGATTTGAGCGGCACCTGAAGCCGCGACAGTTCGACCGCCGCGGTGCA
This sequence comes from uncultured bacterium, assembly GCA_964627605.1. GTDB lineage: Bacteria > Latescibacterota > MWCZ01 > MWCZ01 > CAZVGZ01 > CAZVGZ01. The sequence goes on along the minus strand of CAZVGZ010000005.1, from coordinate 76,041 downwards.
GTTTGCCGTCAACGCAGTCAACATCTGTTCTGCTGATTGATAACCCTCCGCATTTTGCCCTAAATCCGTTATCTTAGCCTGATAGGGCCTGCGTGCGTAATCGATAAGACTTGAACTTTGGGAGATCGATCCATGCCAGAATCACTTTCTGCCGCGCTAATTGACTTAAGAGACGAGGCATCAAGCGCTGCCGAGCCTTTTAGGAAAGCGGTGGAAAGGTTTGTGGGCCAGGCCGAGTTTGCCGCAGAGTTCACTAATGTTCATCCCGAGCAAGAAGCCACATGGCGAGCGTTGTTGGAGAAGGCGGTTGGTCGGGTCCATCCTGCGGTTGAGACCGGCTCATTGGAGGACGTAAAGGCGGCGACGAGAGAAGCTGAATCGCTGTTAGCTCCCATCGGCACTTTCGCCAAGGAGTACACGATATGGTGTGTCGGGCATGGTCACATCGACATGAACTGGATGTGGTCATGGCCTGAGACCGTGAGCGTTGCCAACGATACTTTCCTCACTGTAGACCGATTGATGGAAGAGTATCCAGATTTCTGCTACTCCGAGAGCCAAGCCAGTGTCTACGACGCGATACGCCTTCACAACCCGGCGCTTTTTGAGCGGATCAGAGAGAGGATAGCCCAAGGGCAGTGGGAGGTCACCGCCTCGACGTGGGTGCAAGGCGACAAAAACCTCGCCTCTGGTGAAAGCCTCTGCCGTCACTATCTGTACACCCGGCGGTTTATGCAGGACGTGATTGGCCTTGGAGCAGACGATATTCCGATAGATTGGGAGCCGGATACTTTTGGGCACGCCAATACAATCCCCTCATTCTTGGCGCGCTCAGGTGTTACACGCTACTACATGTGCCGAGGCGGCAAGAATCCCACTCCGGAACCATCAGTGTTTTGGTGGCAGGCCCCTGATGGCTCAAGGGTACTCGTCTATCGGGAGATAACCTGGTACAACTGGGAGATAGATGCAGGCATCGCCAAACATATGGCGACGTTCGCCCAAGAGACCGGCATGAAGGGGTGGATGAACGTCTACGGTGTGGGCGATCACGGAGGTGGTCCGACGCGTCAACATCTGGATATGGCCGCCATAATGAACGAGTGGCCGATATTCCCAAATATCGAGCTTTCTACCACCAAGCCTTTCTACGAGATGCTTGAAAAACATGGCGACAAGTGGCCGGTACTGGATCGGGAGTTGAATTTTGAGTTCACAGGTTGCTACACGACCCAGGCCAGCATCAAACGCGCCAACCGCTACGGCGCATATAGCCTGGTAAGCGCTGAAGCAGCATCGGTGCTGGGGTGGAAAGAGGTGGGCGTTCCCTATCCAGAAGAACGACTGCGCGAGGGCTGGATCGGGGTTCTTTTCAACCAGTTCCACGACATTCTCCCAGGTTCTGGCGTGAAAGCCACCACTGAGTACGCAAGCGCAATGTTCCAGGAGACCGCTACAAGGGCGGAAATGGCTCAGACACAGTCGCTTAGAGCGATCGCCGCCATGGTTGACACCAGCTCTGTTCGACGAACGCACGATAGCGGCTCCAAAGTCGGACCAGCGATCGGTGCTGGCGCCGGATATGGCAGCGGCAGCGGCAACGTTTCAGGTTACGACGGTGGCGCCCCCGAGGACCGACCATTCGTGGTCTTCAACCCGCAGGGGTGGTCTCGCAGCGAAGTTGTCGCCGCGAGTGTCTGGAACGTTGATTGGGAAGCCGGGCGCATTGAGGTGAAGAACGACGAAGGAAGAACGATTCCAGCCCAAGTTGTTGGGACCGGAACCTACTGGGGCCACAAATACACCGACGTTGTCTTTCCAGCGACTGACGTTCCGCCCCTGGGTTGGCGGACATATCTGGTAAGACAGGGACATGGATCAGATACAGCCCCTGGCGTTACAAGCCCGGCACCCGGTGTGATGGAGAATGAATTTGTTCGTGTTGAAATCGACAACCTCACAGGCGGGATTTCGCACCTGATCGACAAGAGTACAGGGATTGATCTCGCAGTTGAGAACGATCCCATGGCGGTGCTTGAGTTTTGCATCGAGCGTCACCACGGGATGACCGCTTGGGTCATCGGCGACCTTGAGTCGGTGGAGACACCGCTGAAGCTCAAATCTCTCAATTTCGAGTTAGGTCCACACCAGGGTGTCGCGACGGCAAAAATCGACATACACGACTCATCTGTGACGCTGCGAACAATCGTTCGTGCCGGCGACCCGCGTGTGGAGATTGAGGTGAGCATCAACTGGTTGGAGCGAGGCACCCCAGAGCGGGGAGTGCCCATGCTCAGGATGCGGATGCCTGTCGCGCTCAAAGACGCTACCCCACGTTATGAGACCCCCTACGGCACAGTAGAACGCGATCTTAGCGGCGGCGAGGAGGTTCCCTCGCAAAGGTGGGTGGACGTCTGTGGGTGTGCAGGGATAAAGGAGCTTTGGAAGGACGCTGGACTTCTCGTGTCCAACGACTCCAAATACGGCCACTCGCTTGACGGCAGCACACTAAGGACCACGCTTCTTCGCGGGAGCTACGACCCGGACCCTCTACCCGATTTGGGAGAGCACGCGATCCGTATGTCTGTGATGCCCCATTCAGGCGGTTGGACCCCAGCAGACGCAATCAAAGCCGGATCAGCGCTAAACCAACCGCTCGTGGTGGTTGGAGCAGATGTGCATGAAGGCCCGCTTCCAATATCCCGTGAGTCGATCTCGTTTGATGCGCCGAACGTGATACTCGCTGCTGTCAAGAAAGCCGAGGGCGAGGACGCGGTGATAATCAGGATGTACGAGACCGAAGGCAGAGATACCTGCTTAGCGATAACGCTGCATGAGTCGCTCTGCGCGGCTGGTGCGACTGCGACGCATGTAGACCTGCTTGAGAGGCCTATCGAAGGGGCGGTGGCTTCCATTGACCGTCGTGTCATCACGGTAGACGTACCAGCGCACGGCATAACCTCGATTCGGGTGGGGTAGCTGCAGATCGCTGCACAGGATGTATGGTCAGGGTTAGCACAGAGGGAGGTCCGAGGCGGATATGAAAGACCGCTCGCGGAGGGTAATATGGTGGTTTTTGGGGTTTGAGCTAGTAATCGGGCTTGGTGTGTGGGGCTGGTGGAGTCACTACAAACTCGATGATCGCCTGATCTACGAAGAAGCGCGTTTCACAGATACCAAAGCTGACATTCTGATTTGCCAGGACGCATTTTTTGCGCAGAAGGGTCGGTACGCAACGACACTCTCGGAGCTGTTTTTGTCGCCAGTGGAGAGACCGATAAGCATCAGGATTGAAGAGGTCTCACTGGCGGGGTACACCATCAGGATGCGCGATGGTCTCCTGGATCGAGATGTACAGATCAGGCGGATTCATATGGACTCGACGTTTATCGCCAACGCGAGGGCTACCGCACCAGCGAAACTGGTGGCTTGGGCAGACAGTGTTACTGAATCCGAGAACATGAAGCGGCGCGCTGCCATGGCGGCGGCGGTCGATTCAACTGGCGAGAAACCATCGCCCTAGGTGGCGGTTGTGTCCATCAAAAACCGCGTCAATATTTTTAAAAGTGGGTACCACGCTTGACCTGAGGCGGATCATCTCTAATATTGGATAGCACCGAGACCGGCGCCTGCCGGTGGCGGCAAATAGGCACAATGCGAGAAGTGAGGGGCTCGCTGATGCATATGATACGAACTGCTGAAAGAGTTACAGGCCGATCTATCGCGGCGACGATTCTGTTTTCCGCTGCGGTGGTGCTATCGCCTTCACAGGCTTTGGCGCAGACGGATAATGCAACCGCCGACACTACATCTCAAGTGGTCGCAGCGGTGAATACACTCCCGCCCAGCCCCATTCCAGAGGGTGCTGACACGCTGCGAGGTGACCGCAACGAGCGCGGAGAGCTCATCCTCACCGGGCGCTTGCGTCAGGGCAACTATGTAGTCAACGACGACCTGCTGGTTCCTGACGACGAAAGTTTGCGGCTTGACCCTGGTGTCTCGCTCTATTTTCTGCGTGGCGAGACCATCAATGACAAGTTCAACATCAAAATCCAAGGCGAACTCGACGCAGTCGGAACCGAGGAAGAGCCGATAGTTTTTACCTCAGGCCTTCGTGAACCGTCCGCCAGAAGCAAATGGCGCGACCGGTACTGGGGCGGCATCATGATAATCGGCTCCAAAGCCAAAGCTGAGCTCAATTGGGGTCGAATAGTTCATGCTGAGGTAGCGATCCAGATTCGCAAAGGTGTGGATGCTATCGCGTTTACCCTTCCTAGCGACGGATCAGCAGAGACTGAGACATTCTCTGCTGAGAAGATCGGGGGAGATGTCGAAACCGACACCACCGCCCTTCCCACCGGTCCTGTCAGAATAGCAAACACCACGGTAGATAGCTCAGCCTATGTTGGCATCACGACTTCTGGGGTTGTAAACAACGTGGTGTTGGAGGACAACCTGATTCAAGGCGGAACAACCGGTATCGCGTGTGAAGAAGGCGCGACCCCAATCATCAGGGGCAACCGAATTTTAGGTAACCGGAGCATCGGGCTTCAGTTGACCGGCGGTTCCCACCCGTTAGTCGAGACGAACACGGTCGCGTCGAACAATACTGCGGGCATCATCTGCGCCGGCAATTCGAACCCGGGGATCAATGATTGCGTGATCGCCAAGAACGGCGTCGGCGTTTCGATTACCGAATCATCGCCCAATCTGGAACGATGCACGATCGCGGGCAACGATTTCTCCGGCATAGTTCTCCACGGCAATTCGAGCGTGCGCGTGACCGATTCGAACCTGCGGTCCAACGGCTACTACCAGATAGACAATAGGGGGCCCAACGAGATCGATGCCACAGGCAACTGGTGGGGTAAGAAGCTGAGCGAGACAGACCGTCCAAGGGTCTACGACAGCGATGCGGTACCAGAGGGAACAGACAACCGACCGGGTTGGATCAACGCAGGAAGGACGCTGTCCGAACCCAACCCCAACGCCCCCGGCGCGCCTGACAGAGCCAAATCTCTTACTCTCTTTACCGACGCCAACCACAGTGAAGCGCTTGGAGAGCGGACGATCTCCAACGGCGATACCATCTACATAGAGATAGTCGCCGAGGACGAGAGCCCATATCTGGAAGACGAGGCTGCAATCGTCCTGACTACCTCAGGTGGCCAGATGGGCCGTATGACCTGGGTGTTGACCGAGCAGAGCCCCGCCGGAGGCATCTATCGTGGCTATTTCGTCGCCTCCCTGGCCGAAGGCAACCCAAACACGACCATCGTACTTGCCAACGACCAGACCATCCAAATCTTCACTGCGACCGAGCCACCGATAAAAACAGAAGCGCGATTTGTCAGCCTGGCTCCAGAGACCATCGGCCTCAAGGTCGATGGAGAACGAGAGCCTGGCTCGCTAATCAATCCGCATCCGGTGTTCACATGGGCGTTCTATGACAATGAAGGCGATCCACAGACCGCCTCCCAGATTGAGGTGGGCGACGACCCGGCGTGGATGAACACCCCTGTGTGGACTCACGAGATGACCGGCAACCGCACAGAGGCGGAATATGACGGCCTGCAGCTCGAACGTGGCACGACTTACTATATCCGCGTCCGCGTCCATGACGGTTTTAACTTTGGAGACTGGGCCGAGAACCAGTTTCGGATGAATACGATACCACCGCCGCCGATGCCGTCCGAACCTGAGAACGGTGCGCTGGTGACCTCTGACGAGGCACAACCGCCTGTGGTGATCGAGAACTGCGTCGACGCTGATGGCGACAAGATCTCCTACCGCTTCGAGGCTTACTACGACGAAGAGATGACACGTCGCAAAAAGGTCGGCGGTAGACACGCTTCGCCAGGTGACGTGCCCATTGTCGAGGACCCTTCGGGGCGGACCACTTGGAGCAGCATGCCTGCGCTGTTTGAGAACAGTCGTATCTGGTGGAGGGCGAAAGCGAGCGATGGGTTGGAGGAGAGCGACTGGTCAGAAGTCTGGAGCTTCACACTCAACACTGAAGATCAGGATATTTTCCCTTTCAAGTTGTTGGGACCTCCAAACGATTCGGCAGTTGTAACCACGCAGCCGACGTTCACGTGGGAATACACATACGACCCCGATCCAGGCGAGTCAGTCGAGTTTCTGGTCAGATACGGCAGAGATCGCGACCTTGTGTTAAACGGGGCAGGGAAAATAACGCCGCTGACCCCACGCAGTGAGCAGTCCTATCACGTTCCAGGGGTTGACCGATTGTCCGACAATAAGTGGTACTGGTGGAACGTATGGGCGAAGTACACGGACAGCGACGAAACTGTTCTGGTGGCAGGGGAAGGTCCGAGGCGATTTTTCACGAACTCGGAAAACGATCCCCCAGAATTCGCAGCCATCTCGCCACTCGTCATCAAGGAGGACAAGCCTTCGTCAATATTTGTGATTTCGCGCTACGTAAGCGACGAAGACAACGCGCCGTCCGACTTGACTTACAAAGTCGAAGGCACGCCTCATATTGAAGCGTCGATCGACGCTGACACCCGTCTGACGTTGACACCAGAGCGTAACTGGTATGGAGGCCCCGAATACATCCGGTTGATGGCCGCGGATCCAATTCTGATGACCGATGTTCGTTTTGCCGAATTTATGTTGGAAGTCAATGTCGAACCGGCCAACGATCCTCCGACACTGACGGTGTTTGACCCGGTGACGATCAACGAGGACGGTCAGGTGTTGGTGGAGCTCGGATCCCACGCCGAAGACATCGACAACAGTCCATCGCAGTTGATCTGGAGCGCAGCGTACGATGACAGCCGACTTAAAGTTGAGATAAACGGTGGGACCGCCACGATCACCGGCGTGCGCAACTGGAATGGCGGCCCGGAACCGGTAACACTCACGGTGAGGGACCCTGGCGGTAGCAAAGCGACCACGCGGATTCAGGTGACGGTCACCAGTGTAAACGATGCCCCGGTCGTGACTCAGATTCCAGATTTGAAGTTTAAAGAAGATCAGAGCGCGAGCATCACGTTGGATCATTACGTAAAAGACGTCGACAACCTCAAAAGCCAGCTCAAATGGACCGCGCAGATTCCGCCACCACTGCTTGTTTCAATAGACGAGGGCACTAGAACAGCACGCGTCAGCGCTCCTGAAAACTGGAACGGAACTGGGCTGCGACTTGGGTTAACCGTCGCCGATCCATCTGGCGCGTCAAACACAATAACTCTGACAGTCAATATCGAGGGCATAAACGATCCGCCTGTCATCAAACAGATTCCAGACAGGGAGTGGAACGAGGACACCACGATTGAGCTCACGTTGGATGACTACGTCACCGACAACGACCACGACCACGCAGAGCTGATCTGGACAGCGACTGGTCAGCAGCAGATTCAGGTGGTGATAAACCCCAGGCTAAGAAGAGCTACGCTGTCGCAACCGCCAAACTGGTACGGTGGCCCTGAGCGGGTAAGGTTCACGGTCAAAGACCCTGCAAACGGCACCGCGACATCAAAAGCCGCCTTTAAAGTCAAATCCGTCCCTGAAATTCCGATTTTCACACGGATACCGGCGATCTCGTTCGAGGAGGACGGCACCGCAACTCTGGCGCTGGACAAGTACTTGTCCGATCCCGATCACCAGCCCGCTCAACTCACCATCACCGCCACTAGCGGTGCGAACGTGAAAGCCCAGCTTAACAGAGCGTCGCGTGTTATCACGTTCAACGCGCCAGACAACTGGTCGGGAGGTCCGCAGGCTATCAGGATAACCGCCAGGGACTCTGACGGCGGACAGGCGGTTGCAGAGGTGCCTGTGACTGTCACCCCGGTAAACGATGTTCCAGTTTTGCGCAACATACCAGCGGTGGCGTTCAAAGAGGATGAGACGGCGACGATAAACTTGGGGCAGTACGTCACAGATGTTGACGACACCCAGTTCCGTTGGAGCGCCACAGGGCAGGAGCAAGTGAACGTTCGTATAGACCCAGCCACCTCTATCGCAACATTCAGCGCCCCTTCCAACTGGAACGGCGGGCCGGAACGAATAACCATCACCGTCACCGACACCAAGGGCGGTACCGCTGAAAAACGCGTACCAGCGACAGTACGGGCGGTCAACGATCCCCCTGTCCTGGCAACGGTACCAGTGGTTACTTTTGCCGAAGATGGTTCTTTCACACTCGATATAGCGCAGTACGTAACCGACCCGGATGACGCAGATGCGCAGATGACCGTCCGCGTCACAGGTGCACGCCAAGTTCGCACGCAGGTCAACGGGACCACCATAAGTTTTTCTGCGGCACCAGATTGGAACGGGCAGGAGAGCCTCAATGTCTCAGTCACCGATCCATCGCGAGGTTTATCTCAAGGCGCGCTTGCTGTCACAGTCAGGCCGGTGAACGATCCGCCTGTCATCAAACAGATTCCAGACAGGGAGTGGAACGAGGACACCACGATTGAGCTCACGTTGGATGACTACGTCACCGACAACGACCACGACCACGCAGAGCTGATCTGGACAGCGACTGGTCAGCAGCAGATTCAGGTGGTGATAAACCCCAGGCTAAGAAGAGCTACGCTGTCGCAACCGCCAAACTGGTACGGTGGCCCTGAGCGGGTAAGGTTCACGGTCAAAGACCCTGCAAACGGCACCGCGACATCAAAAGCCGCCTTTAAAGTCAAATCCGTCCCTGAAATTCCGATTTTCACACGGATACCGGCGATCTCGTTCGAGGAGGACGGCACCGCAACTCTGGCGCTGGACAAGTACTTGTCCGATCCCGATCACCAGCCCGCTCAACTCACCATCACCGCCACTAGCGGTGCGAACGTGAAAGCCCAGCTTAACAGAGCGTCGCGTGTTATCACGTTCAACGCGCCAGACAACTGGTCGGGAGGTCCGCAGGCTATCAGGATAACCGCCAGGGACTCTGACGGCGGACAGGCGGTTGCAGAGGTGCCTGTGACTGTCACCCCGGTAAACGATGTTCCAGTTTTGCGCAACATACCAGCGGTGGCGTTCAAAGAGGATGAGACGGCGACGATAAACTTGGGGCAGTACGTCACAGATGTTGACGACACCCAGTTCCGTTGGAGCGCCACAGGGCAGGAGCAAGTGAACGTTCGTATAGACCCAGCCACCTCTATCGCAACATTCAGCGCCCCTTCCAACTGGAACGGCGGGCCGGAACGAATAACCATCACCGTCACCGACACCAAGGGCGGTACCGCTGAAAAACGCGTACCAGCGACAGTACGGGCGGTCAACGATCCCCCTGTCCTGGCAACGGTACCAGTGGTTACTTTTGCCGAAGATGGTTCTTTCACACTCGATATAGCGCAGTACGTAACCGACCCGGATGACGCAGATGCGCAGATGACCGTCCGCGTCACAGGTGCACGCCAAGTTCGCACGCAGGTCAACGGGACCACCATAAGTTTTTCTGCGGCACCAGATTGGAACGGGCAGGAGAGCCTCAATGTCTCAGTCACCGATCCATCGCGAGGTTTATCTCAAGGCGCGCTTGCTGTCACAGTCAGGCCGGTGAACGATCCGCCTACAACATCGAACATCCCTGCTATGAGCTTCAACCAGGGCGGACAGGGCACTCTGAACCTGTCGCGCTATGGTTCAGACGAGGAAGACTCTCAGCTTACTTGGAGGGTACAGGGGGCTACAGGTGGGCTCACTGTCAATATCGCCGGTCAGGTTCTCACCGCATCCGCCGCAGCAGATTTCAGTGGGAGCGTCACCGTTTCCCTCATAGTAGCCGACAGAGAGAGTGCGACAGCCTCGGCGAGCTTGGCGATCACCGTGCGTGCGGTCGCCGCCCCGGCTCCCACAAACTAGGTGGAGATAGCGATCTCCATCGTCGTATGGGTTTTTTATACACTATTGGGGTTGATCGGACTGATTGTCGTTTTGGCGGTCAGTCCGATTCGTTTGAAGCTCTCCTGTCAGATCGACAACCGGGTGGAAGACGCCCGCGTTGCCCTCGGGCTACTGTGGGGTGGTCTGGGGGTATATATTCGCTTACGTCGCCCAACTTCCGACGCAGATCTCCACGCCTGGGTTGGCCCATCAATCATGGGCTTGAAGTGGGCGGTTTATCCGTTGGGCCCTGTTCCCCCAGAAAAAAAAGCGACCGTCGAAGAGCCTTCCGACGAGGATGTCTCACCAGAGGTGGAGCCACCGTCAGAGACAGAGTCTCAACAAACCGCTGATGTCAGCGACGATATAGAGAAAAAACCGGTAGTGAGCCCAGAAGATCAGCCTGGTTTGGTGCAGAGGGTGAGCGAGAAAATTGATTGGCTGACCGACATGCGTCGTATAGCCACCGGCGGCCTTAGTCGCTTGTGGGGCCTCATCGGTGTTACGGAGATAGGTTTTAGGGGGAGCTTGGGGCTTGGCGATCCCGCTAAGACCGGTCAGATCGCCGGTCTAAGTCAGATAACAAGGCGTTTAGGTAGCCCAATTCGGTTTGAGGTGACCCCCACTTTCCAAAGAACCGGTATTGACGGTATGATATGGATAGGACTGATGGTGCGGCCTTGGTGTGTGTGGCGGACGGGCCTGTTTGTGGGTTGGTCGCTCGTTCGGCCTCGGATTGCCAGTTTTGTTAGACGGTATATTTAGTCCTTAAGGCAGTTTTGGTGTTTCTGTTAGGAACTCGAAATATGAAGATGTGTTGGGTTGGAGTATCCCTAATGACGTCATTTGGGATCGCCATGGGGTTTGGCAGTGCTGATGACGCTGGTACCGCTGGATTCAAATCTCTACAAATCAACGCTGCCGCAGCCCCAGCGGCATTGGGCAACGCTTTCAGTGCTGTAGGCGGAGACATCAGCAGCCTGGGCATCAACCCGGCAGGCATCGCCGGGCTTTCTGAACGGACAGTTCAAGTAGCAGCCGCCGACTATGTCCTCGATATGGCGCGGTATCTGCTGAGTGTCAGCATCCCCACTGAGTTTGGCGTGGTAGCGATCAACATCAACGATATGAACATGGGTGATTTTGAGCGCTCCAGCACCACAGCCCAGAGTGATGGGACGTTCAGCGCCAACGATATCGACATCCAGGCAGTTGTCGGCAGAAGCGTTTCGTGGATAGGACGTTGGGATATCGGCGTAGCCACGCGTTTTATCTCCTCCTCAATCGACAACTACAGCGCTCGGGCGTTGTCGTTTGACTTAGGGCTCATCTACCACTCGCCTTCAGGCCCATCAGTGGCTGCGGCGATTACCAACGTCGGCACAACACTCTCTTCGTTCGACGGCATGGACGAAGACCTTCCTACAGCGATCACCGTGGGAATGTCTCACTATCTCGCTCATCTTCCTGTAAGGGTAACAGCAGACATCTCCATCCCAAGGGACGCAAATATCGGTCTCTCGGTAGGCGCTCAAGTTAATCCCATGGCGCCTCTGTTCCTGCGGGTGGGATACCGCTCGCTACTCTACTACGACAGGACCGTTGACCAGGAGAGTGGCGGCACCCAAGCCAAATGGCAGTTCGCTCCTTCTGTGTCAGACGCCGACAGACGGCAGGCGTTTGGTGTCAGCGGCGGTCTGGAGCTCGCCTGGCGCAAGTTTTCGGTTGACTACGCATATACTGCCTCCGATGTGTTAGAGGGCGTTCACCGTTTTAGTCTGAGTGGGCGTTTCTGATTGGCCCCTCGGCAAACCATGCAGTGTCGCGCTACTTTTGGCGTGATTCACTTTCTGCTACTTCTAACGACACTGCGGCTCACCTATGCCTCTATCCATACCCACCTGCCAATGGACACTCCCTGAGCCCACCACCAACAGAACCCCTTTGGGCGACCGTTTAGCTGAGCTTCGTGGCCTGACCCCTGACGAACTCGATCCAAGATCGACTTCACTGCACCCACCAACACTGATGATCGATCTTGATCTGGCGGTTGATCGGTTACGAGCGGCGGTTGAGAGTGGCAAAAAGATAGTTGTCTACGGTGACTACGATGTGGACGGTGTATGCAGCACCGCGATTGCGGTGAGGGGGCTGCGCCATGTCGGTGCAGATGTTGAATGGATGCTGCCAGACCGTCAGCGGGACGGCTACGGTATCAAGCCTGCGGCGGTAGATAGAGCGCATGCGGCCCACGACCCCAAAATCCTGGTGGCGGTGGACAACGGCACCACCCAGTTCGACGCTGTCTTAAGAGCCAACGAGCTGGGGATGGACGTAATCATCCTCGACCACCATCAGCCCCGTTCCCAGCTCCCAAAAGCCTTCGCGGTCGTCAATCCTCATCGAGCAGACTGCACCTATCCGTTCAAAACGCTCACCGCCGCAGCCGTCGCGTTTAAGGTCGTGCAGGCCCTATGCTCCAGCATGGTTGACGACGAATTTGAGCGCAAACGGTTTTTGGCGTCACTGCTCGATCTTGTAGCATTGGGCACAGTCGCAGACGTGGCTCCGATACGCGATGAGAACCGGATCATGGTGCGCCGGGGGCTAAGAAGGTTGGCGGTCGATCCCCGTCCTGGCCTCTTGGCGCTTCTTCAGGTAGCAGGCGTTGGCAGACGGCCAATCACCACCACCACGTTGGGGTTCCAGATCGCACCAAGACTTAACGCCGCAGGGCGGTTGTCTACGCCTGACGGCGCTCTGCGCCTTCTCTTATCCGATGAACATGGTGAGGCGATGCGGTTGGCTTCAGAACTTGACAAGCTCAACCGTGAACGCCAGGCGCAGCTTGAGAGCGGTCTTAGTGACGCCCGCGATCAGGTCGCCTCACAGTTGGGCGATCAGTCGCTACTGGTGGCTCGTGGAGAGTTGTGGCACTTGGGCGTAGTGGGTCTGTTGGCTGGCAGGCTCACCGAGGAGTACGGTAGGCCGACTCTGGTGGCGACCAACATGCGCGGCGACGGGGTGGCGACAGCAAGTTTGAGGTCGATAGATGGATATAACATCGCCGAGGCGGTGGACATGTGCTCAGACTTGCTGGTGGAATACGGTGGGCATCCAGGGGCCGCAGGCTTGTCGGTCCGCGATGAGATGTTCGACGCTCTGCGCCAGAAAATGACCGCCCACGCCCGCGAGAAAATATCCCCTGACACGCTCGCCAAATCGCTCAACATAGACGCGATAGTCTCAGCTGGCGATTTGAGTGTGGCGGTGATTGACGACATAGACAAGCGTCTGGCACCATTTGGTGAGGGAAACCGGGAGCCGGTGGTGATGCTGCCCTCTGCGACAATCGGCGCTATCCACACGCTAAAAGACGGTGCCCATCTTAAGCTCAAGCTCACCGTCGGCGGAAAGTCGTTCGATGGGTTGTGGTGGCGCCGCGGCGATCTGGCTGACCAGCTCACAGCCGGGACGAGTGTCGATGTGGCTGGCTGTCTGGAAGTAAACGAGTTTCGCGGAGAGAAAACCCCACAAATGGTGATCTCAGACCTTCGGCCCGCATGAGAGCCTAACGGCCCGGCGAGTTGCGGTCTGACTTGGGGGCGAAGGGGTTTTTTTTGCCGAATGCCCGGCGCAATTGACAAGACCGCAAAATTTCGATTTTCACCTTAAAAGACACCCGCCGAAAAAAAAGGGGCTATAAGTGGCCTACGAACTGACCGATGAAGATCGTCTGCATTTCAAAGAACACGGTTTTTTTGTGCTTAGAGGAGCGATTGAGAGCGGTTTCATGGAAAAAGTTTCGGACTCGATCTGGTCCGCGATGCCTGGACACAGAGACGATCCCGACAGTTGGGAGGAGTTGGAAGGCCACAAGCCTCTGGACGCGCCAGATGTATGCTTCAGCGGCCCGGCGCTGGAATACGCCTGGCACGAGAACCTGTGGGGTGTCGCTCAGCAGTTCTTCGGCAAGGGCAGAGTTGAGGAGCCAGATGGCATAGCCGTGCTGCTAAACTATCCGCAGCCAGAGGTCGAGTGGAAACTACCGTCAGCAGGACACCTTGACGGATACGCGGTTTCTAAACGCGTGGACGCTTTCACTTTGGGGGTAACAGGCTACGCCGACGCTGTGAGGTCACATGGCGGAGCGTTTGTGTTTTGGCCGGGGTCGCCAAACAGGTACAACAACTATTTTCAGGAAAACCCCAGGCTACCCCACCCTGTGCACCTCCCCGATCTAGGCGAAGCGGTGGAGTTTTTAGGCGAGCCTGGCGATCTGGTGTTTTGGCACACCCATATGTGGCATACCGTCAGTCCGAACGCGTCCGATCGCGTCCGCACAGGCCTGTTTATCCGCTACCGCGACCTTAACCGCGAGAATACGTTTGACGCCCGCAACGAAGACATGTGGCACGACTGGCCAGGGGTTCCATCTGGTTGAGTCCAATCTGGGCGCAGATATGTTGACCAGATTATCCATCAGCTCTAAGAAACAGAACCGCGTTAGGGGTATCGCCCTGTGCCCCAATATCTGCGCACGGATAGGCAGACCATTCTAGACCGTCGTCTGAAGTCGCCGCGCCGCGCCGCATGAACGCCAGATAGTTTGGGACATTGGGGTCGTATTCCCGCCTGACTCCAACGCCATGGACACGGCACATCACCAGGTTGTTCTCGTCTGAGCCGCCTAACGCCACGCGACCCAATGCCGGTTTTTCCCACTCGAACCCGTCGGTGGATGTGGCGTAGCAGAGACACATCTCCCTTTCGTCTTCGCGAGGTTGGTAGGGTTTGGCCGCGCGCTGCTCCGGGGTGGAATCAGTGGTCTCTGGGTCGATGATAAACGGGTTGTACCACGCTTTGAACACGCCATCATTTGGGGAGTATAGCACGTTGGCATAGAGGTTGTCAAACCTGACCTCCCAAGGCTTGTCCTCTATCAGCAGCGCACCTTTCGGCTCTTTGGTTACCTCCCCCAATACAACATGAGCACCGACGACGCGATCGATCATCTGGTCGTCGATCAAGAGGTGGTGGCGTCGGTTAGGCATATGAAGCCAGTATCCACGATATGAGCGTGCCATCGTAGCTTGCGTGAGCTAAGTTCTCTTCACCACGCTGGCTGCCCCACGAATAGTAGATAATCATGCTCTCTTCAAACTCGCAAAAATCTATGTCTGAGTTGTTGATGTCCTCGCTTGGCGCTGGCGTCAAGATCGGGTTGGCTGGGCTCTGCTGCCAATCGAGTAGGTCTTGTGAGCGCGTCAGGAATGTCTCAAAAAACCAGTCGTCGTCCCCCTGACTGAGATGCCCACCCCTCTTCTCAAGATACCACATATAGAAATATCCATCCAGGAACCTGAGCGACGGGCACGCGGTGTAACGATCCGTGCCATAGATAGCCTCATCGGTAGATATCTTCCTCCAGGACATCAGATCGTCAGACTCCGCGAATTTAATTGTGAACGCAGGCCACGTCTTGTCGTTGGACTCGTATGACATGACAAACCTATCGCCAGCCCGACAGACAGAGCAGTTGAATAGGCGTTCATCCTGACCTGCGACCACGACTCTCTGCTGCCACATACTCATGTCGTTCGACCAAAAAAGAAAAATGTCGTCCACCTCCGGCTTATCTGCCAGTGTGGCATAGACATAGACCGTATCGTCCCAAACGAATGGAACACCGAAGGTCATCCCGTCACCAAACTCAGTCAGCAGCTTCCCATCAGCAAATTCCTCTGCACTGCCCACATCACCAGTTCCACCACCAAGCTCACGAATCCTGAGATAGTGATCGCCACCGTGAGTGTTATCTGGTGTTCTAGGCCGCACCGACTCAAACATGAGCAGCCGCCCATCATACAAAAACGGCGACACCTCAACGAGGTGCTTCTGCACGGTGCCTAATTTGATTATTTCCGACATCTCTTTCTCTCCAAATTCGGCAGGTTAGCGGATCATTAACGTCCATTGCGAGTGCGATATTTCGTTTATCTCAGAACCCCACTGGTCAACATGCGACCACTGAATCGATACATGCTTGGCCAAAAACACCAGCCACATGGGAACGTGCCCAATTTCTGGGTGGCTGCGCTCCTTTTTTAGGCCCAAGACCCAGGCGGCTCAGCTACATCGTTAAACCCACATCTGTCCTCACCGGCGATCACGATCACCTTGTGGCCTTCAAATAGCTTTGAGTGACCTACCCTTACTATGGGGACAGTCACCCTGATAGCCAAGCCCATCCGGCGTCTATGAGACTCATTTTGTTCGACTGATGTAACGTGCGCTCGTTGAACAGAAAGAACTCCCCGGCTTTTAGCGGCATCGCAACAGCGTTGGAATCATCCACGAATGATGGGTCTGCGATCTCACGAAACCCCTTGTCGAGTGGGGCGGTGATGTGAGGGATGGCTTTACGATGAAAGCCAGGGATGAGATTAGCACACCCGTTCTCCTGGTCCACATCGTCAATAGCCACCACGCCGATATGTTGATCAGTGGCTCAATGGGCCAGTAGTTCATGTCCTGATGCCAACCGGTCTCCGACCCACCGTGATCCTTCACAAAAATATTCGAACGCCACAGAACCAAGTCAGGGCCGTAGAATGACGCCATCCGATCCACAATAGCAGGATCGCTGCATAGATCGTAGATGATCCGGCAATCCAAATGCCTCGACTGATGGGGCGACGCATCAAACGGTGGATCGGTTCCGATCACCATTACTATGCCGACCAAAACAACTGGAGCTACGCGGCCAAAGGCAGATTCGTATGGCGCGGCATCGGTTTTTCAGACAGGTATGTTCATGTAGGCACCACAAAACGCGGGCCCACAAAGGTCAGATACGTAGGCGTTCTGGCGAGTTTCACAGTTAAGTAGTGGGGGATGTCAATATATGAGCGTGGTGGTGGCCAATCTGGTTGTCAAAGCCCAGGTGATACTAAGGCGTCGCGCCCCATGAACAGTTTCGGAGTGTCGAACCGCAGAATAAAAAAACGGGCGTCAACAGGTCCCATCGACGCCCGTTATCTTGGCTCACAGCAAGCCATATTCTCAATGTGCTAGACCGTCTTTGAAACCATGCGGTCCCTTTTGAGCAGCGCCCCTGCTTCGAGTTTCTCAGTAAGCCACTCAGGTACCTTGACCACGTATACCTGGATGATACCGGTTCTATCAGAGTTAAAAAGCACTCTGGTACCATCAGGGCTGAAGCTGGGGTGGGGATGTGCATGTCCCATGATGCTCGATTCGGACCTACAGAGCGTGTGATAGCGGCCCGTGGGCAGATGGATCAACTGTAGCCCGATATCTGGCCACTGCGTATCAGCGACCAACCACTGTCCGTCCGCTGAGGCCGAAGAGTGCCAGAAATACGGACCGCTGGTGATGGTCTCCATCTCCTCCAACGTCTGATCTGGCGCGATCCAAGTGATCGCGTGGTCTGGAGGAAGCAGTGTTCCCTGCATCCTGTCGGATGTACCCACCCATGCGCTGTGCGCCCAGTTCTGCACAGGCCAGCGGTGATCCCCCTCCCCGTCTGCATCCATGACGTACCACGTCTGTCCAGCAAATTCGTTGGTTTCCGCAGTCTCGATGTACGCCACATAGTTGCCTGTAGGGCTGGGGTTTAGGTGACCGATCCTGATCCCTTCCTTGATGGTCTTAGGGTTCGACCCATCTAGATCAATCCGCACTATTCCCGACTTGTCTTTTGAAAAAGTTGCCTGTATAAATATGTATGATCCGCCGACGGAGATGCGGCCGAAGGACATCTCGTCCGATGCGAACACCACCTCCTCGCTGGAGTCATCCATACTTACGCTTCTAATCTCTTTGCCAGCGGAAAAAAAAGAGTGCTCGCCGTCCAACGCCAAAACTGCGTTGGAAAATCTGTCGCTCTCTGTGAGCTGCGTTAGGTGTGTTCCATCCACGTTGCAGCGAAACAGGTCAGATCGCGCACCGCGGCTAGCCGATCTACGCGAAGTGAAGATCACAATCTCGCTGTTAGGGGTGAAGTGACAGTCCTCGAAATAGAGGTTTTGGCTGTGGGTGGGGTTGGTGGTGAGTTGAGTGATCTCCGCACCGGTGACCGGATCGACATATTCGGTCGCCTCGGTGCCATAGTCTCTTCCTTTTGCCATTTTTTTCTTCTCGCATTTTTGTGTGAGGGTTCGAGCGTCTCAGTCGGGAAAATCAGCCGCACGGTCCTTCTTTAGCGTGTTTTCAGCAGCCACCTCTTCTTTGAATGCATCTGATATCTCCACGCAATAGACCTGGCTTATACCCGATCGATCGGATGTGAACATCGCATTGCTGGCATCGTGGTTTAGCACAGGATGTGGGTGTGCGTAGCCAGAATCTGACATGCAGAGGGTCCTGAAGTGTCCTGTAGGCACATGGATAAGCTGAATGCCGATATCAGGCCAGTTCGTGTCGCTGACGATCCATTGACCATCCGATGACGGCGCTGAGTGCCAATAATAGGGGCCGCTGACTGCTGCAGCAACCTCATGTGGCGCGGAATTTGGCGATGCTGATACGATGGCATGACCTGGCGGAAGCAGTGTCCCTTGCATGACGTCAGTCTGATCGAGCCAAGTACCGTGCGACCAGTTCTGAACCGCCCAACGATGTTTCTCGCTTCCGTCTGCTCGCATGACGTGCCAGGTCTGAGTGTCGTGTTCGTTTATCTCTTCTTTCGCCTGCCAGGCCAGCCAGTTTCCAGTCTAGCTCACGATAATATGTCCCATACCGTCGGAATTTCCAAAGATCGTTTCGCTGCGGCCACTGTTGGGGTCGATCTTCCTTAGTTCTCGACGAGGCCCCTCGCATTGCACGTTCACGTATACGGTCGACGCTCCACCGACGCTGAGCCCGGTCAAAGGTTTGATAGCGCCGTCGAACTGCGCGACCGATTCGTGGGTGCAGTCTGAAACCGTCAATCGAAACAGCTCCGCACCCGCCGTGTAGAAGACCGAACTCCCATCAGCAGACACTACAGCACCCTCCAACCGCTCGCACTCGGTGGCCTGCGTCATCCGCCCGCCATCCACATCTGAAATGAAAAGGTCCCACGGTGCATCTCGCGAGGCTGAGCGCCGTCTTGGAAGGACCAACGTTCTACCGTCTGGCAAAAAGGAGCTGGGCGTACGGCTCGGGGCCATGGCGGACGTAGAACGCGTCACCTGGGCGTGGGTGAATACAGTCTACAAACGTCGCGGTCTCGCCGCTGTATTCCTGGCCTACAGCCACGATCTGGGAGTCATTGGGAGAGAAACAACAGCCCGGGAGTACGCGGTACAGTGATATGCACCCCTGCGACAATCTGCTGGTCGGCGGTTGTGACCAACCTCGCAGTGACAGTCATGCTCGATTCCAGCTTGATTACCCCCCCTAACAGCACAAGGTCTGTGGCGGTGACCTCACCGTGGTTGGCATCGGCAGACAGCTGAGTCCGCTCCACCACGTCGAAATCTTTAGCGCGCTTGAGATCGACTACCAGCCGGTTAGTAATCAACCGACTCAACACACTTTGGCTGCTGTCTGACCATACAAACGGATTCACCGCAAGCGTGGGACGCCGCCTTCTTTGAGGGAACGCAAACCGCTCCGTGAGGCCGGGCCCGACGGTTCCCAGTTCAGTCAATCTTCTGTGTATGTCGCGTCTAAGCAGGTGGCGTCTATGCTCTGTGGCCACAGCAGGGCGCCGTGTCGCGACGTCTTTTAGCCCATCTAGCCACGCTCTTAGCCTGGCGGTCTGGCTGCGCCGCTGCTTGAGTGAAAGAAGTCGGATCGTTTGCGGTGTCTCCGCTATGGCATCAGTAGATCGTATCTCAAGCACCTCGGCGTAGTCCGCCAGAAGTGTCGCTTCGCCACTGAGTGTACCTCCTGGAAAACGATCTGCAACCTCACCGACAGAATCCCTCGCTGCGGATATGGTCTCATAGGCGCGACTGTGTTGACCACGCTTTATCTGATCGGCCGCCTGACCAAACGCTGCAGCCGATTCTATCAGGGTGCGCAGCACCTGCGCCGTTGTATCGCCTCGCGAAACTCCTCTTCTATCAATGGAACGATTAGGACGCACAGCACGCTCTTCTCTGACCCGTTTTTTACTGATGCGATCTCGATAAGTCAGACTGACGTTAGCAACTACCTCATCGGGTGCTATCGGACCCGCGCTAAGTTTCAGCAGCCAGACTCTGGTCTGGCCCGACTCAATTCTATCGACGCGCCATTTTGCTCCGTCGCCTGTGAGTTTGACACCAACACCAAAAACATCAATCAGCTCCACACCCTCAGGGAGCTCGACATCCACCCTCACACGGGACGCCACAAATGGTGCGAGCATGTCGATCTCGTCGGCGAACCCCTGTGTGAGTTCCGTTGGAGTTTGGGGGAAGTAATGGCGACCTCCCCCTACACCGGCCAGCGCCAAAAAAAGGTTTTCATCGAACCCGTGGCCCACGCCCATCGTGCTCACTACGATCCTGGCCTGCCGCAACCTGTTCACCATCCCAACCAGGGAGAAGTACGATCTCTCTCCAGCGGTCGGGCGGCCATCTGATACCAGCAGAATCCGGGAGTGTTTGGGAGGGCGGTCAGGGGTCAGGAGCGTATTTCCGGCGGTGGCCAGGCCAGCGCTAAAATTCGTGAATGTTCCAGAGGTGATCCCATCTAACGCTGCCAGCAGTTGGTCTGTTGATACTTTTGGAGCGGCAGGCAGGACCACCTGAGCATGGGTGTCGTAGGTAATCAGACTCAAGAAATCTTTAGAGGTCAATCGGCTCACCAACGCTTCAGCAGCCTGCTTCACCGCTACCAACCGGTCCGCATCCGCCATCGATCCAGATCGGTCGATCACGAGTGCTATATTCACCGGATCGCGGACGCCCTGCACGTCGTGTGCGCCTTGCAGACCTACCAATACGAAGAGTTCCGACTGACCATCGGCACCGACGTGAGACGGTCTGACCTCATACCCCACTGTCAACGCCAAAGCTGTTTCAGAGGGCTCCCGCAAAGGACCGGTAAGTTGGTCCAGATACTCGGTGACGTCTATGTTCGCCGCTGGAATCACAGGGGACGGCTCCGGCGGTGGATCGAATACAGGCGGCCCACCACCGCACGAAGCTGCTAGGAGGCAGATGATACTCCAACCCCAGTAATGTCGAGGGCGTTCGACCAACAGACGCACCTCCAAAACTCTATTACAGGCATTCTAATCGAGACTCAAGACAACCGGCGTTCCTAGGGCCCCGACAGTACTGGGCCGTACGCCTATCGAAAGCGGCGGCGCATCCGCCATTTGACCCATGGCGCAATCAGACGGGTCTTCCACGAGTGGCCATATATCCTTGCGAGCAGATCAACCGGATCCGCACCGCTGCGACTGATCCTCCCCAACACAGCGGAGTACGCCAATCCACCCATCCGCTCGTAAATATAGCGATTTACGAGCGATGTCTCGACCGCTCTCCCAAAACGGGCATCGGCGGCCTCAGGGTAGTCGGTCTGGTTAAGTATGCTCTTGGCTGCCAAAACGCCACTTACGAGTGCCGACCTCATCCCAAATCCGAAAAGGAAATCCTGCAAGCCCGACGCCTCCCCAACCACCCAAGCGCCGTCGCGTACAAACCCAAGAGCAGGCGCAAAAGCCCCATTCGCACCAAAGTCGCGAACATCGTCATCATCGAAATCAACCAGACGGCGCACCCGTTCGTCGAGCAGGTCGAGCCGTTGGTGAGCTCTGCCACCGTCGCCCTGTCGAACCACCACGGCAAGTGTGCCGCGCCCTTCAGCAATCAAAAGATACCCGTAGCCCTTTGGCGCAACAGCGTCGTCGCACACCAGCACCGCAGCATCACTCGATTCGGTCCTGAACGTCCGTCCATAGACAATACCGTTGGTTCGTTGTGGGCCCGACGCCACAACGTCCGCATCTCCGACTTCTGACGGCGATGAAAACCTGATATCGACCCCCATGCCGCTTGCGACATCCCTTAGGGCAGCATCAATGCAACCGGGGTCCGCACCGCGTTGAACGAGATAGAATAGAGGTCGGCGGCAACTGAAGCGGTATGACTCATCATCGCCAGGACCAACCGCGCGGAACGAATCGACACCTTTGGTCCACCAGGAAGCTGTGAGTCCCAAATTCGCCAGATCGACCAGTACATCGCTGTTGGTGGTCCAGTTCTCCAAACCCTGAAAGTCTTTAGAAAAGCGCATCCCCACATCCGCCCGCTTTTCGTGGACGACTACCTTCACTCCTCTATCAGCCAGGGTGATGGCAGTTGCCAAACCCGACAGTCCGGCTCCAGCTATGACTATCGTTCCAGTGTTGGCCATGGTCTCTAGTCGGCAACCACTGCGACGCCCTGTATTCTGTCCAACCTGAATGTCTGCACCGCCTTGGCGCTCCTACACTCAGCAGTCAAAGCACCTTTGCGGAGCGCGATTGGGTCCACAGTGGTTTCGAGAATAGACGATGCAGCTTTGTAGGTGAGTGCAATCGGTTGCCGCTGGTCGATGGCTCTCCTCAGCACGCTGGCGATGTTTTTGGAAGACAGCGATTTTACTTTAACTCTCTTAGGCTGCGCATCTGTCTGCTCTCTCTCCTCCATAGCCGCGCTGTCAACAGCGATCCCAAACTCGTCGAGCAAGCGTTGGAGGGTCGGCCACATATCCCGGTCTACCAGAGCTGCCATGGGCCCCAATCGCCTGAGCCATACGCCGTCAAGATCCCGAAAGCTAAGGAGCGCATCCATCGTCAAAACATTTTTCACTATTACGACAATGCCCTCACCAGCAACTGCAGGCCCCAACTGACCGAATAGCCCCTGAAGTTTGAGACGTGCGCGCATAGGAAGTGGTGATCCAGATACCTCGCTCAAAAAGCGTGCAGCCGTTTCGTAGTGTAGATGTCGCTTGACGGCGTTTCGCACCGACGTCTTAGTCACTTGCCACACCGAGGTGTCACCGGTGGGTTCTGCAAGCCTTTCCAACAGGTGCCGCACGCCCCAGTGGACGACATTCGACGTGGGCGTGATACTGGCGTCGTCGTCTATATCAAGGCATACGCCCAGCGGCTGTGTGTAGTCCACTGTCGGCATAGGAGGCAAAGGCGCGGCCCTGTCGCTCACCACCGCCAATGTCGGCGTCAACCGCCTTACTACCTGGTCCTCTATCGTCTCTATCCAACTCTCCATCTCCAGCACACTCTCCGATTCCAAGATGCTCGCATTTTGCGTTACCGTAATCTCTGTGGCACGCCGTCCCCACTCCACTATCGCATTGGCAACTGTTTTGGGCAGTTCCGAACGGGAGTGTTTTACTAGAAACCCCAAAATTATCTGGGCGTCGCCGCCCTGCTCAATGGCTCTGTGCACGCTCTCTGCGGTGAGGCGATATGTACGCACAGTCTCGTAGCCAATAGGTTCGGCAAACCTGTGCAGAGGCCAAAGAATAGAGAGGTCCTGCCCCTCTGGAAACACCGAGACCTCAAATGTTGGTTGGACGACTATCGACCGGGCCGTGCCGCTCTGCTGCCTGTTGACAGGGCGCGCTGTTCCGCCAGCCAACCACCGTCCAATCTGTGTCAAACGGCAGACTGAGAAATCCAGCCCGTCCTCTACCGCCACGCTGCCTATATCGACGATTCCCAACCAGTGCAGGCTGGTGGCTATCACCTCTTTTATGAAAGCCCCTTCGACTCGATGCCAGCTGCCCTCACGCTCAATAGCACCACCCCATACAAAACTGGGCTTGGCGGCACCCACCTCCCCAACGCCGGTATAGATCGTCGCACGACCGTAATATGTGCGATTCGGCGGACGCATCAGGAAACCACGGGAGCTGATCCTGATAGCCTCAGCGATGTCATCCATCAGCACCCAGCTCTCGCTGGCGGCCTGGCCCAAAACATCCAGAACAACTCGTCGCGCAGAGATTAGCCCATCGTGTGTGGGAAGGTCGTCAATCTGCCCGTCGCCGTTGTCCCAATCAGGGGATTTTCGCGCCAAACACACGGTTCCTACGTGATACAGCTCATGCCACCATGCCGATTCCAGCCACGCCTCAAACAGGCCTTGAGCCCTATCTGTAATATCCGCAGCAAATATCTCGTCGGTAAGCGATGAGAGCACCAGCCTGCCCCGATGCCGCTTCACCACCCCTAACGAATCGAGCAGCTCAAAGACAAACAGAAGCCGTGTGCTCTCCTCGATTCGATCCACGTCTTTCAAGTGGTCCGGTACTCTGAGCGATGGGTTGACCTGCCGCATAAACCTTTTGCCAGGAAGACCGGATTTAAGAGGGCGCACGCCGCCTTCGTTGATCGCGTCCGCCATCGCAGCCAGGTCGTGCTCAAGATCCCTTAGATCAGAAGTTTGGCTCTCTACTAACCCCGATACAGATCTCACCGGTATCTCAACCGGTTCGCCAGACAGGAGTGGGCCAACAAACTTTGGGCATACCACCTGCGCCGATTCCAACCGCTCTAAGTCAAAAGGGCGCCCTCGTCTCAAAGGATCGCTCTTCAGATCGCGCCCAGCCAAAACCAAACCCTTGATCACCAAGTCCTTGGTCAGCGTCAGCGATCCTTCTGTGGACACCAGTTCACCAACCGATACCACCATCTCCTGCGCAGCTATCTGTTCGAGTAGATGTCTCTCATCGTTTGAAAGACTCTCGATAGTCTTCGCCGATTCGATGGGGTCGAATATGTGTTCAGCGACACGTCCGACAACCTGATCTTTGGACTGCCCAGACGAGGTCTCCAAGCCGCAAGCCTTTAGGATATCATTCAACAGAGGCAGCGTATATACCGACAAGGCTTCCGCGCGCGCCGAGGGTTCGATAAACAGGCGTGTAGATTGATCGTCGTCGCCGTTGTTTTTCGCTCGTACTATCATCGATCTATCACCCTTGGTCGATGTCCGCTTCGTCTGATGATCGCTAGTACATCGTCGGCGTGCTCAACGTCGACGAAGAGAATCTCCGGCGTCGGCCTGTCCACTATCCACTGCCCCATCGATCCGGCAGCGATGATCGTGTCCAGAAGTTTTGAGTCGCCTACTTCGATCATTGTGAGGTTCTGGTGGAGTCTCATATCTCTTCTCTCATACCAGGCGCACAGTTCAAATCGCGCCCAGTTAATCCGTTCAATAATCAGATAAGGAGCTGGATCGACCCGAAAGGTTCGCCGCAAGCGCGTCCTATTTGGGCCAACACCAAAATGACGCACAGAGTAGCGATGCGTGTCAACTGACGGCGTGTGCAGGGAGCAACTTGACGCGGTGGGATGGTGGCGGCCCTTCGGGCTCTTCGTATCATTGCAGGGCGGTAAATGATTTCGTGATGCTCCGCCCTCGGACCGCCGGGGCTCACAATAAGGTGTCGATCAACAATGAGACTCCGAGTGCTCCAAAACAAGCTGCAATCCTACGAACAGGAACTCCAACAGACGTTTTCGCAGATCGGACGTGTCCTCGCTATTATCAGCAACCTACAACCAGCAATGATGCTGGTTACGACAGGGTTGTGGACGGTAGGCAGGACTGAAGCGGCCATTCACACACCAGCAGCCGAACTGCCGTGCGAAACGCCCATTACAGCAGCGGGAGGTTCCAACGGCAAACTGGCGATGGTGGGCGAAAGCGGTGTTGCATTTCTTGACGACGGAGTTTGGACAAAAATCGAACTGCCCCCGCTTGATCCGGTCGTCAATAAAACCATCGCCGCCATCTCCACATCCGACC
Source organism: uncultured bacterium (assembly GCA_964627605.1). Taxonomy (GTDB): domain Bacteria; phylum Latescibacterota; class MWCZ01; order MWCZ01; family CAZVGZ01; genus CAZVGZ01. The sequence goes on along the minus strand of CAZVGZ010000005.1, from coordinate 50,404 downwards.
AGCTCGTCGTCGTAAAGGAAACGACGCATTTCGCCACAGCATATCGTTGTTGCCAGCGGCGTAGTACCACATCCGATTAGGCCGACCCATCGTCGTTCGGGTCCGACTCTTTAAGCGCCGAGCCTAATAAATAGATCGCCGTCTCACTCATCGACGGTGCGATCAGAGGGTTGCTCGTATGCTTCTTGAGCTTATGCCACTTCCGCGCGACGCCCTCTTTCAGCGCAATGCGCTCATCATCCAAAAACAGTTGCGGTTCGTTCGCGGGAATTCTCAGCGCTGCCATGGTACCCTCCAGAAACGCGGTTAAGCCATCGACACTCAAGATGAACGCGACGCGCACTGAACGCAGACGGTACGCGTGGTATTTCCGCATCTCACGCCACAATCTGACAGCGACATTAAGCCTTGTTGATGTGCGTCAGGCCGTCTTCCAAACGTATATTGAGACGTTCCATCGCTTATCGTTCCTTCAATCCTTTCCGCAAAGACTCAATGCTAGACACATTTATCGCGTTCGATCTGGAAACCACCGGCATCAGTGTCGCGAAGGCCGAGATCATTGAGATCGGGGCTGTGCGAGTGGAGGGTGGCGAGGTTACCGACAGCTTTTCGTCGTTTGTCAAACCCAAAGTGTTTCCCTCTGAACTGATTCAGCGACTGACCGGTATCACGGTAGGCGACCTCACCGGCCAGGAGCCGATTAGCGAAGTATTCAAAAAATTCTGGCCTTTTGTCGGTGACATGCCGTTAGTGGCGCACAACGCCGCGTTTGATGGTTCGTTCTTAAGAGCCGCCTCCAAACGGATCGAATGGCCGGTCATTCACGACACTCTCCAACTCTCACAGATTCTGATCCCTAGACTTCGCGACCATAAGCTGGGGACATTGGTGGAGCGCTTCGGCATCGACACCGAGACCGCTCACAGGGCGGAGGCCGACGCGTTGGTGGTGGCGGAGCTTTACCAGCTTCTCATACGGCTCGCCGGGACTATGCAGCTTCGCAGACTCGACGTCCTGAGTCAGATGACTTACGGTGCGGAGCCGCTCGACGAGTCGATCTCCTCAATCAGTGTGGTTGTAGGCGAGATTTACGCCGCAGCCAAAAAAGGTGGTTTCAGCGGCCAATCTCCTCCGAAAACATTCGCGCCAGAACTCCTTGCCGATCTCAACAACAAAGTCACAGGCGAGGGGGAACCACCTGACGCGGCGTCGGTTGACACAGACATTCCGGTCGATCCCGATGAGGTAGCAACACTTTTGGGAGAAGGCGGTGCAATCGCGGAAAAACTTCCTAATTTCGAGTCCCGCCCGCAGCAAATCGAGATGGCCCGAGCTGTCGCCGGAGCACTCAACGACGAAGAGTTTGCCGTGGTTGAGGCGGGAACCGGTACAGGCAAATCATTGGCCTACTTAGCTCCATCAATTCTCTGGGCGGTGTCCAACGGCAAGCGCGTAGTCGTTTCAACCAACACCCGCAACCTGCAAGAGCAGCTTTTTTTCAAGGACGTTCCACTGCTCGCAGACTCCTTGGGGACCCGATTTGATGCGGTGCTCCTTAAAGGTCGCGGCAACTATCTCTGCATAAACGCATGGCGATCGGCCCAGATGACAGGCGGGTCGATCATCGGTGAGAGGGAGAAATCGGTCTCGCTTCCGCTGGTGCTCTGGTCGGAGGACACAGCGTCTGGAGACATCGCCGAAAACACAGCATTCAGGCTGTTTGGTCCGGCGAGAGGTCTCTGGTCAAAGCTCTCCGCTGAGGGGCAGCCCTGCTCGCCTCAGGTGTGCAGATTTTACGACCAGTGCTTTATGATTCAGGCCAGACGCCGAGCGCAAAACACACATTTGGTAGTGGTCAACCACTCGCTTCTGTTCTCTGATCTCTCCTCTGACGGATCGGTTCTGGGAGACTACGACGCTCTGGTCATAGACGAAGCCCACAATTTGGAAAAAGTCGCCTCCGACTACATGGGCAGACAGGCGACCTACTGGGGCCTTCGCGACCTGCTACGTCGCCTGTACGCAAAGGACGTGATGGAGGTTGGCCTCATAGCGCGGATCGCGCAGGAGATCAACAGAGCGAAGATGGGTGCCGAGACCAAAAAGAAGTGTCTGACCGACATCGGTCGAGCGATAGAGCAGATCGGCGAAGCTGAATCGTCCACATCAGACCTTTTTGAGGCGATGACCAGCGTGCTTCCGTCAGACAGCGACGGACGAGGGTTTGAGGACAGAATCAGGTATACCGGTTCTCAAGCGTTCGCAGCCGTCGCCGACCAGATAGCCCAACTCAACTCTCTGTTGTCCGCGCTTCCAGACACAATGAAAACCATCAACGACCATCTCGAGCGTATGGGGGACAATCTGATTCCCTCCAAAGCGGAGTTTGCCGTCGATCTGGCCAGTCGAGCGATGGACGTTGCAGCCTGGAGCGAAACGCTCGTCTATCTCACCCAGGGCGATGATCCTGAATGGGTCTTCTGGTATGAGCTGCCTGCACGGTCATCCAGATCAAAACATGTAACGCTCTCGTGCGCACCGCTTCACGTCGGCAAACATCTTGACAGCATACTCTACTCCGATATGCGCACAATAATATTCACCTCAGCTACACTGGCTGTGGCAGACAAGTTCACGCATTTTGTCGATCGTTCGGGGCTGAACTTGAGCCAGGTCGAGCGGGTGTCAACTCTGTCAGTCGGATCGCCGTTTGACTTTGATACCCAGGCTCTTGTAACTGTCCCAGGCTGGATGCCATCGCCAAAGCAGTCGCAACCGTTTCAAGATGCGGTGGACGAGTTTCTTGCCGAACTGCTTCCCAAAACCCGTCGCGGCACGATGGTGCTCTACACCTCTTACAAGATGCTCAACCAGAGCAGAGCAGCGCTAAGAGAACCCCTGAGGGAAGCAGGTACGCTCCTTCTGGCCCAAGGACAGGACGGATCGAGGAGCGCACTGGCCGAGCAGTTCAAAACCGATCGCTCTTCGGTACTGCTGGGCACCGACAGTTTTTGGGAGGGGATCGATATCCCAGGCGACGCGCTGGAGATGCTCGTCATCGTAAAACTGCCGTTCGCAGTTCCCAGCGACCCTATGATTTCCGCCCATTTGGACGAGCTTGAGAAGGAGGGCAAGAACCCGTTTCTCTACTACACGGTGCCAGAAGCAGCCATAAAATTCCGTCAGGGGTTCGGGCGTCTTATTAGAAACACCCAGGATCGAGGGGTGGTAGTACTACTTGACAGCCGGGTTATCACCGCACGGTATGGAAGGGCGTTTTTGGGGTCGCTCCCCACTGCGCATCGTGAATACGACAGCCCGTCTGATCTGATAACAGACGTTCAGGAGTGGTTCGCGTAGCCCTCACCATCCGCTGGACAAAGCTACCATGCTACCCCAGCAACCGGCGTATCAGCGACTTCGCTTTGTCGACTATCCCCACGGTCGCTGCTTCTTCTTTCACACGTTTATTGACTCTCTCCATCACAAGCTCCCCGATGGACGGGCCGTCCCCGCGGGACATCAACTCGATCTGATCCCCGGCACCAACATCGCCCTCCTTCAACACCGCCATATACCATCCAAACCGCGCGCTCTTCCAGAAGAGCTTTAGGATGTCGTTTCGCCGAAATACAGCGTTCAGTTTCGAACACGGAAATCGTGGCTCTGTCACTTCAAACTCTGCGGTCCCTATTTTTAGGCGGTCGCCCACATAAACATCCTCTTCAACCAGCCCTTTGGTAGTCAGGTTCTCACCGAACGCCCCCCAGGGGAACTCTACGTCAGGCAGACTCTCTCCCCAGAACAGATAGTATTCGCTCGCGTAGCAGTAGACCGCTTTATCCCGACCACCATGCGCCGACAGGTCGCTCTGCCCGTCGCCTTCCAGATTGAGCGTGTTGACCGCTAATCGCCCATCCTTAGCAGTCTTTACGATTCCAGTTTCATAGGGCTTGCCATCCCACTCAATGGTTTGAGGTAACCCGATGTTGACCGAAATGACTTTCAAATTTGAGATTTGAGTGTCTTTCACGTCTGCACCATACCCTTCAGCGATTCGGCTGTGTTTCATATATTGGACACTCTATTGACGTCAAAAACCCCCACAATGACAAGGATCATCCAATGTCCCGCCAACTCGCCGACATCACTGTTCACATGATCGGCAACGCCCACATTGATCCCATCTGGCTCTGGACCTACAACGAGGGCCGGCAGGAGGTGTACGACACATGCCGCTCGGCGCTCGATAGAATGAACGAGACCGAAGAGTTTGTGTTCGTCCGCTGTGACTTACCAGTGGCTCGAAGAGGATGATCCCGATATGTTCTCGGAGATCGCCGAACGGATAGAGGAGGGGCGCTGGAACATCGTAAACGGATGGTGGGTGCAGCCTGACTGCAACATCCTGTCAGGCGAGTCCTATGTCAGGCAGGCGCTCCACGCCAAAAGGTATTTTTCTGAAAAATTCGGTGTGGAGGTGACCGTTGGGGCGAGTCGCCCTCATCTGTTCAATTAGCTCAAGCTCCAACTGCGGACTTGAGCTCATCAACTTTGTCGATCTTCTCCCACGGGAACTCGTCGCGGCCAAAATGACCGTACGCCGCGCTGGTTTGGTAGATCGGACGCAGCAGGTCGAAGTGGCTGATGATCTCGCCAGGTTTCAGCGGAAAGACCGCTCGCACACCATCCTCGATCTTCGTGGCATCCACAGTCTCAGTACCAAATGTGTCCACTCGCACATTTATCGATACCGGTTCAGCAACACCAATCGCGTATGCTAGCTGAACCTCGCATCTGTCCGCCAGACCCGCAGCGACAATGTTTTTGGCCACATAGCGCGCAGCATAGGCTGCACTCCTGTCAACTTTCGACGGGTCCTTCCCACTGAACGCGCCTCCACCGTGGCGACCCATCCCGCCGTAGGTATCGACAATAATCTTCCTACCTGTAAGCCCGCAGTCGCCGTTTGGACCACCGATCTCAAACCTGCCTGTGGGGTTGATATGATAGTTGACAGCGTTTTGATCGATGAAATAGTCAGGATACTCCTCTAACACCGGAACTATCACATGTGTTTTGATGTCCTCGTGAAGCTGGGTCTGCTCAACTTCAGGGCCGTGTTGAGTTGACAGAACAACTGTGTCCACCGATACAGGTTTGTCGTCTTCATACCTCACGGTGACCTGAGACTTAGCATCTGGCCGCAGATATGGTAGAATACCAGCTTTCCTGACTTCAGCCTGTCTATGCACTAAGTGATGCGACAATGAGATGGGCAGAGGCATCAGGTCAGAGCTTTCGTTGGTGGCGTACCCGAACATCATCCCTTGATCGCCAGCCCCTTGTTCTTTGTCCGGGGAGTCATCAATCCCCATGGCGATGTCCGGCGACTGTTTGTCCAGTGCCAGTAGCACCTTACAGGTGTTGCCGTCGATGCCTGTCGCGGCATCGGTATACCCGATATCGACCATAGTCTTTCTGGCGACACCCACCAGATCGACTTTGGCTTTCGTTGTTATTTCGCCAGCGATCACGACCAGATCGGTGGTAACCATGGTCTCGCACGCCACTCGACTTTTGCTGTCCTGAGCGAGCATGGCGTCCAGTATCGCGTCCGAGATCTGATCGGCTAGCTTATCGGGATGGCCCTCTGAGACGGATTCGGATGTGAAGAGATGCTGTCTCGACATGTGTGTGAACTCCTTAGTGGATTTTTTGGGGTCCTAGGTCTGTAGATTCGGTGTCAACGTTGAGGCGGCCAACAAGGCTCTAACATCGGCTGCCGATGGCTGTTCGAGTGCTTCGGCCGCCAACCTGTTCGCATCGGTTTTTGAGATCGCGCGAATCTGGTGGCGGACAGTGTCCAAACTCCCTACATCCATACTCAATCGACTGATCCCCAAGCCAACAAGCAGTGCTGTAGCATCAAGATCGTGCGCCATCTCCCCGCAGAGCGCCACCGGTATCTGTGCTTTCTGTGCGGAGTCAGTGGTTCGTGCGATGAGCGCCAAGACAGCAGGATGAAAATGGTCGAAAATATCCGAAACCCGCTCGTTGTTCCTATCGGCTGCCAGTGTGTACTGCACCAGATCGTTTGTGCCGACACTGAAGAAATCGGCATCTCTAGCTAAGCGATCGGACACCAATGCCGCAGCGGGAGTTTCAATCATCGCCCCGATAGGGATGTTTTCTGGCACGTTGATCCCGCGCTCTCTGAGCTCTTGGCGTGCCAGTTCCACCTGCGCTTTCGCCTCAGAAAACTCCTGGCATGAGGTTATCATGGGGAACATAAGATGGACGTTGCCATCGTTGGCGGCTCGAAGAACGGCTCTTAGCTGTTGGCGGAAAATGTCAGTATGCGCCAACGATATTCTGATCGCACGCCATCCGAGAAAAGGGTTGGCCTCCGGTTCGGCAGGGAAACTGCGTGCAAGTTTGTCGCCGCCGGCATCAAGTGTTCGTATAGTCACCGGCCGCTCGCCGAACGCCTCCACCATATCTCTGTAGACGCGATACTGCTCTTCTTCATCTGGAAGGTCGTGCCTCGACAAGAACAGAAACTCCGTTCTAAACAGACCAATTCCATCGGCCCCGCTTTTTCTTGCGCGAGCTATCTCTGCTGGCAGCTCAATATTTAGTTCCATTCCGATACGGATATCATCGGTCGTTATCGCCCTCGGTCGCCTGCCTCGCCTCGATCCTCTCGCCCCCAATGCCGCAGCTTTTTTGTGTCTGAACCACTCCAATACAGGTTCGTCAGGTCCGACATATACCGTCCCCAGATATCCATCAACCACCACCGTGTCGCCAGGTGTTATCGCCACAGTCGCACGGTCGCAGCCTACGACAGCCGGTATCTCGAGCGCCCTGGCGACAATCGCGGCGTGGCTGGTAGTTCCTCCTGTCTCAGTGACAAACGCCACGACCCTGTCTGGTCGCATCTCAGCGGTATCTGAGGGGGTCAGCGTGTGCGCAGCCACCACTGTGCCGGGGCGCATTGCATGGACAGCCGGTCGCTGGTCATCGCCAGCCAAGAGTCTAACTACTCGCGCTAAGATGTCCTGCGCATCCACCGCACGATCTTTCATTAGCGCATCGTCCCCAAGGCTGCTCAAGACGTCTATGACACGCCTCAACGTCACGAAATAAGCGTACTCGGCGTTGCGCCCCTCAGATCGAATATGAATCTCTGTCTCAGCCAACACCTGTGGGTCGGCGAGCATCATCCGGTGGGCGTCAAAAATCTGCGATTCAGTTCCGCCGAGACGATCCTTCGCCTGCGCCTGCGTCTGCAAGACCTCAGCCTGCGCCACCGATATCGCTGACTTGAACCGATCAAGCTCAGCTTCAATCTGATGTGGCGGAATGTCGCGGGCCTCGACCCAAAGGTCTTCGCCGGCATGGACGAATGCCATCCCGATACCGAGCCCTGGCGACGCCGCAGTGCCTTTAAGCACCTGGCCGGTGTTCAGTTCCGGCGGTGGAACCTCTTGGCCTATGCTGTGGGAAGGTTGGTTCATCCCTCGTAGAACCCTTGCTCAAACACGTCAATTACCGCTTCTACCGCTTCACTGGCGTCGTCTCCCTCTGCGCGGAGCGTCAGTTCCGTACCCTTAACTGCCGCCAAAACCAGTACCCCCAAAATACTTTTGGCGTTGATCTCATGGCCGTCTTTAGCCAGAATGATCTCGCTGGAAAAGCCGGTCGTGGTCTCCACTAGCACCTTAGCGGCCCTGATATGCAGCCCCATCTCATTTGAGACGACTACAACCGCATCGACCGATCTTGAGCCTGAGTCCGATTTTTGTTGAGAATCAGTCACCTATGGCGTCCAATTAGCTATGGGCAGACCAAACATGAGTATAAGCGCGACCACCAGCGCCCCAAACATCACCTTTGTTGCCGACTGCACACGCCTAAAACCCCAAATTCCAGCCGCCGCCGCCGCTGCCCATATCAACATTTCACCAGTCCCGCGACCTCTTGCCAATGAGACAGCCAGATAACCGCCGACAGCCCCAACACAGAGCCCTAGAGCGGTGTGAAAAGTCTTTAGTGATTCCCTATATGGGCCGCTTCTAAGCTCTTTGGCCACGTTCAAGCCGGCTACAAAACCAGCGCCGATGCCATGCCACCGATACCATTCCTGACATATTCCGAAAACTACCAAAAAAGTGAGAACCGCCGCAGAGGGACCGGCGATTAGCCCGATTACGATAGCCAAAGCCCCCGCAGCAGGCCTGATCGACGCCCAGAACAGTTCATCGCCACAACTTCCTAACGGACCTGACACCGCGTGACGAAACTTTGTTGCTGTCTCATCTGAAATCTGCCTGTCACCTGCCAAAATTTCCGACTCCAGCCGCGCCAACGCTCCTAACCCAAGCGTGGCGATAAACGGATTGCTGTTAAACTGCTGCAACTGCCGCCGCTTGAACGTTTTGCGCTCCTCCTGATCAGAGATTTTTCGCCCCATCGACTCCAAACAGAACAGCGCTCCTAAGTTCTGCAACCCGGTCTCATTCTGAGTCGCCTGCACAAAATGTGACCGCCACCAGATGCGCAGCTTTTCGCCGCATGGCAAATTCACCCGGCTATCAACCACCGCTTTTTCGTCCGTCTCTACCATCGCTCTAAAGCCATGCCTTTGCTGTGGGAGCAAGAACACCGATTATCGCACCAACACCGGCTCCAATAGCCAAAACGATAGGCGACGGACGGCGCCAACTGTGACGTGCGGCGATGCCAAAAGCTGCCCCTGAAATCAGTGGAATGGCGATCCAAACCGCTACATCCACCCCATCTAACAGCGATCTACCGCCCTCAAAAAACAGCGCTCCAACGGACATCCCCACCGCAGCCGTCGCAAAACCTCTAGAAAGCGAAACAAGCAGTCCTAGTCTATGTAACCACGCAGCCGCAGACAGGCTCACGCCGGGTCTGGCGGCCCACCTGGCGAACAGGCCAAAACACCGCCTCTCTGCCACTGTGCCCACCGAACCCAGAAAACCCACTGGTATCACCCACACAAACCCGTAAATCCATCCCTCTGGCCCACCGCCAGCATTGGCAGCAAGCGCAGTCCCCACCATCGACGCCACCTGCACATCCAAAAAACGCGATGAGCCAGCAGGCACCGAAACAGACCATGCCAATTGCAGCACGATTCCAATGACGAATCCCGCCGAAATGTCTCCAACGATCCAGCCTGCGACAGGTGCAGCGACAATCGGGTCCGAAAACAGCCATTGCGGCCCGCCAGTGGTGTCCATGGCCACCAGCGACGCCCACAGAGCCAACAGTATCCAACAGTCGTGCATCAATCCTCTCCACGCATAGCAAACAACAAAAGATAGCCCATCATCGGTTCAGTCCATAGGTCCGGTGGTTGAGCTGACGCAGTTTGCCTTGTATCCCGTTGGCAAGCAAGATTCGTTATCCTTTTCGGAGTCTTGGCAACTAGAAACGCCTGAGTGAGAAGAGATCGCCTGAGACTTATGTAGATCTCCGACGCGTGTTTCGGCGTGTTGGCGGTTGTAGATGGCGATGTGGTACACGCCGGTGGCATCAATAAACTTTGGGCAGAGTCCCGAAACACATACAGATACGATTTTGAATCAGACACCTGGCACCTGTTCGCCCTAATCCCAGAGGGGCTTCCATACACGCAAGGTGCGGCGTGGAACGACACTCTGATTATGTGTGGCAGCCGAAACGGCGATCGCGGCAGAGACCGGTGTTGACAGCTCAGTCAAAGTGCGGGAAACTGGGGCTGGACAGCATTTCCGCCACTTCTGTCCAGCCGCGCTGGCGGGCGTGTCGTGGCGGTGGGTTCGTCCATCTACGTTGTCGGCGGCGGCGACTGGAGCCACTCGCATCCAGGCGCGTTCTATCCAAGAGAGGTCGATCTGGTGATAGAGCGTATCGATCTCGCCAAGACGGACAGCGACTGGAAGCGTGTCGACTTCCCAGGTACTCCTGGAGCCGCGCATTTTGGTGCAGCAGCGCACGGCTGTCTCTTTCTCTTTGGTTCATACGACTGCTGGGTAGAGTGGACGAGAAGCACACGACCGCTTGCCGCGAGCGGATGTGGCAAAACATCCCTCAGGACGAGCATGACAAGTCTACGTGGGAGGACGCAACCCACTACAGTCATGGGAAGAAAGCTCCGTGGGCTCGGACAGGGCCGTTTATGGAGCTCATGGAATCGGTCACCGACATAGCAGAACAGCTTCTGGACGAGGGATCGCTCATGTAACTCACACCAGGATACGTGTTGCCCCTGTTTCCATCCGGCACCGACGAATGGCAACCACCTCATGGCGGTCATCTGGATGGTGGCTGTAGCAACAATTTTATGGCGGTGACTTTGTTGGACACGGTTAGACCGCAGGGCGGTGGATTCACAGTATGGCCAGGCAGCCACCTGATTAACCATCAACGATTCTAGATCGAAGACGTCCACGCTACTGACGGAGTACCGCTCTGGCCCACTGGCACCGGCGTCGAGTTCACCGGCGAACCGGGCGACACCTGCTACTGTCACCCCTGGACCTACCATTCCGCAAGCCACAATGTTTCTACTGACCTGCGCCTCGTCATGCTAAACAGTTGGCGCAAAAAATCTTGCGACGACGACTACAACAACGTCGGCCCCGATCTCTGGTGGTACTGAGACGGCATGAAAACCATCGGACGTGAGATGCTCGACGAAGGCAGAATCTGGGCACTTCCCGAATCTGGATGAATCAATCGGGACATAAGTCTAAGTCGAATTGACCAGTTATGGGATCAATCGACCTGCTGCAAAAGCCGAAATGCTCAGTGAATGCGGCTTTGCAGGACATTACCCCTTTGATACTATTTCGTACGGCCGTCAGGAGATCACCACCTCCTGATTGGCGGACACAAAAAGAACATCTTTGGCTTCTTCAAAGCGGAAGAAGACCGACTGCCCAATCTCGTCCAGGTAATCCTGCGTATATCCCACAATCACCAGGTCCGCTTCAGCGGAGTGTTGCGCTACTAACTCCTCGAACGCCACATAGCCGTCAGCAGGCAGCGGACGGACGTTTCTGGCGGAGATCGGTATCCGCCCTGCGGCTATCCGCTCGTGAAGCTCCGCGACCTGTTCGTCCAGAGTGTCAGACGGGAATGTGACGTAGATGTTTATCTGCGCCTTCTTCCACTCCGGGTGGCCCATGACCACGTAAGCCAACAGGATCATCAGGTTGGCGTTGGCGGTGTCATAGCGGTTGAGCCAAACATCCAACCGCCCCTTGTAGCCCAAATGCCTCTCCGATGATCTCAAAACACAGGTGTTGAAGCCGATATCCGCCGCCATCCGGCAACCGCTGACTATGTCAGACAGATCCTCCTCGTGCGACGGCGAGAACTCAAACAGCACGCTGTTGTTATCCATCCCGGACACGCCGGGAAGCTGAATCACCTGCGCCAACGCAGTGGTGAAAGACGGCGAAATCATCGTATCGACAAACACCCCGCCGCCGCTGGCAGCGGCTTGTTCTATTAGATGCCCCAGAACCTCTTTGGACTCCGCCACCTCTTTAGCCGATAGCATTCCAGGGATGTAGTGAACAAACATCCCAAAGCCGTAGCGATACGATATCCATTTTAGAAGCTCAAACGGCGCTATCCGGGTCAGCGTGTTCTTTGAGATCGCCACGAACGACGGTCGCCAATCCCTCAAAGATTCAGTGTTTCGGTAGCTCTGAAGCACTATCTGCAACCAGCGAGTCAGCTGAAACATCACCCCTTGAAACACCTCAGCGAGGCCTCTGCCTTCCGGGTTGGCGTACCCAACCAACCCGTATATCCCCACCATCGTCACAACCGCCAGCGTCGCATAGAACGGCTGCATCTGGAACATCATGAAGACGCAGAGAACAGCACCGACCAGCGAGACGTACCATGGCGACCTAAACGACGGACGGTAGGAAGGGTTGCCCGAAAAATGTTCCAGGAACGATATGCTGCAAAGAGCGCCGTAAGTCACCATGAAGAACATGCTGATGATCTGCGCCACAAAATCCACACCGCCAATCACCACAAACACAAACGCGATCACCCCGGTCACCATAGTCGCCGCCACCGGCTCATTCACTCGGCCTCGCCCTTTGCCAAGGATGCCGTTGAGCCATCCCGCGGGAAACACTCTGTCGTTGGCGAGCGCTTGAAGGGTACGAGGTGCCACGATGAGCGATCCCACCGCCGAGGAGAGTGTCGCCGCTGCAAGTCCTATGGGGATAATCGGCCCCCATGTGGCTATTCGGCTCATGACCAACGGGTCTGATCCCAAAACATCAGGTGCTGCGCTCATGTACAGCCCGATGGAAACAACGACGTAGACCAACATGCCCACTATCGTCGCAGTCAATGTGCCAACAGGGATCGCACGCCTGGGATCGCGCAGGTCACCTGAGAGACCGACGCCAGCAGCAATGCCGGTAAACGCAGGGAAGCAGATGGCAAACACTTTAGTAAAACTGTCAGGTTGTGGTATGTGGGCAGTGACCGACGCTACACCACCGGCGGTCTGAGACGCAGCCCCAGCGAAAAACATCCCTAAAGCCAGGATCAACACCGCCACAACTATCCAGAGCGCTTTAACCCCAATATCAGCGCCCTTCCTGAGGATGACAAAAATCAGTAGTGCGGTAGCTGGGATGCTTATAATGCGTGGGTCGATGGCAACGCCGACAATGTTCTCAGCCAGCGGGAACAGCGGCCTAAACGCCTCGGCGAACGCGATCATGTAGAACGCCACCGATACCGCCTGCGAGACGTAGAGCGACATCCCGATGGCAGCGCCGATAGTCGGTCCGAATGAGCGGCTGATAATGTAGTAGACACCACCGCCCTCGACCTTCAGGTTGGTAGATATCTCAGAGACCGCCAGCGCAGTGGGAATCGTAACTAAATGACCGGTACCGATGACCAGGAGAGCGCCCAAAAGCCCGGTGTGGGCAACGGCATATCCCATCCGCAGAAAAAGGACCGTGCCCAAAATAGTGCTGATGGTGGCAAGGAACACAGGTGCGGTGCCAAACCCGTGCCCAGGCTGTCTCCTACTCAAAATCGGCCGCCTTTGGGGTGGCGTGATCTATGGATAGCCTAAGAAGTTACATGGGAACATTAACGCCGACGGGGCAGGTATGAAACCTGCTCCGCAAACAGTCACCTTCGCTCGTTGATCGGGCCCCACAACGTTCAGGGCCCCTGAGACACCCGATCAACCTGTCTTGGTAACCTGCTCGACGGTGAGGCCCTTTTCTTTGAGAAAGTCATCCCGGTCGATGTCGTTGCGATCGGTGAGTGAGAGGATCATGTCCGTTAGCAGTGTGGTGCGGACACCATCGCGCCCAGAGGCGTGGTTGGCGTCGTGAAGCCCTCTGATATTGCCAACAAAATTGTCCTGTTTGCCTGACGGGTACCCCTCGCCCATCGTCCTAAGCTCCAACTCTTCGGTGGCTCCATCGCACATCAGGTAGAGCCCACCGGGCCTAAATCTGAGAGTGCCCTCGGTGCCCTCAATATTGATCCGCTCGGTGAAATTACCTTCATGGTCCCCCTCAATGGTCACCGATCCTGTAGCTCCGCCGTCCATCTCAACGTCCACGTAGCAGTTGACCTCCACCTCGCGACTCTCCCCACGCCTAAGATAGTCCACAGTGCCTCTGACACGTTTGGGAGAGAGCTGAGTCATCCACAAAATAATGTCTTGAAGGTGGGAGCCAGAGTCGTTTACCTGCCCACCGCCGCTAAGCTCGGCGTCAGCTCTCCAGTTGTCAAGATGGTTCCACTCTTGCGCCATAAAGACGTTGAACCGTTTTATGTCGCCTATAAGACCCTCTTCAATCATCATCCGACCGGTGGCATACATAGCCTCAAAATGGCGCTGGTAGCCGAGGCCGATGACCAGCCCGTTCGCCTCGGCATATTCGACCATGGTAACAGCGCTGTCAATCCCGTTGGCCATCGGCTTTTCACAGTATACATGCGCGCCCGCCTTTAGAGACGCCATCGCCTGCTCAAAATGCAGTGAGTGTGGCGAAAAAATCCCCACCGCAGTCAGGTCATTTTCCGCGAGCATCTGCTGGTATCCGTCTCTAGCGTCGTACTGCACCGCGTCAGGCGCACCGACCTCTTTGACGAAGGCTTGAAAATTGTCTGGCGACGGCTCGGCGATCGCGACCACCTCGACGCCACCACATCCCACTAGCGCTTTGGTGTTTCCTCTGGCGTTGCCGCCTGCGCCTATTACACCCAATCGAATCGTATCGGTATTAGCTGACATGGTGGTTGCCTTTCCTCGTTTATTCTAAATAGGAGTCTCCAGAGCCGGACTGAGAGGTCGCGGCCTCGGGTGAGCTTGGAGCCCACATGTTATACGACGCGGTCAAGGCCGAGACAGGCTTCGCTCAATATCTCGTCTCTGTGTACCTCTGTCCTGTCTTTAAGAGACAGAATCATATCGGTCATCAGCGTGGTGTTAAGAGCGCTTCGGCCTGTGGAGTAGTTCTCCTCGGTCCCACGAAGGCATGCAACGAAGTTTTCGTTTTTGCCACCGGGGTAGCCAGCAGGCTTGACCGGAGCGACCAGCTCAGTCGATGTGCCCTTGGTGAGGTAGAGGCTGCCGGTGCGGAATTTGAGCGTCCCCTGGGTACCCTCAATAGTCACCCGCTCGGTGAAATCTGGATGGTGGTCCCCCTCAATCACAATCGAACCAACCGCACCGTTGTCGAACTCCATCTCCACATCGCAATTAAGCGGAATATCCCTGAGCTCTCCACGGTAGAGGTTGTCAACTGAACCACGCGCTTTGAGTGGCACGCCTCCTGTCATCCACAACAGGATATCCTGTAGATGGGAGCCTGAGTCGTTAATCTGGCCGCCGCCGCTATATTTGGGGTCAGCCCGCCAGCTTCCAGCCATGTCGTACTGCTGCGCCAAAAACACGCGGAACCGCTTGACGTCACCAATAAGTCCGTCGCGGATAACATTGTGGCCTGTAACGTATAGATCCTCATAGTGCCTCTGATAGCCCACCAACAGCAGCAGGTCGTTCTTTTCGGCATATTCCACGAGCTCCACACTGTCCGCGATTCCAACCACCATCGGCTTCTCGATAAACACGTTGACGCCAGCTTTGAGCGCGGCCATCGCCTGCTCGTGATGCAGTGTGTGCGGCGAGTTAATACCGACCGCTGTAAGGTCCATATCTTTGATCATCGCCAGATGGCCATCTTGGGCGTCATATTCTGCTAGCGTCTTGACCTTTAGGTGGTCTTTCATCGCCTGGCGATTGGCCTCTATCGGCTCCGATACCGCGACGACCTCGACACCATCCTGCGCCGCCATTGAACCTGTGTTACCTCGCGCCATTCCGCCAGCCCCGATGACGCCGAACCTGATTGTTCCTTTGACTGGGTCCATTCGTTTTCCTGCCTTCTTTTAGTGATTGTGGTTGCGGACGACCGG
The DNA here is from genome assembly GCA_964627605.1 of uncultured bacterium. Lineage (GTDB taxonomy): Bacteria > Latescibacterota > MWCZ01 > MWCZ01 > CAZVGZ01 > CAZVGZ01. The sequence goes on along the minus strand of CAZVGZ010000005.1, from coordinate 34,897 downwards.
CGAGACAGAGCAACCCAAACGCGCCTGTCCAATAGTAGCTGTCGTCCAGAAAATCTCGTATTTAATGTGCCCTTCTTCTTCGACCCCCTTGTCCGCGTGTCCCGCAGTCAGCGAAAATCGTTGATCGACAGACCGGTGCGAAACCTCACCTAAGCGACAACGACTAAGAACCGTAAAAAATCGACTTCGGTTCGTGCCAAGACAAGGGGCGCACTTGCTTGACCAGCTCCGGTTAAGTGCTACATTCGGCACATGGCGTCTGCCGCCATCACAACTGTAACAACTCAAGCAAGGAGCAGAAGTGACAACCTCCAACAGCCCAACCGTAGAAGGTCCGCGTGGTTGCAGGCCAGTTGAGTACGGTGAGACTCTCGACCTCCTCAACTGGGTATTTCGAGCGCACTAGGGCCACAGGCCGAGTATGGGTGGAGACTATCCGCATCTATACAACCTGCCCAATGTCAGCAACCTGCGAATCCTCAAAGTTGATGGTCGCATTGTAAGCTGCGTTGCGATCTATCAGGCGCAAGTCCGCTGTAATAGCGCCGAGATCACCGTCGGCGGGATAGGCGGCGTCGGTACCGACCCTGACCACCGTGGAAAGGGCTATGCGCGGCTTTGTCTTACCGACGCCCTTAGTCACATGGCTGCGCAAAACTGTGACCTCTCCATTCTCTGGACCGGGATTGATGATTTCTACCGGGCGCTTGGTTGGGAGAGGGCGGGGCTGTGGGCGCATTTTCAGATCGATAATTCAACAAATTCGCTGCTTCCCATAATCGACCCCGCCAAGGTGAGTGCCGCAATTGACGAGCAGGCAATCATGGATGTGGATTCCCTCCACACGACGTCGGGGCAGGGGTTGGTAAGGGACTTGGGTCTCACTGAACTCATGCTCAGCCGGGTTGGACATCATTGCTACACTCTGCGCGATCAACTTGGCGGGGCCGCCTCAGCGTATGTGGTCACCAACGAAGGCGGCACTATCAAAGACTATGCTGGTACCCCAGAGGGTGTACTGGGTCTCATGAAATATGCAATGACCGAACACCGCTGGAGCCACGCCCGCATCATAACACCAGCTACAGCTGACGACACCCATAAACTCCTTGGTGATCTGCGAATCCCTTGCCGAAACGACTATCTGGGGATGATCCATGTCCTAAGCCCCGCATCACTGCTGAGCAAGACCGGTCTTTCTGACATCGCTATCAAAGAGAGCGGCGGCGAGTTTACTTTCACCAGACACTCAGAATCGACGGTAGTCTCGCAGTTGGGACTAGCCAAGCTCCTGTTCGGCCCAGAGAGGTACTCTGATTTCGCCTCAGACGAGCTTCCGCTCGACCTCTACTGGAGCGAATGGGATCACATGTAGTCCAAAAAAGAAAGCGCAGGCCGTTGACACAGTCAGCGAATGTCCACCAGCACGGCAACCGCCGCTCTGTTGGGCAGCGGCCTGCAGCCTACATGGTTCCTATATTGCGTATTCCGCCTCGTGAGTGAGCAGACCGTGTGTGACAACGGTAAATAGCTGTTCGGCGTGATCTGCCAGAGGCCGAGAATCCAGTCCCAGAAGCCATCTGACACCAATCAACTCAGTAGCACCCACAATCACAGCCACAACAGATTCGGCGGCCGCGTCGTTGAACAACCCCTTGGCTTGCCCCTCCCAAACAAGCTGGCGGATATCCTCAAGATACTGTTCGGCCGTATCGTTGGCAGCTTTGCGCATCGTGGCGTCGCTCTGCCGCATCTCGATGAGATACACTCGAGCGAGATTCGGGTGCGCCTCGATAAACTCAAACTGCCCCTTGATTAGCGTGTGCAGTTTTTCAGCGGGATTCGCACTGCTCTGGATTTTGGGCATCAGCTGATCGAGATATTCTGCGAAAAAAGTCTCGAAAGTCGCCAGAAGAATCTCCTCCTTCGAGTCGAAGTAGACTTACAGCGTACCGGCGGCAACTCCGGCGCATTCTGAAATCTGTGCGGTTGTGGTGTTGTGGAAGCCGTTCTGGGCGAACAGATCGATAGCAGCGCTGACCATCCGTTCGCGTTTGTTACCCGTGCGTGGGCGTGCCATGTCCAATACTCCTAAAGGTTGGCGCTCGCCACACCGCTCGCTAGCGCCCCTCCAAGACATTAGCATATGGCCGCTCACCTAAAATCTCTGGGCGGCCATCGGTGGCGAGGCGGTGGGAGACCAAATCTACACTTCAATACCAGTTCATGTTGCGCTATCTACCTTAGGAAGCCCAATCGCCAAGAGCGTCATCACGCTTTGGCATCGGACGTCCATGATCGGTGTCCACAACCGCTGGTTCTAAAAGCGTTTGTCTCCTCCTAACTATCCGGCGAGGACTGGTCCGTTGATACAATCGTGGCTTTCAATCGTGGCTTTCAATCGTGGCTTTCAATCGTGGCTTTCGCTCAAATATGTCTCACAAATCGTGCCAATCTACAGATTCTAAATATCATCCGAGCCTCAGCGCGCCTTTAGTTCCAGCCAATTCCTTGATACTGAGTCGGCAACAGATATCTGCATCGTGAAGGCCGGAACGACGGTGTGTGACATTATGTCTCAACGTGGTGTGGATTTTGACGTCTGCCCAAACCTTGACCCTCACAACCGCCCCAGGCAGTTTCAACAGATAGGTCGTATTCAGATTACGACGGCAAGAGGTTGCGAGGGCCCCTCAAAGGGTTGATGACCACAGCAGATGAGAGAGTTTTCAGAAGCGGACATTCAGACGATTGTCGATCGGGTACGTCAGGTTCTTGCACAACTGCCAGACGATGCCCCCGTCGCCCTCAATGTAAGTCCAATCAAACTGGTGACTGAAGCGGTTGTGGAGGCCGCCGAGAAGGCTGGGCAGACGGGTATTTTGACGGTTGAAAACCCCATAATCACCCCTCTGGCGATTGATCTTCTGCGAAAAACCGGTATCAATCTCGAAAGTAAGCCAGATCAGGAGCAATCAAGAAAAGAGCATGTTCCTGAAGGAAAAACCGTGGTGGTCGCTGCCGACGACCAGGGGCGTTCGCTGAAGACAACACTTGTTCATTATCTCAAGCAGAACGGCTTTGAGGTGCTAGATCAGGGCATCGCGAGTGACTACGTCGCCGCCGCTGATGTCGTCGCAGAAGCGCTCTCACAAAGGCGGTGTCGATGGGGAGTAGTGCTCGACGGTGCCGGAGTGACTTCAGCAGCCGCAGCGAACAGAAACAGAGATGTCGCCGCAGCGGCGTGTTGGGATGGGCTTTCAGCCAAGCTCGCCCGACAGAGGCTTGATGCCAATATCCTATGCCTCGGTGCCAACTTAATCACCAGCGATCAGGCCAAAGAGATAGCCAAAAAATTCCTCTGCACCTAAACTCTCCAACCTCGCACGCACTCCGCGCAACCACCAATGAGCCCAGCGCCCTTGGGATTTTGAGCTTTGCCGTACTCTGTCTATCCGCTCTGTTCTGCGCCGGGGAATGCGCCTCTGCGCACCTCTTGCCCGAACTCTGCGCACGCTTGTTCCGCTGAAGTAGCTAGCTGTCCGTACTGCTTAACGAACGGCGGGACGAACTCGCCGTACATCCCCAGCATGTCGTAGGTTACAAGCACCTGTCCGTCGCAGCCCGGCCCAGCTCCGATCCCGATTGTGGGGATCGACAGCTCAGACGAGATCGACTCACCCAGCGTTTGCGGTACATGCTCAATCACCACAGAAAAAGCACCGGCGTCCTCAATCATGTGGGCATCCTCACGAAACTTTTGAGCTTCATGAGGCTCCTTGCCCCTCTTGGCAAACCCATCCATCGTCTGTGGGGTCAGCCCAACGTGTCCCATCACCTCAATCCCGTCATCTAACAGCGTCGAGACGATCTCAGGGTGTGCACCCTCTAGCTTCACCGAATCGACCCCCACATCCACAAATGCTCTGGCGTTTGTTTTGGCTTTTTGAGGTGTCTCATATGAGAAGTGAGGCAAGTCCCCGATAATGTGGGTATCAGGCGCGCCTCTGCGAACCGCTGCGGTGTGATGGAGCATCATCTCCATCGTAACAGACCTGGTATTTGGCATGCCTAGAACCACCATCCCAAGCGTGTCGCCAACCAGAATCATATCAACGCCTGCCGCTTCTAATATCGCGCCAAACGGAAAGTCGTATGCGGTCAGAACCACGATCTTGTCGCCGTTGCGTTTCATCGCTCGAATATCGTCAACTGTTTTTATTGCCACGGATCTCCTCTGGAGCAGCCTGATTTCGTATTGGTCAACGCCCTAAATGTACTGTAATGGGGCAGCAGCCGCGAAGCCGGTGAGGAATATCTACTTTCCAAAAGACTGTCCGACCCCGTAGTTGATACCCACGCCAAAGCCGCCCCTTAGCGGCAGCGCGACATCGAACCGGGTAACGGGGGTAGCCGATTTTGTGTGCCCCAAGCGCACTCCAACCCCAACGCTCGGCATAAGGTCTCTCAGATCGACAGAGCCGCCGTCCCGCCAGGAATAGCCAGCGTCTGCAAAGACAACGAAACCCAGCGCCACTGTAATGATCTTGATCGGTGTAAACACCCTGTCTTCTATGTTCACCGAAAGCGAGTGTCTGCCACCGAATTGCCACGCCGGATAGCCGCGAAGGCCGCTGAGCCCGCCGACATAGAACCACCTGTTGCGGCGGAAATCCCTGATGTACGCTCGGTACCTCACCGCTGCGGCCAACGTCTGACGAGGTAACCCCTGATAATAAAAGTGCGCAGCGGCGTCAGTGGAGGCGTGTGACCATCCAAAATCTCCGCCTATCGGATCATCAAGAAGGCTGATCGTGGCGCTGCCGTCCAACACCGCCAAACTGTTTTTCCAGCGTGATGTACGGCTTACAGAACTCCTCAAAAACGGATTGAGGACGTAAGGTGTCATCCTTATTCCGCGAATCACACCGAATCCAAAAGACCAAATCGTTCCAGCAGCAGCGTCTTCCCTCCGACCGAATCGATCGATTCGCCGAAGCGCAAACCATTGTCTCGCTGTCTCAATAACCACGTCGGTCGAGGCTGTTACAGACTCCCACGGCAGTCCAAGCGTATCAAGCTTAGCCCCTCTCTCAAACGGCCTGGCATCTGGCCACTGCGAGCTCTCTATCGCCAGCTCTGATCTGATTACCAGACGACCTTCTCCCAGACCCCATGCCCTGGAGGCGTAGCCACTTCCACGGCTTTGTTCGATAGGCTCCAACCCGCTTGCACTATTTCTGACAAGACGTGTTTGACCTGACGACCACCACACGTCAACACCGCCGCTGTATTCAACATGTCGAGCGTAGAAGGTTCTGTTTAGCGACGCACGGACCAGGTTGCCCAAACCGGTTCGCATTCCTGAGACTCGCGCCTGCCACCTGGTGCCAGCGACCTGAGGATCGACATAGCCCATACTGAAATGTTCGGCCTCGGGGAGATGGACATATGTGGCCCTAAGGTCTTTGCCTAAGCCGAAAAGGTTGCGCTCTATAATCTCGGCGCCGGTGTGGCGTCTTCCCCCGCCGCCTTGAAATATCAATCCGCCGCCAAGGGTCCAGTTGTCGTCGGTGTAGATCGTCACAGTGGTCTTGCCGTCTTCGGTGTGGGAGGAGACAGCCACTGAGTCGAGAAACGCGAACTGCCTGAGGTTGCGCTCGGTGCGCTCTAACAGCGCTTCGCTTAGAGTGTCACCAGGAGCGAAAAGCAGCTCGCGCCTAATGACCGCCTGCCTGGTGGCCACATGTAAGCGGTTGGCTGCGGAGGCATACCATTCGGCGCTTTCTGGGGCAGATGGTGGAAATACGCCGTATCGGGCGACCTCCACGGCGTCGATAATAACTACAGTCGAGTCCACCGCCCGACGCTTTGCCGTATAACTACCATCACCAGCGGCCAACACCGACTGACCGACAGTAGAACCCAAACAGACAACCACTATCCAGTAGCGCCACCGGGCAAAAAAAACCACACATGTCGATCGGGCTGAAAAGAGACGCATCTGACTGCGCTCCACCACGGCGAATCTTGGTTCTTTCTACGCGCATTCTCTATCTGGCAGGTATCCCCATAATATTAAAGACCTGATCGGAGCCAAAAGTCAAACTGAAGCCGAATCCATCTCTTAGCGGGAACGCCAAATCAAGGCGCGATATCCGCCCTGTCGCTGCTTTTGTAGCGCCGATCCTGATCCCAATCCCCACACTGGCGTGGATGTCACGAGCGCTCAGCTCTTCACCTTCAGGCCAGACATAGCCGCCATCTGCGAACAACACCAAACCCATGGCGAACGTATAGAGTTTAAGCGGCGTAAACACGCGGTCTTCCAGGTTCACCAACAGCGCTTTCGTGCCGGTGAACTGCCACGCCGGGTATCCCCTCAACCCCACATCGCCACCTAAAAACAGTTGTGCTGGTCTTAGGGGTCGGTAGAGACCGACGTACCGCACACTGGCTGCGGCGGTCTGCCACGGCAACCCCAGGTAGTAGTAGTGCACGAACCCACTCAATCTGCCTGACGACCAGCCGTTTCTGTTTTTGGATCGGTCGTCAGTCAGATTGACCGATCCTGAGCCGTTTGCCACGAGCAGATGTTCGCCCCACGCACTTACCTGGGACACCGACCCACCAAATGACGGATATAAGAGGTCCGAAGTGACGCCGAACCCTCTGGCGACCCCTACCGATGCCGACGCGCTAAACCCTTCCGTTACATCCTCAATCCGTCCGAAATCGTCGATCCGCCTAAGTTTAAGATAGCGGCCGTCGCTCATCCAGCCGAGTCCAACGGAGACGCTTATGATCTGTCGTTCTGTTCTCAATGTATCTGCATCTGTGGAGTTCCTCACTGTACCGTGGTATTTTTTTGAACCGACAGCCACAGCGGTTGATAGCGTAATTCGCTCAGATCGTCCGCCCCACCGTCGTGCGATGTCCACACTCGCCGAACTCTTCTGCGTCGGTAGTTCGCTCCTGAGATTGCCGCCCTTATACTGTCTGGTGATCCCGTCGTACCAGGTAGACCGCACCGAAGCGCCCCACCTTACGTCCAGCGCGTAAAACGGGCGGGATATCGACAGAGAGAACAGGTCACCAGTGCTGGCGTGGGAACCGATTGATGCCAACGACCATCTTGATCCCCACAGCCGTGGGTCCTGATAGTACCCGATAAAGGTGTCGTCGCCACTGCTTAGTGTGTCCTTGTCAACTGCCCGCACGGCTTGAAAGTTAAGCTCCTTTCCAAGCCCAAAAAGGTTCCTTTCTACCACCAGCGCACCGATCTCGCTTCTGCCGCCGCCGCCTTCCAAAATCATGCTGGCACCCAGCGTCCAGTTGTCGTCAGTATACACCGACACTCTGGCGGTGTCCCTGCTGACATCGGCTCTGACCGACACCGAGTCCAAAAACACATAACGCCTCAAGTTTCGTTCCGTTTCGGCGAGTATCTGCGACAAAAGTGTGTCCCCTACTGAAAATAGCAGTTCGCGGGCGATGACGTGTCTGCGGGTCTTCATATGAAAACGGTTCACGTAGCTGGCATACCACCTGTCATAGTCTGCCGATGAGGGTGCGAACACGTTTCTGTTTTCGACAGTCACTGAACCGATAATCACAGCTGATGAGTCGTTGCTGTTGGATAGTAGGGTGTCCTCAGCCAAGCAGGGCGCAGCGGCGACAGATAGCAGGATGATTGCAGAAATGAGTCTCATCTAAATCTGCTGTGGTGATTGCAGAGCGACATCGCCAGTTCTGCGGCGCGTTGTGCGGCCCCTGGCTCGCCGAGTTTTATGGCTATCTCGTCGCTCAAACTGCTGGCGTAGGACAGGCCGTTACTGGTAACCTCTTCTAACGCCGTGGCGATATTTATGGGGCTTACCTGTCTCTGCACTAGTTCTGGGTATTCCCTACGCCCAAGCACAATATTTGGCAGCCCGATATGTTTGGAGTTCATCAGAGCGCCGACCACAAGGCCGGTCAGACTGGATACTCTGTATAGAATAACCTGCGGTACTCCCGCCAGCGCCACTTCGAGCGTTGCAGTGCCTGAACAGACCAACGCTGCTTGTGCGTTTTCTAAGATTTTCTGCATCTTCCCCACTTCCACAGATATGTCACAACCGGATTCCTCAACAATAGGTTGGCACCAGCTTTTGGCGGTCTCGTCGGATGCCGCTATCACAGGTCGCCACTCGTTTTTGGAAAGCTCCACAGCCGCCAACATCGGCGGTAGGAGACGCTCAATCTCAAATCGTCGCGACCCTGGAAGCAGTGCTAGAACAGCTCCGTCGCCAGTGGGGGCCGTTGGTTCTATCTGGTCGTCTAGCAGCGGATGTCCGACCCAATGAATCCGGTCAGTCGGCATGAATGGGCGATAGATCTCGCGCTCCCACTCAAACGCCACCACCAGATCATCGACAATGCGTGCCACCGCCTTCGCCCGCCACGGCCTCCAAGCCCACACCTGCGGTGGAAGGTATCCCAACACAGGCAGTTTCTGCTTTTTCGCTTTACGAGCGAGACGCATGTTAAATTCGGGGTAGTCGATTGTGATGAGCAGATCGCAGGAACCGAGCGCGTAAGTCATTTTTTTCCAAACCCGCACCATGGACCCCAGTCCGCCAGACAGCTCCGTCAGCCCCATCAGACGGTTTTCGTCTGAAGAGGCGAGAAGGTCTACGCCCGCCAGGGACATATGTCTTCCACCGAGGCCAACTATCTCCAGATCGCGCGCACTCTGGCGCATCTTGCGCACTAATTGCGCGCCGTAGTAGTCCCCAGAGCGGTCGCCTGCGCTAATCAGCACCTTCACTAGCTAGCGGCCCAGCAAGAACAACAGGACCGCCATGGCCGCTAGACCCTGAAGGGTCCTGCGTTCGCTGACAATAGCATCGCGCCACGACCAGATTGCGGATTTACCAGCTTCACGGTGCGCGATGTGCGGCAAATCTGGCGCACTATGCGCAGTCGGCGCAGATGTCTGCGCATTTCGGCGCATCTGTGGTCGGCTACGCCACGATACTGTACGCCTGTGTTCGGTATATACCGAGCCGAACCGCTCGGTGAGCCACCATCGCTCATAGCTGGCGATAAATAGATACTGCACCGATGCTAACAGCAGGATGAGCAACCAGACCCACCGCGGTCCTCCAGTCGCCATCACAACACCCAAGGTGATAGCGATGTTACCCATATATAGCGGATGTGAAAAAAATGCATAGGGCCCTGTCGTCGCCAGCTTTTGTGGACCGTCGCTGCGGCTCCTAGATTCCGGGCCGATATGGCGGATCGCCCAGAGTCGGACGGTCTGTCCCGCCGCTATCAATACCGATCCTAAACCCAGTGAAAAAGGCGACGGCCTCGCTGAATAGATCAGCAGAGCAAGAACAGGGATCGGAGTCCATGAACGGCTCCTGAACAACCATCTACCGACTACCTCAAAACCGGTCACTTGATGATGCCCCTGGTGGCGTTCTTGACAAATTCTGCGAACTGTCTGTTGTCGGGACTGTCCGGCCAATCCGACAGAGCATCCAGCGCTTGAGAGGTGTTTAGATCGGAGCGAAAAAAAAGTCTGTAGAGTTTTTTGAGAGCCTTGATGCGCGCCTCGTCGAATCCGCAGCGGCGCAGCCCCACTAAGTTTAGCCCCACCGATCTGAGAGGTTCGCCAGCCGCGAGAATAAACGGCGGAACGTCCTTTACGACTCGAAAACCGCCGCCTATATAGGCGTGCGCCCCGATTCGGCACCACTGATGGACCGGTACCATCGCGCTGATCCCGACGGACTCTCCAACAACAACGTGTCCACCCAACGTCGCGCCGTTAGCCAGGGTGACATTCTCGCCGACCTTGGCGTCATGACCGACATGGCAGAGAGCCATCATCATCGTTCCAGATCCGACGGTGGTGACGCCATCGCTCTCGCTAGAAGAGTTGATCGTCACCCCCTCCCTGATGGTGACGTCGTCGCCGATGGCTACACGACCTGGATCGTCGGTGGCGGGATCGGTCTGGGGAGAGCCGCCGACAGAACCACCGTGATGAATACGGCAGTTGGTGCCGATGGTGGTCCGGCCTGTTAGATGGACGTGGGGGCCGACAGTGGTGCCGGGGCCTATAGTCACCTCGTCATCCACAACCGACAGCGGTCCAATCACCACGCCATCGGCCACGACGGCGTTTGGCGAGACGACCGCAGTTGAGTGAATATCTGGCATCGGCGCCTTTGGAGGGCTAGGTTGCGGCGGAAACGTCAGCTAACATCGCTGTTATGTCAGCCTCCACGACGGCTTTGCCATCGACGGTCCCAGCGCCATGTACTACGAAAATGTTCCGTCGCGCGCGGGTGATGGTGATCTCCATGCGCAACTGGTCGCCAGGGGTTACCGGCCTGCGGAACTTGGCGTTGTCGATGCCCATGAAGAAAGGCACTTTGGGGCCCTCGTCCTCACCCATTACCCCGGTAAGAAGCATGCAGGCGGTCTGCGCCATCGCTTCCATCTGAAGAACTCCTGGCATTATCGGATTGCCTGGAAAATGCCCCTGGAAGAACTCCTCGTTCATCGTGACGTTCTTGATCCCGACGATCCGCTCCCCTGGGGTTTCTTCGATAATTCGGTCCACCAGAAGCATCGGGTATCGGTGCGGAATCGTAGCCAAAATCCCCTGGATGTCATGCACGGGTGTGGTCTCTTCTGTCACAGTTTTCCTCCTCGGTTGTTAGGATAGCCTTGAAAAACAGTATTTGGCCTGCCTGTATGAACTATGCCGCCGCGCTGGCTTTCCATCTCTTTAGCAGCGCCAGATGTAGAGTGTGCCCGCCGCCATATGCGCTCACCTGTGCCTTTGGGAGCCCACCCAATAGCATCACGTCACCAATAAGGTCCAGCAGCTTGTGCCATGCCCACTCGCTGGCTATTCGATGTTTCTGTTCGCCTAACAACCCCTCATAGTTTGGGCGGATGTCTCCGCCCCCGAACCGTTGGGCGATGTCGCTCATTCGTACGCGGTCCGTTGGAACATCGGCATACACCAGTGCACGGTCCAGCCCACCGCCTCTAATCAGCCCCATTCCCCACAGAGTTTCAATCTCGCTCAGCCTGCAAAACGTCCTTGCAGACACAAGCTGCCCAAAGGGCTCACCCTCTCTCCACAAGACTTGGCACTCATCTCTGTTGGGCCCGATGCCGTTGAAAATCGCCGAAAACGAGTCTGCTGGCTCAGCGCGTGCCCAACTTGAACTGTGGTCCACTATAACGGGAGTATCTGGCGTGAGATTAGAATGACTTTCTGGGGCTGAAAACCCCAATGCTGACAGAGCGCCGGAGAATTCTTGGACGCTTCCATCGCCAATGGGTAGCTCTGGCCCGTTCACCTCCACCAACAACCCGTCCGCCCCTGTCAATCCGCACGCCGCAGCAAAATGCTCCACCGATCCGATTGAGACTCCGCCCGATCCAATCACCACGCCTCGCGACGTGGATACGACAGATGACGCCGAAAGTGCTATGTCGCCCGATTTGGCGATGTCGGTGCGACGAAGCAGTATTCCGGTTGAACCGGCTGGACGTTTGGTAATAACTACATTCACCGGTTGCCCGGAATGGATTCCGATGCCGGTGAGTCGTTCGGTCATGAGCCTTGAGCCGACACCTCCAGCTCCTTGATTCGAGCTTGGAGCTTGGTTACCTGTCGGAGCAGCTTAGGGAGTTTGAAAAGAGCGGCCTCTGCGCGGCGCTGCTGTGCCAAAGGTCGAGCGGGTTGACCGGCTATGGTGCCTTGTTTGACGGATTTCATCACGGCGGATTTGGCCGCCACAGCCACACCTTCGCCGATGGTAACATGATCGGACACCCCTGATTGACCCGCTAGCTTTACTCCACCACCGAGCGTGCTGCTTCCAGCTATCCCAACCTGCGCGGCGATGAGGGTGTTGGACCCTATATCGACATTGTGAGCGATCTGAACCAAGTTGTCGATCTTTGTTCCTGACCTTATGGTGGTGGTTCCCAGTGTCGCTCGGTCTACGGTGACATTCGCGCCGATCTCCACATCGTCTTCTATCAACACTGTACCGATATGAACGAGTTTTCTATGCCGTGTGCCGTCCCACACATAACCGAAACCGTCGCTGCCTATGACACTACCAGGGCCGATCAGGACACGGTCGCCTATACGGACACCGGACAGTATGACAGCGTTGGCACCGATGCGGCATTTTTCGCCGACAACTACCCCACTAGATATCACCGCACCAGAATCCACGTGTGAGGATGGGTGTATTGATGCCGATGGGTCGATTACAGCGTCAGAGGGATGAATCGCGTGCAGGGGTTCTACTGGCGCGAATATCTCCAAAAGCTCTGCGAAGGCAACTTCCGGGTTTTCAGGTATGATCCGAGGGTGTTGTAAGTCTTGCGCCAAATCGGGAGACACCAAGACCGCTGCGGCGTCAGTCGCGTCCAGATCGTCTCGATAGCGGCGATGAAGATAGATGCCTACGCTGGAGTCAGTGGCGTCAGAGAGGGTTGCGACATTGGTGATTGTCGTGTCTCGCTCGCCACCCTCAAGGCGCGCGTCTAGCCGGTCGGCGAGCAAACCCAGGCTTAGCACCGACCCTCTCCTCCTCTAATGCAGTCAATGCCCTGTAATCAGTTGCGGCCCCGGCCACCTGGGCTTGGGCCTGGACCTGCACGAGCCGGAGTGGTCGTCTGTGTCGCCTCTTCGTTCAGAATTTCGATCACCCGGTCGGTCAGGTTGTCGGTATCAGGGTCTTTGAGGTAGAGGATGGCAGCGGCGTCCAAGATCAGGTCATACCCCTCCTCTTCGGCCAACCTCTTGATTATGACTCTGACCTGCTCCTGTATGGGGCCCATTATGTCCATCTGCCTGCGGGAGAGGTCTTCCTGGGCCTGCGTCGCAAAACGTTCGTAGTCCTGGCGGCGCTGCATTATTTCGCGCTGAAGCTGAGTTTTGCGCTCTTCTGAGAGGATGGCTTCCTGTCGACTCAGGTTTGCGGCTATGCGATTCATCTCTTCTTGAAGCTGTTGAGCTTCGGACTCTTTATCGGCGACCTGCCGCTGCAGCCGGTCTTTGGCATCGAGGAAAGGTTGCGCCTGCTCCTGAATCTGTTCGACGAGTATGAACCCTATCTTGAACTGGGCGTTGGCCGACGGAACGAATCCAGCTACCAACATCGCCAGCGCAACGGGAATAATTAGGCGACTCGACTTAAAATTACGCACGCACCCTCCTCGTAGTCCTCATGCGGTTGTTCTGACATATCTATCTCAGATCAGAGCTATCGAATACCGAGAGTGGGGCCAAACTGGAAATGGGTCTCCCACCTTGCACCACCTTCTATGTTCGGGCGGTCAAATCCATAAGCGAAATCAAACCCTATCACCCCCACCAAGCCGCTCTGGATTCTGATGCCGAAACCCAATGACCGATACATATTATATGGGTCCATCTCCGGGATGGACAACCATGCATTGCCTGCATCGGCGAATAGAACACCGTAAATCTGCTGCGGGACTACCGGAATGCTGATCTCTGCTGTGGTAATCAACTGCGTAAAACCGCCGATCAGCCTTCCCTGTTCGTCTTTCGGCCCGATTCCCCAATCGACGTAGCCTCGAATCTGACCGTCCCAACTTATCCCACCAGGTCGGAACCTCTCACCCAGCGGCACATCGAACCTGTCTGGGGCGTTGATGTGCCCGAACGAGGTTTTGAGACCTAGAGCTGGCTCCCAGGTTTTTACTTTGAGGAGAGGCAGGTAGAACTCGGCTTTGGCTTCGTGTCGGTTGTAGCGCACGTCGCCGCCCATAGGCCCGCCAGCGACGGTGATATTATAGGAGAAATACGAACCGGCGGTGGGGAACATCGGCAGGTTTCTCGCGTCGCGGATGTAGCCCAGACCAAGACTGGAGGTGATGAACGGCAGGTCATCGGGTTCGCTGACAAACCTGCGCTTGTCAGCATCGGTCCAGTTACTGGGAAACGAGTAGTCTGACTGCGCGAAACGGTAGCTAGCGACTACCCGTGAATAGTCGTCTGGGAACCTAAGCCTGCGTCCGACACGCACGCTGAAGCCCTCATTGGATTCGTCTACATCGAGATTGCGGCGCGTGCTGAACAGCGTGATTGAGCCAGATGTCGGGGTGTCGAATATCCACGGTTCAGAGAAACTCAGGTAGAAATTGTTCGTCGTCCTACCAAATTCCCAGTTGAAATCGACCGCCTGCCCGTTGCCGAACAGGTTGGGGATTCCCAACCCGATCTGCCCGACGAGCTTGTCTTCCTGGCCATATCCCACCGCCAGCGTGGCGCGTCCGGTGTGCTTTTCAGTCACCGACCAGATAAGGTCCACATCGCCGTCTGGCAGAGGTTTTACGTCGGGGGCAACCTCTTCAAAGTAGTTGAGGAAAAAGATGTTGCGGAAACTCCGCTCCATCGCCGAGCGCCGGAAAACGTCACCTGGGCGCATCACTAGTTCGCGCCTAATCACTTTTTCTTTGGTTTTTGTGTTGCCGACAATCTCAATTAGACGGATGCGCGACGGCTGCCCTTCGACGATGGAGATGTCGATGTCGATTGTGTCTTTGCGGATGGTCTCGAACGGCTGGATGTTCGCGCCTAGATAGCCGCGCTCTTGATAGGCGTTGTAGATGTTGACGCGGCTTTCGGTGATAGCCTCTTCGTCGTAGACATTGCCCTCTGATAGCGTCACGAGAGCGTGAATCTCACGGTCGGGTACAAGGTCGTTGCCATCCCATTCGATCTGGCCAAACTGGTACTCCTGTCCCTCGTCAACCGTGATGTCGATATACAGATCTTCGCCGGACTCTCCTAGATAGACCGTGTCCGCCGCGACAGATGCATCGCGATATCCGTGCCTGCGGTAGAGAGACAGCACCATCTCTTTGTCGTCAAAATAGAGGTCCTCGTCGTAGTCCGCAGAACGCCACCACCTATCCTCTTTGGTCTCCATCACCTTTTGAAGATCTGCGTCGGTGAGCGCGAAGTTGCCGTGAAACCGGATGCGATCGACCTGAACCTTCTGGCCTTCAGTGATGCGGTAGACCAGATCAATTTTTCCAGGTACTTCGCTTGCGGTTGTGTCCCAATCGACTTCAGCCATGTGGTAGCCTTCATCGCGGTATTTGCGAAGCATCGACTGGCGACCGCGAAGTATAGCTCTGGGACTGACCACCTGACCGGAGGCGAACCTGATCTCTGTCAAAAGATCATCTTCGTCGATTTTGTCGAAGCCATCCATGTAGACCCGGTCTAGGGTAGGGAACTCTCTGACCCGGATGACTACAACGTCCCGGTTGGGTCGATCTGATGGTTGTCTTAGGACGGCGACATCGGAGAAGATGCTGAGTTTGTACAGGCGCCGGATGGTCTGTTGGACCGCCACCGGGGTTAGCTCGCGACCAGGTGATAGACCTGAAGTCGCCAGGATCAGAGAGGTGTCGGAGCGGTAGTTTCCCTCGACTTTGACACTGTCAATCGTTGCCGCGTCAGCAGAGCCAATGAGTAAGAGAACGCATAGACCGAGGCATAAATTCGAGAATCTACCCACTAGCTTGGCTCTCCCTGGCGGCTTTGAAAGCTTGCCACAAAAACCTGTTTGGAAACGCCAAACAGTGCAAAGATTGTAACATACGAACACAAGCGGGTTCGTGTCTAGGCTTGAAGCTATGTGCAGACCGTTCGGACGGCTCAAGGAAGGCAACGGTTCCAAAACCGCAGAAATGGACATACTGAGGGCCGCGCGCCTCTATAGGCACACGGCCCTATCTTTGCTCAACTATGCTGTATCAAGACGGTGAAGGAATAGCCACTTCTGATCCGGCTTCAGAGGTCGGAACCGGATCGTCAGCTTCGCCGCCGCTGTCGTCGCGCCCCTCGTCATCGTTAGAGTCCTCTGTTGGCGGCAGAGGCTCAAGGGTGAACGAAAACTCGTCCGACTCCCCTTTTTCAACGTGGATAGTACCTCCGTCGTCGAATTTTCCTGCCAGAATCTCTTCTGCGAGCGGATCTTCCAAAAGACGCTGTATAGTCCGTTTGAGCGGACGGGCACCCAATGAAGGTTTGAAACCGTGGTCGGCCAGAACCCCTCTGGCCCCCTCGTCGATCTCAAGTTTGAGGTTCCGCTCCTCCAGACGACCGATCAGGTCTTGGGAGACGATATCGATTATCTCAAAAATATCTTCGCGATCAAGCGTGTTGAACACGACGACATCATCGACGCGGTTCAGGAATTCTGGATTGAATGCTCGTTTGAGCTCCCGGTCGATCTGCTTCTCCATCTGTGGCCTCGACATCAGGCCGTCTTTCGCTGCGAACCCAAATCCGCTCCCGTCACCGATGTCCCTGCTGCCCAAGTTGGATGTCATAATGACGAGTGCGTTGCGAAAATCGACTTTTCTGCCGTAGCTGTCAGTCAGCCGTCCGTCATCAAGGACCTGAAGCAGGATGTTGAATACATCAGGGTGCGCTTTTTCGATCTCGTCGAAGAGGACGACAGAGTATGGCTTGCGCCTGATCTTTTCGGTGAGCTGTCCACCTTCCTCATAGCCAACGTAGCCAGGAGGAGCACCGACTAGACGGCTGACGGCGAACTTCTCCATGAACTCGGACATGTCGATACGTATGAGCGCCTCATCGTCTTCAAACAGGTATTCGGCGAGCGCCTTCGCCAGTTCGGTCTTTCCGACTCCGGTTGGGCCTAAGAAGATAAACGACCCGATGGGACGCTCTGGGTCTTTAAGACCCGTCCTTGAGCGCCTGATGGCTTTGGAGATAGCCTGGATCGCTTCGACCTGACCGACGACCCTTTGGCCTAGGCCGGCCTCCATATTGAGAAGTTTCTCGGATTCGTTCTGTGCCAGACGAAAAACCGGAATCCCTGTCATGGAGGCGATAACGTAGGCGATGTCTTCCTCAGTGACCTCCACCACCTCGTTGTCGCGCTCCTCTTCCCATGCCTCACGCTTCTCTTCGAGCTTTTCTTGCAGTTCTTTGACCTTGTCGCGCAGATTTGCCGCCAGCTCGAAATTCTGATCGGCGACAGCGGTGTTCTTTTCGGCTTCAACCTCCGCTATCTCGCTCTCCATATCCTTCAAATCCTGAGGAATAGTCACCCTGGAGAGGTGAACACGGGAGCCAGCTTCGTCGATGACATCCAATGATTTGTCAGGCTGGAACCTGTCCTGGATGTATCTTTCGGCCAGATAGACCGCCGATTCGAGAGTCGCATCGGGGTATTTGACCCGGTGATGCTCTTCGTAGCTCGGGCGTAGACCCTTCATTATCGCGGTGGTGTCTTCAGTGGAGGGCGGATCGATCATGATAGTCTGGAAGCGCCGCTCCAGCGCGCCATCTTTTTCGATGTATCTGCGGTACTCGTCGAGGGTTGTGGCACCGATGCACTGAAGCTCACCCCTGGACAGTGCTGGCTTAAACAGGTTCGAGGCGTCCAGGGTGCCCTCGGCGGAGCCTGCGCCGACTATTGTGTGAAGCTCATCAATAAACGTGATAACATCGGTATTCTGGCTCAGTTCGTTCATTATCGCTTTGATCCGCTCTTCGAACTGACCACGGTATTTTGTCCCTGCGACGATGCCACCCATATCCAGGGTGACCAGTCGTTTGCCTTCTAATACTCTGGGCACCTCTTTGGCGATTATCCGTTGGGCCAGCCCCTCTACTATTGCTGTTTTGCCCACGCCTGGCTCGCCAATGAGAACAGGGTTGTTCTTCTTGCGGCGGCTAAGAATCTGGCTCACGCGCTCAATTTCCCGCTCGCGACCGATCACAGGGTCGAGCTTCTTTTCACGGGCTAGCTGTGTCAGATCGCGACCGAAATGATCGAGAAACGGGGTCTTGCTCTTTTTATCTTTGGATTGAGGAGTTTTGCCGCCGCTGAGGACCGTCTTCACCTCTTCCTTGATAGTTTTGTACTCAGCTCCCATTGCTGAGAGTATCTGTGCAGAGAGGCTGTCCCGATCTTTGCAGAGCGCCAGCAGCAGATGTTCGGTGCCGACGTAAGGCGCTTTCATTTCGCGCCCTTCGGTGGCTGCAAGTTCTAGTATCTCCTTGGCTTTTGGCGTAAATGGGGCTGCGCCCATCAACATCGCGCCACCGGTCTGTTGGACCGCGTCTTCAACCGACTGACGGATCGTGTCGATGTCGAGACCAAGATTGGTCAGGACTGTGATGGCAACGCCGTCGCCCTCTCTTATGAGACCCATGAGAAGATGCTCGGTGCCAACGTAGTCGTGACCTAGACGTTGTGACTCTTCACGTGCGTATCCCATAACTTTCTTGACACGCTCGGTGAACATATTGTTATCATCCATGAAGACGACCTCCGCCTCTGAGTGGTTTTGTTAGCTCGTTCGTAAATGTACGGATTTAGCGCCTCGGACTCCAAGGCAACCCACTTTGCTGTATGAATTGCGACCCGAATTTGAACGCGCTGCCTGTTTGACAACAGGCGCGGCTCCTCGGTGTCAATTAGATGAGTCTGATTCGCCAAGCCTCTCTCTTACCATCGTTGCCCGCCAAACATCCCGGTCATCCGCTTCAAGCGGCTGCCCTGCGAAACGTTTGATATGCGCTGGTTGAACAGCGATCATCAGCCGGTTGAGCAGTGCGGGTTCGGGTGAGTCAAGAATGCCCATCCCCACACCCAAACGCACGGCAGACGCCAGGTTCATAAACTCCTGTGCGCTTATGACCCGCGCTGTTTGAAGAAGGCCGTAGGCCCTCCATATCTTGTCCTCAAGCTGGGCCTGCGCGTCCTTCACCATACGCTCACGGGCGTCCTTCTCGTAATCCATGACCTGCCTTGCCACTTTTTGCAGGTTTTCGATGATGTCCATCTCTGAAGGTCCAAGAGTGGTCTGATTGGATATCTGGAACAGGTTGCCCACCACCTCAGAACCCTCGCCGTAGTAGCCGCGCACCGCCAAGCCCACTTGACCCACGCCTCTTAGTACTTGCTCGATGCTCTGTACTAAGACCAAGCCTGGAAGGTGCATCAGTAACGATGCACGCAGCCCCGTGCCAACATTGGTCGGGCATGCGGTTAGGTATCCCCATTCGTCGTCGAAGGCGTAGGAAAAAGATTTTGAGAACTCGTCGTCAATGCTGTTTATGAGCTCCCAGGCGCTCAAAGGTTGAAATCCGCTGACTACCGCCTGGAGCCTTAGATGGTCTTCCTCGTTTATCATCACACTGAACCGCTCGTCCTCTCCGACGAGCACGCCACCGTGGTTACCTCGTTTGACAAGCGTCGGACTGATGAGGTGCCGCTCCATTAGAACCTGACGATCGGACATCTCAGAGTCGCCGGTGTCAAAGAACCACGCTTTTGACAACTGGGTGCTGTTCTGCCCAGCGTTGAGAACCAGGTCCACCATAGAAGCGTTCTGCGCGTCGTCAGCTTGATGGGAAAACGGGACATCCGCCAAGTTGCGGGCAAGGCGGACTCTGCTGGAGATGACCACATCACCAGCCTCACCAGTTCCGTCAAGCCAACCGGCTCCCAACCTGGATAATTCGTCTATCGTCATTCTTCTCGCCGTCCAGTTGCGGTGACCAGTTCAGCCTCGTGAATTTTGTCGCGAAGCAAGGCTGCCTCTTCAAATTCTTCAGATTCCACTGCTGTCTTAAGCTTTCGCTTTAGCACCTCAATGCTGACGGTTTCAGAGCCATAGTCGCCACCGCCGCCTGGGTGTTTGCCGCCATGTTCGGTCGAACCGTGAATCCGGGTGAAAAGCGCGTTTAGCTCATCGGTGAATACCTGGTAGCACGACGGGCACCCAAGCCTGCCGGACTCCTGAAACTCCGATAGTGTGGCTCCGCATGTAGGGCAGCTCATGGTGTTGCCTTATTACCCTCTCTCGTCAACTCTATGATCTGGTCTCTCAAGACCGCTGCTTCCTCGAACGCCTCACGTCTGATGGCATCTGTCAATCGGCGTTCTAACACTTTGAGCGACGCCCAGCCAGGTTCGGTGCCTGGCACCTTACCCTGGTGCAAGAGAGCACCCTGAACCCGCCTGAGCAGAGTCTCCACGCCTGAGCCTAACGACCTGTAGCACTCAGGGCAGCCGAACTTGGTTGTCTGCATTATCTCATCAAGGCTCAGCCCGCACTTGGGACAGATATCTCCCCGCAGTTCAGAACCAGGACTCTCAGAGGTTTCGTGATCTGCCGTGTCGCCATCTGATGTATCCACCGCAACCTGGGTGGCAGCACACTTTCTGCACAGATGTTTGACTGTGGCTTCATCCTCGATAACTGATGTCAGGATAATTTCTGGAATCCCCTGCCCACACTGTTCACAAGACAAAATGTGCCACCTGCTGTTTGGATTTCTCTATGCCTCGGCCCTCAGCTCAAGGGCTCCTTAGGTGCAAGACCCGTGCCGGTCTGTTTGCCGTAACTACTCTTCGGCAAGCCCGCCGACCTAATTAATGCCGACTTTTAGCTCGATAGTTCCATCGCTCGACGCCCTTCCAGTCGAACATGCCGGTCTGCACGATCAACCAACTGGAGGTCGTGGGTGACTATGATCACAGTGCGTTTTAGGCTTTCGGCGACCTGCCAAAGAACGTCGTGGAGCGCCTGACTCGTCTCGTCATCAAGGTTTCCAGACGGCTCATCTGCCAACATGACAGATGGATCATTGATGAGCGCCCGTGCTACTGCGACCCGCTGTTGCTCGCCGCCAGAAAGCTGACCGGGGCGGTGTTCTAAGCGATCGGCGAGCCCTACCCGATCCATCAGAATCTCCGCGTCTGTTCTGGCCTTAAGCCTGCTCTGCCCACCGATAAGGCGGGGCATCATCACATTTTCGATCGCTGAGAACTCAGGGAGCAGGTGGTGGAACTGAAACACGAACCCGATCTTGGTGTTGCGAAAGTCTGCCAGATCATGTCCACTCAACCCGCCCACATCGGTACCATCTATGAATACACTGCCGTCTGTTGGGTGATCGAGTCCGCCCAGAAGATGCAGAAGTGTGCTCTTGCCCACTCCTGATCTGCCTGTAATCGCCAAAATCTCCCCTGGCTCCACCGTAAGCGATATGTCGCTCAAGACGCTCAAAGGCCCGGCAGCGGTGTGGTAATCCTTTGTCAGATTCGAGGCGACCAGGGCCGGTGCGTCACTCATGGTGGATCGCCTCTACTGGGTGAAGAGTACCTGCGCGCCACGCTGGGTAGAGTCCCGCGACCAGGCAAAGCAGATTGGTTGCTGCGATGATAGCCGCTGCATCGGATAGTTGGAAGTCCACCGGGATCGCGCTCACATAGTAGAGTTGGGCGTCCAATTGCACAAGCTGATAGGTGTCTTGAAGCCAACAGAGAAGCGACCCCACAATGCCGCCTGCTGTCGTACCGACCAACCCCACAACCAACCCCTCCAACACAAAAATCCGTCCTATCCCGCCAGACGTAACGCCCATCGCTTTGAGTATACCGATCTCGCGGGTTTTCTCTAACACGATCATTATAAGCGTACTCACAATGTTGGCCGCAGCCACCAAAACGATGAGGGTGAGCACGACAAAAGCCGCCCATTTTTCCATGGCAAGCCACTCGAACAGGTGGCGGTTTAGCCCGCTCCAGGTCTGTACTGTAATCGGATAGCCGCCGACTTTCTTGAGCAGGTCCCCTTTGAGGGTATTTGCCAAAAATGCGTCGTCCAGTTTGGCCTCGACCTGGGTTACTGCCTCACCAAGCCCGAAAACACGTTGGGCTTGGGGTATGTCCACAACTGCGAACTTGTCGTCGAACTCGTAGAAACCGGTGCGAAACACCCCTGTCACCCTAAAGGGATGCAGCCTCTGCTGCATGAAGTTCATCGGGCCCTGTCCGGACGTTGGTGGTGAGTAGAGCCACACGTCTGAACCGACCCATGCGTCCAAACGTTGGGCGATGTTGAGACCCAGAAGCATCCCTGGAGTGCTGTCAAACAGGTCCGATTGCAGATCGAATGAGCCCATCGTCTGAACCGTGTCCCGCTCCATCAGTCGCTTTATGTAGGACACCTGATCGACGGTCTTGGGATCGACACCCTTCACTCCGACAAGAGACATGCCACGTCTGGAGCGGATAACTGTCTCAGAGTAGACTGTGGGCGAGATGCCCGTGATATGTTCGGCCCCCTCGAGCGAGTCCATGACAGCGCGCCAGTTGCTTAGAGGGCGGTCATATTTGTTGAACCACAGATGTGCGTTCATGCCCACTAGCTGATCGCGAATCTCTTTGGCGAAGCCGTTCATCAACGAGAGTGTCACGATGAGTGCTGCCACCCCTAGTGTCACCCCTACAATCGAGATGTAGGTGGTTACTTTGAAAAACGTGACACGCTGGCCTTTGAGGTAGCGCCAGGCGATGAACCACTCGTAGCTCACGGTTGGGTCTGAGGCCTCATTGTTGGAAACAGTATCACGTCTCTGATGCTGGCCTGATCGGTGAGAAGCATCACGAGCCTGTCGATCCCCAAACCAAGCCCTCCTGTTGGTGGCATACCGTACTCGATCGCCGTCAAAAACGCTTCGTCCACCGGGGGTATCTCGCCGTCGATCTGTCGATCTGTCGCTTGTGCTTCAAGCAGTTGGCGCTGCCTTATCGGATCGTTGAGCTCGCTGTAGGCGTTGCCCATCTCCCACCCGGCGATATACGGCTCAAACCGCTCGATATAGCCGGGCTTGCCAGGTACGTTTTTGCAGAGCGGGGTGGTCTCTTCGGGAAAATGGGTGATGAAAACCGGGCTTTCAAGCTGGTGTCCAACCAGCTCCTCGAACAGGGCCGCGATCATCTCCCCACGGTTGAGATCGTCGGCGTCAGCATCCCTCTCTACAAGATTCGCTCGAAGCTCATCATCTGAGGCACCATCGACGTGCAGGTTCCCATATTCTGCTATGGAATCGACCATCGTAAGACGTCGCCACGGTGGGGTTAGGTCGATAGATCTGCACTGATATGTAATCTTGGTGGTTCCTAAAACCGCATCGGCTGTGGCGGAGTAGATCTTTTCGGTCAGGTCCATCATGTCGGTGTAATCGGCGTAGGCCTGGTAACACTCAAGCATTGTGAACTCTGGATTGTGCGTTCTGTCGATCCCCTCGTTCCTGAGATTTTTGTTGAGATCGTAGACACGATCCATGCCGCCGACAATAAGGCGCTTTAGATAGAGTTCGGGGCTGATCCTCAAAAAAAGGTCGATATCGAGAGCGTTGTGGTGGGTGCGGAACGGTCTGGCGGAGGCACCTCCGTATACAGGTTGGAGCATCGGGGTCTCGACCTCAACGAACCTCTCTTCGTCCATGACGCGCCTGATGGTCGCCATGATCTTGGACCTAGCTTTGAACACATCCCGCACGTCAGAATGGACTGCCAAATCGACAGAACGCTGCCGATAGCGCAGTTCTTTGTTCCCGGAAAAATCGTCGAATGTCTTCAGATCGCCTTCATCGCTCTCTTGCGATTTGACGACTGGCAGCGGGCGGATGGTTTTGGTCAACACCTCGGCGTTCTTGACGTGGACTGTCATCTCGCCTGTTCTGGTGCGGAACATGAAGCCCTCTGCGCCGATGATGTCGCCAATGTCGAGTAGCCCGACGATCTCCCACAACTCCTCGCCGAGTTCATCCCGGCGGAAATAGAGCTGCATGCGGCCTGTGTGGTCTTCTAAGTGGGCGAAAGTCGTTTTGCCAGCGGTGCGGATTGAGATAAGACGCCCGGCGATCTTGACGTCGGTCTCTTGGGCGCTCAGTTCGTTAAAAGACTCAGTAATGTTTTGGGCGAGATGGGTTGGATCGTACCTGTGTGGATACGGATTTACCCCCAGCGACCTAAGACTCTCGGCTTTTTCAAGCCGGACTTTGACAAGGCGGTGCTGCTCGTCCACAACTACTCCTTAAGGGCTTTTTATAAAAAAAGACCTGCCGACAGCGGTTCCATGGCCGCTCAACAGGCTCTACGCAGGCAGGAAGATGCGTTGACAAAATATAGGTCCAACCATGGGTTCTGGTCAACGAAATACCGGGTGACGGGACCGTCAAACACAGACCGGGCTGTCGCCATGCCACCCTGATGAACCGCCGAGTGGGGTAGTTGTTTGGCACGCCGCAATCCACCTGCTGTGGTGGGTCGATGAGAACGATCTCTGGTTTTTCGCTTTCTTTTTGGGACCTCGCATGTGGCGTTCGATGATTACGACATGCTAAGGTACGCCTCTATAAACTGGTCGATCGCTCCGTCCATGACCGCCTGGACGCTGCCGGTCTCCAGGTCGGTGCGATGGTCTTTGACCATCTGGTAGGGCTGAAACACATACGAGCGGATCTGGTTGCCCCACTCAATCGCTGTCTTTGTGTTCTCCAGCGCTGACTTTTTCTGTTCTTCGATCTCGCGGTAGTGTTCGTAGAGCCGGGCGGTGAGGATTTTCCAGCAGTTGGCGCGGTTCTTGTGCTGCGAGCGTTCGCTTTGACACTGGGCGACAACGCCGGTGGGGACATGTGTCATGCGGACCGCTGAATCGGTCTTGTTTACGTGCTGCCCGCCTGCACCTGATGACCGGAATGTATCGACTTTCACGTCCTTTTCGTCCATGTCGAGATCGTCGCTATCGTCGATTTCGGGATAGACGAACACCGATGCGAACGACGTGTGCCGCCTGCTCTGGGCGTCAAATGGCGAGATTCTTAATAGCCTGTGGACCCCGCGTTCGGCTTTCAGGTAGCCGTAGGCGTAGTCGCCGGTAATCTCAACAGATACGCTCCTAATTCCGGCCTCTTCCCCAGGCTGAAGGTCAAGAGTCTGCGAAGCGAAACCCTTGGACTCGATCCATCTCGAATACATCCTCAGGAGCATCTCGGCCCAGTCGGCTGACTCTGTGCCTCCGGCTCCAGGATGGATGGTTAAGATTGCGCTCTTGCTGTCGTCTGGCCCTGAGAGCATGGACCTAAACTCTAATTCGCCCAACGCTTTCTCGGCGATGTTGACATCTCCCAAAAGATCGACGAGCGTCTCTTGATCCTCTTCCATCTCGGCCAACTCAATGAGTTCAAGAGTGTCTGAGGTACCGCTGTTAATCGCTGCCCAATCATCGACCCAGTTTTTGAGGTTTTTGTTTTCGGCGATCACGACCTGCGCCTTCTGCTGGTCGTCCCAAAACCCGGTCTGAGCCATCTGTTGTTCCAGTTCGGCCAGACGGGTCTGTTTGCCATCGATGTCAAAGAAACCTCCGCAGTTTGTCGATTCGGCCTTGGTGGTCGGTCAACTTCTCGGTCAATTCACTTGGCATGTCTTTCCTCTGTGTGCCGGTCTTTAGTCTCGAAGCTGCCTTAGCGCCTCGTAGAGCACTATTGAGGCTGCGCAGGCCAAGTTATGGCTGCGCACCTGTCCTAGTATTGGAATTGTGATGCTGTGGTCGGCGTGTTCTGTAAGAAGCTCCTTGGGCAGACCATCTATCTCGTGCCCAAACAGCACAAAGTCGCCTGGACTAAACTCGACGTCGGTGTGGCGTCGCTCCACTCTTTTTGATGTCACCCACAGGACGCCATCGCCATGGCGTTGAATGAAACTTTCTAAGTTGTCGTATGTGGTGATGTCCACCGAGTCCCAGTAGTCGAGACCAGCGCGTTTCAGATAGCGATCTGACGCTTTGAACCCCATGGGCCCCACTATATGCAGTGGACATGCAGCCGCGCCGCACAGTCGTGCTATTGCACCTGTGTTTGGTGGAATCTGCGGTTCTACGAGTACTATGTTGACACAAGGCTCTGCCACACGGGGCCGTGAATGATCCACCGCCGCTGCCTTGGCGTCTGCCTTCATGCGTCCAAATGAGGTACCGCTGGTCATTTCTGCCGATCGAATGTTGCGACGGTCTCAACATGAAACGTCTGCCCAAACTGATCTATCGGATGTGCCATTGTTAGCTCATACCCCAATCCTGTCAACAGCGCCGCATCCCTCGCCAACGCTGTGGGATCACACGAGACGTATATGATTCGCCTTGGTTCACACGAGGCCGCGGCGTTGATGGCAATCTCAGAACAGCCTTGACGCGGTGGGTCGAGAATTACAATGTCGCCTTTGAGCTTTGCCAAACCTTCTTCTGCAGAGACGGGCATAATCTCAACGTTTTTTATCTCGCTGCGTTTGACGCTGGCTTCTGCGTTCCGCGTTGCATGCACTTGCGCTTCGATCAGGTACACTTTTTGGACGAGCGATGCTGCGCTAAGGGCGAAAAGGCCACCACCGGCGTAGGCGTCGATCACGGTGTCGGTGTCACGAAGCTCAGCCTGCTCAAGAACGATTTCGACGAGTCTGTCGGCACCTTTGGTGTGCACCTGAAAGAACGAGCGGCCTGAGACGCGAATCGGTAGTCCGCGCACCGACTCCCACAGATGTCCCACGCCTGCGATCAATCTCCAGGTTCTTTTGTCGGCATCTTCGTCGTCATCGTTGAAACCCGCTGCACTCCACACCCCTTTGCAGCTTGGTGTTTGGTCCATCAGTCTGCGGGCATGGGGTTTGAGGTCAACCGGTTTCTTGGTCTCTACGATCAAAAGTGCGTCGCCTGTGGAAATGGCCTGTCTGGCGGCGATGGAAGTGATGAAGCGACGCACGTCGTGCAAATCGCTCGCCGCGCCGAAAATCTCGACAGCGGCGGATAGTATTTCGTCCACGCCTGGAGTGTTGAGCGGGCAGATGTCCACCGCCACAATCCTGTGGCTTCTTCGTGCGTAGTAGCCCGCTGTGAACCCGTCTTTGGAGATCCCACAGCGGTATCTCGCTTTGGTTCTGTAGCCCCACTCAGCAAGCGGAGCGGTCGGTTGCACTTCGGTATCACGCAGACCGCCAATTCTGCTGAGTGCGTCGATCACGTTTTGGCGTTTGGCGTCCAACTGCCCGCTGTGGCTGGTGTGTTGCCACTGGCATCCACCGCACTGATCGAATATCGGACAACGTGGTTCTTCGCGGGTCGGAGATGGCTCAATTATTTCGCTTGTTCGCCCACGCAAAAACCGGCTGCTTTTTTGGGTTATTTCGACCATTACCCGGTCGCCTGGAGCGCCGCCTTCGACAAAGCAGACCATTCCGTTCAAACGCGCCACTGACTCGGCGCTAAAAGCCAGCGAGTCGATGGTCATCTCGCACATCTGTCCAACTTTCGGGATGTTGTCTACCACTTTAACTGATTTTGTCACTTAACTACCCACCTTACTACTTCAAACGCCTCAGCGTATGGCTGTTCAATTTGAGTGCCTCTGGTGCGAGCGAGCGACCTTAGAAACTCTTCGTTTAGGTAGGCGCGTCCATGTTGAGTTTTGTAGCGCTGAAGCGCTTCGATTTTGCGCTCAATCTGCTGTTCTGTGAGCGATACGAAACCTCTTGTCGAAAACACAACAGAGTTCCACGGCTCTTCATATCCCAACATCGTGGTTCGCTTGAACACCCTTAGCCCTTCAGCGGCGACGACCTCATGATCCTGATGGATGTCGCCCTCCGATGGCAGCAATACCAGGTCTGGCTCTATCTCGCTGTTTACCTGCCACATGTCTTCGAGTATGGCCTGCCGCTGCTCCGGGAAGTGGCGGACCCGGAAATCCCGCACCATCACGTTTTCTTTGGGGATGCCCAAAACAGCAGTCGCCTCTATCACCTCGCGACGTAGCGCATCTGGTGCAAAACCATCGGGTACCGACTCTTCTGCGGCGGAAAAAGCGAGATAGTAAACCTCGGTGCCCTCATCTATCAACCGAGCTATCGTGCCGCCGCAGCCAATCTCGCCGTCGTCGGTGTGAGGTGCGAGAATCAGACATCGTTCGGCCATTTTCTGTGGCATGATGTGCTGTACTCCTATGCGGTTGATCGGGTATGACCGCCAGCGTCAACGATGCGGCGAAGAAACTTCGACAGAACCCGTGCCTGGCTGCTCCTGGAAAACTGTTTAACCCTATTATGGTCTCTATCGGGGCAGCCTTGGTGTCGCAAAAACCTGTCAAAAACCTGTTCGATTAGGGGCTCCAGACTCTCTGGGTCGTTGGGAGCGGTCTGGCCTGTTCCAGTGTGCTCCACGATCCACGCCGCGTCGCCGTCGATAGGTCCGACGACCAGTATCGCGCGCCCTGTACCAAGATACTCCATCAGTTTGCCGGATAGAATGCCGTTGGCAGTCGGTGCTTCCGGAATAATCACGACCAGAAGCGCTGCCTCCTGCATCAACTCAACCGCTTTTTGATGGGGAACGAAGCCGTGATGACGATAGCTGTCGCCGATTGACGAGGCTTTCCACTGTGATGGCATCTCGTTTCCAACACGCCCGGCGGTCTCCAGACTTACTGATTCCCTAAAATCTTCTCGCCTCTTTGCTATCATCTCAGCGGCCTTGAAGACATGTCCTGGATGCTCAGCGTCGTTTATAGTACCGACATAGACGACGCGAAAACGCTCTGGCGGCTGCGGTTCAGTTTCTGGGCTGTCCCCGTCGTAGCCATTAAACACGGTCTCCACGTTGGGGTTGCGTTGTTTGAGCATCTTTTCTAGCCACGGTCCGACAGTCGTCACCCCGTCAGCGGTATTGAGGACCCGCTGCTCCTGACGTTTTTCAATCGCCCTGGCCCAACTTGGACGTTTGGGGCCGAAATATGCTCCCAACCACGGGTCGCGGAAATCTGCGACCCACGGCACTCCTGTTCGATCTCTAATGGCCGCCCCGATCAGGTGGACAGTAAAGGGTGGAGCGCTGGTCAGAACGACATCAAACCCCTCTGTGCCCATTAGCTCAAGCGCCGCTCTGACACCGTGGTACCGCCACGCCACCCTCGCATCTGGAACAAACAGAGCCGCTCGTGCCCATGCGCCGACCCTAGACAGATAGCCGCCGTGTGATGAGGAGGCAGACAGGGATGCTTCCATGTTTTTCTTGTCACCATCGCCGGTGATCCGGCCAAAAAGATCGTGGGGCTGCCAGATAGGGGTGCGAATAGTTTCGATGTGGTCTACTTGAGATGTCAGGCTGTCGTCCTTAGAACCGAGATGCTTCTCTTTGACACTCAAAACCTTGAGGTCCCAACCGTCGTCAGTAAGATGTTTTGCAAACGATGCCACGCGCTGCGATCCCGGTCCTGCTGCCGGCGGGTAGTGGTATGAGATGATGAGAATCCGTGGCATATGTCTGTGGTTCGATAGAAAACTGAGTGGTCTAGATGCCGGTTCGGTGAGAATCTATTTTGCAGTAAGGCTCAAAACGTCAGGCCATGTAGCGCCTGTCAGCGGGTCAACTATCTCCAGAAATACCACCGGTGGCTCTGAGCGGTGATGTCGAAGCTGCCAAACCTGCAATAGAGCCTAACCCATAGCACGCTTCCCTCAAGCAGAACAGCATCGGAACCAGAAGCGCCGATCCGAGCGATTTCAGGCGACGAAGGCTGTCGATGGTTATCGCAGCGAGATATGAGATGAAAACAGCCGCCGCTGCCATACTCCACACAGGGATAGAAGGCGATACTATCGCTGTCAAAATCAGGCACGCTGCGACTGCTATCTCAACCAACGGCACGAGGTATACCGGTTCGAGCAGTCGGGTATCGTATCTACCCATCATCAGACGTGCGCGCCCCATTCGGAAAACCTGTTTGGCGAACCCAGTAACAGAAGTACGGCGTTTGTGATAGAGCCACGCGTCATCCACGTAAAGAAGCTCATGTCCGGCTTGGCGGACTCGATGGCTGAAAATGATGTCCTCGCCGTACCAGATGTTGGGGAAACCGCCTGCCTTTAATGCAGCGTCGGTTTTTACCGCCATGTTAAACGACCGTGGATGATATGTCGCTGCTCTCTTCGTTCCGCCTCTGACGCCACCGGTGGTCAAGAACGCCGTCATCAAGTAGTCTATCGCCCTCGCCAATGTCGAGTCACCAGGTTCTGATCGGTCAGGGCCGCCAGTTGCGCCTGCTTTGCTGTCATTGAGCAGAGGCTCGGTGAGTGCAGAAAGCCAACCCTTGGGTGTTTGGCAATCGGTATCCACAAAGACGCACACTTCTGCTCTGGATTCCTTAATTCCCCTGTTTCTCGCTCTACTTGGCCCAGAATGGTCCAACATCGTGTAGCGAAACCGCTGACCCATCACTTTCTCTAAGTGTGACACTGCTTGGCCCGTGGAGTCTGTTGAACCATCGTCCAGGATGTGCAGCTCGACATCGGGACGCGCTAGCTCGTTTTCAATTGATTTTAGAAGCACGAGCAGCTCGTCCCGGCGATTGTAGGTAGCCACGACGATGGTCACACTGATGGGTCTTGCGCTCACAAAACGCCTTTGGTGGACGGCACGCCGGACATTCTTGGGTCGGTACTGGCTGCTATTTTTACAGCTCTGGCAAACGCCTTAAACAACGCTTCGATCCCGTGGTGGGCGTTGCCCCCTCGAAGCAGGTCGAGATGCAGGTTCATTTTGGCGTGCGCTGAGACTTTGCCGAAAAACTCTTCTGCGAGCTCTGTGGGGAACTCGCCAACGCGCTCGGCGTCGATGACCGCCTGCCATACAAACGCTGAGCGCCCGGACAGGTCCACCACCGCTCGGCCCAAACACTCATCCATCGGCACGTAGGCTGAGCCGTAGCGCTGGATGTCTGACTTATCGCCAAGCGCATCCATCATCGCTTGCCCAAGACATATTCCCACGTCTTCGACCGTATGGTGGGCGTCGATCTCAAGATCGCCTTTGCACGAAAGCTCAATGTCGAGCAAGCCGTGGCGCGCTAGAAGGTTTAGCATGTGGTCGAAAAAACCAATTCCAGTCTCTCCTGTAGACTCGCCAGAGCCGTCCAGATTAAGTGTGAGGGTGATCTGCGTCTCAGCGGTCTGTCGGTCGACTGTTGCGATGCGCTGACTCATTTGGCGTTCCCTTCTTCTATGACAATCTCGCTGAGCCCATCAAGGAAAGCGTCATTTTGCTCTGGAGTACCGATAGTAACTCGGAGCATCCGCTCTAACATGGGATAGTGGCTTACGTCCCTTATGAGAATGCCACGATCAACAAATTGACCGAACACCATTTCCGGTGTTGACAGCGTCTCAAAGAGTAGAAAATTGGCGTGGGATCTGTATACCGTCACGCCACCCATTTGGCTCATTTCTGCGAATACCCTCTCTCGCTCGCTAATAAGCAGATCGACGATCTTATGAAACCTTGGCCACCACTGTATTACCGCTGTCGCTGCTGCTTGCGAAAAGAAATCGACGTTATAGGGCAGCTTGGCTTTGGCGATCTGTTCGGTTATCTCCGCTGACGCCAGACTGTACCCGACCCTTAACCCAGCTAGCCCGCAAGCTTTTGAAAAAGTTCTCAGCACGACCAGGTTGTCATAGACATTCAGCAGCGGGATCGCTGAATCGCCTCCAAACTCGACATAGGCCTGATCCACCACCACCAGTCCAGAGCTCGCGTCGCAGATTTGAGCGAGTTCATTCAAGCTTAACACCGAGCCAGTTGGGTTGTTAGGTGAACAGATTACAACGATTCGCGGACTCTGTTGTTCCACCGACCTGGTAATCGCTTCGACATTGAAAGTCATATCGGTGTTGAGCGTGTGTTCGATTACTGTACCGCCTAGAACGGTCCCCATCAGCTTGTAGAGCGTAAACGTCGGCTGAACCACTAGGAGCGATGCCCCTGGCTCCATCGTCACCGCCAGAATAGCTTGGATCAGTTCATTGGAGCCGTTGCCCGCTGCAACGCCGTCTGCTCGCCAATCGACATGTTTCGCCAGTAAGGTGTGAAAGGCGTCTGGCACAAAATCGGGGTAGCGTGACCATACACGGTCCCTGGCGAGATCGAATATCTCCTCTTTGATGCCTGGTGGGATGTCGTAGGGGTTTTCATTCTGATTGAGTTTGATGGGGCAGTCGTGGAGCGTGAGTGTATAGGGGGCGACGTCCAGGACTTGGCGTTTGATGATGTTTGAGATCAGCACGGCTCTACTTTTCGGATCTTTTTTTCTGGTTGTGGCGGCTATAGAGAATACGAGACTGTGAGGCCCGTCCCAACGGGCTGGTTATCTTAGCGTCGCAAAATAGAAGTCGGGATGGCCATATCTTGCGACCATCCCGATTGTTCTCATTGTTGGTATGCCTTCTATCTGACCAGCGCAACTCTAATTGCGCGAGCGCCTGTTGTGGTAGTCAGCCGGACGACATACACCCCAACTCCGACGGCCAGACCGTTGTTGTCTAGACCGTCCCACCTGATGTCGTGGGAACCTGCTCGCATGATGGTGCTCCTAAGGAGCCGGATGCTCTGTCCCAAAATGTTGAAGACAACGATCTCCGCGACGCCGTCTTGCGGCAGGTCAAACCTGATCTGTGTTGACGGGTTGAACGGGTTTGGCATCGCAGAGTGAAGTGTCAATGCTGGTGGCAGACCATCTGCTGACCATGCTGACGTTGGAGTTGCCACGGCGATCTCACCTGAGTTGAGCTGCGCTTTGCGTACCAGAAACCTTGGTGCAGCACCTTCAGGGATGGTCTCTGCGAAGCGAATCCGTAGAAAAGAGCCTGAACCCGATGCCGGTTCCGCACCTGCCACCGCCACGCGTATGTGCGAGTTATATCGGTTGACTACCGAAAGACGGTTTCGGAATACCGATGACATTCACGCCGCTTAGAGATGTGACGTTCCTTAAGCCGTGACAAAGCCGCTGATGTTGGGATGGGACTGCCGATCTGGGGAGAAACGGGATCGGTCGAGATAGGTCGGCGAACGCCCCCCAACAGTGCCGGCGATATGGCAGCATCCGTTCTGAAGAACGATAAACCCTTTTCTAGTGGTTGTCAATAGCGGATGTCGGGCCGAGCCCGATCTGTTGTGGAGCGGATAAATGGCTTATGGACATTATGTTAGACAGGATTTGAGGTGCGTGTAGACGCGGCAATGCCCCGGCTCACGTCTGTAATATTACTGTTGACAATACCGTGCGATGGCGAGGGCGGATGCGTTGGGCGGGGTTCAGCGCAGCAGGTTGTAGTTGACGACGTACAAACGGTGGTGATCGATGGCTACATTACGACGACCCTGTACAGATGTCCCATCGCTGGCCTTACCTTACTGATCTCCCAAAACTGCGGTTCTAGAGCAAAATGGAGGATCTGAGTATGGACGAGTCTGCATCTGGCGTTACCATCGTGGTTGGCGCTGGATTGAGTGGGTTGGCTGCTGCGGCGACGTGGCGAGACAGAGGCGAAAATGTGGTTCTATTGGAGGGAGCACCACATGTGGGCGGAATGTCGGTTTCTGTGGAGGAAGAGGGGTTCACCTTCGATCTCGGCCCCCATTTTCTTCCTGACGGCCAGAGGTTTCACACGCCTTGGATAGAACGGGTGTTTTCGCCGGACGAGATGATTCGGTTCCGCCCACGAATTGAGATGATCGTAGGCGGTAGGAGAATCCGCTATCCGTTCTCTCTGGAGTCGCTGAACCGCATACCATTTTCAGTCCAAGCAGGGTTCTTGATGCATCGTTTGAGGGGCAGTCGCGGTGCATCTGTCGACGCAATTGAATGGAGTTTTCGCAAGCATATGTCGGACTACTACGGCTCTGACCTGTACGAATATCTTTTCAGGCCGTATATCACCAAAAAGTTTGGCCGAGACGTTTCTGACGAATTACACCGGGATTGGTGGGCTCATACCGAACACATAAGGGGGGAAGTGGTGCGGCACAGCGCGTCGTGGGATAAGGATGCGCTCGGTCAACATGATCAACTGTGGGGCCGGATGGTTGGCCGGGTGAAACGGTTGGTGCGCGACGTGTTGTTTGCCGCTGGTGGGTACTTCGTCACCTATCCGCGAGGCGGCTTCGGTCAGATTGCAGAACGCCTGGCTGACGATATTGAAAAGTGTGGCGTAGACGTGCGACTCAACACAGAAGTGATGGGGTTGAAACTGGATGAAGGTGGGGTGACTGAGGTGACCGCAGCAGATGAGACGATACCCGTGCGCAGATTGATATGGACCGGTTCGCCAATCAAGTTAGCCGAACTACTTGGGTTAGAACCACCGAGTCTGCCGACACTACATCTGATGGTGTTTTTCGTACGGATGGATAAGGCCTATCCGCGAAGTGGAACCGAGGTAAGGCCATGCGACGCAGAATACGGTTTCTTTCGTGGGTACTTCCCGGAGATGATCCACAGTGGCCTCACACCTCAAGGGCGCAGCGCGCTGGTGGCTGAAGTTGGTACTATGGAGATTTCTGATCTTGATCGTGCCGCCGAAAGATATGACCAGATAGCAGATAGCTGCGTTTCGTTGGGGCTCTGCTCTAAGGATGGGATTGTAGGGATTAGCCATCGGGTGATCCCCAACTGCTACCCGTTCTACACGCTGGATTATGAAAAGCGCCTACAGGGATTTTACGGTCAGATTGCCCAAACTGATAATCTGCTGTTGGCGGGGCGAAACGCCAGGTTTCAGTATCAGGACTCGCCCAATGTTCTCAGGGATGGTGCACGGACAATCGACGACGAACTGTTCTAGAAAACCGGGCGCAGTGCGGGGTGGGGGCGCTAAACCTTCGGTCTTCGCACACGGATTGTTTCCGACCCCAGTAGAGGGATCAAGCCGCTTTGCCGCATGCGGAATCAACCAGAAATCAGAAACGGTTTCTTTTTTTTGGGGGGGGGAGTAAAAACACCGCCGACCAAGGGCAATTGGCGATTCGCACTGTGCGTTAGAGGATATCTTCGTCGGTCTCGCCGGTGCGGATGCGGATAGCTTCTTCTACCGGCAATACGAAAATCTTGCCATCGCCTCCCGGCGTCCATCGGCTGGCTGCATTCACCACTCTGACTGAGGCG
>CAZVGZ010000004.1:36280-140092 GCA_964627605.1 uncultured bacterium | reverse complement strand
TGGCGACTTCCAGAGCTTCGACCTGCGTCACCAAAATGAAACCCGCATCAAGAAGGTCTGTGGTGATCTCAACGTTTGCCTGCGCATGAACCTGCCCAGTAATCACAGACTCCAGAGGGTTGACAATCGTCTTTGACGCCAGGCCGAGAGGACTTTTCTCGGTTACGATCGGCGCTGTGCCAGGAATGCCGGCGGGCACTTCATTCGTCGATGAGACTACCGGATTGAGGGAGCGCCCTTGATCAGGGCCGGTAGTCACTGTGTCGCGGTCTGATGCTAAATCGATTGTGAGTGTGGTTGGGAACGGCATCTCGTTCTCTACCCAAAGCTGGATCGTGTTCTTGCCAACAGTATCTTCGGAGAACGTTACACTGCGAAACTCATCGTAGAGCTCAAATGTTCTGAATGTAGTCGGCAGGTCCTGTGCTGGCAGCGGAACAATAAGGTTCACACCTGGATCGGCACCGCCGGCAGCGATGATCGCTGCTCGTGTTGTGGGCCACTCGTTTAGCTGCCGTTCGAGATCGGGAAAAAGCTCCCGAACTGTTACTATGGGAGTCCTTTTGGGGTCCTCGCCCTGGACCGTCAACTCGGAACCCAACGCAGGCCTTACAGTCTGCACCGGCTGGGCGGCTACCGCCAGTCGGTCCTGACCGAAATCGGACTGATTGAGTTGAACGTCGTTTTCGGTTATGTCGATGGCGAGGCTCGAATACTGGTCGGGCAGAACCGAGATTGAATCACCACCAGCGATCTCTTCGCCGAGATCGACAGTTTCGTTCAAAAGCGGTATGTTGGCCAGCTGGAACTCGTACGAATCGGGCTGTGCAATGTCGCAACCTACGAACATCGACAACCCAATCACGGTAGCTATTCCGGCCATCCACCAGATGGGCGGCGGTCCGTTAGGTGTGGTCATCAGTGTAAGCCTCCTGGCCACGTGACAGGTTGCATAGAAGACTTAAAACATACCCCTGATCTTATCGCGGTCACAAGGCGACGCTCCATCGGTCACTTAGATCCCCCACCTGCAAAAAATACATATTATGTGGGCTCTGCTTACCCTCAACAGGTCAGTCACCGCGCCTGATTCGGTTGACGTGGACCGACATCGATGCGAAAGTGTCGGTGAACGAACCATCTTCAGCATCGACTGTTTGGTCTTCCCACTAAGGTAGAGGTATGTTGTCTCCATCGCCTGGATGTTCTTGTAGTCGGGAACTACTGCCCAGTAGATACCAACGCCGGACTCACCCCTTGTGCCCCTCTGGGACTCGACTGCGAGCTGGTCGTCGGCTGTTGGAACATAGTCCGGCATGGGCTATCCGAAGCGAAGGCCGTCCATCTCGGCTACACCGTCGCCTGGCGGGGCGTAGCCTGGTATCGGTGTCGGGTTTCGGCGAGCCATGGACCATGGCGCTGGTGAATCAGAAGATACCGGAGTCGCCAGACAGACCACATCGCCCACCGATGTCGCGTAGACGATCTCTTTGGCTCTGTCTGGATGGTCGCCGCCATCCGCTCATCTAAAAATG
Source organism: uncultured bacterium (assembly GCA_964627605.1). Lineage (GTDB taxonomy): Bacteria > Latescibacterota > MWCZ01 > MWCZ01 > CAZVGZ01 > CAZVGZ01. The sequence goes on along the minus strand of CAZVGZ010000004.1, from coordinate 138,557 downwards.
TTGCGGTCAAAATCATCCCTGACGGCGATGGCGTCAAACTAAAGAGTGATTCCCCAGTGTCAAGACGTTGATTCGTCCATCGGTATGCAAAGTAAGCGTATGCGGTGCCGATCGCGGTTCCCACCAAGACGTCAGACAGATGATGGTTGTGGTCGCGAACCCGTGTATGGGTCTGGTAGCCGTTGCCGCCCACGAGCGCTAGAGTGCCGATGGTGCCTGCTGTATATCTGAATAGTGAAGGTTCGGAAGGCAACCACTAGTCTCACAGATACAACGACATATAGGTCGCAGCGACGGCACCCATCGACGCGTGACCTGAGGGGAAGGATTGACTTGCTGTGTCGACAACTTCCTGGTTGGTGCCGTCTCCGATTCTGTCGTCGTAGTCTGGGCGTCTGCGGCCGGTGCTGTGCTGAAACAGGACAGTCGTGAACCCTGTGGCAACTATCGCCTGCCCCATCCCCCGCAGATGCATATATGCTGGACGCGACAACCATCTGTCTCGGTTTGGCACTAGGCCGACAGACGCCCAACCGATGACGACGTAGATTGTTATTTCGGCTGTGGTGACAATTTCAGGGGCCACCACTTATTTTCCGGTGGTGCCACCAATGACCGGCTCGTCGGTCCACATGTCGGAGGTGTGGATATAGCCTGTGAGCCCCGCTGCGAGGCCCATTATGCCTCACTCTAAGGCCTCTTTGCGCTTGTTGACCGTCTCTGTCCATCCCAGATTCTGTGCGCTGGAGGTGGTTGAAATGGTCAAGACAAGCGCCAGGATGATGAGGATTGCTCTCAATGCCAAGCGAAACACTCGGTCCGATTCTCTAAAGTTTAGTGTCGTGAAGGTTTTCAACAGCCGTGTCCCCCAGGATAGTGCGCAACCCCTCAGTCGTGTTCGGCGCATCTAGTGTGGTCTAGTGGTATTTTCTTGTCGCGCCCTTCACCACCCAATTCTATCTTGGAGGAGTTCCGGTGTACGACTTTAACCGCTCATTTGTGAGTTTTGAACTGCCAGACGACGTGAACATCGCCCGTATTCAGATCGAGTGCATTTACACCTGTGGCGAACCAGATAATAATATCGTGTTTGGAGCTTCGTGCAAAGCGGAGGACACCTACGGTAGTGGGGCTCTGTTTCTCGAACCCAACTACGATTTCTCATTCATCTGCTCGTCCTCTAATTTTGTGATACTTCGCGGGTCTGCCGATGCGGATCAAAGTCGGCACGAACGTGGGTTGGTTTCTGACAAGTTTGAGGAAGTAAAAATTGACCTGACTGCCGCAGATGCTGAACCCCTTAAGGCCGACGAAGCGATCATTCAAGCGGTATTGGAGAACAGAGCGATCGTTGGGCGCACCAGATTCTTGGATGAGTCAGACGGAGTTGTGGGGGATATCTACTACCCGATCAAAACGATAAATGTCCGTCGCACAGCACGCTGGTGGCAGGTCGATACCGGACCGGTTCTGATCCCGGACCCCGACTCAGATCAGGCGGGTGGGATAGACGGTCTGGTACCTGGCTACATCGCGTATAGCCAACTCAGACATCGCACCGACGCCATCATCTTGCAACCGACCGCTCTAAGTCAGGGCGGCGAAGAGGTTTTAGTCAACCACTACAGCCGTCAGATCAGTGTTAGAGCCGAAAACGCACTGTTCGCCGTGTAGGCTCACCAAATTCACTCCTCGTCGTGTGTGTCGACGTTCTTGTCGTCGTTTGAGCCGTTGGGGGTTTTGGTCATTCTGACCTTGTTGATGCGCTGTCCAGTAACCTCTTCGACGACCAACTGCCATCTGCCGTGGCTCATAGCGTCTTGAGGTTCTGGGATCGCACCGAACGAGTGGTAAAGGAATCCGGCGATAGTGTCGTAGCCGTCATCTTCGGGGATCTCGGCGTCGGTCTCTTCATTCACACGCGCAATCGCTGCGCCGCCATCGATTACGATAGTTTTTTCGTCTTCCCACACCCACTCAGACTCTTCGCCTTCGTCGTACTCGTCTCGGATTTCGCCAACGATCTCCTCCAAAAGGTCTTCGAGTGTAACGAGTCCGGCGGTTCCACCATATTCATCGACCACTATCGCCAGGTGCTTGCGTTCCAAGCGGAACTGGCGAAGAAGCTCATCAATGTGCTTGTTTTCAGGAACGAACAACACGAAACCGTCTCGGATGAGTGCGTCCACGCTTGGGCTGTCGTCGTCGCGTTTGATGGTGTGTTGCAGCACATCCTTGGCGTGAACGACCCCCAATATATTGTCTACAGTATCCTGGTAGATCGGAATGCGAGTGTGTCTTGAGGACGCCATAAAACGCACCAGCTCTTCGAACCCGTCGTCCTTGTCAAAGCATGCCATCCCAACGCGCGGTACCATGACCTCTTTTACCATCGTGTCGGGCAGACTGATGATCGAGTGGATCATGTCGGCTTTTTCCGCCTCAATTACACCGTCGTCGCTGTCATCTTCAATGCGCGCTTTGAATTCGGCGCGTTCGGCCTCCATCTGCTCTGGGTTTTTTTTCGGTTGTGGCAGCAGAACCTCGATGGGGGCGGTCAGCAGAAATGACAGGCCGTAGAGTGTCCACAACGGCCCGCCAAGACGGCTGACCTGGCGTTCTATGTCATCGTGGATCATTGTGCGAGCGGGCAGGAGCCAGGCCAGGAGGTACACCACCAAGGCGGCGGTGGCCCCCATCGCTACCACACTCCAGGTTTGGGTCGACTCTCCAACCAGGCGGCTGGCAAGGAAGATTGCTGCGCCTGTGCCCAACGCCCCGGCAAACCCTCTGCCCACGACCGGCATGATCTCCAACCGGCGGCGACTGACAGAATCGCTGTACAGTTTGAGAAGACGTTCGGCGTGGGGGACTTGACGGTCCACCAACTTCTCGAGTGTCGATCGCGACACCACGCTAAAAAGACGTTCAGCGGCGGCCATCATCCAGGTGATCGTTACAGAGATCAACCATAAAACGATGGCGCCCAGACTCGCAGGGTCGTCCATTAAGTGGTCTATTACTCCTGTTAAGTGGTGGCGTGAATCTGACCGGTATACATAGCGGTCTTGTTTTCCATCTCCGCCAAGGCCTGATCGGAGTCGTGATCGTACCCCGCTAAGTGCAAGATGCCATGCACCATCAGCCGGTTCAGTTCCTGCTCAAGCGTAGCGCCCCAAACGGTTGCCTGTTCTGCGGCGACGCCCAACGCTATATAGACCTCTCCAGCGCAACTCTCGTCCTCTTCGGACAGATCGAACGCCAGGACGTCCGTCGGCTTGTCGTGGCCACGGTAGTCGCGGTTAAGCCGATGTATCTCGCTGTCGTCAGCTATGACAACGGTGATGGAAACCAAGTCAGCGAACTCTTTGGCGCACACTTGGGTTGCCACGTCTACACCGTGTCCGATTGACCAGCAACTGACTAGATCCACCGGACCATGGGTTGTGGCGCATTCAATGATAAGTCTTGTGGATGGTTGAGGTCCAGTCATACGTCACTCATCGAAGGTGATGGTCGCGGTTTACGCGGTGTTGGTTGGTCAGGATAGGCGATTCTGCCGTGGAGGGTCCCTGCCAACACAGGCAAAAAGCTCTCCTCGATTCTGCTCAAGTCCCTGAGGGTGACATCGCACTCGTCGAACTGCCCATCGTCGAGCCGGTCCCTAAGAATCTGCCGCACCAGCCCTTTGATCCTTGATGGGCTGCGGTCCTGGAGCGATCTAGTTGCCGCCTCAGCTGCGTCGGCGAGCATCAGGATCGCCGCCTCTTTTGTCTGCGGTCTGGGTCCTGGATAGCGGAAGGTGTCTTGGTCTACGCTTTCCGGTCCGTAGAGTTTGCTGGCTTTGTCGTAGAAAAACGCCATCACCACGGTTCCGTGGTGTTGGGGGACAAAGTCCGTGATCGCTTTGGGTAGGCCGTAGGCCTGAGTGATTCTGATGCCTTCTCTGACATGGTTGGCCAGCACGAGTGCGCTCATCGCCGGTGTGAGCTTGTCGTGAGGATTGCGTCCCCCCAGCTGGTTTTCCACAAAATGGTCAGGTTTGGCGATCTTTCCGATATCGTGGTAGTAAGACCCAACCCGTGCCAGTAGCTGATCCCCTCCTACAGCCTCGGCGGCTCGCTCAGCAAGGTTGGCGATTATTATGCTATGCGTATAGGTACCTGGAGATTTGAGTGCCAGTTCGCGAAGGAGCGGGCGGTTCAAGTCTGAGAGTTCAAGAAGTGTGATAGGGGTCGTGATTCCGAACACCCGTTCGCATATCGGAAGCAGCCCGATCGCCAGGACCGGCATCAGTGCCCCGCCAAGAGCTGCGGGCCAAATTCTGCCCCACAGGTTTTTCTGGCTGACGAAAATGAGGCTGTCAATTGAGGCGATGGAGACCACGTATACCAGCGGAAGGACGACCATCGCCCGCAAGAACTCCGATCGATGACGCACTCTGCGCATGAGAAGCATCGGGACAGCTATCGCAGGAGCGTTCACCAACACGAACCTGAAATCGTGCCCCAGGATTACACCAGCCAGCAGCACGACGACCGAGCTAAGCGCAAGTCCCACTTCAGCGTCGAACAAAACCGTCGCCAAAATCGCCGTTAGAACCACAGGTACTGCGAACGCCGGGCCGTTTGGGATTGATGCTATGAAGGATGCGACATAGAGGGGGCCTATCACCAGAAAAACCATCAACAGCAACCAGGAGGTGTTCTTCACCAGTCTTGGTCGGAATATCACCAGAAAAATGACCCCTGCCCCCAGTACAAGCAGCGTCACTCCGGTCTTGCCTGCGACATCCGTCAACGGGCGCCAGGGCTCGCTCTGACCGCCGCGCAGCTGTCGGGCCTTCGAGTAGGAAATGAGGGCGTCAACGTGCTTCTGCGAGAGGATTTCGTGACTGTCCACAATCCGCTCGCCCTTGAGTACGGTTCTCTTATAGATCGCCACCTGAGCCTCGGCGGCGAGGCGGCGGCGGGTTGTCTCATTTGCGTCGTAGATGAGATTGGCCACCAAGAACCGGTCGATCACGTTGTAGACCGCCTTGATCTCTGCCTCAGACGGCACGCCCTCCCCAGCGCGGATGAAATGGCGGCGAATCTCCTGTCCCAGCGCGTCCCTGACCCGTGGAAGGTCTGCCAGCTCAGCAGCCAATACTTCAGTTGTGTCCCTGTCCCCAATCACTACAGCTTTGACGGAGTTGTACCAGTCCACCTGCGACCTGTCGGCCAGATTTCCTCCGGCGTAAAGGTTCCGAGCGATCTCCCGCGCTGCGGCTCTGATCTGCGCCGCCGAGTGGTGAACTGAGTCGGTGGTGTCCAATCCCAGCAGCACTCGCGCGTTGTCTGGGTAGATCCCATCGGTCACTTGAAGAAGTTTGTCGACCGCACCGGAATCCTCCTCAAGTTGTTCCAAAACGGCTGCCTGGGCCAAGAACGGCTCCATCTGACTCATCTGCGCTTCAGCGGTGTCGTTGTTTCGTCGGATGACCGGGGGCACCCGACGGCTTGCGGCGTCTCGTTCTACCTGAAGCTCGGTGTCGTTCTTGCGGACGTTAAAAGTAAGGTCGGCGATGACCTCTTGGGTGGTGACTGTGTCCTCTTTCCAGTTCGAGAACTCGGTGGTCTGTGTCCTCGGAAAAAGCCAGACAACAATTACCACCGTGGCCAAAGCCAACCCCGCCTGGAGAGCGTTTTTCTGCCTGGAGCTCATCCCCCACCGCCGCGTACGCCACAGAGCGGTGAGGTTCGGTTTTATGGATTGGCTCCACGACCACGCCATTAGACGACCGCCCCATCGGTATCAGGCTCATCCGCCGCTTCGAACTTGTCATACGCCTTGACGATTGATTGGACCAGGCGGTGCCTGACAACGTCGCGCTCGGTGAGCGCTACAGACGCGATACCTTTGGCGCCTTCTAAGACTGTGCGTGCATGCGCCAATCCCGATGGTTGCGAGTCGGGCAGGTCCACCTGCGTAGCGTCTCCGGCTATGATCGCTTTCGATCCGCCGCCCAACCGGGTCAGAAACATTTTCATCTGTTTGGGAGTGGTGTTCTGCGCTTCATCAAGTATTACAAATGCATCGTTTAGAGTCCTACCGCGCATGAACGCAAGCGGCACAACCTCGACGGTTCGCGCATCAAAGTGTCGTCGCAGCTTCTCTGGAGACACAATCTCGTACAGTGCGTCGTAAAGTGGTCTAAGATACGGATCGACTTTGTCTTGGAGATCGCCTGGCAGGAAGCCGAGGTGCTCGCCTGCTTCCACCGCTGGGCGTGCCAGGACTATTCTGGTTATGGCCCGCGCTCTCATCGCCGCCACCGCCATCGCCACAGCAAGATAGGTCTTGCCTGTACCCGCTGGGCCGATAGCAAAGACGATGTCGTGCTCCCATACAGCCTCTATGTATGCCTTCTGCCCACGGGATTTGGCGGCGATGGTTTTTTTTGCGGCGGTGGTGACGATCGCCGCTCCTGAACGCGGCGGCATCGGTGTCGGAAGTATCTGCGAGACCGATGTTGCATGTCGTGGAATGTCTTCAGGCTCAACGCCGTCTCTCAAAGAGGCGAGGCGATGGTTGACGTCTGCCTCGGCTGCATCCAAAGCCTCTGGTGGACCGGCGATAGCGACGGAGCCATCGCGGGATACGAGCGAGACGCCGTAGATCTCTTCGAGCGCTTTTCTCTCTGCATCGTATGGGCCGAACAGACTTAGGAGATCGACGTCGCCCAAGGCGATCCGGCGGGTCTGCTCTATTTCAGCGGTCTTGGCCAACCTCTATTCCCTTCCAAATAGACACAAGCTCCCGCCGCCGGTCGTTTGAGACTCGGCGATGAGAGCTTGTAAGAAAATTTGCTCTATCGGCATGCGGTCATTCAAACCGCTCCGTGGTAACTGTCCAAAGCTATTGCGGCACATCCAAGATCGTGTAAGGGAAGATTACGCTCTCATCACCACCCAAACGGTCAATCTGATCTTCGTTCGCGCGCCATAGACGCATCCACTGTCCAGGGTCGCCATAGACTTGCGTGGCGATTGACCAGAGGTGGTCGCCTTGAGCGACTACATACTGGCTGCGGCCAAACGTCTTCGGAATCGCCAAGACCCACTGCGGATAGATCAGATCGGGATCGGTAACCTGGTCACGATTGGCGCTGAAGATTTTGGGCCACTGCCACGGATCGCCATAGTGCCGACCCATTCCGGATATGCCCCAAAGGTTGTCGCCGCGCTCGACCGTGTACCGGTCTGTTCTCGGTGGCGGCGGGCCCACAGCACGGAGCTGCGCGATGAGGGCTTCCATAGCTTTGATCTTAGCATCGGCTTCTGGGAGTGCCGCTAGACGGTCGAGTCTGAGCTGCTGAAGTTTACGGTCGATCTGTCCGATCTCTTCGCGCCGAGCGTATATCTGTGAGGCGGGCAGAGACTGTATGCCTCGTAGCTGCTGCTCAAGCTCACCAAGCTGATCCATAAAGCCAGCGATCTGAGCGTCGTCGGTGACGCCCACTAGATCGTAGAGCTCCTTATGGGACGCCTCATACTGGGAGTCGGACGATGCCATCTGTGTTTTCAGGTCGGCGATCTGCCCATCAAGTTCTGCTATCTGGGCATCTGCTGCCGCCTTGCGATTTTGGCATTCGGTGACTTTCTGCTGCCACTGCTCCATGGTCAGCTCTTGCTGCTGTCCCCACGCGAGGCTGGCGCCCCACACGAGGCTGGCGAACATCCCGACACCTTTCAAGGCAACAATAACCGGTCTACTGCGCATCGAAAACTCCCTTCCGCGACGGTGCCAAAAAAACAGCCGTCGTCACTGGTCTGACGGAGCCGATTCACCGGTTTCACCAGAAGGGACCGATTCGACGGGCGCTGGTGCGCCTGTAGTGTCGGCTTGGGCTTCTGGCTGGGTGAATCCCCCCAATGTCTCGTCGAGACCCGACTGAGTGTCAACGTCAGTCGAATCGTCATCTAGTTCTTCGTTGTCAAACTCTGGTTCTGGTTGATTAGTTTCCCGCTCAATGCGCGCCACAACGATTTTGAGTGAGTCACGCTCTGCGAGCATCCGCTCCAGCTCTGTGGTTCGCTCTGGAACTACAGTCTGGAGCCTGGCGAGTTCCTGCTGATCGGCCCGTAGGCCGGTTTCGGCCTGCTCGGATGTTTGGCATGCCAGTTCAGCTTTGGTAAGCTGTCTTGAGACGCCAGCCGCTACGCAGCCTGCTGTTACAGAAGCAACCGCCAAAAGCAAAATGGTGCTTGCCGCACGAGCATATCTGCTCCTGCGGTCTGAGATCGCGCTATCGTGAATTTCGTTATGAATGGTTCAGAACCCCAAGTTGTCCCTGGTCTTCTCTGTCTTGCTCTCCATGGCCTGCGAGCGCCGGTTCTTGCGGGTTACCTGCTGCTGGACGCCGGATTTTTCCCTGCGTTTTTCGGCAGCTGCGGCTTCGGCTTGGTCGGCGGCTTCGCACGCCTGTTCAAGCTGCGTTAACTGCTCTGCACTTGGCTTCGGTGTGCAACCGGCGGCGAGACAGATCCCACCGACGATGGTCAGAGTGATCAAGCCTTTGCGGACACGCATGCCAACCTCCTAGTCACTACTCGTTGTTGTGGCAAATACAGAACTTGGTGCAATCGTTACCTTAAGGCAACTCAGACGGGCCAAACAGCCAAACGGACCTGATGCACCCAACTTCTTTAAGACGCTTGCCGACAGAACCGCCGACCCAGAAAAAGTGGGCTGCAACTGGCCCTGATCCTGTAAAGTGCAGGGCTAAGGACGACGATGTCAAGCCCACACCAAACGTAACTTACCAAATGGGCCAAATGCTGTCAAGCTAAGATTCGCAATAAACTTTTACCATTTTTGACCGAACGGTTTGGCAACCTGTTTGGGATTGTCGCCTGAGCTTATCTTGATTGGCACAGTCTCGGCACCCATCAGCAGCACACGGAATTTCGAGCCGCCAGTGGCGGCAAGGCAACCCTCGCGGAGATTTTTTTTGTGGAGATCACGACCAGCGCATATGCCCGCATAGGCTTTATGGGTAACCCATCCGACGGTTATTTTGGCCGCACTATCTCTTGCGCGATCACCAATTTTGCGGCGACTGTGACCCTAAAGCCCCAATCGAATGTGGCTGTGGAGCCGCACCCGATTCACGATCCGAGCGAGTTTGAGAGTCTCTATTCCCTCGCTAATACTGTTTCGAGAAACGGATATGCAGGCGGCGTTCGGCTGCTGATATCTGCGTGCAAGAAATTCCATGAATATTGTGGGGTCAACAAGATCGCACTTCACGACCGTGGTTTTGCTCTGAGCTACGACACCACGATTCCCAGGCAGGTGGGTCTGGCTGGTTCCAGCGCGATCATCACCGCGACGATAGAGACGCTCAAACAGCATTACGACGTCGAAGTGCCCAGACCCAAACAACCCAATCTGGTGCTGAGTGTAGAGGAGGAGGAGCTCGATATCAGGGCCGGTTTGCAGGACAGGGTCATCCAGACCTACGGCGGTGTGGTCTATATGGATTTTGCGAAAGAGTTGTTTGACGAACGCGGATATGGCGAATATGAGCCGATGGATCCACTACTAATGCCAGGGCTGTTTCTGGCGTATTTGAGCCATCCTTCCGACTCAGGGAAGATTCACTCCGATGTCCGTGCCCGTTGGCACGAAGGGGATGTGGAGGTCATTAACGCGATGACGGGATTTGCAGATTTTGCGTCGGAAGCGCGCAAGTCGCTGGAGGCTGGAGACATAGATGGCGTCGGTGGGCTTATGAACGCAAACTTCGACCTTCGCCGCCGAATTTTTGGTGATGCGGTTATCGGCCCCAGCAACCTTGAGATGGTGGAGATCGCCCGGTCGCTGGATGCACCGGCGAAGTTTTCTGGCTCAGGTGGTGCGGTGGTGGGGATGTATCGCAGCGATGAACAGCTTAGTCGCCTAAGAGGCGCCTATGCCGACAGAGGCTATAATCTAACGATTCTTTGCATAGATGGTGCCGGTGGAGACTGAACGCTGGGTGCCATCGGTTCGCGATCTGATGTTGATCGCGATGGGCTGCGTTCTGCCTGGGTTCGGCCTGTGGGCGGCGCACCAGTCGACCCTGGGGTCAATTGGCACTGTGGGGTTGCTGATTGTTTTCGTGGTCACCGGTGTCGGTGCGGCTGTCAATTTTTCGTTTGGGGTAATCAGCGCAACCAGAAAGAATCGACTCGGTGTCCGCGCCAACCTTCGAGGTTTTTGTCTATTCGCGTTGTTGGGATTTGCGCAGGTGGTTGGGTTTATAGGCGGAACTTCGGTGTGTGAGGCGGCGCAGCGATCAGCGCAGCCAATAGTTATCGCGTTGGAAGATTACCATACCGACCCAGGGGTCTACCCAACCTCGATTCGCGAGTTGATACCCCGTTTTTTCTCAGACCTACCTGAAAGTGGAATTTGGCTGGGCGGGCCGTTTCGCTATCAAAACAACGACAGCGACCATTACGTCCTCGGGTTTCGCGCCACACGAAACCGGCTCTGTGTTTACGATCCTCAGGGCGGTTCGTGGCGATTTCAGAGGTGGTAGTAGCGTTTCTGCAAGAAAAGGGATGTTTGGAATGAAAATTGAACGGGTTGATCTGTTTCCTCTCAACCTGCCCTTCGTTGGGTCGCTCCGCATTGCACGGGGTGTGGCTGGAAGCAGCGATCAGCGGGCGCCTCACGTCTGTGTCAAGCTCACCGCCGATGATGGCACGGTCGGTTGGGGTGAAGCCAGGCCGTCTCACCGCTGGAGCTACGAGACTGAGGAGTCGGTGGTAACGACTTTGCGGGGCTATATTGCGCCTCTCTTGGTTGGTATGGACCCGTTCGATCTGGACGCGATCCACACGCAGATGGATGAGATCATTGCCCCAGGCGCGACCCACGGGCAGCCGATAGCGAAGTCGGCAGTCGATATCGCGGTCCACGATCTTGTCGCCAGGGCGACTGGGGTTGGATTGCGACAGATGTTTGGGGCCAACAGGAAATCAGAACTCGACTACACCTGGATTGTTGGCGCGTCCAACATCGACGACGCGGTGTCTCGCACCGAGGAGGGGCTGGAAAAAGGGTTCAAAGGGTTCAAGATCAAAGTTGGGCTGTCGCCAAAGAGCGACGCCGAGGTGGTAAAGAAAATAGCCGAGACCGCAGGGGATGCTTTTTTGTGGGCAGACGCCAACCAGGCCTACACGCTTAGCCAGGCTCAAGAGTTGGCGAAGAGGTTCGCCGACGTAGGGGTCCAGGTGTTGGAGCAGCCGCTTGCGGTGCATGACATCACCGGCTATCGGCGTCTGGTCGCAACGTCACCTGTTCCCATCGCAGTCGATGAGAGCATCTGGTCTCCTGCTGATCTAATACAGTGGATCAAGCTGGATGCGCTGGATATGTTGGTGGTGAAAGTGTGCAAGATGGGTGGTATTCGCGGGGCGAGACGCTCAATTGAGATTGCTCAAGAGGCAGGGATTGGGCTTCTTGGGAGCGGGCTGACAGAGAGCACATTGGGGTTTCTGGCGTCGAGCCATCTGTACGCCGCCTATGGTTTTGATCGCCCGGTCGATCTGAACGGGCCGACGCAGTTTTTAGGCGACGGCCCCAGGATGGGCGACCTGGAACTGGCGAACGGGCGCTGCGTACTGCCGGACGGGCCTGGCCTTGGGATTGAGTTCACCGATGAGATATTGGCGCCATTCGTTGACGAACCGTTCTTAGGTCAACAATACAGCGTCGAAACGATCGCGTTGAAAATGATCGCCACCGAAAAGTAGCACTGGTTCATGCGGTGATGTTGAGTCGTTCCTGCGGCGAATTCTCTCTCGATTGGATGCATCTCTCGCCGGTGGTTTGTAGACGCGAATTGAATCAGCTCAGCTCGTCTTTTGGTTCGGCTTCCTCTTGGCAAACAGGGCTGCTTTGGTCGAATTTATACACAGTATAGATTAACTTAGACTCCCAACCCACTGTCCACCGACGGAGCGTTTAATGGACACCGGTCAGACCTCCTCGCCAAGACCGTCTTCTGATCCTGATGATGGCGTCTTGCTCTATCCTGCTGACGATTCCCGCTCCTACCGCAGGCGATCAAACCTACACCCTGGACAGGCGATCGCATCGCTCAGCGATCCTGGCAGCCGCTGGATTAGAGCGCGAATTACGGTCAAGGGGCGGGTTGTGGCACCTGAGGTGCTTATCTACGCCGACCGCAGAAGGCAGATCGACCAAGCCACTGGATCAAGGAGCAACGGCGAAGGCGCGTGGACCCCGATTGTCAGACCACGATCTGGCGGAGATCATCCTCTTCAGACTAAAGTATTTCCGTTGATCGGGAGTGTTGACAAAGCCGTGGGTGGTTGGACTGCATTTTTTCGGTCGCGGGCGATGGAGCCGGAGGTTGTGAAAGCTTGATCCTACTAGCCGTTCGATTGAACCCCTTGGCTGACAGACAAGAGGTTTCAGGCAAGTGAGCTATGTCGGGCTAATCCCGGCTGCTGGTCGAGGAAGTCGTCTGGCACCCCTGCCTGGTGCGAAAGAGCTTTTCCCCATCGGCTATCAGGACTATGAAGTTGACGGGACCATCCACAAGCGCCCCAAAGTCATTAGCCAGTTTCTCATTGAGCAGATGGTCAAAGCTGGGGCAGAGCGACTTTTTGTTGTACTCGGCGAGTACAAATATGAGATAATGCACTACTATGGTGACGGCAGCAGATTCGGGGTTGACATCGCCTATCTATACCAGGAGCAGCTTTCAGGGATGCCCTACGCGCTCGATCTGGCACATCCCTGGCTCTCAGGTGAGGAGACGGTTCTGTTCGGGATGCCTGACACGATTGTTGCACCAGGAGAGTGTTTCGAGCGGATGCTCGTAAAGCAGGCGGACCTGGAGGCCGACCTGGTGCTAGGGGCGTTCGTGACTAACACACCGACCAAGTTTGGTATGGTGAGTTTGAGTGACACACACGATGTGCTTGATACCATCGATAAACCTCAGGACAGTTCTCTTAAGTATATGTGGGGCAACGCCTGCTGGGGAGGACGGTTCTCAGGTTTCATGCACGAATATCTGGCGCAACTGCCCAGCTCAGATACCGAAGTTGTACTAGGTGACGTGTTCAACGCGGCGATACAGGCCGATATGAAAGTGGTCGCTGAGGTTTTTGACGATGGGCACTATATGGATATAGGCACCGTCGAGGAGTTGGATGCGGTCCTCAAAAAGTTTCACCTTTAGCGACACTTTGCTGTTCAACCACCCCACAGCCCAAGAAGAGATGTCCCCAATCAACCGAGAACTACCGCAGATTGGTCCACCTGATTACGACTCGACCAACGTAGACCTGAGCATATCCATTGTCAACACTGATAACCGCGAACTGCTGTTGGGCTGCTTAGAGTCGATCTATTCGCAGGACCAGGGGATAGAGTTTGAAGTGCTGGTGGTTGACAACAGTTCGACTGACGGCAGTGTTGAGGAGGTGCGACGGCGATACCCCAAGGTGGTGTTGAGTGTCAACGATGAGCGCAAATCATACGCAGTAAACAACAATATCAATCTGAGGCTGGGGACAGGCCGCTATCTGATGCTGCTCAACGACGACACTATCGTATTTCCTGGTACTCTTAAGGCGCATGTTGACTTTTTGGATCAGAACCCGGAGTTCGGCGGTACAGGCGGAAAAATGCTCAACCCGGACGAGACCCTTCAGCTTAGCTGCGCCAGATCGCTACCCCGGTTGCGATATGAGCTGTACGACCTTCTTAATCTGTCTGATCGGTATCCCGATTCTCGGTTTTTTGGCGCGATGCGCTACGGATGGTGGGATCACAGTGCCACACGGACTATAGAACTGCCTGGCGAGGCCAACGCTGTGTTGCGCCGAGAGGTCCTTGAAGAGACAGGGCTGTTCGATGAGACTTTTTCGATTATTCTCGGCGAGGGGCCAGACCTGTATCGACGTGTTCGCGATGCCGGATATAGAGTTATGTTTCTTCCCCACGCGTCGGTGATCCATTTCGGTGGTAAAACCACACAGCATATGATAACCTCGACTCTGATCCGCTCCCGGGAAAATGAGTGGCGTTACTACCGCTATAACGACGGGATGTTGGTTGCTGCGGTCTACCGGCTGATGGTGGTGATATTCGGGGTGGTGATGGTATGTGTTGCTTCGCTGCGCGGGGCTGTTGTTCACTGGTCGTGGAAGAGAATCGCGGAAGGTGTTCGTGGGCAGTGGACAAGTATCCGCTGGGCGTTGGGGTTGACCGATCTTTAGAGCTTTGTGCTCCTATCTCTTTTCAGACATGATGCCATGTGCGTGATAACAGTTCCTGTGGAGGCCAAGGGCACCCGCGTCGATCAGTATGTGACCGATGCGCTAGGCGAGCGGCTGTCTCGAAGTCAGGTCTCCAGCCTTGTCACTGGTGGGAAAATCACCAGCGAGTCGCCAGGAAAACAGCTAAAACCAGGAACGAAACTCAAAGGCGGTGAGACGCTTCATGTAACTATCCCGCCGCCTGAGCCGTCGCAAGATGTAGCACCTGAAGCGATACCTCTGGAGATACTCTATGAGGATGACGAGATAATCATTGTAAACAAACCGGCGGGCATGGTCGTTCATCCGGCGCGGGGGCACCCATCGGGCACTCTTGTTAATGCTCTGATGTCTCACTGCGGGCAGCTTTCGGGGATCAATGGTGCGCTTAGGCCCGGGATCGTTCATCGGTTGGACAAGGACACGTCTGGGGCCATTGTTGCCGCCAAGACCGATGCTGCGCATATGCGACTGTCGGCTGACCTGAGCGCACGGGAGATCGTTAGGCAGTATATCGCTGTGATGTGGGGTAGGCTGAGTCCCAGGGAGGGCACTGTGGACGTGGCTATCGGCAGGTGCAAGAGCGACCCAAGGCGGATGGCGGCTGGCGGGCGCTCGTCCAGGCCGGCGATCACTCATTACACCACCCTTTCGGACTACCACCCGATAGTAAGTGTGGCAGAACTTCGGCTGGAGACCGGGCGCACTCACCAGATAAGGGTGCACATGCAGCATACCGGCCACCCTGTATTCGGTGACCCAGACTACGGCGGACGGCAGGTTCAGTTGAAGGGTATAGACCCCAGGTACCGTCGCCGCGCCGCCGGGTTGTTGGCGAGATTTGATAGGCAGGCACTGCACGCTAGGGTCTTGACGTTGGCGCATCCAACAACTGGGCAGACTGTCACTGCCACCGCTCCGGTGCCGGCGGACATGCAGGCTCTGTTTGACGCCGTGGAATTTTAAGGCCACTAGTGGCCTTCGTGCTGGTAGTGCGGAACCGGCTGGAACTGTCAAGCCGGTTGACGAGTTCCTTACCGACGGCTCCATAACTTGCCAGCCCAAACCCAAGCCGCTTATACTCACTGGCCGGGTTGCTCTGTGGTTGGCTTTTTTTCTGTGGTGGAGTGTAGATATTCGGTGCAGGTGCGATAATCGCACTGTACATCCATAGGCCTTTGCGAGGGCCATCACGTTTTGTTGTGAGGTAATGCGTTCATGAGCGGACTGGTTATAGTGGAGTCCCAGGGCAAAGTTGAGACGATCAACAAGTTCCTCGGGAAAAAATTCAAAGTGGCGGCGTGCATGGGGCACGTTCGCGATCTTCCCCGGCGCGATCTGGGGGTTGACCCTGAGGATGGTTTCAAACCCAAGTATGTTGAGGTGAAGGACAGGGCTGCGGTTGTAAAGAAACTCAGGGCGCTCAGTAAGACCGCAGACGCCATCTACCTAGCGACCGATCCCGATCGCGAGGGGGAGGCTATAGCCTGGCATGTTACGGAGGTGCTAAAGAGCGACCGCGAAATACATAGGGTGACCTTCAATGAGATCACCAAAGATGCCGTGAGGAGCGCGATCGCCGACCCAGAAAAAATAGACATGCGGAAAGTTGACGCGCAGCAGGCCAGACGCGTGCTCGATCGTCTGGTGGGGTATAAGGTCAGTCCGGTCCTGTGGAGCACAGTGCGTAAAGGGCTTAGCGCCGGGCGAGTGCAGTCGGTTGCGTTGAGGATTATCTGCGAGCGGCAGGCGGAGATTGATGCTTTCGAGCCTGAGGAGTTCTGGCGAATCGCTGTGTCGCTGGTCCGTGACGGCGAGAGCGACCCGATCCTACAGACGAACCTTTGGCGCATAGACGGCAAGACCAAGCGCATCCCCAACGAAGAGACCGCCAAATCCCACATCGAGGCGATAGCGAAGCAGAGTTTTTCGGTCAAATCCCTTGTAAAGAAACCGCAGAAAAGACGCCCGTCGCCGCCGTTTATCACCAGCACACTTCAGCAAGAAGCCTCAAGGAAGATGGGCTATACCGCCCAGAGGACGATGGTGGTGGCGCAGCAGCTGTATGAGGGGATTGAGGTCGAGGGCGGTCGCGAGGGGCTGATAACCTACATGAGGACCGATTCCACTCGCATTGCTGACGAAGCGGTCGCTGCGATCCGCGACTACATCGACAAGCGGTACGGTCAGAAATACCTGCCAAATAGGCCTGCAATCTACAAGAACCGATCAAACGCTCAGGACGCCCATGAAGCGGTGCGTCCGACTAACCTTGATCGCGGTCCAGAAAGCCTCAAGAATGTTCTGGAAAAAGACCAACTGAAGCTCTATACACTCATTTGGAACCGGTTTGTCTCGAGCCAGATGGTACCGATGGAGGTCGATGTCACGACCGTGCAGATGGAAGGTGGGCCCTACGTTTTGCGGGCGATTGACCATGTGATGACATTCGACGGGTTTTCGGCTATCTACGCCGAGGGCAAAGATGACGAGGACGACGAGCGGAAAGACAAAATCCCGGCGGATCTGGCTGAAGGCCAGAGGTTCGACGCTTCGAAGATTGCTCCTGAACAGAAATTCACTGAGCCGCCACCTCGGTATACCGAAGCGACTCTGGTCAAACAGCTTGAGGCTGAGGAGATCGGCAGGCCGAGTACATACGCCTCCATCGTCTCGACGATCCTTGAGCGGGAATACATCGAAAAGTCTGGTAGCTCAATGTTCCCCACCGAGTTGGGCATTGTGGTAAACCGGATCTTAGTGGAGAATTTTGATCGCTTTTTCGACACCAAATTCACCGCGTCGATGGAGCGCGAACTGGACAACATTGAACAGGGCAATGACCACTGGCAGGAGATGCTATCTGAGTTTTACAGTGACTTTGAGAAGTCGTTGGATGCGGCCAAGGAGCGAAAAGCCGAACTCAAAGAGTTGGTTGTAGAACAGACGGATGAGGTCTGCGAAGAGTGTGGCAAGCCGATGGTGATCCGTTGGGGGCGGCGAGGCAAATTTTTGGCGTGCACCGGTTTCCCTGACTGTCGGACCACAAAATCTCTGGATGAGGAAGACGGACCGCAGCCAACTGACTACGTCTGCGATGAGTGTAATGCACCTATGGTGATGAGAACAGGTCGTCGAGGACGTTTTCTTTCGTGTTCGCGCTACCCGGAGTGCAAGACTACCCGCTCGATTCCCACAGGGGTCACATGTCCAGAGTGCGGTGAGGGTGAACTCTCGGAGAAGAGCAGCAAGAAAGGCCGGACTTTTTATGGTTGCGAGCGATACCCGGACTGCAAGCATGCGATGTGGGACAAGCCGGTCCCGACGCCGTGCCCGCAGTGCGACGCCAAGTTCGTAATCGAAAAGACCGATCGCAGCGGCGAAACAACCCATCGATGTCTGTCGTGCAAAGCTGTGATGACCGTCCAACCTGATGAACAGGCGGCTTGACGCCCGATACATACCCCGAATCCTATACTGGATGCTGAGAGTCCATGCCATCAAAGGCGGTATCTGAGCAGGGCGAGCTGGCTTTCGAGTCGATGGAGGTCGGGCAGGCCATTGCCCACTTCATAGACTATATCAGCCTCGAGCGCGGCTTGTCGCCCCATACTGTGCGGGCATACCGCTCCGACCTGCGCCAGATCGAAAAATTCACAACCGCCTACTCAGAGCCTGACGAAAGCAGACCCGCCAGCGAAACCGACGCTGCTACTGTTGAGTCTTTGACCCGCAGCAGTGTCAGAGCCTACGTTGATGAGATGATGTCCCAGGGCAAGAGTCAGACCACCATCGCGCGAAGGCTTGCGGCTTTTAAGTCGTTTATATCGTTTCTGCGTCGTCGAGGATTGATTGACGACAATCCTATTACCCGGCTTACAGCGCGCAAGACAGAAAAGACTCTCCCGGCGATAGTGAGCGAATCCGAAATCAGTCGGCTTATGGAGCTGCCGCCAAAAGAGACCCCGATCGGAATCCGGGACAGAGCGTTGATGGAAGTTCTTTACTCATCTGGCTTGCGGGTGGCGGAGCTTGAGGCGCTCACTGTTGGGGATGTGGACCTGGTTGAAAGAACCGTGGCGGTGCGCCGGGGCAAGGGTGGTAAGGGGCGGATAGTGCCTTTGGGGCGGCAGGCGTTGGCTGCGCTGCGCCGCTATCAGAGGGTGCGGTCGAAGCTGGCAATCAAAGGCGTGCCTCCGCCTGAATCGCTTTTCCTGGGCGCTAGAGGCACAGCGCTTGGTGAACGCCGCATCAGAACCATCGTCACCAACTATCTCAAACAGGTGATCGCAGCCCAAAGCGTTGGGCCACACACGCTGCGCCACGCCTGTGCCACTCATATGGTAAACAACGGAGCAGACCTTAGAGTCGTTCAAGAGCTTCTGGGACACAGCAGTGTGAATACCACACAGATATATGTGTCGGTCACGACCTCCCGACTCAAACAGGTCTACTCCAGCGCCCATCCTCAGGAAGTGTCGGCGGTCGAGATGCCGCCTGATGAGTAACCTCTTCCGACTGGCTGGTTGTCACTCGCCAAAGCGGGCGCAGCTACCAGAAACGAGTTGGCCCCAACAAGGAATCTGTTGGCCGATGCCCGGCGCTAGCTGACGTTCTCGGCGGACCGGACCATGACCTTCCATCGTTCGAGAAGGTGAGCAATATAGATTGGCGGATTAGCCATCAACGCTCGCCTTGAATGAGAATCTCTAGATTTTCCCAAATCCGCTTATACACTTAGTCCTACGCCTCGGCTGCTGTTGGATTCGTGCACTGTTCGGACGCGCCCCCGTGACGAAGAGATAGGGCGTGTTGACTTCTCTTGCGATGCTAATCTCCGCGCTGAGGCCTGCGGCGGTGTGCGTCTGCAGCCCGCATACCACAATCATTAGCTTCGTGCGTTGGGTTCTCGAATTCACTTTGTCCTTCCAATCGCTGATCAGACCGTGTCCTCTCCTACCGTGCGTAGAAGTACTCCCGCGTGTTTCTTGATGCGACACCGAATCAAGGCGATTGATTGATGTTCCTTTTCGCAGTCTCGGTTCGTTGGATTACAGTGGTGGATGCTTCGACGCTCCGCTAATCGGATACCGAACGGCTATGAGCTAACGAGATGATGAAGATACCGGGACTGTCTGTGGCGGTTGGGAGGTGGGAACGGCTGCTGGGGGCATACTGCCGACCGTGACGGTGATCGTCATCTGGCGGTTTTGTCGTAGGATTAGGAGCGACAGATCGGTGCCTGGGCGCGCACGGACGAACTGATTTCGAAGTTCGAGGAGCGAATAGAACGGTCGGTCAGCGACCTGGGTAAGTCTGTCACCTGCCACGATGCCAGCTCTTGATGCTGGTCCGTCTGTGGCGACATCGGTTATGACGAATACCGATTCGCTGCCAGGTTCGCCAAAATACGACCCGGTCATCCCCATCCATCCGCCGCGCTCACTGGTTGGACCAGGCAGGCTTTTGATGGATCTGGCCAAAATCGTGACCGGAATCACCGCCGCAGGAGCTGGTCTGGGAGCTGTACCGAGCGCATCTGAATCGCCTACTTCCCCAGCGACCAGTCCGATAAGACCACCACTGCTGTCGAATACAGGAGCCCCGCTGTTGCCTGGGATAGCTGGGGCGCTTAGCTGCATGAAACCGTCAGGGGCGTTTGAGTGCGCTATGGTGGTGAGTGTCGGCGATGCGCCAGCTCCATAGGCGTTGCCGACGATTATGCCGAAGTAGCCCGCTTTGATTTGGCGGTCGGTGGCAAAGCGGATGGGGTGGTTAGGTGGCAGCGATTCTGCGCGGAGAACAGCCAGTCCGATTGTTCGGTTCCAACTCCAGAGAGAAGCTGGGTGTATGCGGCCTTGGGAATTGATTACCTCAATTCTGTCTGCGTTGACGACGACCGAAGTTGAGGTCAGTATGCTGCCCAACGAATCCGCCACGAGTCCCGATCCGACAAAGGTGGCTTGGGCACCGTTCTTGGTGACATAGCCTTTGACGGTAACAACCGCAGGCGACACAGCCTCCACGACTGCGGCAACTTCGGTTTCCAACTCCTGAAGCAGGCTTTGCGCCGCTGCGACAGTAGTCGCAATCAGGGCGCACACCACCGAGGCCAATAGGTTTGACCGGTGCGGTCTAGGTGGATCGCAGGTCATCCGTGCATTTCCGAGGCCAAACGCGTTCTAGAACCTGGCGCTAACTTGCTGCGCATGCTGGGCTGTGCTACGAGTGCGGCTCCGGGAAGAATCGGCTTCTGTCCCACCGCCTTCCAGTGGTTGGCCTTTCACCGGTATCCGGTCGAGAACGTAGTTGACCGATGGCGCTGGCTTTGATTCGGCTGTCCAGGGGACGAACCCGTTGGTTGGCGGTGGTCCAGTCATGGCGAAAGTGACCACCAGCGCCGCTAGGACGCCAGCGAAGCCGCCGACAGCCACCGGGGGTACCCTCGCCGCACGCTGGTATCCGTTTCTCCACCACGACCAGCGCTTATCTGTTGCTAGCAGAGCGCGTCTCATGCCAAATCTGAATGCTGGGGGCAGTTGGGCTGATGGGAGATCTTGGAGGTGGAGTTTTAGGGAACGCAACGAACGCAGGCGGGTTTGGCAATCCGGGCATTGCAACAGGTGGGTGTCCAATGCTCGTCGCTCTTCTGTGGGTAGTCCGCCGTCTAGATAGTTTGAAAACTGGTCCTTACACTCGCCACACTTCATGCTCGGCCCTCCTTCTTTGCAGATGCCCTTTGTGTGTCGGCACCGTTCTGATATATGAGCTCGACGCTAGTTCGGTCCACTTTTCTACCCTCTACAACTCTTTGGCCAATCATTCAGCCCGCCCAAAACCCGAGACACTGGCTTGGCGGCCAAAAACAACGACTGTCCGGGTTGTCTACTCGACCATGTCGTTATGGTAATCTGTCTCATACACCTCGTCCGCCAGCTCGGCGAGCATCTCTTGCAGTCTTAGGCGACCACGGTTGATGCGGGATTTGACGGTGCCCAGAGGGACTCCGAGAATCTGGGATATCTCTTCGTAGTCAAGCTGCTGGACATCGCGGAGAAGAACCGCTTCGCGGTAGCGCTCCGGGAGGTTGGATATAGCTTCGTTTATTTTCTGCTGGACCAGCTCGGTGTCAGCATGGAGATCGGGCCTGTTGGTGTTGTCCTCCAGCTCGAAGCCTCCGCCGCCTTCCTCTTCGGGGCGAGCGCCGATGGAGAGAAATCGCCACCGTTTGCGGCGGCGCAGTTCGCTTCTGGCGAGGTTGCCGGCGATGGTGTATATCCATGTGGAGAATTTGGCTATGGCTTTGAAGCTCTCACGTTTGCGGTAGGCTCGAAGGAAGGTGTCCTGTACCAAGTCTTGGGCTGTCGACTCATCGCCGACGAATCGAACGACGAAGTTGAAAAGCCGGTCTTTGTATCGGTTTACGATGACCTCAAAGGCAGCTACATCGCCCTCTATGGATTCGGCGAGTAGCTCCTCGTCGCTCAACATGCGGCTTGCGCTCCAGGCTGTGGTGGCCTCGGCAGCGTAAGGCATTCAGGTCTCCTCTGGTGAATCAGGTTGGTAAGTTGCGCTGGCCTACCTGACGCCTCAGTGCACCTGAGGTTCCCAAACGCCGCGAGTTTTTTTTGTAGCACGCCGAGTACTGGCAAGGCTACCCAAGTCGTTGGGCCGCGTCAACTAGCTCCGGGGGTATTATTATCCTTGACCGGAGGCGGCGTCAAATAAAACCGTATTGGTCTTCAATCCTCGTATTAACAGGGCGATCTTGCGTACAGATGAACCCCGATTCGACATTGCAGATCTGCGACCTCAGAGTCACAGTGCCTGGCGCATCGGCGCGTGTTCCTGCCGTGGATGGCGTCAGCCTGTCGGTGGGACGTGGCAGGACGTTGGGTTTGGTGGGAGAATCGGGATGCGGAAAGAGTTTGACGGCTCTGGGTGTGATGCGTTTGGTGCGTGCGCCGGTAAAGGTCGAAAGCGGTGACGTAACGATTGATGGAGTTTCGCTCGAAGGCATGACGCCTTCACAGATTCGTCATGTCAGAGGTCGGCGGATTGGGATGCTGTTTCAGGAGCCAGGGGCCGCGCTTAACCCGACCTACACATGCGGGTGGCTGATCGCTGAGACGTTACGAGAACACATGGACGTAACACGTCGAGAGGCGAGGGCCGCGGCGATAGACGCCTTGGTTCAGGTGCATCTGCCAGACCCTGACGCCATCGCGAAACGGTATCCCCATCAGCTTTCAGGGGGTCAGCAGCAGCGGGCAATGCTGGCACTGGCGCTGGCGACCGGGCCGTCCTATCTGCTTGCTGACGAGCCTACGACCGCACTTGATGTGACGCTTCAGGCGCAGATGCTCGACCTGTTGCGGGAAAAAAGAGATGTGATGGGGCTTGGCATGCTGCTGATTAGCCACGACCTGGGTGTTGTAGCGCAGGTGGCGGATGAGGTGGCGGTAATGTATGCAGGCCTAATAGTCGAACGCGGCGATGTGGCGTCGGTGTTCTCATCACCTGAACATCCATACACCCAAGGGCTGTTAAGAGCGGTGCCCAGCCTTTCCGGCCCGGCGCAGACGCGATCAATGGCTGGCTCAGTTCCGGCTCCAGGGGAGATAACGGTCGGCTGCCGGTTTGCACCGAGATGCCCGCTGGCTGATAAGAGGTGTCGTACCGAAGAACCGGTGCTGCAAATCGGTGAGAGACACACGGCGGCTTGTTGGTATCCAGGTCAGAATATCTGGAAAGAGGCCAGCGGACGTGAGTGATCTGGTTCTCAAAACGACCGACCTGATGCTTCACCACAGAGGCCGAGGTGGGGGTTCGGTGGTCGCGGCGCTTGATGGTGTAACTATTGGAGTTCATCGGGGCGAGTGTCTGGCTGTCGTCGGGGAGTCAGGCTGCGGGAAGACCACTTTGGCGCGTCTGCTCGTTGGGTTGGGAAGACCGACGGCTGGCGATGTGATCCTCAATCGTCTCTCTCTGTTTGATGGAGACAGGGAAAAAAGACGAAGTCTTCGTCGGCAGGTGCAACTGGTTTTTCAGGACGCTGCCGGGTCGCTCAACCCGTGGCGGAGAGTCGGGGCGACAGTTGCTGAAGGTATCAAGGTTCACCGATTGGCCGTTGGCGAGGCTGTCGGTGTGGAAGTTGTCAGGTTGTTTGAGGAGGTTGGTCTTGCACCGGATAGCGTGGATCGGTTTCCGAATCAGCTTTCCGGTGGTCAACGGCAGCGGGTTGGTCTGGCGCGTGCCTTGGCAGTTGGTCCTGAAGTACTGGTGGCTGATGAGCCGCTGTCCGCGCTGGACGTGTCGGTGCAGACCCGAATTCTGGAGCTTCTGGCTGACCTCAAATCCAAAGACGGTATGACAGTAGTGCTGATCTCCCACGATCTGGCGGCTGTCCGCCTGTTGGCTGACCGGATCGCTGTGATGTATCTGGGGCGGGTGGTCGAGGTAGCTCCGTCAAAAGCCATACTTTCGTCACCAGCCCATCCCTATACACAGATGCTTCTTGAATCGGTGCCGGAGGCGGACCCAAACATCAGAACTCGTTCTGCGGTGATATATGGCGAGCCGCCAAACCCGGCCTCCCCACCAAAGGGCTGTGCTTTTCATCCCCGCTGCCCCAACGCCGACGCGTCCTGCCAAACCACTCGCCCTCAACTAAAAACCGTGGCGCATGGCCATGATGTCGCTTGCCTGCTGGTGCCGGAGTCGGGTTGATAGGGTGGCGGCGTAGTGCGATATTCTGTCGATTGTCGCAAATTACGAGATGAAAAGGATCGACTCTGATTATTTCATAAGAGGCGTGACCCCTTTGGTTTGCGCCTCGAACGGCCACGCTTGTAGGTTTGGGCGGTGCGGTGCGATATTCGGGAGGATCGGGAGAGGGTGTTGTCAGAGTGTGGCGTGCTGGTGAGCCGTTGGTCTAACCCTGTTGGGCATGGTAGTAGATGGCAACTGAAACACAGTTCTTTTTGGATTTAGAGCGACCTGTCGTCGAACTAGAGACTAAGATCGACGAGCTTAGGCGATTGGCTGATGATGAGGGGCACGAGCTGACCGCTGAGGTCGCCAGGCTCGAAGCCAAAGCCGAGAGGCTGCGCACAGAGATATTCTCCAACTTGAGTAGGTGGCAGAGGGTGCAGCTTGCCCGCCATCGGGATAGGCCCTATAGCCTTGATTATATATCAATGACAATGGAGGATTTCAGCGAGCTTCACGGTGATCGCAACTACGGTGATGATCCGGCTCTAGTTGGTGGGCCAGCGCGTTTTGATGGTCGTAGGGTGATAGTGATCGGACAGCAAAAAGGGCGGAAGACCCCGGAAAAAATCAGACGCCATTTCGGGATGCCACACCCTGAAGGCTACCGAAAAGCGCTCAGGCTGATGGAGATGGCCGAGAGGTTCTCAATGCCGGTCATATGCCTGATTGACACGCCAGGCGCACACCCAGGAGTCGGTGCTGAAGAGAGGGGGCAAGCTGAGGCGATAGCGCGCAACCTGTTTGAGATGGCGCGGCTCAATACACCGATTGTGGTGGCGGTCATAGGGGAGGGGGCGTCAGGCGGCGCTCTTGGAATAGGTGTCGGCGACCGCGTGCTTATGCAGGAGAATGCATGGTATTCGGTGATCAGTCCCGAAGGGTGCGCAGCGATATTGTGGCGGACAAAAGACCACGCCGAACAGGCCGCTGATGCGATGAAAGTGACAGCCTCTGACCTTTTGGAGTTGGGGGTGATTGATGAGGTGATCTCGGAGCCGCTCGGCGGCGCTCAAAGGGATCCTGAGCAGGCTGCGGCTGCGCTGTCCGACCGGCTTGCATCGCACCTTGATGAGGTTTGCGCCATCCCGCTCGATGAACTGCGACAACAGCGCATCGCAAGATATGAGGCGTTGGGACGATGGGATGACATTGCTGCTAACGGAACCGGCTAGACACCGCAACATATAAAAAGGCGAAGAGAGGAACTACCATGTTGGACCCCGATTTGCTGGAGATGCTGGCTTGTCCCAAATGCAAAGGGGAGCTTGAGTACGACAACGGTACTGAAACTTTGACGTGCTGGGAGTGCAAGCTCAAGTACTCGATAAGAGAAGACATTCCGATCATGCTAATCGACGAAGCGGAACCGGTGGAGAACTAGCGACCGGCAAACTTGACGATTTGCTGCAAGCTACCTACATTCTGGGTAGAGGCGGCGGAGCCAGTCACACAGAAGGAGATCGCGCCTATTGTCAGATAGCGAGGGAACGGTCCGTTGGGCCAACTAGTTGAGTCTTTCAACATGAGATGTCCTGATGTTCGCATAGATTGGCGGCGCAGGAAAGACGGGATCCTCGCTTTGATTTCGCGTGCATTTTCACTGACACAACGATCACCCGGGCTGGGGGGCCAGAATCAAGATCGGTCCACCGGTTCGGGTTTTGGCTTGTACCGCCATCTTAACAAGGTCTGTTTTCTAGTGCTTATTCTTGTCATCGCCACACTTCTGGGTTTTGCGCCATCAGTCAGGGCGTCATGGGAGGTTGTGTCCGGTTCTGCTGAAGGGTTGTCCATCGTCTGGGATGGTGAGGGAGCCCGGTGGGATACGGTCCAGTCGCAAGACCAGACGTTTTTGCGGGCTATCGGAGGTGGTCTCGCTGCTACCGGCGAGTCGCTTGGCGATGTAGGCGTCTATGAGTCTTCAGCACCAATCGCGCTTCCCCACGACATCAACTGGACAGCCAGAGTCGTCGCGTCTGGGGTTACATCAGGACGAGGTCAGATAGCGCCGGTTCCGACCCCTGGTGGTGGTGGAGACGGAATGGCTGGGCCTCTGAAATGGTTGCCGAATTCCGAGGCATATGATGTCACCGGGCCGGTCCCAAATATCTGGGGTGAGGTCGAAGAGCTGGGTGTTGTAGATGGTGTGCGGCTTGCTCGCGTGAGCGTATTCCCGGTGCATGCGATGCCGTCATCAGGGCGATGGAATCGTGCAGCGACTGTCACCGTAGAGATCAGATTCAGCTCTCCTGCGCCGTCATCAAATGAGCGGGTATCTGATCTGGGTCCGGTGCCATCAGCGGTTCTCAATCCAGAATCGGCCGCCGGATGGAAAGAGCGTCGTAGTGCCAAAGCGGCGCAGTCGAGCAGCCCTTTTACAGGGGGAAATTGGTATCGTGTCAGTATACCGAACAAGACCGGCATGTACCGCTTGACACACGCCCAGATAGTGGAGTCCAGCCCTGAATTTGGCGCAACTCCGGTGAGCGGGTTGGGAATGTACAACGGCGGTGGCCGCTCCCTTCCAAGATCGCTACTTTCGTCGAGATCTGAGTCTCTGTTGCCTGTGGCGATAGGGGTGGTGGATGTTGACGGCGATGGATCGTTTGAGAGCGGCGATGCGATTGAGTTTTTTGGCCAGGCGGCAAACAGGTGGGTGAGGGTGGAGGGCGCATTCGGTTTTGAGTGGATTCAGAACCCCTATACCGAAGAGAATATCTACTGGATCAAGATACGCGACAATGGAGCGGCTCGAATCACCTTAGAGTCAGGGACTCCTGTAGGCGGTGCAGCATCTACAAACATTGTCCAGGCGTTGGTGCATCAAGAGGACGACCTCGACAACTTCGTTGAAAACACGTTCGACTCTTTTAGAGGTGACGCCGAGGTTTCTGGAATTGATTGGATTTGGACGGTATTGGCTGCCAGTGATGGGTTCAACAAACCATCTCAGCGTGTGGTCGTTAGGCCCTTCGGGTGGAGAGGGCCGGACCTGACTCTGGATGTTGGGATCCTGACGCTGGATCGCCAGCCTGAGATCGAGCTTGTGATCGATGGTCGAGCAGCCCCGGTTACGGGGACAAAATCCCATGGGGGCTACAGCCATTCCGTGAGCGCTACCGGTCCTGCAGACTTTCCTGACGGCGGACAGGTGGATTTTGAGATTTTCAACAGCAGCCCGGTGTCCGCATCGCTTGACTACTATGAGTTGAGGTATAACAGAGCGCTGACACCTGATGACCGCGAGCTTTGGTGGCACCTGCCTGCGCTACTTCACACCGGTGTTGACGAGGCGGCTGTTGTGCGGCTTGCTGGTGTCAAATCGGCGGAGTATCGGCTATTTGACGTTACTGACAGCCACGACGTAAGTGAGATAGATCTTTCAGATGGTGTCACAAAGCAGCCAAACGATAGTTTGGCGGTTGGTGTTCGCCAGTCGGGGTTGGTGCCCAGGCAGTTTATGCTTGTGGCAAATGATCGATGGCTCACCCCTAAGCGGGTCGAGAAGAAAAACAGCTCAGATCTTCGGGGCCGCAGCGTTGGTACCGACTACGTCATCGTTACCCATAGCGATTTCAAAGAGGCCGCAGATAAACTCGCCGATTGGCGCGAGAGGTCGGGCTTAAGATCCCAGGTTGTTGATGTTCAAGACATATATGACGAGTTCTCGTGGGGGCTGTTCGATCCCACTGCTATCAGAAATTTTGTCGCTTACGCCAGGTTGTTCTGGCGGGGTGGGTCGAGCCTCAACGGTCCTGAATGGCTCCTGCTTTTTGGGGATGGGCAGTATGACTACCGCAATATCACACGGTTTGCTGGGGTTACAGATAATCCGCATCCAGACAACTGGGTACCGCCCTACGAAGACAGGATGATTTCGACCGACGACTGGTACGCGGCGACTGTACCTAACAACCTGATCCCGACGATACCGGTTGGCCGCATCCCCTCTAGGACCGAAGAAGAGGCGATGACGATGGTGGATAAGATCATCGCCTATGAGCAGGTGCCTGAGAGGGGCGCATGGCAGCACCGCGCGATATTTCTGTGCGATGATGAGCACAACGCCGACACGGGAAGTATTCATGAGGAGTATTTCGTGTCGGACTGCGAACAGCTGGCAGAAGGCGGCCGCACAAACCAGTTTCTCCGCGATGATATATTGACCGAAAAAGTCTACACAATCGAGTATCCTCTGAACTCTCAACGCCACAAACCTGGAGCACGCGCGGCGCTGTTGAGGGCATGGAGTGAGGGTGCGATACTGGTCAACTACGTTGGCCATGGAAATCTGGTGCAGTTCGCCCACGAGCGGGTTTTCGTTGTGCAGGAAGATCTTCCCAAGCTCACCAACGGCACCAAGCAGCCTATCCTCACCGCCCTTACGTGCAGCGCCGGACATTTCGATGACGCCCAGACAGAGGCCGTAGCTGAGGACGTATTGTGGTCGGAAGACGGAGGCGCCATCGCCTCGGTGGCCGCCACACGTCTTAGCTTCAACAACCCCAACATCCGTTTCAATGAACAATTCTTAAAAAACCTATTTCGAACCAAACGGGTCATGCGGATCGGCGAGGCTTTTTTCAAAGCCAAGACCTGGGCGTACTACTCCACGCCCAGCATAAGGGACAACGCCATGAAGTATGTGCTTCTCGGCGATCCGGCGATGACCGTGGCGATGCCTGAGATGCAGGTGAACATCTCTGTCACTCCTGACACCATCACCGCCTTGGCGCCGGTGAGCGTCAGCGGCGCTGTAACCGATGATGTCGGCGACACGCTTTTGGATTTCAACGGAAAAGCCATTGTGAGACTGTTCGACACATCTCGACATGTGATCTATAAGTCCGCAGCGAACGTTCCTGTCCACTACACGGTGGACGGTGGCACGATATTTCGTGGACTGTTCGCCGTGACATCAGGGCTGTTCGAGGCTGAAGCGGTTGTGCCAGCCGACATTACGTTCGGCGCTGATGACGCCCGTGTGGTGGCGTTTGTTTTCGCCGATCAGGCCGATGGGTCAGGATCGCTTGAAGGGCTGCCCATAGACCGGTTGGCCGCAGACGTGGGCGCGGATAAGGCTGGCCCGACTATCTCTTTCCATCGTGCTGATGGACGAGGCGCGATTGGAACGAGGCTGTTCAGCGGTGACCCTATCTATCCTCCTGACCCGCTTCGCGTGGCGCTCAGTGACCCAAGCGGCATCAACACGACTGGCGAGATAGGACGCGCAATCACTTTGACGATTGACGATCCAGCGTCGGGACCCATAAATTTAACAGATCGGTTCTTTTACCAGAATTCGGCGTTTGAAGGGTGGGCAGACGTTCCGTTGGATGGGATGAGCCCTGGTGTTCACCGAATGAGTGTGCAGGCGTGGGACGCGCGGAACAATGTCGCCGCCGACTCGTTGACTATCGACATAGGGCAGGCTGGCGCTCCGGCGTTGGCGGATCTGGTGGCGTATCCGAACCCGATGTCTGCACAGAGTGCGTTCACCTACACGCTGCTCGGAGTGCCTCAAGGTTCAGACGCTGAAGTGACAATCACGATCTACAGTGTCGCAGGGAGGTTGGTTGAGCGTCTGCCGGTTCAGCTTCAGCGCAGCGGGCCGCAGGTAGTGGAGTGGTCTCCCTTGAGACGACCTGCTAACGGCGTATATCTCTACCGAATTACAGCCCGTGACTCAGATACGGGCCAATCAGTTTCTAAAACCGAGCGGTTGGCGGTCATCGCCAAATAGGGCAACCGCTGGTACGGCGCGGAGGATTTTTTTGTGAGAAACTTGACGATTGCTGCGCTTTTAGGGGGTCTGCTGTTTGTAGCCCCCAAGGTTGTTGCTACTGTGGAGAGCCAGGCATCGGTTCTCTCACTGCTCATCGAACCCGGTGCCCGTGAGATCGGGATGGGCAAGACCGGCACCGCCTCATCAAGAGGCGCTCTGGCGGCTTTCTACAACCCGGCGCTTCTGTCAGGGCAGCAGCGCACCCAGGTCGAGGCGACTGTCTTTAAATGGTTGCCTGCGCTGGCTGACGACATTTTCTACGCCCATTTCACCCTTGCCGCACCTTGGGCGGGTTGGGGCAACCTTGCTGTCGCCATGACTTTCCTTGACTTGGGCTCGCAGACAAGGACGACAGAGTATGGCGACATCATCGGGACGTTCGACTCGAATCAGATGATATTGGGTCTGAGCTACGCCGCTGGGATTGGCGGACCGTGGCATGGGGGACTGACGTTTAAAGTGATCATCGACAATCTGGCACCAAACGTCGGTGCATCAAGGGAGTTGGGCGAGGGTGTCGGGCGAACCGTCGGTCTCGATCTTGGTGCCGCATATCATGCGGCCAACTGGACCGCCGGAGTCGCGCTTCGCAACTGGGGCCCCAAAATCAGCTATATCGACGCCGATCAGGCCAGCCCGATTCCTGTGAACCTGAATATAGGTGGCGAGTGGCGCGCTGTGGACTCTGACGACAACGACGTGACGGTTGTGTTGGACATATACAAGCCGCTGGTGCATCCCGATGGCAACTGGATCACCGCTCCGTTCAAGGCTATTGGAGATGTCAAAGCGCGGGAGCGGTGGGACAGCAATGATGACGGCTTTATAGACAACCAGGACAAGTTCAGGTTCAAGATGGAGCGGTGGGACAGCAACGGTGATGGCACGGTTGACGACAACGACAGCGAGAGGTTGACTGGAGAGATCGCCTGGGACGAAGAGAGGAAGGAAATCGACCTCCATTTTGGTGCCGAGTGGGTATATGCTGACCTGTTCGCTTTTCGAGGTGGTTACTTTAACGATTGGGACGGCAAACGCAGCTCGTGGACGGTGGGCATGGGTGTGATCCTCGCGGTAAACGCCTACAACCTGCATGTGGACATGTCGTTGACGCCGAATTTTGAGCTGAACAGCAGGAACCCCCGTGCTACGATGAGTCTGGATTTCTGACCCAAAGTACCACTCCAAAAGGTGAACGGCGCACCGAGCAGGTAGGGTGGCGTTGGGCCAGATATAGCCGCCCTCATAGCCAGAAGATGGACTGTTGTAACACTCTCCCTTTCCGCAGCAGCGGCTCGATCCAAAACTTTGATGAACGGAACGATAACGCCCATGCGCTCATTCCTGGCTGCTCTTTCGTTGGTGGTCTGTGTCGGCTCGGTAGGCGCAGAGCCGGTGCGGATTCTTGTGCTGGTCGTGGAGTTCCCGGCTGAGACGGTTGACGAATTTAGCACTACCGGCGACGGTACTTTCGACAGACGTACGCTGGCAGAGGCTTTGGCGCAGGATCGCAGCGATCCCGACGCTGTCTTTCCCTACTACCGAAACCCGTTCGATCCTCCGCCCCACGACAGAGCATATCTCCAGTCGCATCTGACTGCGCTTGGCCGCTACCTGGATTACGCGTCGCAAGGGCGGTTGACCATCGAAACCGAGGTTTTTCCGAAAGATCCAGCGTTGACGTACGTAACGACAAGATCGATGCTTCACTATGGCAGCGGGATCACCGAGCAGCAGCAAATAGCCAAATGGAGCGAACTGGCCAGAGATGTGTTCGAGATCGCTGGTCTGGATGGTGTCGATCCCTCTGCCTACAACAGCTATATGATTTTTCATGCAGGAATCAGTGTCGCAGGGATTATCTCAAACGATCTGCCGCCGTTAGTGCTGTCACCTGCTGAGATTGCGCGGTCTGGCGTGACGGGAGTTCCATCTGGGGTTAGTGGTGTCGGTGTGTGGATGATGCCCCAAGCGCTTGCAAATATCGGCGGCGTGATCGGGTTAAATGGGACTCTGGCGAAAACTTTTTTGGCGTCGCTGGGGCTTCCGGTGCTCAGCAACACAAAAAAAGGAGCGCCTGCTGTCGGGGGTTGGTCTATCATGGACAGCGGCTCCGACAACCCCATCGATATTGAGAGGAGTGGTGGTGTCACTGTCAAACGCGACACTGTCTACGGGTTTATTCCGGTGCTTCCCACCGCTTGGGCGCAGACACGGCTAGGCTGGCTTGAGCCTGTGATGGTCATAGCCGACACAACAATGGAGATTGCTGCGCTTCATCTTGGGAACAGCGATTACACTCGCGCCATAAAAATCCCAATTACCGATGATGAGTATTTTCTCTTGGAGAACAGGCAAGGCTCGTTTCAGAAATCGGGGCAGCCTATCACTGCAGAGTTTAGTCGGGACGACACGTCAGGTGTCTGGCTGGGGCCTGTTGGGGACGACTATGACGCCTATGTGCCAGGATCCGGCGTTCTTATATGGCATGTAGACGACGGGTGTATTCGCAGGTTTGAGCCAGACAATCAGGTGAACGCGTTCGAGGATCAGCCAGGCATCTGGTTGGTGGAGGCTGACGGCCACAGGGACATCGGCATCTCAATCGGGTTTGGTGATCCTAGATCAGATGAAGGGGCAGGATCAGATAACGATCCATTCCACAGTGGCGCAACGCTCTACGCAGATCAGAGTGTCCTTGGTGACATAGTGCCGGCATCTCTGTCCAACGACGTTGAGGAGACCGGTATAGAGATATTCGTCCCCAGCGAGAACGCAGACGTGATGACTGTGGAGATCTCGTTCAAGAAACAGGCTTGGGCGGTCAGTCGGTCCGCAAATGCTGTCGGCTCACCGCAGATGGGGTTGGTTGGCGAAGACGGCTCATCTGGGATAATCTGGGCTACAGATGATGGTCGGGTGTGGGCGATTAGTCTTGATGGGAGCCCGGTTGGACCCAACAACGGACTTGTGGGAACTACGACATCGGCGCTCGATCCAGTTGCACCGATATTGATAGACGCGGCCAATGTAGTGATCGCAGGAGGGGTAGGTGGTGGCGACAGGTTTCTGTTTTCAAACGGCGTTTGGAGCCACACCGGATCGGCTGAGTTTCCCATAGCGCGTCGAGACACGGTTGCGGTATGGATGGATAAGCCGGTTGGTTCGGTACCAGCTTGGGCGGTCTATCTGCCTGACGTTGTCCAGGTGATCGACAGCACCGCAGTTCGAATTGAGTTTGCTGATGGCGCACAGACAACCATCGATTTTCCGACACCTGCAACTGCGCCGCCGATTGCGCGGGATGGCATGGTGTTCGCCGCTGTCGGCGATGCGATATGGGCGTGGGAGAGAAACGGGCTGATCGCACGAGGTTTTCCAGTCTACCTCCCCCGTGACGACTCATCGGCTGTGATCGCCGCGCAACCGCTAATCGCCAAAGACGGCGAAACAACCAGACTGGTGGTGGCGACTACCGCTGGCAAGGTCTATGTCGTCGAACCCGGCAGACAGCCCCTTTTGGTCCACTACATGGGCGGGCAGATTAGCGGCACGCCGATCATTGCCGACATCGACCAGCAGGACGGCGACGAGCTTGTAGTTCTCATGTCCGATGGCAGTTTGAAAGCAGTGGATGTGCTGCCTGACGGGTTCAGAGGGGTTTGGTCGCAGATGTTTTTTAGCGGTGGCCAGAACCAGACACCATATACAGACAACATTACATCCGTGCCTGATGGTTCTTCGTTGGTGGCCGCAAATGCGCTTGCCTACCCGAACCCGCTGGGCGATGAGACCGGGCATGTGAGGTTTTTCCTCAACCGTGCTGCCGACGTGAACGTGTCGGTCTACACGAGCAGCGGCGAACTGGTGTTTGAGACTGAGATGCAAGGATTGGGCGGTGTGGATAATGAGGTGGAGTGGCCAGGGGGAGACCAGTTTGCTTCAGGGCTTTACATCTGTCGTGTAAAAGCGACATCAGACGACGGTTCAAAAAGCGAAATTCTGCTCAAGATGGCAATATGGCGCTAGACCGTTCGGACATTTCGGTTCGTTCTTCCGCGGACGCCTCGCGTCTTTTTCTGGCAAGCCTCGTCCTATCGCTGGGACTTATGGTGGCGATTTCCCATGCAGGGATCACGCAGTTTGATCCGCCTGTGCGGGATATGACATGGTATCGTCTGGAGACTGAGCACTTTGAGATCATCTTTCACGACCGGCTCGAGGATATGGCGAAACGGGCTGCGGAGATCGCTGAGGCGGCGTGGGGGCCGATAACCGACCTGTACGATTGGCGACCTAAGACCAAGACCGCGATTATCGTTCGCGATCATGGCGACATAGCCAACGGGTTCGCCGCCTATTTCCAGAACAAGATCGAGATATGGGCGACGAGTCTGGATTTCGAATATCGAGGCACGGTTGACTGGTTGAGGAATGTAATTACGCACGAGTTCACGCACATCATATCCCTCAACGCCACGCGAAAAGCCCCTATGGCGCTGCCGCAGCTCTATTTTCAGTATTTCGGCCTGGAGCGCGAACAGCGTTCCGATGTCGCCGAAGGACTTCCTAACACACTGATCTCGTACGCTGTTCCCACAGTAAACGTGCCGATGTGGTTTGCTGAGGGGGTGGCACAGGTTCAGTCCGACACACTCAGGCACGACTGGTGGGACTCGCACCGGGACATGATTCTGCGCACAGCCGTGCTCACAGACAGCATGTTGTCCTACCGCGAGATGGAGGGGTTCTACGAAAAACCTGGGCGCGGGTATGAACTTGTATATGACCATGGGTTCGCTTTCGCGAAATACATCGCTGATACCTACGGAATAGGGTCACTCTCGGCGATTGCGCAGGCGTCATCGGCCAAATGGCGGTTCAATTTCGATAGTGCTATAAAAGCCGTCACCGGTAAAGGGGCTAATACTGTCTATCGCGAGTGGGTGGAATCAATGAAGGCTCGATATGAGCGCGTCAAAACTCAGCGCGACGCCGATTACGACGGATGGCTGGTCGGCAACGGTGATGTAGCCGTACCTAAGGCCGATCAGGCGACAATCCCTGATAGCCCCGCTCTGCTAAACTCCGCAATCGCCCAGGGAGCGATGTGTGGTCGCTGCCAGACGCTCACAGAGGGACACAACGCGCTCAACTCTAGCTACTACCACTCCTATCCCACGTGGTCGCGTAACGGCTCTCTATTGGCGTACGTGAGCAACGATGGTCAGGACTATGGGATCAACTCCATTCATGTTGTCACCCCTGGAACCGACGAGAGCGCTGTAGTCAAAGAGTCAGGCAGGGCCAGGAGCACGATAAGCTGGCTGCCAGACAACAGGTCGGTGGTGTTTTCCAAAGCCAAACGCTCCAAGCGAAACCGGTGGGTCTACCGTGATCTGTGGCGCGCCGATGCCCAGACCGGCGAGGCCATACAGCTAACGAACGAGCGGCGTGCGAACTATCCCGATGTTTCGCCTGATGGCGCAACCGTAGTGTTTGTCCACAACGAGCTAGGCACCCAGAACATGCACCTCCTGAGCACAGCTTCGGGCCTGATACGGCCTTTGACCGACGCACAGACCGCCACGCAGTTCTACACGCCAAAATGGTCACCTGACGGCAAACAGATCGCTGTGAGTGTGTCCCAGGGTGCCAAGCGCGATCTGGCGCTGGTGGACACTGAAAGCGGTTCGCTGACCTATATAGTCACTTCCGAAGGTGATGATCGCGATCCAGCCTGGTCCGCCGACGGTGAGCGTCTGGTATTCAGCTCAGATATCGACGGGATTTTTAACCTCTATGAGCTGACAACGGCAACAGGCGACATAAAAAAAATCACGAACGTGATCGGTGGTGCTTTTGCGCCAGCGGTGGCACCGGATGGGCGGATAGCCTATTCGTCGTATGAAGCAGCGGGATACACGATAAGAGTCCTTCCTTCCGGGTTTGGGTATCAGCAGTCCGATTCGTCAGCGACTTTCAATGCGCCAAGAGATAGCTGGAACCCAACAGCGACGATGACGTTCGACACTGTTACAACTGTAGACCCCAAGCCGAAAATTAGGGATCTGGCGGTTTTGCCACGAGTAGGTGTGTACGACAACAAGATGCGTGCGGGGGCGTATGTTCTTGGTACGGACATGATTGACGACATGATCGTCTTTGGGGGGGGGTGGGCGAACAGGGAAGGCGACTACGATGTGTTCGTCTTGGCGGAGCATAAGAGCTTTTTCTCGCTGCCTGGATATATCGACTATATCCGAATGGTCAGGCACACCACCGACGACACGCTGCTTTTTGGCGGAAGACTTTCGATAAACGGGATAAAATACTTCCTCAACGTAGTGGACGTTGGGGTCCGCGATCGTCTGCCCTGGGGAGGTGTCACCTACAATGTCAGCGGGTCGTACAGCTTCTTTCGGCAGCAGATAAAACAGGGCGTTCCGCTTCCTGGAGCCGGAAGTCTTCATGAGATTCCGGTGAACTACTCATACATCTATTTCAAGGGTTGGCGGGCAAGCGCTGTGTTTTCGCAGACCAACCGCGCCATTAGGCGCGATAGCGAGATCAACCCGCAGGGATGGTGGTGGACATTTCGGTACGATCATCACTACGAAGACCTTTTTGAGGATTTTGCAGACAATTCGCAGATTCTCAAAGAGGATTACAAACTTGCTGAGTTTGGTGAGGTGAGCGCGAAGGTCGCATATGCTCAGCCGATGCTGTGGCACGACAGGCACACGGTCACGGCTGAAGCATACGGTTCATTTATGGAAGCTGGGGTGGACAGCTTTTTTTATCAGGGCATTGGTGGGATAGTGGGCCTAAAAGGATACTCCTACTATAGTCTTCAGGGCAGGCGAACCGCGTGGGGGCGGTTGACATACAGAATGCCTGCGCCTGGGTTGACCCACATCGACACCAAGATTCTTGGTAACTATATGGACAAGGTGTATCTCTCGGTGTTCGCGGAGATGGGACAGGTCTGGCGGCCTGGGGCATCTGGTCCCACTGGGTGGAAACGCGATGTAGGTGCTGAGGTGAGGGCCGACCTTTTCGCGCATTACTATCTGCCTGCGAGGGTGTCTTTTAGCAGTGTTAGGGCGCTTGACATAGTCGATGGGGCCGGAGACCGCTGGAAACACTACTTGACAGTTCTGTTCGGATACTTTTAGTCCGATCTTTGGAAGCTAAACCGCCCTGTGCGATGCAGCTAACTAAGGAAACCTTGGGAGTCATTACGATGTGCAAACGGTTGTGGGTGATCTTTGCAGCGGCTGCGGTGGGTGTCACCGCAAACGCGAGTGAACGAGGAAGCGTAATGTATGGGCCGACGGATCCCGTTCAGGCAGCGCTCCTTGAGGCGACTGTGGCCCAAGCGCCGTCTGAAGGTGACGAGGTAGAAATTCCCGTAATCGACACCGCCCTTGAGCCTAAAATCTCGGGTGGCTACAAATCGCCAAAGCGGGCGTTTTTCCTCTCGCTTCTGCTGCCAGGCGCAGGCCACCTCTATCTGCGTTCGTCGCAACTGGTGACCGGAATGGGTATCGGGCATCTGGCGCTGGAGGCCACATCCTGGCTACTTTGGGCCAAGTATCGAGGCGACCGCGACTCGCTTGAGGACGATTTTGCCGCGTTCGCTGAGTCGAACTGGAGTGCAGACAGGTACTTGTCGTGGCGGAAAGCGGTCTGGGACAACACCAGTACTTCGAGTAACTATTTTGAGACCTTCACTGCGCCAGATGACAGCATCAAACTGATCGGCACCCATCACTACGATGCCTGCTGTGGTCAGGAGATGCCAGAGCGAACCGACCAGCTTGAGGTCATCGGCAAATACGATCAGTTTGTGTATGGCTGGCAGGATGTGAGGGATTTTGACGACTCGACGCGGTATGTCGGCCAGGATTTCATCCTCCAAGCTCAGGTGTTGGCAGGTGTGGAGTGGGGAACTGATTGGGCAGAGTGGGCTGGCGCAGGAGCGAGATATATTCAGGTAGGATTTGACACGCTCACAAGCTCCTTCCGAGTGCTTAATATGAGCGGTTCCTACACCAATCACTATCTCGATGATGTCAATCTGAGGTCCGATCTCCGCGCTGAGTACCTCGATCTACGTGACCAGCGTAACGCTGCTGGCAAAAGGATGGAGACGTGGGCCTGGGTGATGGTGGGCAACCGTCTTGTAAGCGCGATTGTCGCAGCGAGAATGGCGAAGAAGTATAACGAGGCACGAGAGACGGGGGCGGCTTTCGAGCGACCTACAACGCACCTCAGTTTTGAGGTCAAAGAGACACCGAACGGTACTGTTTCCATGCTGGTATTAAGTAAAGAGAGGTTGCCGTGGTGACAGCGCGCGCCTGCGCCCTGCTGACGACGCTTGTTGTCGCTCTGACGTCTGTCTCCTGGGCCGAAACGGTCTCGCCAGCCAAAGCGTTTCTTCTGTCGCTGGCTGTGCCCGGGTTGGGGCAGGCCTACGCAGGATCGCACCGAAGCGCTTGGATATTTGGTGGTGTGGAGACGACGAGCTGGTTGGTTTGGGTGGGTATGAATGGTTTTGAGAGATCCTATCGCGACGACTATATGTCACAGGCTAGAGGAGTTGCAGGAGCGAGTGTTGATGGCAAACCGGACCGGTATTTCGCCGATCTTGGTTTCTACGATAGCCGACGGGACCACAACCGTTGGGAGCTTACCAGTGGGCAGACGCCGGTTTCGTTGTACGACAGTTCCGATGATTGGGAGTGGCCATCGGCCTTAGACAGGCAGGCCTATCGCGACGCTAGGAACAGCAGCAAAACCTGGGAACGGAACGCCGGATGGATGCTCACGGGCATTGCGCTCCACCATTTCGCCTCGGCTGTTCACGCGGCCAAAACCGCCAAACAGGCCAACAGTTCAGCCACTTCGGCTGCAAAGTTTGACTGGATAGTAGGACATGACGGTGGATGGGCGTCACTGGAGTGGAGGTTCTAGGCGCGCCTTGGTTGCTTCACAGCGTCACTGAACCGGTCGGGTCTTAAGGGAGATGATCGCGTTGGCTGGAGGCGTTGACAGACGGGTATCGAGTTGTAGACTACTGCTTCTGGCATTAGCTGCGTGTGCAGTTCTGCCACTTACCAGCCCCTGCGCCCAGTGGGCTGGTATCCGTCAGTTCGGCAAGAACAAGGTCAGCTACCAGGATTTCGACTGGCAGTTCGTCGAGACCAAACATTTCAAGGTCTACTACTCCCAGGGCGAAGAGGAGTTGGCACACGTCTCCGCCGAATTTGCCGAGGATGCCTATCGGCAGGTCTCCCGGACCCTCCAGTACGACATCAGCGCACAGATCCCGATCCTGGTGTACGATTCCCACAACGATTTCGAGCAGACAAACGCCACTTTTGGCCTGATCGATCAGGGCACCGCTGGCTTTACCGAAGTGTTTAAGAACCGGATGGTCCTTCCGTTTACCGGGTCGTACACACAGTTCCGCCATGTGATGCATCACGAGCTTACCCACGCGGTGATGTTTGACATGTTCTACCTCCGCGAGGGTGGCGTGAGCATGGCGCAGCGGTTCTGGTGGGCACCGCCGCTCTGG
Organism: uncultured bacterium; assembly: GCA_964627605.1. Classification (GTDB taxonomy): domain Bacteria; phylum Latescibacterota; class MWCZ01; order MWCZ01; family CAZVGZ01; genus CAZVGZ01. The sequence goes on along the minus strand of CAZVGZ010000004.1, from coordinate 99,082 downwards.
TTTGTCGAGGGGCTGGCTGAATACTGTTCCAACACCTGGTCCACAGAAAAGGACATGTGGGTCAGAATGGGGGTCATCAACGGATATCTGTCGCTCGACGGTTTTTAGGTCTATACCGCCGGTCACGGACTGGTGAGGTATCTCGCCGGGAGGTTCGGTGAGGATGTGGTGCCCAGGTTGGTGCATACTATGGCGATTCGCAAGGACGCCAGGGCGGCGCTTCTAGCTGTGTTGGGCGAGCCGCTTGAAGAGTTGATGAGGCAGTGGACGCTGCACCTTCAGCGGCAGTACTGGCCTGAGATCGGGCGCAGGGAGGTCGCTGGCGAGATAGGCAAAAACCTGACGAACCACGCCAAAACCGGCCACTATCTGAACCGAGACCCGGCTTTTAGTCCCACAGGTGACAGGATCGCAGTGTTGTCGGACCGCGACGATCACGCCAGCGTCTACATCCTTTCGGCCATCGACGGCAAAGTGTTGAGTCGTGCCGCGGTCGGGGAGAAGAGCGGCCGCTTTGAGGAGATGCACTGGTTGCGTGGGGGGATTTCGTGGTCATCTGACGGTACACAGTTGGTTTTCACTGCGAAAACCGAGAACCAAGATGCGCTCTATATCATCGACGTGAAGTCCGGCGACGTTGCGCGGCGGTTGAGGCCTGACGAGTTCAGTTCGCTCTATTCGCCTGATTGGAGCCCTGACGGCAGCAAGATGGTCTTTGTGGCGGTCCACAATGGTCGCTCCGACCTGTACTCGTGGGATTTGAGCCAGGAGCTACCCCAACAGCTCACCGACGACCTCTATGATGAAGCCGACCCAGCGTGGTCGCCTGACGGTCTGTCCATCGCGTTCGCGTCCGACCGCCAGACTGGGCTGAACGGCACCCATGTTGTGCCGTTGGGGTACGACAGAAACATTTTTGTCATGTCAGTGGCTGACGGAAGCGTGGCTCAACTGACTTCCCATGAAGCGGACGACACCGGTCCGGCGTGGTCGCCTGACGGTGAGCAGATTGTATTCTCCTCCGACCGCAACGGCATCTACAACCTCTATTCGATGGGAGTTGATTCGCAGGGATCGGTGAAGCCCATGACCGATCTGCTCTCTGGGGCGTTCGCTCCAGGCTGGTCGCCAGATGGACGTAAACTGGCGTTCACTGCGTTCGTTGACGGCGGTTGGGATGTGATAGCTATCAAGGACCCCATGGGTCACGGCGACCACGGCGATCAACTAGCCCCTGCCGAGCATCTGGCCCGCAGGGACATCGCGCCTGCTGACACACTTTCCCCAGCGTTGAGCGGGATGGACTCTCTGCTCTTTCGCCAGCCGCCTGACATAGCGTCTACGGATGAGACCTTACAGCACCGTCAACGATACCAGCCAATATTTTCAGCCGACCTGGTAAACGGGCTGCTGTTTTTCGACTCGATATCTGGACTTGGTGCGCAGGCTGCGATGCTCATTAGCGATGTCATGGGCGACCACCAGATCTATCTGTATCTAAACGTCTATCAGACCATCGAAGACGCCGATTTCGAGCTGGACTACTACTATCTAAAACCCAGGGTCGATTTTGGGATCAGGCTGTTTCAGTACCGTCAGCTATTCGTCACCAGCTTGACTCGGACCCCGTATGCGTCTGACCGGATATTCGGCTCGCAGTTTTCCATGAGCTACCCTTTTAGCAAGTTCGCCAGGTTCGATCTGTCTACCGAGTTGTCTGGCCGCGAGAGGGTGACATATCTTGACTTTTTCAACCGGTTGGACGACCAACACTCCACCATCCGCATACTGAAACCGTCGTTGTCGCTCATCAACGACACCGTGGTGTGGGGTCGCACCGGCCCGACGAACGGTTCGCGCAGTCTGGTATCGATAGAGCATGCGCCTAAGATCGATTACAACACGTTCGCATTTACGACCCTCAACACAGACTACCGCTACTACCGAAAGCTGTCGTTGGGCTACTATCTGGCCTTCAGGTGGGCGACTGGCGGTAGTATCGGCAGAGACCCGATTCAGTTTCTGTTAGGCGGCACGCGCTACTGGATCAATTTCGAATATGATCGTGGTGTGAGGCAGGATGATGCCCGACTGGGGATATCGGAGTTTGTTGCTCCCTTAAGAGGCGCTGCCTACGGGGAGCTCAGAGGCTCGAAGTTCAGCTTGGTGAATCTCGAATTTCGCTATCCGCTGGTCCACTACCTCAACTGGGGCTGGCCTATCCCTCTGACGCTACACAATGTTGCTGGCGTCGTGTTTATGGATGCTGGTACCGTATGGGGTGGTGGGCGGGATTTTCGGCTGTTTACGCCAGGGCAGCGGCTGAGACTCAACTACGATCCTGATGACCCGTTTGGACCTCAGGCCCTTGCGGGCTATGGTTTCGGTGCCCGGTTAAACCTTGGCATCGCAGTGCTCAGATGGGATGTGGCGTGGCCCACCGATTTTGTCCGCGTATACGGCGACTCAAAGCACTACTGGTCGCTCGGCGCTGAGTTTTAGTCAAAGGCCATCGGAACAGCACCGGAATCTGTTGACACCAATCGTGGTTGTGCGGTTGTCCGGTTCCAACGACTCGAATCAAGCTACCTCCCACTGCACCAATGCATGTGCCCTCTCCATCCCGATTTGTAAACGCTTCCCTAAGCCGCCGAAACTACTCACCGACCTCCACTTCATTGCCTTGGTCCAGTGACTCGGCGATGGCGTCGTATAGGAGGAGGCTGTTGACGCCGTCCTGGCCGGCGCAGAGGATGTCGTCGCCGTGGAGGATGCTTTGGGAGAACTGTTCAAACTCCGGGACGAAGCCGCCGGTGTCGTTGCCCTGGACCCAATGCGCCGAGAGAGTGCGACGGTAGACCTCGGCGGGTTGGTCGCCGCGATAGTGGGTGAGGACACTGCCGTTCTCTGCTGAGAGCACATGGCCGTTGTCGCCGGTGATCTCCACCAGCTCGTTTGGGTGATCCCACGATGCGAACGACGACATAAGCATTGAGCCGATTCTGTCGTCATCGAAAGCGATATTGACTGTGATGCTTGCGCCTTTCGGCGTCTGGCTCATTCGAGCGAACACGCTTCGTGCTGGACCCATGAAATACTGCACCAAGTCGATGTGGTGAATACCGTTGTTGAATAGCATCTGAGGATAGGGCTCCAAGTCCCACCACATGCGGCTTTGGAGAGCGGTGGTGTTGCCCAACGCACCGTCATCCATTAGCTGCTTGGCCTCACGATAGGCGTAGTACAGTCGCTTCATGTGACCGATCTGAAATACTATACCCGCGTCGGCAGTGATATCTCTCAACTGTTTTGCGGTCTCAAGCGATGCTGCTATCGGTTTTTCGGCAAAGATGTGTTTGCCAGCTTCGGCGAACATCGGGATCAGCGCTTCGTTTACGACATGGCCTGCGTTGATGTCAACCGCTTCAACATCGCCATCAGCGATCATCTTTGCTGCATCGGTATACCGTCGCTCGATCCGATAGTGATCGCCTAGCGCGTTCATCAGATCTTCGTCCCTGTCACACAGCGCAACGATACGCAGTTCAGGCACGCCTTCGGTGAGCGCAGGAAGATGCTTCCACCTCGCCACCGATCCGCACCCAACGATGGCTAGCGGAATGACCCGCTCTGGACTCAGTTTGGCTTCATATGTCAATGTCATCTTCGCCTCCTGTTGCTGTGCCTGACAGACGTATCAACTCATCAGATCTAGAATGCGATTACCAGCCGTGGATGCGGTGCCCGACGCCAGGGAACCAGATCAGGTCGGTAATAAACGAGACCGTGACCCCGAACGCATAACCGATGGGCAGCCCAACAAAGAACGGCTTGGCTCTCTCGTACATCGCCATACCGCCGATGCGCAGAAGTATGGTTTTGATGATCCACACAACGAAGATCGTCAGCACGTTGCGTTGAACATTGCCGGTTCCGTAGATGGGGAGACCTATGGGGTGAATGGGCCACCACGGCAGTATGTAGTGTGCGGCTGTCAATGCCGACATGAGAGCGGCACCGATGCCCAGACACATCAACCGCCCGCTGTCAGCTCCTTCGGCGCTACCCATATGTTTCACAATCGTGGACCAGACTGTGTTTCCGTGGTCGTAGTAGGGGATGGCACCCAAGGCGACACCGCCAAGGCGATAGCTTTCTACGATTGTATATATCACCCCAGCGGCAACTCCCAATACGGTCACCGCGACTAAGAACATCATCATCTTTCGACCGGCTTTGGTGATCGCCGGGCCGATCCGTGCGATGTGAAATACATGGGGTAGGAACTGGCCTTTGCCGTGGGCCATCACCGAATAGCTTCCGCCGAGTGCGGCTAGTGCTGGGCCGCTCATGTTTGATGGGCCGACTGTGTATAGCGCAAAAAGCATAGGCGTTAGGGGAGCGATGGTGTAGATGAGTCCGGTTTGCGCCAGGAGTCGCGTGACTCCCAAATGGGCGATGAACAGCCCGAAAATCAGCAGCGATGCGGTTCCCCAAGGCATCCCCTGGCGGTGGAGAAAACCGGCCATAAACAGAGCGCCTGCAATCAATCCTATAAACGCCCAGCGGTATGGCAACAGCTCCTGCGAGTCGTCCACTGGTGCGCTGGGATCGCGGATTTTCTGCCACACTAGAGCCAGATGACTCCGGGCCATCCAGAGACCCCAGAGAATCATTACGATAAGTGCGCCGAAGCCCGCCCAACTTGAGATGGCGTCGTTGGAGCTCCACACGTCGCCAGCGCTGCCCAACGTTATACCGACCCGGTTGAAAATACCGGTCTGTATCCAACCGAGAATGTAGAACACCACTACGCTCAGCAGGATCGGAGCGCTGGTGAGATATGCAAAACCCATGACGTAAAAATTGAGTCTGAAGCGCATCGAGGGGAAATCGCGAAGTGCAATCATCTCGACGCCCTGAGCGAACTTGACATATGGTGCGCCTGGGACCCAGTAGCTGACCATATTGAAGCAGATAATCCCCAACGGTATCGCCACACCAAACCAGAATAGACGGTTGCGCATCATCTCAGGTAGGCCGAATCGGCCCCCAGGAGACTGAAGCAGGTCTATCGGTAGCTGCACCAGTGGAAACGGCAGCCGTTCGTGGTCCACCCACTGCTTGCGCAGGAGCACTGACACCGATGCCGACGCCACAAAAAGTGCTGCTAGAAACAGCATCCACCAGGTCATCGGGATGGCCCAGATGTCCCAGGGGATCGACATATCAGGTGGCAGCCCTACGAACGCCCACCTGAGCGCTCCTGACGTGTCCGTTATGACCCACCAGTCATGCAGGTGAGGAAACAGCAGTTCGGCCCAACGGTTCTCAGGGGTGGCTAAGTAGTAGGGTACCGCCACGACGCTGAACACCCAATCGAGCAGGTTGGATGTCTGAAGCGGGCTAGTGGCGAAACCTGCCGCGAAGACCACCAACATCTCCTTGGAGGTCAAAGCCGCACGGTGCCAGACGGTGCTCACGAGCGCGTTCAAAATGAGAATGACGACAAACACGCCGAAACTAGCTACAGGCTGGCTCGACATTCCGAACCTGGAGGCGTTTAACGTGTACTCCGAAAACGGCATCCCCAGGCTGACTATGAGGGCAACCAGCACACCCGCTGTTACCCCTCTGGCGGTGAGGCCTGAGTTATCGTCGTCAGCTGCTTCAATGTTGTCAGAGATCGCCTGTTCCATATTCGAACCTTACCAGTTGTGAATCCTATGCCCGCTGCCTGCACCTGGAAACCAGAATACATCTACGAGGAATGACAGGGCTACGCCAAGCGCATAGCCCACCGGCAGACCGACAAAAAATGGTTTGGCTCGCTCATGGAGCGCCATGCCGCCCATTCGCAGCAGCGCCGTCTTCGCAAGCCAGACAAGAAAAATAGACATGAATGTTATCATCGACGTCCAGGTGGCGTACACCGGAAAGCCGATGGGATGAAGTGGCCACCAAGGGATTCTGTAGTGCACGACTGTGAATATCGTCATAAGCAGCGCACCGGCCCCAAGGGCAGCGAAACGTGCCAAGTCGGCGGTCATGGGGTGATCCATCTGCTTGACCGCTACCTCAAAGCTGTCGGCACCGCGCCGTGGATAGGGCACACCGCCAAACGTAGTGCTGCCAAACTCATAGCTGTTGAATACGTTCATCGCCACCCCAACCACGAGCCCTACTCCTGTGGCGATCACCATCACTATCAGCACTTGGCGCCCCCACCGGCTGATGGCGGTCGCCAATCGTCCGACATGGAAGACGCCTGGGAGGAACAGCCCTTTGTTGTGGCTGATGATGGCGTACTGGGCCCCGATGGCTACCAGGGCCGCTGGTGGCAGCGCTGCGGAGCCGATGACGTTCATGGCGAACAGGTTGGCTGAGAGCGGGCCCCTGACGTATATGAGTCCGGTCTGGGCGATGATTTTAGTGATGCCCAGATGCAGCACCATCGTTGCCGCCAAGAACAGCAGCGACAGCGACCATGTCATCCCCTGGTGAATGAAAAACGAAAACGCATATGCCAACCCCACGACGAGACCCATCGCTGCCCATCTATAGGGCAGCAGCTCTTTTGAGTCGTCCAACGGATGTTTTGGGTCTCTTATTTTTTGCCACACCTGGGATAGATGAGCGCGGGCCATCCACAGCCCGACGATTACCAGGACCAACATCGCTCCGAACCCCACCCAACTGGCAATCACCCCGTGGGAGCCATGGTAATCCAACTCCGAACCGATTGAAATGCCGAGGCGATCGAATATCCCTGTCTGAATCCAACCCAGCAGATAGAACACCCACACGCTCAGCAGAATCTCGGTATTTACCAGGTAGGCGAACCCGATTACGTAGAAGTTGACTTTGACGAACAGGGATGTGAAATGTTTGGCAATTATCAGGGTGGAGGACTGAAGACCTGGGATGACCGGGAAGCCAGGGACGAAGTAGCCACCAATGTTCCAGACTATGATCCCCAAAGGAATTGCGGCACCAACCCAAAATAGCTTGTTGCGCAGCATGTCAGGAAGCCCAGGTTTCCCACCGCTGCTCTCTGTCAGGTCGATAGGTAGCTGCACCAAAGGAAAAGGTAGCCGCTCGTTGTCCACCCACTGGCGCCTTAGAATCACCGTCACGCAGACCGCCACTAAAAACATTGATCCCAAAAAAGATATCCACCAGAAGAGCGGCTCAATCCAGATCTGCCAGACTGCACCGTAGCCAGGAGGTGAGCCGACATAGGCCCACCTAAGCTGATCGGCCGGGCCTGGGATTGTCCACCAACGCTCTGTAAACGGCAGGATCATCTCGTCCCACCTGTTTTCCGGCGAAGCGAGATAGTGTGGCGTTGCCAGAACCCCTAAGAACCAGTCCATCAGGTTGGATGTCATCAACGCCGACGAGAGCGTTCCTGAGGCGAATACCACTAGAAGCTCAGGGGGACGGAGCGCTAATCTGGACCACGATCTGCCTACAACCGCGTTGATGAGTATAACCACAACGAAGATCGCGAAGCCAGCGACCGGTTGGCTTGAGAGGTTGAGCCTTGAGGCACCCAAGATGTCTTCGGTGTGGGTGCCCCACCACATCGTGAGCGCCGCGATTGACCCACCCAGAACAAACGCCCGTGGCGTTAACGCGAGGGCGTTGGCCGTTGGATGTGCGTTTGCAGTGTCAAAGGACATTGAGGTCTTCGCCCATGGCTTCCATAGGAGCGGTATTTTGGGGGTGTGTGGGCATCTTGGGGTGGCGTGTTTGTCGTTAGAAAAGTTGATGGGCAACAGCAAAAAAATCTAAGTTACACAGGCCTATACAATCTACCAGTTTTTTCGTTTGGCGTAAACGGGGATTCACAATGTGGCGCGTCGGGTTGTCGCCAACGTCGCATACAGTTACCGTGATGCCAGCAGACACTCAGATTCCGTAAAACACCATTTGGGGAGATGAAAGGATGTCGGTATCGGTCGTGAACGGTCTGAACGTGGAAGTCAGTGAGCCGGTCTTGGCCGCCGAATCGGGAACCGGCGAGAACCGCTGAGGGTATCACCAGTTTTCCACAGTATCGCGATTGCCGGACAGTTCGCTGCTGCTGACCTACAACGACGGCCCAGACGTTGACTACCATTACGGCGCCCCCAACCCGGCGTTTGTTTCAGGTGACGATGGCGATGAAACTCTCCTCACAACCTCTCATTCTGAATGCAGTCAGGTCTTAGATGGCGAGTATCTGTGCGTGCCTTTCTCGCTGGCCATGGAGCTCGATGACGCTTGCATAGAGCTTCCGCCGCCCTCAGGTTCAACTTAACGTCTACGGCGACGTTCTATTCTACGATCTCGCTGACCGCCCTGCCGAAATCGGGGAGTAATCGGATGCGCTTTCGGCCACCAGATGGAGCCCGGCGGAAAAGCGATGGAAACGCAAGCTTGTTCGTTGGGATACACGAAGTGCGATGGTAAGGAAGCGAAATGGCGGAACGGTTATTACAAGGCCGTATATCAACAACCCTCTGGTCACGATAGATCGGAAACTGTTCTATGCCGACTACTTCATGCCGGTTCTGTTGGAGGGCGATCGATCCTCAAAGAGCTACGCGTGTTGGTGCATGATATCCGATGATAACGCGCGGACATGGGAGCGCCACGGCCTGATTGCGTACGGCGAGTCGGGGCAGACGATGATGGGCGAACCAAACCTGGTTCAGACGAGCGATGGCGATTTGGCGTGCGTTATACGCTGCACCGATCACAATCAGAAGCCAATGCTCATCACCCACTCAATCGACATGGGAGCGACTTGGGAGACTCCAGAGCGGCTTTTTGATTACGGTGTGATGTCGCAGACGCTAAGGCTAGGGTGCGGCGTGATCGCGCTTTCGTTCGGTCGGCTAGGTGTGTCGATAATGTTCTCTCCTGACGGGCGCGCTAGGGAGTGGACTGCGCCTGTGGCGATCGTCGTGCCAGACGCCCATGACATCCAGGGCAACACCGGTGGCTACACGGGGATGGTTGCGCTTGGTGATAGCAGGTTTCTTCTGGCGTATTCGGTTTTTCACTACGGTTCGCAGGCCGACGGTACTACAAAAGCGATTATGGTCCGCACGGTCGAGGTGTCTTAGAACCTACTCGCGGTACATCGCTCAGCCGGTTGTTGGGTTGAAAGCTTATCAGGTTGCCTCTAAGCCGACTGATTCCATGACGCCGCGAAGATAGCCCAGATCCTCCCGTGTCTGAGCCACCGCCTCTTCGACACTAAGGTCGCGCCAGCTATGGCCGCCTAGATACTCGCTGTGGATCGACATGGGGCCATCAAAGCCGATCTGTGCTAAATATCCCAGATACTCTGGCCATCTGACCGCGCCCATCGCCAAGGGCATTATCCTGTCGTTCCACTTGCGCACGCCGGTTAACGCATCCTCTTCCCACTCCCAACCTGGCGACTTGACTGACGATATGCTGATCCAGGGCGTCAAAAGATCAAGCCCCATGACCCATCCTGATTTGAAACCCTCAATTGTCATGTGGCTTGGGTCTACATAGGCGCCGAGATGTTTGGGATCGCGGCCCTCAAGGAGGAGTGCGACAACCGGTGCTGACGCGCTTAGACACTGGCCTGAGTGGATGTGTATCGCTGCGTGTACCCCGGCTCGCTGCGCCGCCGCTTCTATCCCATCCAGCAGTTTTTTTGTTCGGCCGATCTGGTCTCTTATGTGGCCAAAACCCTCGTACTGCCAATAGCCCAATTTTATGAACTTCACACCGCTGTCAGCCGCAGCCTGCATGATCGGCTCTGTCGTTGGATCATCAGGGTCTACTATGCCGGTGGTTATCATCGGAACGCTGAGGCCGTGTTGTGCTAGCGTCGCCACGGCGTCTTTGAGTGCTCCGTCCACCTCCTGTGGCAACACATGGCCACCGGTTCTGACGGTGAGGTCTACCCCGTTTAGCCCCAGATATCCCACTGAGCGAGCGGTATCTTCGAGGGTCATGCCTTGAAACAGTTTGGAGAACATCACGAGTTGCGGCACGGTGTCGTCCTTCACGTTTGTAGATGTTGGATTCCGCGGCCCTTGTCAGAATATATCTCCCGCTTAAATTGGGCACTGGGGCTTTAGGAGGCAAGGGTTGATGGCCAAAAAGCGACCCATCCTTCGGGGCTACCTGCTTGACGTCAATCGGGAATTACATTAACATTAATCGCTTTGTTTGAGCCGTTTCTGGCATAACTTACGGTCTGCATATACAGCGGGTCGCGACATACTATTTCTATCAAGGAGAGTGGGCACCATGCCCGATCTACAAGTCAAACGCGCCTATCCGCTAGAAGAGCACGGAATCCGCAACACCGGCGACATCTACTGGAACGCCTCAGTCTCTCAACTCTATGAAGAGGCGGTAAAACGCGGCGAGGGGACGATCTGCAAAGATGGACCCATCGTGGTGCGCACCGGACAGCACACCGGCAGGTCTCCTAACGACAAGTTTACTGTAAAGGAGTCTGACAGCGGCGACAAAATATGGTGGGGCGATGTCAACCGCAGTTTTGATGAAGGCAAGTTCAACGCCATAAAGGCGAAGATGTTGGCGTACGTGCAGGGAAGAGACCTGTTCGTGCAGGACTGCCATGCCGGCGCTGATGCTGGCTACCTGCTGCCCATCCGTGTCGTGAACGAATACGCTTGGCACAGTCTGTTCGCAAGAAACTTGTTTATAGACCAGGACGAGGAGCATGCCCGCGAACACCGGCCAGAGTTCACAATTATTGATATGCCGCGTTTCCAGGCGGTTCCAGAGATCGACACCACCAACTCTGAGACTTTCATACTCGTCAATTTCTCTCAGAAGCTGGTACTCATCGGCGGGAGCAGCTACGGCGGTGAGATGAAGAAATCGGTGTTCACGATATTGAACTTCCTGCTTCCGCAGAAAAATGTCATGTCGATGCACTGTTCTGCCAACATCGGACCCAAGGGTGACTGCGCGCTGTTTTTCGGTCTATCTGGAACAGGGAAGACTACACTGTCCGCCGACCCGACCCGGACTCTTATTGGAGATGATGAGCACGGATGGAGCGACGACGGCGTTTTCAACTTTGAGGGCGGCTGCTACGCGAAGACCATAAAGCTCTCGCAAGAGGCCGAACCTGAGATATATCAGACGACAAAGATGTTTGGGACGGTCTTAGAAAACGTCATCATGGACCCCTATAGTCGCAGCCTGGACCTAGACGACGACACCCTGACAGAGAACACCAGGGCAGCCTACCCGATAACCCACATCCCCAACGCCACTCCTGATGGGGTCGGTGGGCACCCGAAAAACATCATCTTTCTCACAGCCGACGCTTTTGGCGTGATGCCTCCCATCGCCAAAATCACGCCGGATCAGGCGATGTACCACTTTCTTTCGGGCTACACAGCCAAAGTCGCTGGTACGGAGCGTGGGATCATTGAGCCAGAGGCCACTTTTTCCACCTGTTTTGGGGCACCATTCATGGCGCTGCATCCCAGCGTCTACGCCAAACTATTGGGCGAGAAGATCGAACAGCACGACGTGACCTGCTGGTTGGTCAATACGGGATGGACCGGCGGGCCTTACGGCGTCGGTGACAGGATGAGCATCAGCTACACCAGAGCCATGATCGAAGCGGCTCTTTCGGGGCAGCTAGACGTGGTTGATACGGTTCAGGACCCGATATTCCAGGTCTACATCCCAGCAAGCGTGCCAGGTGTGCCAGACGATGTCCTCCAGCCCAAGAACACCTGGGAGGATGGCGCTGCGTACGACGACCAGGCCAAAAAACTTGCCGCCCTGTTTACCGAAAATTTCAAACAGTATGCAGACGAGGTGACTGAGACCGTCCGCAGCGCTGGTCCAAAAGTTGACTGACCTTTTTATTGGGGCCGCTCGCCTCCAACGATGTTATAAGTTGTTCGAAAATGGGTCGGGCTGTGATTGATAGAACGCCCTAGCGCGCGGACATGTATCGCGCTAAGGCGTCTTCCCATGTTGGCATCTCTTTTTGTAGCGTTGCCCGTAGGTGAGTGTTGTCCAGGACTGAATAGCGTGGTCTTGGTGCAGGCCGATTCATGCCTTCGGTAGTAGTTTCGGATACTTTGACGTCCAATTGCGCTTCGCGAAAAATCGCCGCTGCAAAACCGTTCCAGGTGGTCTCTCCCACCGAAGAGAGATGAAAGAGCCCAAAAAACTCCTGGCGCAGTAGTTTTTCCGCTGCGATTGCTACGTCGTCAGTGAATGTAGGCGTGCCCCACTGGTCGTTCACCACCGCAACCTCGCCGCGCTCGTTGCCTACCCTCATCATCGTCTCAATAAAGTTTCTTCCGCCGATGCCGAACAGCCAAGCCACACGGGCTGTTATGAACCGATCCGTATGATCCTTTACCGCTTCCTCTCCAGCCGCCTTGCTGCGTCCGTATTCCGACAGCGGGTTAACACTGTCGCTTTCGATATAGTGGCGATCGGTGTTCCCATCAAAAACGTAGTCCGTACTGAAGTGGACGAGTGTCGCGCCTACCTCCTGGCACGCGATGGCCAGATTGCGCGGGCCGTGGGCGTTTATACTCCATGCAGGCTCAGGGTTCGATTCTGAACCGTCGACGGCGTTCCACGCGGCGCAGTTAACCACCGCCTCAGGGCGCGCGCTAGAGATAACGGCACGAACATGCTCCAAATCCGTGATGTCTAACTTGTGGTGATCCAAAGGAGTTATGGTGTGAGCGTCGGCCCAAATCCGAGCACACGAGCGGCCCAACTGACCATCTGCTCCAGTGAGCACAATTTTCATCAGGGAGAGTTGCGGGCTGGGTGCCGAGGCCACGGTGGCCTTCCGGCCAAGTCCCAGGCCGTAAGCCAAAACGATGCGACCATCGCTGCTGATGCGTTCATACGATCCATCGCGATGGTTCCCACGCGTCTGAAAAAAAGCGCTTCTTTGCGTGGGTCCGGGCTGTAACCCAACCGCTCGTAGATGTAGCGGTCCTCTTTGCTGGTGCCGCCATACAGGTCTCTGACCTCGTCGTCTGCTGACAGTAGCGCGCCGACGAGCGAGAAAGATTCGAAGAGCACCGGCCAGATGGTCTCGCGTGGATCGGTGAGCAACTGGGCGGATTCTGGCGTCCATCTGATCGAATCGCGCATCGCTTCGATCATCCACCACTCGAAACGAAAATGAACACCTCGGTTATTTGTGGACTGTCCATCGTAGTCGGTGACGGCGTGGAGAGGAACATGGGCGTCAGAGACATAATGCCCCAGATCAGCCATATGTTTCCACGCCCTGGGAGACTCGGCTCGAAGTGATTCGACAGTCGAGTCGAGATAGGTCGCAATCCGCCACGGGAGCGTACCCATCCTCGCTAGCGAGTCATGGCCTATCTGCAGAAGGGCCTGACTGTAATCATGAGGTATGTTTTCAAAAGGCGGCTGTTTGACATCGCCGATGTCCAGGTCGATGTAGTGACCGTGATGCTCGTTGGGATCAGATCGCCGGTGGTCAGCATCTGAGGCGTGCATCCCCAGATAGGCCCTCGCTGGAAACAGCTTGGCGAACATTGTGTCGGGCATCAGGTCTACGGCCTGGAGGTTTATCCTCTCATGGGCATAGTAGCCCCAGGCGTGAGATGTTTGCCACTGCGCCGCAAATACCATAAGGAAAATAGCACATAAACGTGTTTTCACCATCAGTCTATCCGTCTCTTTTTTGAACGCGGATTCAGTGCCCAAACGTGGAAGGGGTACCAAACCACAGGATGTGGGCACTAAGTGCGGTGAGGGCAATGTCTCGGATCATGTCCAACCAAAGATTGGCGTCTTCAGGATCGGTATGGCCGAAGCAGCCGCACGATATGTCCAGTCCACGCGCCATCGCGGTGATTAGCGCCAGTGTAAACACCACCATCATCACCATTGATAGCAGAGCACCGCCTTTTATGTAGTAGCCGGTGACAAGGCTTAGACCCACTAACAGCTCCACCCATGGCAGCAGCAGCGCAACTATGTTTTCAGACCAGATAGGCAGCAGACGGTAGTTGTGGATATCCGATGCAAAGCCTGGTGGGTCGGCTATCTTAATAATAGCCGCCCAGAGGAAGACGATTCCCAGTATGATTCGTGATGCCAACAGAGCGTAAGAGTGTAACAGAATCCGTTCCATCACGGCGCGCCTCCCACAGTTTCAGGATAGCCAGCGCCTACCCACTGGGGCCAACCTCCGAAGAATACTCTGACGCTGGTGTATCCCATCGATGCAAGCTCATCGGCAAGATGGACGCTCAGCTCGCAGTCGGCACCTGAGCAGTAAGTCACTATAGTGCTATCTTTGGCGACGCTGTCAAGGAGGTCTAGATAGAGTTCCATTTCGCTGTAGGGTAGGCTTTTAGAGCCCTCAATGTGCCCTTTAACATAATCCCTCGTGGTGCGGGCATCCAAGAACAGTGCACTTTTGTCGTAGAAATATGTCCAGGCTTGCCCTAATGTGATGGCAAGCGGCTCGGTAGATCTGGCTGATACCGCTCTTTTGGGTGCAGTCGCAGCCACAGTATCAGCTACCACTGGGGCGAACTCCAGCGTACGTGGTTCTGCTATCCAAGCGGTGTCAGGGGCGGTAAACGGTGCGGCAGCGAACCCCAACATTAGCCCAACTGCGCACAGGAATGCAGCCTGCTTGGCCGTATTGGAGCAGTCTGGCCCAGGGGTCGTCATTTCAACAGGTTTTTCCATCTCGATCTCCTCTACGTGTTCGAATGAGAAAGGTAGCGGCGGGAGTGCTGACGGGCAACTGTGGGCGTCCTCTGTGGCTTTCGCCCTGGCATCGGTGCGCCGAGTGCGACGGCAATCCAACACCCCTCACCGATAGCGAATGTGATTATTCGTCTTGCACATAGTATCTCAGCCGACCGCCCATGCCCGGATTGAACTGTCAGGACAATAAGAAGTGTCTGTCTGTGTGCAAATGAGCAACCGCCATCTATCATTTTGGATCGGCCCACTAGGCGCAATGGCACCGATATTTTGGGTAAGCGTATGCGCGTCAAGCAAGACAACAGAAGGAATTCGTCATGCCGCAATCCAAACCGAACGGACCGATGCGCATTCGGCTCGAAGATGAGCGAAGAGAGGCGGTCATCACTGCGATGACCAGTTTTTTCGCCGAAGAGTTTGATGAGGAGATTACCAGATTTCGCGCTGAGGAGACGCTTCGGTTTTTCGTGAACACGCTTGGTTCGGCGATCTACAATCAAGCATTCAAGACGCCAAAGCGTTTGTGCAGGCCAGGCTGGCCGACTTCGACGCTGAGTTCTACGAGACTGAGCATAGGGCGCGGTAGTTCTCGGAGTTTATTGTTTAGGCCTGTTAGATGGACGTGGGGGCCGACAGTGGTGCCGGGGCTGTTGATAAAGAGTTTGCCAGATGAGTTCTTGAGCTTTCGTGATGGCGGTGAGGGTGTCGAGCAGATTGACAAGTTCTTGCTATATAAGGACATTTTCCGCGTCTGCTGTGATTCCCCGGCGTGTACCGCGTTTGTTACGTGGGGAGTCGATGACGGCCATTCGTGGATTCCTGGCTTCACCGGCAACCCTGACGAACCGCTGCTGTTTGATGCAGATTACCAGCCGAAACCTGCGTATCATGCACTATTCGATGCCTAACTCCATCACACATAAGAGGATATGATGACCTCTACTACCTTCACGTACAAGACCGTCGGCGATCTGGAGATCAAAGCCGATGTCTACTCCTTGTCCGGCGGCAGCGGTCTCAAGCCAGCAGTGGTTTGGATTCACGGCGGTTGCCTGATGTATGGCTCTCGAATGGGGCCGAACCCCGAGCAGCTAGAGGCGTACCTCGACGCTGGATTTGTCTTGATCTCCATCGACTACCGCCTCGCGCCGGAATCAAAGCTCCCAGCGATCATAGAAGACCTGGAGGATGCGTTTCGATGGGTAGGCGATAAGGGGCCAAACCTCCTTGGTGTCGATCCAGACCGATTGGCGGTGATTGGGCACTCAGCAGGCGGGTATCTCAGTTTGACCTCTGGGTTTCGTGCCAATCCACGCCCAAAAGCGATTCTGTCCTACTACGGCTATGGCGACCTGATCGGCCCGTGGTATAGCGCGCCGGACCCGTTTTGCTGTCAGCAGCCCGCAGTCACTGAAGAGCAATCGGGGATTCTGGTTGATGGCCCAGTGATCTCCGAGCCGTACGAGGGTCGCAACAAGGATAAGTGTTACTTATATTGCCGTCAGAACGGGCTTTGGCCGCTCGCGGTAGGGGGCCGTGATTCACACGACGAGCCGGAGTTTTTTTCGCCATACTGCGCGGTCCAAAATGTCACATCTGACTATCCGCCAACCATGTTGCTCCACGGCGACAACGACACCGATGTGCCCTATCACCTCTCAGTGACGATGGCCGAAGAGCTGACAAAGCACGGTGTTACCAATGAGCTGGTCACCATGACCGATTATGGACACGGCTTTGATGGATATACGGATGACCCGGTCGTACGTGCTGCATTTGATAGAGGTTTGGAGTTTGTGCTTAGACGCACCGGGGGCTAAACAGCTTTTTTTTCTTTGATTTCCGTATATTTCATAGTAAGGATCGCAGTTCTGGGTCAGTTCCACATAGTGGGTGTCTGCACACAGGAGGCGAGAACATGAGGCCGGAAATCAGTGAGACAGCGATGGGTTTTGCTGTTGTCGATGGTAAGAAAATTGAACGTGACTTCATCATCAGGCCCTCTGGCAAGATCAAGAAGCGCAGGAAGAAGCTCTCGAAAAACTCCGAAGGTGACTCCCACGAGATCTCAATGGAGGAGGCCAAGCACGCTTTTGCGAAGAAAGTTCCTCGCTTGATTGTCGGCACGGGAATGGAGGGCGGGCTCTCCATCTCCGACATCGCCGCGACCTACCTCGACAAGAAGAAGTGCGAAGTCGAGGTGCTTCCCACACCCGAAGCCGCCAAACGCTGGAACGAACTCGACGGCAAAGCTGTCGGCCTATTCCACTTTACCGACTAGCACACCAAAGCGCACAGTTGAACAACGGCGCAGGTGATCCATTCGTCTGCGCCAGTTTTGTTGGTGGGAGGCGACACTCGGCACAGGGAATTGACGACTGTATATTTGTTGTTGGGTTGACCGGCGGGCGCGGGTTGGGCAGAAGAGCAGCGACTGAGGGCGGATCATGGAACAGCACGAATTCCTAAGATTGATAGCGAACTCGGACCCGGCGGTGCTCGCGGAAGGCTATCTGCAAGCGGACACCGTCGAGGTGTTCCCGGCGAAGGTGGACTACGACAGCTTTGAACAAGACGTGACAGCGCACGTGGGGGCGACGGAACGCGTAGCGATTGTAGGGTCGGATAACTGGAAATACAGCTTACACCCAGATAAGAACTTCGCAGCGTTCCATCCGTACTCGGACATAGACCTCGCCGTGGTGTCGCCGGTGCATTTTCAGCAGACATAGCAGGAAATGCGGGAAGTGGATCGCGAGCGATGGTACGACCTCTCGGCCGACGAGAGGTCGAAGCTGGGGCGGAACGGACTGGATGAACAACCCCTCCAACACCAGGAGTACTTCGATGCGGTGAGCCGCGCGGCGTCTGATAAGGGGCGACGGTTCAAGCGGGAGGACATTCTCGTCGAGATCGTCGACTTCGCGCGCGAAAATGCCGGGCTGCCCAAGTCTCGCGCCGCCGTTGGTGCGGCCGAAGTCGACAATAATGCGACAGCGTCAGCGGGTGAGGAATGAATAATCGCGACGTACCGCCGCCGGTCCTACTAGTCTGCAACAAACACGACGATACGATGTCGTTTGTGGATTCGGGGTCGTGTGAGGTGGTGGAGACCATCTCTGTGGGGCCGAACCCGCATGAGATTGTGATTACCACGGATTCGAGGTTTGCGTATCTGTCGAACTATGCGCCGCCGGGGGATACGATATCGGTGATTGATCTGGTGGCGAGGCGGCATGTGCAGCAGATCAGCACTGGCGAGTTTACGCGGATACACGGTGCGGCGATTTCGCGGGATGGTCTGAACGCCTATTTTACGGCTGGGCAGACCGGGTATGTCGTGGAGGTAGAGACCAACACGAACACTGTCACGCGGGGCATCCCGACACACGGCGAGATTTCGCACATGGTCTTGGTGTCGCCTGACGACAGGACGCTCTATACCGCGAATATCAACACTGAGGATGTTTCGGTAATCGACCGGGGCTCTGGCGAGTTGATTACGAAGATTGTGTGTGGTAAAGGCGTTGAGGGGATGGGGTTTACGCCTGATGGACGCTCGCTCTGGGCGCTCAATCAGGAGGGCGGCAGTATCTGCGTGATCGATGTGGCGACCAACGAGGTGACGACGACGTTTGATTGTCCAGGTCTGCCGATCAGGGTGGCGTTTACTTCCGACGGGAAAGTCGCGCTGGTGCCGAGTTGGGCAGAGGCTGGCGAGCTGGTGGTGATTGACATCGAGACGTTGAGTGAAATCAAGCGGATACCGGTTGGTAGTCAGGCTATAGGGTTGGTGATTTCGCCAGATGAGACGGTAGCGTTCGTCGGCTGCGAGCACACTGACGGCGTTCATGTTGTGGATATGGGTTCGCTGAGCGTCATCGGGAAAATATTCACCGACGACGGCTCAGACGCAATGGCTTTCTGGTCATCCCCTGAGTAGACACGCGGCCCCGTTCGCGTATATTCCATCTGATTCTTCGAACTGCCCGGTGCCGGTACCCCAAGGAGCGTCCTATGGATCGATATGAGATAATCGACGAACAGATACGGACTTATCAGGAGTTTGGATATATACAGCTTCCCGATGTGCTTACTGATGGCGAGCTTGAGCGTTTGAGGAGGGGGTTCGATTTCGCAGTCGCCGAAAGAGAGCGGTTGGAGCACTCATCGAGCCGCAGTGACTCCGACTACGCCTCGGTGTTCCTTCAGATGGTCAACCTTTGGGAGCATGTCGAGGATATCAGGCGCCACACTTTCTCTCCGAAGATCGCCGAGATAGCTCGACAGCTAGCCCGCAAGAAGGCTATCCGGCTGTGGCACGACCACGCGCTTATCAAACCCGCTGGCAAGCAGAGCAAAGCTTCGGCGTGGCATCAGGACCTTCCGTATTGGCCGCTCAAGGAATCTGGACCGGGACAGGCGCTTTCGTGCTGGATGGCGGTGGATGACGTAACCGTGGAAAGCGGTTGCATGCAGTTCGTGCCCAAATCGCATCTGTGGGGGCGGCTCGATCCGATCAACTTGTCGCAGCCGCAGAATATTTTCGATTACGTGGACGAGCCTGAGAACAAGGACTTCACTCCAATTCCGGTGGAGATGTCGGCGGGGAGCTGCACTTTCCACAACGGCTTGACGTTTCACTACGCCGGGCCGAATCAGGCCGACAGACCACGACGGGCGATGGTGACTATATATATGCCTCATGGGACCACATACAGCGGCAAAGGGCATGTCTGCACGGATCGCAGGTCGGACGTCCTGACTGTAGGAGAGCTGCTTGAGGGTGATCTGTTTCCTGTGTTGGCGAACGCGTAGTGGCGATGGGACGCGATAGCTCGAATCTTTTGGGCGATTTTGCCGGAGGTGATGTATGTGTGATGCTATAGGACGATTTCGCTCCACGATTCTCGCTGGCCTTCTGTCAATATTCGCCTCAGGGGTGAGCGGTCAGGCGCAAGACCATTGATTGGCGCTCGGTGTTACGTGGGGCGGCGGGTTGCCATCAATTCTCGGTGCGGTGTTGTGGAACACCAGATTCGCTTACAAACATTGTCCTCGCAGGTGCACGTGTAATCGGCCTGTTCGAAGAGAGTGACGAACCTGGCGCCAACAGACGATTTAAGGCGATAGTACTGACCGACGGGGAAGAGCGGTCTGTGGGAGTGGGTGACGTCTATGGTAGGCCTATTCCAAGCCATGGTCTGGATGAGTATCAGACTCTGACGACCGACTCGACGGACCAGATAATCAACTGGCCCCAAGGACTGAATCTTCGGGTCCGGTTGAGCTTTCGGCTCAGGCAAGCGTCGCTGTTCTCATTCTGGTTTGACGACTCTGTTTAGGATCGGTGAGCTGTGTTGCTCCAAGGCGTGATGAAGGAGAACTCCCCTGGCCGCCTGCCCAGCCGTAGGTCCCGACGCGTACACGTATCCAAAGTTCTGCTCATCTTCTGATCCTAAATATCCACGCCAAAAAATCGCGCTGCCGTTCGGGAACTGATGTCTTCTCTTGCTTCCTCGTCAACCGGCAGGACGGCGAGTTTCACCAACGCTGGACCCGCGTAGGAGAATGGCATGTGTGAACCAAAGAGCAGATGTTTTTGACCGCCCTGTTCTGTCAAAACTGCGATGTCCTTCATGGTGTCGATGTTCTTGTGGAGCGTGTAGGTCACCTCTGCTAAGGAGAGATCGACATACCACGAGTGATCGCGCAGTTCGTCCCTTTGCCAGAGCGGGCAGTATCCTATTGGCCGTGTGTTGGTGACTATTATTGTTGCTTCGGGCACCCTTGAGACGAGGTCAGCGACCCGGTTGAGGTCCACCGTCTCACCTTGGTCCATCGGGTGATGCTCTCTTACGTCTTCCAAGCGATGGGGTATCTGCACCGGCAGCTTTCGTTTGGCGCACTCTGAGACCAGTTCGCACGCTTCTGGGCCGGCGATGTCGTAATCGTGGTACACAGGAAATAGTCGCACGCCGACCATACCCAGCGATTCGTGGCAACAGGCGAGATCGTCACCCCATCCAGGATAGAGAGGGTTGATGGTCGCCATCGGGTGTAGTCGGTCGCGGTATGGTTCAACCGCCTGGGCAAGTTTTTCGTTTGCGGGCTGCGGGTAGCGGTGAAAGACCGCTTCTATTAGTGATACGGCTGCATGGTCGATGTTGGAGCGATCCATCCTGGCGACGAGTTCCTGTGCCGTGTTGTCCCTCAGCGACCTGAAAGGCCAGACTCCGAGCCAGGCGTTAACGTCGAAAATCATCGGGACACCTCGTTATTTCTCGCGGTCAGCGGCTTTGCACCCTGAGCGGCCAACACGCGCTCTGAGTTGCCCCAGAAGATCATCTCTTTCTCATCCTCGCCCAGTTTGGCGTCGAGCACCTTGCCGACACATCCGGTCATCGTCCCGTCGGTGCCGAACAGCACACGATCAATGCCCATCTGCTCCACAGTGAACTCCACCTGCCCGTCGTCCAGGTTGCTGCCGCTCACATCGACGTAGACGTTTGGTCCTGCTTCGTGCATCTCGCGCAGCGATCTCTCCCAATCGCCCCCACCACCTATGTGCGCGTGGATCAGCATCGCTTCTGGATACCGTTGGCTGGTCACGGCAAAATGGCCGCCGTGGGAGACGTTCGGCTGACCTGCGAGCGGCTCTGGCGCCAACCATCCGGCATGCATCAGGATCGGAATTTTGTGATCTATCGCCCGCTCGATCACCGGCCAGTGAACCGGGTCGCTAAGTTTGTACTGGTGATACAGTTTGAGGCCGATCATCCCCAGATCAAGGCAGCGCTCGAGTTCGTCCAGAGCGGCCAGGTGGTGGCTGGGCTGGACGTGGCACATGCCTCTTATGTGGTTTGGATGACGTTTCATGGCCCTGTGCACAGCGTTGTTTTCGCCCTGGACGTCCCCAATCTCCCATACACGCTCGCCTAACACCGGCGACGAACACCAGAACTCGGTGATGCCCAGCTCTGTTCCGACCTCAACAAGACAGTCGGTCGAAACGCCCTCGTCCTCTTCTTTTTCAAACCGCCACGAGTGGCAGTGCATGTCTATTTTGGGCCTCTTAAGGCCCGCTTCTATGTCCATTCCTCTATCCTTCTGATGTTCGTGTGACCTCGCGATGACCACGAAATATATGAGCCTGGCATGGTGGTTGTGAACCTTGGGCTTGTGCGGTCGTCAAGTTGGTGGCAGTTTCATGGACGTACTGATACCTGTCTTTTCTTTTCTAGCTAGGATCAACGATGTCCAGCAAAGAGTCTCCAATGATCGCCTTTGTTGAGCTTGTTACTGGCGGCGGCGGATTTGCGCCTTGGCAGGATAAAGAGAGTCCATCCCGTGATGAGATCGAGTTCAGGGAGGGTGTAGAGGCCAGGAAAACCGAGCTGTTGGGATCGCGTTCAGCCGTCGAACATCCTGCGATGTGGTCGGACGGAGATGTAGAGCTATGTCGTAAAAACATAGAAAACGTTCCTAAAGCTCAAGAGTGGTATCAGGGGTTGAGCGTTGCGGAATACGTTGCCAACCAGCCGGACAACTATGTGGACGAGATGATCTCACTGGTTACCCCTGGTTCGTCGTACTCGTTTTCGTGCCCTAACTGCATCGGTGTAAGAACGCATGAAGGGGCGTCGGAGAGCGGCATTATCTCCTGGGATTGGCGAGAGCCAGACACGATGTCATGCAGAGTTTGTGGCCAGCGATATCCTGACGATGGATATCCTGAGACCGGAGTGCTTCAGTGCCCAAGGATGGATCAGACTTTCTGTTACTACCTCAACGATGATGAGCGACAGAACCCCAACGACCGCAGCGGTAGGCTGTCCTACAAGTGGGGACGGCACCCGGTTCATGTGAGTTTTTCCGGGATCATACGTTCCCGTAAGCAGACTTTCATGATCGGTGTGCTCAGCAGGGCCGCAACTCTCTATCGTTTGACCGGTAAGCCCCACCACGCCGCCACCGCCCGGCGTATCCTTCTTCGATTGACTCAAGCGTTTGGCTCATGGCTCTATCACGACTATTGGGATACCGTCGCTGACTGCGATCCTCTCTATGCAGCATGGCACGACATGGAGCTGCCGTTGGAGTTCAAACGACATCCGTGCAGCGATCCTTATGGGGATGACACTAGAGACAAAGCCTCGATGCTTCAAAACTACTGGGGAGGCGGGCGCTATCACGCCAGCACCGGGGCCATATCAACGCTCCAGACGATCTGTGAGGCCTATGACGCGGTTCACGATGCTCAAGATGATGACTCCCGACCTATCTGGTCGGGTGATGAACGAAACTGCGTTGAACGAGACCTGATTCTTGAGTGGGCAATGGAGGCCGAACCTTATATAGGAGGACCGGGGGAGGCTGACTGCGTCAACAACAAATCACCACGCATCTACTCGGCGATGGCGGCGGTGGCGAAATGTCTTGGACTGCCTCTCTACGCAGATGTGGCGATCAGAGGGTATGCGGCGATCAGGGACAGCTCTTTCAACTACGACGGTTTCAGCACCGAGAGCCCCGCCTATACGATGATGTATTTAGGCGGTCTGCTGGACGTTCCTGAGACCCTCCACGGCTACAGATGGCCCGTTGAGACGCCTGGGCGGTCTGGCGTGGTCGATCTCTTCGGTGATGACCCGATGCTTTCACAGATGATTGAGGCGGTCGTCGACTGCCGCAGAGCGGATGGACGGCTTGTACCTCTGTCGGATACAAGAGAGATACTACCGACTGACCTTGGTGCATCGACGGTTCTGGAGATAGGGTTCAAACGTTTTCCAGAGCTGTTGGGGCAGCGCATCTCATTGATCTACTCCCAGGCGGGCCTCGGTGTCACATCTTACGGGATGACCCACCTGGATGCGTCGTCGCTCGCCAACTCAAACGCAGACCAATCTCAACTGCCCGAACTGTACTTCCCTGCGTGGATGACACCGATCTTGCGCCACGGAAGCGGCAAAAACGCTTCAATGGCGGCGCTGCCGTTCAACCCACCTGGTGGCCATCGCCACCCAGACAACCTTGGGCTGTACTACGTTGATCGTGGGCGGACTATCCTGGGCGACATGGGGTATCTCTCCTCGTCGCCGAGTCAGCGGTGGATAAGAAGCACTGCGAGCCACAACCTGGTAATTGTCGACGGTCAAGAGCAGTCGGAGAGCGGTGAAATCGGGCGAAAGCCATCGCTCAACATGATGGTGACTTCTCCCAGTATTTCGGTTGTGGAAGGAAGTTCGACATGCTACCCACAATGCTCTGAATACAGGCGACTTATCGCGCTCATTAAGGGCCCAGATGACACCACCGTGATGGTTGACATATTCCGTGTCGCTGGCGGGCGAAACCACGATTGGCGGGTATTTAGCGAGTTGGCTTCGAGCGATGCCAACAACGGCTCGCTAGAGTTTGAAGACATCAGGATACCCGATCAAGCTCCGTTGCCTGATTTTGAGGCCAGCATGGAGGATGAGCATGTATTCGGCCTGCGGGACTTTCGTTCAACAGTAGATACCGCTGGCGGTTGGCGAGCGGTGTGGAAACAGAGCGATCGGAAAAACCGGCTCTGGATGCTCACTCTTGCGGATGAGGTGGTGGTATCCAACGGCCCTGGTCAGGAACGGTTTGAGGCACCTGGGCGAAGGGTGCGCTATGTCGATGTGATAAGACGCGGGGAGGGTGCAAAAAGCTCATTCGTCGCGGTGCATGAGCCAGACGGCCCTGACGGGCGGTTTCCCATTACAGACATAGAACTGCTGGATTTGCCCACCGACGCTGGCGAGTTGGCGGTGGCGCTGAGGATCGAATCCAGTTGGGGGCGCTACTGGTTGTTCAGCGATGTTGATAGTGCGGTGGAGGTGGAGCGTATCAAGTTCCAAGGGAAGTTTGGCGTGCTGTGTGAGCCAAATGATGGTGGTCGGTGGCTGATGTCGTCTGGTGCGCGGACTTTGAGAAAGGCGGAATTTGGGTTCACCGATGCCGTTATTGGCTGGTCTGCCGGAGTAGCCGATCAAGACGGCGGTAGGTTGGTCGCGGAGAGTAGCTGTCCCGAAAAGTGGATTCACCCTCACGAGGGCGTGACAAACTATCTCACCACAGAAGCCGAAGGCTACGTCACCGGTTTTCCAGTGGATTCCATCAGCGGCAACCAGGTCCAGGTAGCACGGTTTACGCCGCCCAAATTGGAACGGTTCGACATGCCAGCGGTTCAATACATCTGTGAATAGGGCAGCGACCTAAGTGTCATATTCAGCGGCAACCTCTCTTGCGTACGGCTTGCATACCCAGATCGTTCGACCGTGGGCGCCCTCACGTTTGACTGTGTCTGCCGGATCGATCACCGTTTCACAGAAACTACACTGCTGAGATTTTTGCGTCGGTTTGCGCCCGTGCTGTTTGCGGAGAAGGAGCAGAAACACGCCGAATAGAGCAAACGCCCCAAACACTATTAGTAGCAGAGGAAGCATTGTTATATCCTAAAATATCGCTGGGATTGATCGACCACTGATCTTGCCGTGGCACATCCCAAAGCCGAACGAGAGCGATGCCTTTAGAAATTGATCGAATAGCTCCAGACTCTCTTGGCGAAGAGATCGGACTCAATATAGGGGATCGAGTACTGGTGGTGAACGGGAGTGAGATCACCGATCCGCTGGATTGGCGGTTCCACATCGCTGATGAGCTGGTGGAGATACTGGTCGAAAGCGGCGGTGAGCAGGTGATATATGAGATCGAAAAGGAGTACGATGACGACCTCGGTGTCCATCTCAAAGGACCGGGTTTTCGCAAATGCAACAACCGCTGCGTTTTCTGCTTTATAGATCAGAACCCCAAAAACGTAAGGAAGACACTGAAGTTCAAAGATGAGGATTACCGACTGTCGTTTCTATATGGCAATTACGTCACCCTGACCAACATCCCTGAGGAGGAGCTTCGCAGAACTGCAGAACAACGTTTGAGTCCACTGTATGTGTCGGTTCATGCCACCGATATCGAGTTGCGGCGAAGGCTGTTAGGCAACCCTAAAGCCCCCGACATACTCCCGATCATGCGACGGCTGATAGACGACGGCATCTCGCTCCACACGCAGATAGTCCTTATGCCGGGGCTCAACGACAAAGACCAGCTCGACCGTACGGTAGACGATCTGATTGCACTCTATCCTGGTGTCGGTTCGGTCTGTATTGTGCCTGTTGGGCTGTCCGATCACAGGTCGAGGTTGCCGGAGCTGCGCAGATTCAGCGACAGTGAGTCCGCAGACCTTGTGTCATGGCTTGGGCGCCGCCAAAAAGAGCTTTTGACGACTTTAGGCCAGAGGTTTGTCTTCATCTCCGACGAGTTCTTCTTGATGTGTGGATCGCCGATGCCCCTAGCTAACGACTACGAGGGGTTTCCACAGGTGGGCAACGGTGTTGGGATGGTTCGTCAACTGCTTGATGGGTTTGAGGTAGACTATGGGCCGTTTGCAGACGGCTTGCAGCGAGCGATGACGGTGGACCTGGTGACAGCGCCGCTAGTCTGGAAAGTGCTTGAAGACCTTGTACGTCAACTGAATGAGATAGAGTGTCTGAGCGTTGTGCCCCACGTAGTAACAAACGAGTTCTACGGTGATGGGATCACGGTTTCCGGGCTGCTTAGCGGCAGGGACATTCTCACTCAGCTTTCCAAAAAGGACCTCACAGGCGATGTCATGCTTCTACCGCCAAATGTTCTTAACGACGATGGCGTTTTCCTGGATGATATGAGTTTAAAGGAGTTTGGATCGCAGATCGGAATACCTGCTGTGTGTGGCAGCTATGATCTCATCGAATCGTTGACGCTTGCAGCAGACACGCTGGGATCATCCACAGACACCGATCGTTTGGAGCTTCCAACTGTCCACAAAGGAGCGTTTGAGTTCGAGGAGCGGGACGATTCAGGCATTGACCTGGTGGTCTGACTGTCAAACAGCGCCACCAGCAGATTGGCCTCATTATTTGGAGTGACCTCAGGGCAGCAAGGTGAGCGGGTAGGTTTTGATGACCTTCCTGCGATCTGATCCCGAAACTGGATCATCAGCCTACCGCTGCTATCGCCTCCACGAGACATGCAACGACAGGGCAGATCCTGTAATCGTGGCGGTCAACGTCCTGCGCTGTGTCCGGCCAGCGTTCGGGCGACGCGGCGCATGGTGAGCAGCAGATCGTCAACTTTGCACGCGCAATCCTCTGTAGCGCGGCGCAATATCTCGCCGCTCTCTACGTCGATGAGCCTGATGGTGACCGTGTACGTGCCACCAAGCTTGCCGACAGTGCCGCCGACCATCCCCTCAACGCCAACAAGCCGCCCGATCTCGACAGCGCACTCATCGGTTCCACAGAGCTCGCTCTGCGCAAACCCCTGTTCTTGAAGGATTTCCGTCATCTTATCCCGCTCTACGACGGTATAGGGCTTGAGGTCCAGCAGTTCACCGCGAAGTCGGTCGGTAAGCACTCTGGCCTCCTGCGGGTTGATGCCTTCAGCTGCTAGCGGCGTGACGGCTATGGCCATGGGCCCTCTCGTTGAATCGAAGGCCGCCTCATCAATTGGGGCGCTTCCGTAGGTGACTCTGACGGCTCCTGGCGATGATGTGAATTCAGGGTCGTCCCCAACACTGACTCCAGCCAGCCTGGAGTTTACTGTGTGAGCGATGGATGCCCATTCATCCCTCAATGGTGCTGGAATATCCGACTCCGGCCTCCATCCGTCCCCGCTGCTGTCGCCGCCTCCACCACCGCCGTGGGGCATATGAATTCCTCCTCCTCCGCCTCGCCGCCGCGATTTCTTGCCGCCATGCTGATCCTCATTTTCCTCGTCGTCGTCATCGTCGCTGAGGCTGGCGATGGCAACAATCGCCGCGATGATGACAACCACCACTACCAGCGCGGTGACGAGTCCTACGCCGCTTTTAACCTGTGACTCGCCCCTTAATGTCGCCGATGAATCGCTCAGGGAGATTGTCAACAGATCGCGTCGCTTTTTGCCGTCGAGCACCCTTTTGCCAATGTTGGTGCTGTTGCGCCAGTCGGTTGTGATGCTCCCGGTGAACTCGCTGGAGGCTTTGATGGCATATCCGTGGGACTGTAGGGTATGCGCCACCACCTGCGCTACTCTACGTTGGGAAATACCGGGGGTGTAGCTCACGTCGGCGCGGTAGTAGGTCACTGGGCCTGCACAGCCCATGATTAGCGCGATGACGACGGTAAAAGCTTTTCGGCGTGAGGAATGCATTATAGGCTCCAAACGACGCATGACTGAGGTTGGTTATTCTACTAATCTACGCCCACCGAGTGCCAGTGTCAGCGCCAAAGTATAGGAACAACGCGTGTTTCTTTGCAGATAGCGTTTACGATCGGAACGAAGAGAGCCAATCTCCTAACCGTTCAAGCGCTGGAATGAACACGTTGTTCTCCATACCAAACCCCAGACGAACGTGGCCTTCCATCTCAAAACTGCTCGCAGGAAGACAGAATACGTCGGCCTCCCTTATTAGCCGTTGACACAGCTCATCCGAAGTCATGTCAAGATCAAATCGTGGAAAACTGACAACGCCACCTTTGGGTTCAATCCAATCCATAAGGCCCATCTGCCTTGGCATCCACTCCTTTAGATGGGAGAGGTTGGTCTCCACGACCCGCCTGCTTCTTTCGAGCAGCGGGCCCTGCCGCTCCAGGATTAGAGTAGCCAAGAGAGAGCTCACCTCGGAAAGTGTGTGTGAAAGATAGTTGCGCCAATCTCTGACTTTGACTAGCAGGTCCGGCTCTCCGATCACCCAACCCACCCTCAAACCCATCGTGCCGAAACATTTTATTATCGACCCTGTGGCGACGACCCGATCATCCAAATTCCTCAGGAATGGAAGGATGTAGTCACCATCCAGCGGCAAGAAACAGTAGTGCTCGTCTGCAAGCACGGTCACTACCCGCTCGTGCGCCATGTCCACTATCTCTTTGAGCGCCAATGGATCAAATACCGCGCCTGTAGGGTTGTGGGGTGTGTTGATAACTATCATCAGCCTGATACTGTCGTCAAGCGCAGCTTACACCGCGTCGGGCCGAAGCTGAAATCTGTCTTCCCACTGAGGCCTCACCAATCGGATATTCGCACCGATGTCCTTGAGAACCTGGTACAGCGTCTGGAACGCTGGAAACGGCACAACCACACCGTCTCCGGGGTTCACCAGCAGGTTGAAGAGAATAAACAGCCTCTCGCTGGTGTCTGTGACAACCTGGACCTGATCGGGGCTTACGTTTGAGTACGTCAATGCTATCGCCTGACGAAGCCGCTCCTATCCTCGCGTGTCCTCGTCGGCCAACCAGACGTCGCCCAGGATGCTTTCATTTTCACCGACAAGCTCAAGTAGCTCACCCACTGCAAGGTCGGCGACGCCGCTCTCCCCGAGATTCCCAGCGGTGGTGAGCCGGTGGTCCTCTAGCCACGATTCCATCAAGAATGTCTGGGGCTGTATTGTTACCTTTATCGCCTATAGAGGGTTCTGTGGATTGGCACTAACGTCGATTCGGTTGACATGCATTATGGACGCGACGGCAGTCGTATTGAAATGTGGATCTAGTCCACCAGTATTTTCGGTCGCCCATCGTCCAGCCACTCAAACCCGAAAAACCGCAAGTGGGAGTAGCCGCGCCCCCCTACGATCCCTGTGCGGAACCATCGGTTTTCGACACAGATCACCTGACCAGCATAGCCTATATGCCTCGGTCTGAGCGCAGGACGTGGCATCGGTTTGGGGTGATAGGATCCCCTGCTTCGCCCGGCTGCCCACTCCAATCCGTCGTGATTGGTGTATCGGCGCATTCTGCCCCATCCCCGAACCGCGTTATTCGATTCGAATGTCCCGTGGTTGAGGAACATGACAAACTGATCCCTCATGGGGTTGTATACGACACACGGTGATTCTGTGGCGCAGTAGCTGGTCACGGTTTCCTGGGGGAACTCCAAGCATGTACCGTGGTCCGTCCAGTCGGAAAGGTTGTCCGATGTTGCAACACCGACATAGTCGATCTTGGCTGCTCGGGAAGTGTAGTACATGATCCACGCTTTACGGGTTGGGTCCCACACGACATGCGGGTCCCACATGTTGCGCGAATCTCGGCTTCGGACCACCGGGTTGGAGGGCCATTTGCGCCATTGATCGCCGTCTGGCGACATCGCCAAACCGATCCGCACAGTGCCTGACATTTTTGCGCGGCGCACCCCGGTGTAGAATAGCCAGATGCAGCCATTCTCCACCACTGCGCCTGGAGACCTCACTTTGTAGGAGTCGAAATCGCCACGGGCACCTGGAGCGAGTATCGGATCTAGGAATTTCCACTCAGCCAGATTCTCGCTGACCCCGTGGCACAGATGCTCCTCCTGCCCGTCGTATCTCTCGTCAGTGCCCAACGCTCCGGTGGTGGCGAACAGGTGCCACACCCCGTCATGTTCAACAAGGGTGTGATCTTTGATGTAGCTGCCGTCATGCACCACCTTGAGATCGGTGTGGCTCTGAAAAAAGAGGTCGTAGCGCTCCATTATATAGCAATCCCAACCGTGCACACCTGTGTTCGGGTGCCGATTTCCCCTAGCTTTGAACTCTTGTGCGGCCTAGTGCTGACATAGGGCCGCTGGTTTTTAACCCACAATGACTGTTCGATCAAGGAGCTAACATGCATCTGGGACTCGTCACCTACAACCTGGGGCGCGAGTGGGACATTGAGACCATGATCGGTATCTGCCAAGAAACAGGTTTTGAAGGAGTGGAACTCAGGACCACTCACGCTCACAACGTCGAAGATGCGCTCACGGCGGCTGAGCGTGCCAAAGTCAAGTCTCAGTTTGCCGATAGCGATGTCACCCTGGTCGGGTTGGGCAGCGCGTTTGAGTATCACGCAACCGACCCAAATGAAGTTAAGCGGAACATCGACGGCACGAAAGCCTATGTCGTGCTGGCGCACGACGTCGGGGCCACCGGCGTCAAGGTTCGGCCTAACGGTGTTCAGATCGAAGCTGGGGTACCTTTAGAGCAGACACTCTCGCAGATTGGCACAGCTCTAAACGAATGCGGCGCGTTCGCCGAGGATTTCGGTATTGAGATTCGGTTGGAGGTGCACGGCGGGACTACAAGCGATCCCGGCCCTTACTCCTCAATCATGGAGACCGCAGATCACCCCAACGTCAAAGTGTGCTGGAACTCCAACATGAACGACATCGTGGATGGCAGCATAGTGCCGTTTTTTGAAAAGATGGCCACTCGAATTGGACTGGTGCACATCACCAACCTGTCCAACGATGGATACCCCTGGAAAGGACTTTTCAAAATGTTGGATGAGAGCGGATATGATGGGTTCACGCTGGCTGAAGTGCCTGAAAGTCCTGAACCTGAGCGGTTTATGGGCTACTACCGCGCTCTGTGGCAGGCCTATCAACCGTAGCATTCGATATGGGTTGATGATGCACTGAGCCCGATAGAGAACAGATGAACAGACGCCCGCACACGATCATGTGTGCGGGCGTCTGTTTTTTGTCTATAGCGTTGAGACAGAAAGCGGCTTAACCACGCACATGGGCATAATCATTGCCCAACACTAACGTTGCGTTATCATGAACGGGGTTCGTCGGTGGCTTAGGGGCCACTACTCAAGAGGCAGGTAGTGCCAGGGGTTGTGGGGGCGCCGGTCTTTGGTCACAGCGTAGTGGAGGTGTGGCGCGGTAGAGCGACCACTGCTGCCAATCTCACCGATCTGTTCGTGGCGAGAGACAGCCTGTCCTCGTTTTACCATCACCCGGTTCAGATGGCCGTAGACAGTGCGGTAGCCACCTTTGTGCTGAATTGCGACCCGATGCCCTAGCCCGCTGACATAGCCCGCTGACCTAACAACACCGTCGGCTGTAGCGTATACCGGAGTGCCCCTTGGGCCTGCGATGTCGATTCCTTCGTGGAGGCGACGCCGCCCGGTGAACGGGTCGCGGCGGTAGCCGTAGCCTGAAGATATGTATGCCAGTGCCAACGAAACCGGAAGGCTGGATGGGCGATGTTTTAGTAGGTCCTGCGTTCGGTCGAGTCGGCTATGAACGTCGGTCAGGCTCTGGTCTTGAAACTCCGACTCACGGATTAGCTGACCAAGCTGACTTTGGACGTAGTTGGCGCGGCGAATGAGCCGACCCTCCAACCTGACACCGTCAATGGGGAAACTGCCGTGGCTGCCACCAACACCAGCCCTACGGACATCGGCATCAACCTGCGGCATGTCTGCTGCGATCCTGAGTAGCTCGTCGTCGCTAGCCAGCGACATCATCCGCCGCCTGGCGGCAGTTATGTCTTCTGAGAGTCTGCGCAACTGCGCTTCCATACGTACTTGGTCATTGGTCAACGCCACAATCGCAGCCTCGCGATGGGCACGGACATTGTAGCCAACTGTATAGTAGGCCGATATCGCTACAAAAGCGGCAAGCACCCACATCCCCAACCGTACGTACTTCTCGGACACCGAAAACCCCCGAGACCCGATTGAGGCGTGCGGTATGACCAAAAACGTCATCCGCCGAAACATTTCACACTCCTGATGTTTGCACTAGGCCGTCTCACCCCTTCTAAAGTGAAGGTGACCTGTGTAAAAGAAGTGGGCCAGCGCCCACACACTCCTATTAGCGCGGCGGACCTTATAGTTAGAGGCCTTCCAAACTCTTAGTCAGAGACGAAGTTACGCATCGTCAGATGGCCGCGCACACGCCGACTGAACACACTGCTTCCCGATCGACATGCACCAGCAATATACATGGGGCTACACAATCCGGCAAGGGGGCAGGTCACAACGCCCCATAATTGCTGCGTGTTACCCATGTTTTTTGAGGTCGATATTCACCACGACTTTATTTTTTCCCATCCACCGCAGGGAGGGATAAACTGCTGGCCTCGGCAGCGGCGATAAGAATATCACGGAGCTGCTCTGTGCCTTCGTAAAGAGCATTGAGGTCGATATGCTCGTTAGGCTGATGAGCCTGAGAAATGTCTCCAGGGCCGCAAACAACAGAAGGCAGACCCATCTCGGAGAACTCGCCACCGTCGGTACCGAAGCGCACGAACTGCGGGTGCTGTTGGCCTCTGATAGTGCGGACGAGCGTGTACCAAGGATTGTCGGCTGACGTCGCCATCGCTGAGGCGTCGCTCCCTGCGACCACATCGGCGCTGAACCTTCTGTCCGCTGATAGAGCGGAATCCTCATCGCTCAAATCGCCGATCAACCGGTCGAGTCGTTGTAGCAGGTCTTCGCGATCTTCTCGGCAGAGCGGACGGGCACCGATTGTGATCGTGCAGCGATCTGGTATGACATTCACCGC
This sequence comes from uncultured bacterium, assembly GCA_964627605.1. Lineage (GTDB taxonomy): Bacteria > Latescibacterota > MWCZ01 > MWCZ01 > CAZVGZ01 > CAZVGZ01. The sequence continues at coordinate 65,959 of CAZVGZ010000004.1, read as the reverse complement.
TTGGAATCCGACTATCCCGGTGATGGGAGCAGTTGGCCCCTCGTTCGATCCAAAAGCCGGGTGTCGCCTCTGGTTCCACTCAGCGCAAACAGCTTCAAACTCACCAATAAAGCGGTGAGCCTGTTCAATCGCGTTTACCCCTTCCCAGGGTTGGCTCGAATGGCAGTTCTTGCCATGAACGTGTACCTCAATCCGCGTGCCACCTTTGTGCGCGTTGATCGCAGACATTGATGTCGGTTCGACTACGACAACACCGACCACGTTTTCGAAGGGATACTGGTCGCCGAACTGCTTGACGCCGATGTGCCCAACCTCTTCGTCGGCGCTGACTGCGATTACCGCCTCTATATCACCAAGTTTCCCTGCTCGATGTGCGTTAACTGCCGCCATCACAGCACACGCGGTGGGTCCTTTGATGTCTACACTGCCGCAGCCAAAGAGCGTCCCGTCGGCGATTTCGCCCATCGGGTCTCTGGTCCACAACGATTCGTCGCCAACCGGCACGGTGTCTGAATGACCTGAAAGCACCACACGCCTTGGTCCTGATCCCAACGTGGCGATCAGGTTCAGTTTTTCGGGATCGTCGGGGTCGTTGCCCCTCAAAAGATAGGTCTGCACCTCAAACCCCATCGCTGTCAGGTCCCGATCCATCTGTTCGACCAGTGGGCGATTGCTGATCGCGCTGTGGCTGGGAACTGCGATCCAACTTCGGGCTAGTTCGGCTACGTCCATGTCGTTCAGGTTGGGCATCGTTCGGTCCATCTATCGTCGTAAGAGTTGGGGGTTCGTCAGAAAGCCACAATCTGACGATGCGCCGATGTCGCGTCAACGTTCGGCGGACTCACCAAATTGCCCGACGGCTTTGCCGAGCTAGGCCATATCCTCGGCAATCGTCTCAGCGAGCGACCTATTGTAGAACACTGCGGCTGTATGATATGTCGCGGTGACCAGCCGCCCGTCCTTTTCAACCCATCTGCGCCGTACATCGCTTAGCTCAATACGACCCAACACAGTACGAAGAGCGATACGCCCGAGACACACGACAAGCCTGGGCTGGAGAAGGTCTAGCTGTGCAAAAAGGTGCTCGTCGCAAGCGCTGATCTCAACGACTTTGAGATCGCGATTTTTGGGAGGCCTGCATTTAACCGCTGCGGTAATAAACACCGGATCCCTAGACAGAGCCGCCACCTCAAGCATCCCGTCCAATTGCTTTCCTACCGCTCCGATGAACGGAACGCCCTGCTCATCCTCGTGGCGACCAGGAGCTTCGCCAACAAAACAGACGACCGCATCCGCCGGGCTTTCACCAGGCAGGGCGTGCGTCCGAGTTTTATGCAGATCGCATTTTTGCACTCTCGCACACGCTCTGCGATCTATTCCAAAGACGTATCAGAGGCCATAGAAAGAATGTCCCAACAATTCTACAAGCAGTTCGTGTCTTTTGTCGTGCTCCACCGCCGTCTCATCAACCTAGTGGACCAACGAGTTGGCCGCGAAAAAGCTATCTTGAGGCGCACCATCGCCGCGCTTCAGCACCGAATCGCCACTACGCCTGACAAAGATGACTATTTTGTGAAGATGAGGGAAGAGGCAGCGTCGCAGTGGCAAAGACCCGGGGTTGGTACCGCTGCAACGTACAGCAGAAGGTAACGCGCTAGATTTCGTCGCATTTAGGGAAGAGCCGTCCGTGCAAATTCACTACTAATCTCTCCGATAGCTCAACGGCGAACAACACCTCGTCGGGTTCAACTAGCACCTCCGCTCCTTCTAATTCGCCCGCGCGAACGTTCTGCAGGTAATTTCGGTCCACCATGCTGGCTTTGATGCCCGGTCCCGAATATGATGGAGCCGCTGGACAGCGAATACACAATGGTGCCAACGAGATATCCCCTGAAGTGACAAGACGCTGTCCCGTTCAAATCTCGGTCGAATAAGGGGCGGGCGCAAGCAGGGCGGCAGCCCCTTACGTCAGCGGACATCACTGGCGATAGGGACGACGGGGCGAGATTTCAAAGCTTGACCTGTTCGGCGTTTGGACGGAGATTTATTGGGTCGCTTCTGCTCCCGTAGCTCAACCAGGCAGAGCAGCTGACTCTTAATCAGTTGGTTCCAGGTTCGATTCCTGGCGGGAGTACTTCTTTATCTACAAGAATTTAGGTCCGAAATTGCCACCCTCGATCTGCGCGTTTTGCTCTGAAATGGTACACTCAGGGTACACTTCGCGGCGATTTCCTCTTTTAATCGGTATTGCCGAACACGGTTCCAGCCACCCGCTATTCCCCCAATTCCCTTTCTGCTGAGCCACTCCAGTAGGCCGCTGTAGACCAATTGGTGTGAGCCAATACCTGTGGTAGTAGAACGCGGTTGTACCCTCAGTGTACTGCCCTGACCCATATAGTCGGTCCACTTTGAAAGTTAGTATTTGATGATCGTGAGTGTATGGTCTTGGAGGGAGCCCCCCCCCCAGGCGATTGCCTCCAGTGCCGGGCGATTGCCTCTGGTGCTGGCGGTCGATAGCCCAGTGAACTGTGCGGACGCACTGTGTTGTATTCGTGCCGCCATCGGTCCTAAAGCCGCGATGATAGACACGATCACCAATATGATCCTGATTTTTCGGAGAATACAAGAAGACGTGCACCGGCTAGAAATGCCCCAGCACTGAAAAAATCTACTATGAGTAGGGCTCCGAGCAGCTGTCGGGACTGTTTCGTGTCAGCCGGGCTAAAGCTGGGGGATGTTTTGGACAGGCGATTCGCCACTTGCCACCTCCATCCCTGGAACCGAGTTGCCGATCTGTCGACATGAAGATATGCTGGGCAGCGGTGGAAACCAATATTTGTTGGGATGGTGAAGCGCTATACCCAAATTCATGCTTGAATACCTATCGTCGGGGGGTGTGACGCACCGTTGCCACCTGGGCGGCGACACAACCAGCGCTCCGGTGGAAAACTGGGTCGGGCGTATTCTGGTGCGCCGGTGCTCAACCGGACTGTCACTCGGACGACAAAAATTTAGCGTCGCAGCAGTAAACTGGCGGCGAACGGGCAGCGCTTCCGCATGACGTAGATATAATGTCTGCCGAACAGTCGTTTTGAGAGCGCGTCTGGAGTGCCAATTGCGTGCCGAAGATCACTCCACGATGTAGGGTTCATCTTGAGGTGACACATCGTCGGATCGGTTGATCTTTGATCCTGACGGTGCCGCTATGTAGCCTGTCTGTAGCGGGTCGTCTGTCCGTTTCATCCAGTTGTCGAGGCGTTGGCGCATATCGGATAAGACGTCGTTTAGTTCTGAACTTCCTGCGACGTTGTTCGCTTCGAACGGGTCGAACACCAGGTCGTAAAGCTGCTCGCTGTCTACCGACCGATCCGCCCAACCATTCTCGATCCATAGGTCCTTGCTTACGCTGTCACCGCAGTTGGGGAGCACTGATGTGTTCCAATCGCCGTACCGCCTGATGTATTTCCATCTGTCGGTGCGCACGGTGCGCTGGGGCTCGTATGAGGCGTGGTATGACACCTCCGCGAATATCTCCTCGTTTACCTGGTCTACGTCGTTTCGGATAGCTGGCATAAACGACCTGCCTTCCAGCCACTTTGGGCGATCAATACCGAGCAGTTCGCATACTGTTGGGAAAATGTCGATCTGGCTTGTCAGTCCATCGTATACCCTACCGCCGTTGAACCCACCTGGGCCCCGAATAGTGAGCATGACGCCGATCCCGTCGTCGAACAGTGTGCACTTCATATTCGGGAACTCCAGCCCATGATCCGTCGTGTTGATTACGAGGGTGTTCTCAGTCAGGCCCGTCTCATCCAACGCATCGAGAATTCTGCCTACTCCAACATCGTAGCAGCGTGCGCTGGCTTTGTAGCACGCCATTTCGTGGCGGGTCTCAGGAGTGTCACAGAGTGGTGGGGGAGGAAGTGTGTACCGTTCGTCCTCTTCTGGGCCGGGTTCCAGGTAGGGTCGATGGGTGTTCATAAAGCCTACCGACATGAAGAACGGCTCCGCCGGTGTGTCATGAAGGAATTCTGCAGCGGTGGTCTCTTCGTCCATTTTGAGACTGAGTACATTATCGTAACCGATCTTGCTTGTGTCGGTAGAAACGTGCTGCACACCGCACAGAGTGGAGGTGTAGCCGACTTTCCGCAAGGTGTGCAGAATGTGGTGCGAGTAGTCGTAGAGTTCAAAACCACGGTGGGTCAGCCCGTTCATCCCGTTTGAATGTGGGCTCTGCCCGGTCAATAGCGCGGCTCTGCTCGCTGAGCATGTCGGTGCTGCGCAGAACGCCTGGCGAAAGAGTGTGCCCTCCTTGGCAAGACGCAGCATGTTGGGCGTCGGGATCGCGTGACCATAGGGCTCGATGTACCTGCCTGTGTCGTGCGAGTGGATGTATAGGATGTTAGGTCGAAGCGCCACGAATTCTCCTCACCGGTTGTAGTTCTGTGCAAAGCGCAAACGGTTTGTCGTTGCCCTATTTGCAGCCGTCACCACTAAGTCCAAACGATCGCGCAGTGTGGTTGACCGATATTGTCGACTAGCCGCACCGAAAAATCAAAAGCGTGGGACCTGTTAAGGATTTTGGCGAGAACCGTGTTCGTACCGGAGTTCAAACGCACATCGAAATGAATGTCGAATTTGCCGGTGACTGCGCCTCCGGCAAATTCCATCTCATTGTTTACCCACACGACTATGTCGTCGTCGCAGGTCACATCCATCCTCACGTCGCTGTCACAGTTAGACACAACGGAGGTGTACGCGTAGGCCACCGTGTACTCCGATTCCTCTGGAAAGAAGTGTTTGCGAATGTCTACGATCCCGTAGCCGCTGTCGCACTTGTGTTGCTGCCACCGGATCTGGCCGCTCCTACCCTCGTATGTTGCGTCGAGGTCGATCCCGTCCTCTGGAGGATAGTGCGTGTCCATCGGGTCACCACCAGGGTTGGTCCACAGCCCCACTATATGCCAGTCAGTCCAGTATCCAAGCGCTTGCGCCACATGGGCGGTTCGCCCTTCATCCAGCTTTCGAGTCAGCTCGGTTCGCCCATCTTCTGACGGGATCGCCTGCTCCCACACCTCCCGGTAAGACGGAAGATGGTCAAGCTCCGATTTCGTCATCTGCTGCGCCAAGAAGAGCGAGATCATTCCGTCCAGTTCCGGTTTGGCGGCGATCTCATCCAAAAGGCTTGTCAGTGCTTCTAAGTGATCAATCACTTCGATCATCCGCCCGGCAAAACGGTTCTGCTTCTCCAACGCTAGCTGCTCTGTCAAGCGCAGTCCGATTCGATAGCGCTCTATCCGCCTTTGGATCGCGTCCGATTCGCCGTTTTCCTTTGACGTTTTTTGGATTATGTCATCAGCACCAACCAACAACGAGCCAGCCTTGGCGAAAAACTCGAGGGTCATACCGTGGACGAATGCGCGTTCGTAGTCATGCTCAGCGTCCTTGGGCACCTGGGACATGACGTCCTCGAACATCTGGCCAAACTCGGTCACTTGAGGTGCGGCGGGGCCGAACATGTGGGTGTAGAACTCTTGGACAATGGTGTCCACGTCGGCGTCTACGTCCCACCCCAGCTTTGTGGGCACGTAGAAATTTAGCGGCTGAGTCCATCGCTGAGGATGCATCTCGCCATAGAACCCGACGACGCCGTTGCGGTGTAGCCAGGGCAGATCACGTTTGATGTTGTGAACCACACCGTGGTGCCCGCAAAGGTAGTAGTGTGCCCAGTAGTCGTACAGATACAGTTGTGGGCTGAATTGGTGCCATCCCACAACCGCTTCGGCAAAACGTCTGTTGCGCTCGCAGACGGGGTCATCAATGGGATGGTGCATGCAGTAGTCCCACGGAGTATGGACCAGGACCGGCAGCAGAAGCGGGTGGGGAGTGACCGTTTGAGGCGGTTCGGTGTGGTTCAGATATGCGTAGAAAGCCAACCGGCGGTGGGGATGCGTCTTCTCCACCTCGACGGCGACTTTGTTGAAGAAGTGGACGAGCCGGTCTGTTATTGAGCTGCCTGGAACCAGCGGGTCGATACCAATCTGCGCATCGAGGGCGCGGCAGTTCTCGCACTGACAGAAACTCATGTTGTCGTTCGGGCTGAGGGAAAAGCTAGGGGCGTCAGGGTTTTTGTCGAAATAGCGCCGCGCAGCATCGGCAGCAAAGTCCACCACTTCAGGATTTGTGGTGCAAAGCTGGATGGTGGTCCGTTTGGCACCAAGGAGGCCAAAAAGCTCTGGGTTCTCATCAATCATGTCAGGTGGAACAATGTTGTGCCAGTTGTGGGAGTGGAAATGCATCGGAAAACCGTCAAGACGGTTGCGACGCGCCCAGAGATCGCCCAACTCAGTGTCGCTATCCCTTCCGAACCCGGTGATGCTCTCAAAATCGGGAGTCTTCTGCATATTAAGGGACCCGACGGCGACGGTTTCACGCTTCGGGATGTGTTCTCCCAAGGGGCCTGGGACGTACCAGCGACAGCCAAGCTCCACCTCCAAAAACGCATAGACACCGTTTATAACTCCCTGATCGGAGCCGCCTGAGAAATACAACGCCGTGTCATCTCGCCAAACGTGGTACGCAAGTGGCGGAAGCGAACGATCTTGGTCTTGTAAACCGAGTACCAGAGCGGGACCGTCACCGGGTCTCGAAACGACCGGTAGGGCCGCGCCTGACATCGTGGCGATGATGTCCGAGAGATCGTGCGCAGTCTCTGATACCTCCGTCGAAGCATCGGTTGGCACCACGATCACAGCGCTGGCACGCCAATCTTGCACAATTGAAAGCTGTTCCATCTGATTCTTTCTACTGATAGACCGGGAGTAACTGTGTCATCGCGCTCTGACGGCGTTCCGCCAGCTCTAAGCGCCATCAAGAAAATGTCTGATGAACTTTATGTCCGTGGCACCGTTACCGAGCCTGTCGCATACGGCGAATGGTGTGTGCGTCGGATCAGATATGTGATGCAGATCGCTCCCCACGACAAACTCCACGCCTTCATCTCTAAGTAGCTCGTATACCTTTATCAGCCTCTGGTAAATCTGTTGGGGTCCAGCTCTGTTGCGGTGTAAGTCTTCTGTACGAACGACATCTGAGCGGCTACTTATGTATCAAAGCTGGCATCGAGAGAGTTTCTGCGCCTGGTTATATCAGCTATTTGGGCCATGTCCGATGGTGCGCGCGTACTGTCTCGGCACCACCGATGGGACTAGACTCGCATTATTTGACAGGCGCTTACTCGCCTCGATCTCTGTCGCTGGCCAGCTACTCCTCGGGGCCAAATACGTACAATTTTCCATTGCGTGCGATCGATGTGTAGTCCGTGTCGGCGCTGCCCATCCGTATCACACCGCAACCAAGGCGCATCTCGTCGCCCCACAGTTCGCTCAGCTCCGGCAACCGCCGCAAGAGTTGCCCGTGACCATCGTAAAACGCCTGAACGGTTTTGGAGGTGTTGGTCCATATAAGCTGTGTCGGCCAGTCGCCCCAGGTTACTGGCACCGCACCTTGTCCGATTGAATCCGGCTGCATTGTCCAGAGTCTATCACCGCGGCCAGAAAAAAGGGTGATAATCCCCATGTTTCCCCATCTGGTCGCCACAATGACCTGATCACCGTTGAGGTCGGTGCGAACCGCTGCAATCTGACGACCCTGTGCGTGGCCAACACGATGGACTGCGTTGGTTTCACCGGTCAGACCGTCGACCACATATACACCAGCGCTGCCAGCCAGCAGAAAACAGGTTGGGTTTATCTCAGAGTCGTCAGCTAGATCGCCCAAAGCGACAGCGTCGTAGTGTGATGCCCCATAGATCGCGCTGACCTCTTCGTGTCGGTCATGTGTCCAGCGCACGTTGCCGTGCCGGTCGTAGAGGACGCCCCCTGCCAGAAGATCATCCCAGCCGTCGCCATCCACATCGAACATCGTTAGCGCCCAGTGATGTCCGTAGTGTGCGCCTTTCTGCTCTTGCTCCCACAACAGGTTCAGTTCTCCATCCAGGGCCCACAGCCTCGATCCGCCGCCGCCTAGATTGTCAACCCACTCTCTAAGCACGATGTCCTTGGCTTCGTTAGTGTTAAATGATCCGGTTGTCGGCGCAAAATCGAAATAACGCTGCGACTCAACGGCGTCGGGAAGCGGCTGTCTTGAGACTATCTCCCCTGTTTTGCAGGAGATGACGACCATCTCATCGTCGATGGTGTACTCCTGCAACCGTCCGGCGATGTCCGGCTCGTGCCGTTCATGCCTTTTGCCGGTGAACCCGTACAGCAGCCGTCCACCACTCTCGACATGATCTCTGGAGAACACTGGACGTCTGATGACTAAGGGGATCTCCCATAGCCGCTGTCCATCGGAAGTTTCGGCCCGCAATTCCGTGTCGGTCTGTACCAGGATGTCGTACCGGTCTGGTTCGTAGAAATCAGCGAATTTTGGCGCTCCGCCCATCTCTACTAAGTCGATGGTTTTGACCAGCACCGGCGCTCTGGGAATATCTCCAGTGTATAGGCTGGTTGAACGTTTCTGATCGGCACTCATCTGAGACTGAGTCTGCGAGATGTGCAGCGAAGAAAGAAGTGAGCGCCCTACCGACCTGAAACCTGCCTTCCCCGCTTTGAAGGTGGTGTCGGTGTAGTGGAAATCGACATCAAGCTCTGCGATGCGACAGAAAATACCGTCGCCCCGCGTCTCGACCTCCAAAGTGACATAGCCATCTGGAGTCTGCACATCCATCCCCACAAGCACTGCCCACTCATCGTCCTTTCTGCGAATCAGGACTGCGCGCTCACGTCCCTCAATTGCGAACTGATAGTACCAGCGCGATGTTTGAACTCTGAATACCGGACCGGCGAGCGCGTGTTTTAGATCTGCCCGATCTTCGTTGGGTGACGACTCACTGTCCACAAACCGTACGACGGCTGCGATGTGGCAGTCTCTCATGTGCTCTGAACGCGCCAGGATCGCCCGGTCCAGACCCTTCGTTTTATCGGATTCGCCGAACGCCAAAACTTTCCGCCCGTCATCCAGTTCAACCGACAACGCCGAAGGGACTTTGAATCCGCCCCACGGCGAAAGAGGTGTCTCCCAAGTTTCAGACAGACTGCGTTCGACATCTTTTATCGGGTCCAGCGGCCGCAAAATCTCACCTACGGGAAGGTTCGAGAGGTCCAGATCGGCGACGGTCTGCTCTGGCGACGGAGTTCTTACCATTTTTTAATTTCCCAAGCGAGACAACGGTGATACTACGCAAGATGAGATCATTCCAGTGTCCGAGACAGCAACCTCGGCGTGTCTGATTTAACCCATCAATCGGACTGGTTTTGGTATCCCTCTAGGAATGCCACCGGCGCGCAGATTATCAAAAACTTGCAGCCTTCTCCAACCGGGGCGTAGGAGTGTTCGGCGTTCAGCGGGATATGGACTATCCCCCCTGGTGTGAGGTCATACTCGGAGCCATCCACGGTGACGGTCATCAACCCCTCCAGAAGAAAGTAGGCCTGTTCCTCTTGATCGTGGCGGTGCGGTTCTGTGCTGCCGGTGGGTTCGTATTCAAAGTATGCCACCCTCATTCCGCCTTCGACCCCCACAGGACTTTCGTTTCCGATCAGGTGTTTCAAAATGCATCCTTTGTGCGTTCCGCCTGGGATGGTGGGCTCCGCGTTGTCGAGGTGCATGAAATGTTCCATTGTCAAATGTTCCACTGTCGCGCTCCTTCAAGCTCTGCGTGTGCTTTCTATTTGGGACATCAAACTCTGTTGATTACAACGATAGGGTGGTGTTGTGGGCAGGGCAACCTTAAGTCCTCGCTTGTATTTTGCTGAGAGCGATGGTAATGTTTGGAGCCGCGAACCCAACTGTCCACGAAATCTCTCGACGAGGCCGGATGCCGCCTAGAGAACTTACAAATGCCTATGTCAGGTGGCGTTTCTCCACCGACGCCGCTATCTCGGCAACCCCTGCCATCGCTGACGTTAATAGCGATGGCCACCAGGAGGTCATCGCCTCAAGCCAGGATGGGTTTCTCTTCGCTCTGAGCGAAAAAGGGCGACCTCTATGGGAGTTTGAGGCCAATAACAGGTTTACAGCATCCCCAGCGATCGTAGAGCTACCGGGGCTTGGCCCTACGATTCTCGCCCCAAACTGGGATCACTGCCTGTACGCATTGGGTGGCGACGGTGAACCGCGTTGGATCTATGACGCCGGAGCGCGCCTATCGAACGCTCCGCCTGCGGTGGCGGACATCGACGGCGACGGCAAGCCTGAGATCGTATTTTCATGCGGCTTCGACGGGACGCTGAGAGTCATCAGGGCTGACGGAACACCGATCTGGTCCACCACCCTAAATCGATACCTCCCTGAAGGGGCATCGGTTGATCTGTCACCGACACTAGCCAGTTTCGATAAGCTGAATATTACGCACATTCTGGCGGTTGGTAGCGACGGTTGTCTATATAGCGTCGCCCCCGATGGCGAGCAGATGTGGCATCTGCGCCCTGAAGGAGGGTTGGGACCGGTCTGCGCAGTTTCGGAAAGCTACGGGATAATAGTCGCTGGTTCAGAAGACGGGCGGGTTTTTGGGATATCGCCCCAGGGTGATGTTCTGTGGGTTGAGGAGACGAACGCCCCGGCTCTGTTTCCGGTAATCTCGCGCAGTCTCGACGGTAGGATGCTTATCGCCACAGAATCGGCGGTAGTGGTCAACCCAGGAGGCGAAACCAACATCATCTGGCACATCACCCACGATGTCGAACGAGACACCCTGGAGCGACCGACTTTAGCCGAATGGTCATCGAAACCTCGGTCAGTGTGGTACCAGATGAGAGAGTCAGGTCCAGCCATTATTCGTCGCAAGAAGGGGCTTAGGGTGATAGTTGGTGTTGGTACTCGACTCAGAGTGCATGAGGAGGCTGGGGCGAAGGTCGTTGACATCGAGGTGGGTGAGCAACCGACATCGCCGGTGGTGGGCGATCTTGACCGAGATGGCCGATTGACAGCGATCGTCGGCACCCAGGCTGGTGAAGTGGTGGCGGTGCGGCTGCCGAGAAAAGTTCGTGGGCGAGACTGGCTAACCTACCGCGACGGCACCAAACGTCACGGATGGAGGCAGTAGATATGCCACCGACGACACTCCTAGATGTTGGGGTACCCTCTGTATGGGTTGGGCTTGTTGGGCATGTCCACGCCCACACAGCGGATTTAGCAGACGCTGGTAGCGTCCGCGAAACTCATCGAAGTCAGCTCCTCGGCAAAGACTTTGTCTATCGCTTCAGCGGCTTGCCAGGATCGGAGTGGAGGGTGGTCATCGCGTGTGCGGAGTTCCACCACCCTGTTCCCGGTAAGCAGTCGTTTGATGTGGCCATCGGCGGCGATTGGCTCATTCGTGATCTGGATGTCGTCGGCGAAGCCGGGGTCAAGACTCTCTACACGCGAGCACTTCCAGCGACAGTCGAGGGTGGAAGGTTGGAGGTACGGTTTCGTGCGAATAGAGACTACGCGATTCTAAACAGTTTGAGGCTCGAATCTGAGACCGCAGTGATTGAGGTTCCGTGCGGCGAGCAGCCCCTACCTGTCCCACCGCAGCCAAGCACCGCGAGCAAAGTGCTCCACAACCTATACGAGACCAGCTTGGGCAAGTTGGGATCGCGGATGATCATCAACCCCAGACCCCAGGACGGTATATGGCACCACTCGCCTCTGGGCAGCTACTATGGTGAGTACCGTGGGATGATTCTGGGCACGCGTTACAACGGGCGAGTGCGAATACTGCCGTTTTCAGGGAGATATCCGGTCTTTAGCGAAATCGGACAGGTCGTCACCCCAACCAGCATCACCTATACAGCCAAACCGCGCGTCTGGCCTTTTGAGGTCGATTTCTCATTCCGCGCTCCGTTCTGCCCGCTGGAGAAGAAGCTTTCCACAGCACCATTTATGTACCTAGACGTGACCATACGATCCACGTCAGAGACACCTGTAGAGGTTGAACTACTCGTCGGGCAATCACAACGGATGGACGACTGCGTGCGCCCTGTCGAGATGGGTGGGGTTGCAGGATTTGAATACGACAGCGTTGAGAAAGCCGGAGGCGTTATCCGCTCTGTTCCGCAGTCCCAAACTGGGACATGGGCGTGGGCTACCGACGCCGATGATGATGTGGCTGTGTCGTTGGACCGGTTTATCCCCAATGACGAGTGGCGCTTCGGCGACCAGTCCGAAGGCGCGCCCACTGCGTCTAGCAGAATGGAGGACGGCAGGCAGCGGCTGGGCGTAAACTCTTGGCCACGCTACTCGGGGATCACCTGGAACGTCAATCTCAATCCAGGCGAGTCGCTCACACGCACCTGGATCGCTGCGGCTTGGGTAGACGGGCCCATTCTGAATGTTCTCGGCGAAGATCATTCGTTTCGCTACCACCAGGATTTCGATTCCCTCCACGATGTAGTCAGGTACGCCAAAGAGAGCCGAAACCAGATAATCACGCTGACTGAGCAGTTTGAATCCACAATTGAAGAGGTGGACGTCAGCCAATCATATACCGAGCTGACAACAATGGCTTTTCAGACCTGGCTCAACAATACATGGTGGTGTATCAGCACCACCGGCCCGGACTGGTTCTCGGTTTGGGAGGGAGTCCGCAAGACCCACTCCGCCGCCGATGTCTGCCATAACGACGCGCCGTTCTACTACCAGTACTGGCCTGAGCTCCTGAGAATGCAGATTGAGTCGTGGCCAAGATTTATGCGCAGACCAGATGTATTGGCCCACGACTGCGGGCCAGACAGGTGGGCAAACGGTGTTGTCCTCGGCTCGGAAATGCCCATTGAAGAGAACGCCAACTTCATCTTGCTGCTGCACCACTACTGGCGCACGACCGGCGACGGCGACCTTGTTCGCAGGCAGTGGCCCGTGGCTGCTCAACTGCTGGAATTTATCTGGTCGTGCGACGCCGACGGTGACGGCTTCGCAATCGACGGCCACTATAACACCTACGAGCCAGCGTCCTACGCAACAATCGGAGCCCGCAAACAGACCTATCTCGCCATGAAAACGCTCGCCAGCAGCCTGGTTGCCCAACAGATGTCCCAGTTCGTCGGCGCCGAAGATTTCGCAGACCGCTGTTTGGAGCACGTCTCTTTGGTCACAGAAACACTCGAAAACAGGGCCTGGCTCAGCGATCATTTCGCTGTCTGTCTCCAACAAGAGATCAACGAAAATCAGATAGACGCCCGCACAGGTTCTGATCTTATCGCTGGCTTACCCATCAAGGGTTGGGGCGGCTACTCGACCCTGACGACCATGGGCTTGATCTATCCACTTCGCTCCGGCATCCAACTGCCCCACGATCTCACCGACCGGATCAGGCTTGATGTCGTCACCTCCGCCGAACAGTGCGTGTCCCACGCCGGTCACACCTTGACCAGCCACACCGGCCATATCTGGTTCTCACAAAACATGATCCGAGACTCGGTCGCAGCATATCTTGGGCTCGACATGCTCTTCAACGTTGAACAATACTGGAAGGCGCAGCGGCGAATTAATCAGCAGCGCGAATACGTCTCATACGAAGGTGAGGAGCACCCCGAAGCCACCCTAATGCAGATATGGCGCGAGGGCGGGTGCTGGACCGACTACTACAACGTCTCCGATGACACCTGTGGACTCGAACGCTACCCACGCGGCATGGCTTCCTTCGGCCTCGTGTGGGCACTAGGAAGGCTGATAATGGACAGGGTCACCGAAACCCTCTCCATCGCCCCGCTCAGGTGGCCCACAAAAATCCCGTTGCCCATGTTCGCCGACTGGCAAAACGGCGAAATCCCCTGGATCCTGTGCCACATAGCAGACGGCAAACCCGTCGTGGAAGTAACCCACGAACACCTCTTAGGCAACATCTCTGTCACCCTCCGAGACGAACCCGTCCGCATCTGGTAACACCCCTCGGGTGTTTTTCTGGGTGTCTCTACGCGACGGGCCTGTGGGCCTCCTATCGTTCGTTTGATCGCGGCGGTCGGCGTAGACGCCCGCAGTAGATCACGAAGTGCCCTTCCCAAGCAGGAAATTGCCGCCGTCCAGCAAGCCGTGGCTCCAATAGGCTTCCTCTTCGAGCTCCAAAACTGTTCGCCAGGCTGCTGGATTGGACTCTATCTGGTCCAATGGGGCGCGCAGATCTGCGATAAACGCTGGAGCACAACCCAACTCAACATCCTGCAAACCACCTCTTTCGAGCAGTTCTGACAGCTCATCGGATCTGTAGAAATGGCGCGGCGGGTGAATGACTTCAGGGTGCGTGAGCAGGTCGCCGGTAGTCGCGACTCGGTTGACCATCCAGTAGTCCGGGTCTGCGAACATTTTGGTTGATATGTCGCCGATCAGAGCGTGGCGCACGGCCCCCACACGTTGGCGACGCTAACCACAACACTGCCCCCTCGTCTGGCCACGCGCATGAGTTCGTTGACTGCTGCCTCCGCGTCATCGAAGAGGTAGTTGAGAACGCCTCCATAGCAGACTACAGCGTCAAAGCTGTCATCGCCTATCTCTTTGAGGTAGCGCACATCGGCCACTTTAGCGTGATATCCGCCATCACTGAGGTTTTCCTGGGCGATACGGAGTTGATTTTGCGAAATGTCGGCCAGCGACACTGAGCTTCCAGACTCCGCCATCGCGATGCTGAAACGTCCGGCTCCGCAGCCCGCGTCGAGCACTTTTTTCCCAACACCGATGTGGTCGTGCAAGAAATGCCGATGCAGATGATATATCAACCGGTCATGAGCGGACCGGTCTAACCACTCCCATTCCCGGTTGCCGTAGTCGTCGTAGAACCTGCTAACCGTCTGAGGATCGTATGTGGTGCTGTCTTTGGCCATGCTGCATCAACTCCTACCAGATCGCCCGCCGACAGCTCTCCGAGGGGTCATCCTGTAGACTGCGCAGCTTCCAAAAAGTTTTTTAGGAGAGGCTTGCCTTCTGGAGTTAGAATTGACTCCGGGTGAAACTGTACACCTTCCACTGGTAACTCTTTGTGACGGAGTCCCATAATAAGGCCATCATCGGTCTCGGCGCTGACTTCGAGACAGTCGGGCAGCGAGTCGCGTTCGACGATGAGTGAGTGGTATCGAGTGGCTTTGAGTACAGCCGGCAATCCGCTAAATACTGATTTGCCGTCGTGGTGAATCTCTGAGACTTTGCCGTGCATGACATAAGGTGCTCGGATCACCCTGCCGCCGAACGCCTGACCGATGGACTGGTGGCCCAAACAGACACCGAGGATAGAAATCTCGCCAGCCAATTTCTCCACAACCTCCAGGCAGACTCCTGCATCATCTGGGGTGCACGGCCCGGGCGAGAGAACGATGCTCTCAGGGGCGGCGGCGCGGATATCCTCAACCCTCACCTGATCGTTTCGTTTCACCTCCAAGTCCGCACCTAACTCCCCTAAATACTGGACCAGGTTGTACGTGAACGAGTCGTAGTTGTCGATCATCAAAATCATTGTGTCTGTCCTTTGTATGTATCTCTCAAATCTGATGGCGGTCGCCAGGCAGCCCCGCCGATGACGCCTCTGCTAAGTCCACCGCTTTTAGCAGCGCGGAGGCCTTGTTTACAGTCTCCTGATATTCAGTCGCTGGCACACTGTCTGCCACGATTCCACCTCCAGCTTGTGCGTAGGCGATCCCGTCTTTGACAACCATCGTTCGGATTGCGATGCAGGTATCGAGGTTGCCGCCGAAATCCAGGTATCCAACCGCCCCGCCGTATATGCCGCGCCGTGTAGACTCGATCTCGTCAATAATCTCCATCGCCCGTATTTTCGGCGCACCCGTGAGAGTTCCTGCGGGAAAACATGACAGCAGTGCATCGAACCGGTCGCAATCGTCCCTAAGCTCCCCACGAACATTTGAGACGATGTGCATTACGTGCGAATACCGTTCGACTATCATAAAATCTGTCACATGAACAGTGTCGTATTTCGCAACACGCCCCACATCGTTGCGCCCCAGATCCACCAGCATCAGATGTTCTGCGCGCTCTTTGGGATCAGCCAACAACTCCTCTTCGGCCTTTCGATCTTCCTCCTCGTTGGCTCCTCTGCGCGCGGTCCCGGCAATAGGGCGATTTTCAAATGCCCTTCCTTCCACACGCACTAGGGTTTCTGGCGACGCACCAACCACCTCAAAACTCTCCAGCGACAGGAAGAACATGTATGGAGATGGATTTACAGTGCGAAGGCGGCGGTAGATGTCGAACGACCCCACAGAAACCGGCGTCTGAAAACGCTGCGAGGGCACAACCTGAAAAACATCGCCAGCGAATATATACTCCTTACACGCGTCCACCGACTCCTCAAAATCGCTCTGCTTCGTATTTGAGATCACCTCTCGATTGGCCGAGCGACCAGAGACAGGCCGTGGATTGACAGGATACGCCAGCAGCTTCTCCACATGAGCTATAGCCGGCAAGGCCGCATCGTACCTCTCCCTGAGCAGATTCTCATCATCCGTGTCCGTGTCAATGTTTACGATGATGATTATTTCGTGAGCCAGATTGTCAAACGCCAGCACGCGGTCAAAAAACATGAAGACCGAATCGTCCAGATCAAGTTCGTCAGGATTGTCATCAGGGATATCCTCTACCCAGCGAACACAATCATATCCCAAATATCCGACCGCCCCCCCAGTAAACCTCGGCAACCCTTCCAACTGCACACTCCTATACCTCTCCGTAAGCTCCCTCAAATGTCCAAGTGGATCGCCGTTGCGCTCCTCAATCGACCCCGATCTTCTGTCCTGCGCAAAAGATCTCTCCCGTTTTGCGCGGAAGATCAAAAACGGGTCCACCCCCAAAAAAGAGTATCTCGCAGCCCGCTCCTCACCCTCGACGCTCTCCAGCAGAAAAGTGTACGGGTCTTCATCCCGTATCTTCAGAAATGCCGAAACTGGCGTCTCCGTATCTGCCAATATCCGCCTGTGGACAGGCAGGACCGTACCTTCTGACGCCAACCGTGTGACATCGTCGAATGACGGTGTAGCCGCTCCGTCTAAAGATTTCGAATTGATAGCCATCTTTCATTCTCTCCAAAACAGAAAAACGCCGCGAACCAAAGTGTGGTCGCGACGCGTCAAACCGTTGTCAGAAATAGACTAAAGGCCGCTAGCGGGACACACTTCTCCTATTTAAGCTGCGCCACGCCCAAAGTTCTGCCCGATAGATATTATTCACAACAAATCCCTCTTTTCCAGCCCCAATAATAGAACCTCAACGTTCCACCGTCAACACCCTTCGCACCCTTCGGGTGTTTTTTGGGTCTGTCTCTACGCGACAGGCCTGCTCGTCGTCTGCCAGCGGTCTGGTCGCACCGGTCGGCGAAGACGACCGCAAAGGAGCACGAAGTGCCTTCGGGTGTTTTTGGACCTGATTCTTCGCAACAGGCTTGTCATCGACGTTAGTGAACTTCGTGGAGGCCATCATGCACCTACGCCACGGGCTTGTCGTCGACGTTAGGCAACGTGGAAGAAGCGATCGGGTGACTCTGGGCCAGCCTTGTCGCATCAGGCCCTTTTACTCTGGGTCGGGTATATTGATGCAGGCGGTCAGGTGGCGTATATCCGTGCCAAAAGAACGTTTGAGAGAAGGTTGTCTGAAAGGAGTCAGTGGTGGCCGACCTGGACCGTCGGCACGCGAACGAGCGACCTTCCGCAGCTAGAGAGCCGCGCCCTCTGTTGGATTTTTTCGCTTGACTGTCTGGCTTAGCCGACCCAGTCGTAGATTCGCATCACTCGGTGTCTGCTTCTGCTTTGATCTGCTCTGCGCACACGCCCAGGCGGTAGACCGAATAGGTGAAAAGCACAGCGACCGTCGCTAGAATACTGTCCACGCTGGCTTTGAGAAGCAAGTCCCAACCGTAGGCTTGGTTGTAGCTCGGAAGCAGGATCAGGTCTATAGGCACGATGGTAATCCACATCACCACAAGGATTAGCGCAAACCATCTGTACGATGTCACCTGGACTGCCAGTTCGGGGCTCATCTCGGGTGGGTCAGCCATTTCACTCCGCCAGCGGATTGAAAACCAAGTTTGCGGGGATCGCGCAACGCCGGTGGCGGCCCCCCAATAGACGAAACCTATTTCTGCGAGACTGCGAGGCTGAAAGTTCTACCGCCTTGACCTAGATCGGGGAACTCCTGGGTCTTGAGCGATGAGAATCCGGCTTCCATTATCAGCTCTCCCGTGTTCGAGCGCCATTCCTGTTCCCTTCTGCCTGGGTGTCTCTTTCGACTCCTCCAACGCCCGCCGGATCCCGCCAAATTCTGCCGGGTTCATCTATTAATATACGCCAGTCATTCCTCTCAAACGAATGCCCGCCAATACCGCGCTGATACTAATCTCTCGGTATGCACTAGCGGTCGGCAGGCTGTGTACTGTGCGCCATCAGAGCCATTCAAGGCTAGTCAGAAGGTGACACAAGCGATGATGCCAGTGCGTCGTTCAGGTGTTTGGATTTGAAAGAGTATCCACCGCTCACGGCTTTTTCCGGCAAAACCCTTTTGCTGGAAAGAAGCTCGGTGGAAAACTCGCCAAGCACTACTCTAAGAGCGACTCTCGGCGCTGGCAGGAACGCTGGCGTGGACAGTGCGCGGCCAAGCGAGCGAGCGAAATTTTTCTGTCTTTCTGGGTTGGGGGATGTGACATTTACCGGACCGGATATCTCATTTTCTACCGCATACAACAACACCCCAGCAACGTCGTCGAGATGGACCCATGACCACCACTGTTCTCCCGATCCAAAAGGCCCGCCTAGACCCAATTTCGCCGTCAGGAGCATCGCTGTCAGCGCGCCACCACCGCCACCTAAGACTATGCCGATCCTAAGGCAAACTACTCTGACACCGAACCGGTGGGCTTCCATCGCCGCCGACTCCCAACCGACACACACACCCGCCAAAAAATCGTCTCCAGGGCTGGCATTTTCGTAAAGAACCTCTTCCCCCCTATCGCCGTAGTAACCCACTGCACTCGCAGAGATCAAAACCTTGGGCGGAGTTCTACACTCTTTCATCGCAGACACGAGATTCGCCGTACCATCAATCCGGCTTTGGCTAATCCTCTGCTTTTTTGAGGTAGTGCATCGCCCTGCGACACTTTCGCCAGCGAGATGCACTACACCATCAACACGGTCAAATGCTTCAACAGGAGGCGGCCCCTCAGTCGGAGACCATTCGGAAACCTCTGAGAACAGAGGCAACCTGCGCATCAGGTGCGCCGGATTGCGCGAGAGTGCGCACAGAGAGTGACCGGCTACATTCAGTACCTGACACACCCGCCTCCCGACAAATCCTCCAGCGCCTGTCACGAGTATCTTCATGCCGATCCGTCCTCATTTTCGACGCCCGTTAATTGCCAAAAACCCCTATTTCGCCGCTTTGAGAATGTGAATGGCTCCAGGTTCGGCGCAGATGATTTCACCGATACCATCGCCATCAACATCGGCGATGATGCCCCAACCAAGTGGCTTTGGCGATGTCCATCTCAGTTCGCCGTGACTCTGGTCATCTGTGCCAATGCAGTAGCGGTCGGTAATGAATTCGCCTTTTCCATCGCCGTCTACGTCGGCTGTTATTACCGGCCCTGCTGGACTGGTGGGAAGTTCCAGTTCCCATTCAATTTTACCGCTGAAGAGATCGCGGCAGATGAATGTAGAGTCGCCAGACAGGCAGTAGCCGACCTCCATTTTCCCGTCGCCGTCAACGTCTACCATCCCCACTTTCTGAGGTGTGTCGTAACTCGCATCTACTCGCCAGACACCATCGCTCGGATCAGGATTCATCAGCCCAAACACGCCGAACCCCAGCGGCGAGAGCCAGTGCGGCTGTTGGATTTCCGGGTTTTCATAGACCGGCACGAAGCTGTTGTACAACTGTGCGGCGTAGAGCGCGCCCTCTGCGCGGATGTTAGGCGAGTGTTTGAGAAGCGCAAACCCGCCGTCCTCGCCGTTGAGAAACGCCATGTAGCTCAGCATATCCATGCCGATCTCATCAAGGCCGTCACCGTCGACATCGAACGCTGTCATAAGGCCCGATGGGACGAATGGGCGCACGATGTCACCTTCCCAGTGTTGTCCTTTGAACCACTGGACATCACCTGTGGCACCGTCCAAAAGGAAAGTTCCCTCGACATAGCGCGACCTGGTAACGACGGAGATCGCAACGCCAGACGATGGCCCAGGCAGAAATTGACCGGCGTTCCACGCCGAAACACTGCCACCATCATCGGTTCGGGTATCGAGTTCTGTCTCCCAGAGTAGCGACCCGTCGGCTCTGAAGGCCCGTACAGCCAGGTGTCCGTCGTCGGTGGTGCCCGGTGCCACAACGCACAGTGAGCCGTCGCCC
Organism: uncultured bacterium; assembly: GCA_964627605.1. Classification (GTDB taxonomy): domain Bacteria; phylum Latescibacterota; class MWCZ01; order MWCZ01; family CAZVGZ01; genus CAZVGZ01. The sequence continues at coordinate 45,580 of CAZVGZ010000004.1, read as the reverse complement.
AAAAGATCATAGAGCTGTGGAGTACGCCTATTGTCACCACCGCTGAACTGAAACTCAGAGGTCTCCTCGTAGCCTCCTTCAGCATCAATGGAAAAGGTTTTGGCGCTGCCGCCTGGGGCGGTTGCTATGATCTCCGCTCGCCCGTCAGAATTGATGTCGGCGGCGCTCATCAGTGATGGAGGCCCGCCGTTTACGGGCAGCGACCAGACCTCTTCGCCATTCCAACGCCGGGCTTCAAGACGGCCATCGCGGCTGACGAGAAATGCGTCTTCACCGTCGATCTGCACGATCTGCCGCGTTGGCGACTCAACCAGGGCTGCGTCGTTGGTTGCGGTCACCTGAGTGATCTCACCGCCCTGCGCTGCGTACCGCACCAGCATGGCGTTGCCATCCTCTATCTTTCGCAGGATCAGCTCACCTCCTACAACGGGCGGGCCAAAGAGGTGTGCGCTTTCAATCGTCGTCAGACTGTCGAGCTGTCCTGGGCCGGTGATGCGGTGGATTGTTATATTTCCTCGTTTTGGCATCGCTCCACCAGGGGCATCGTAAGTCAGCAAGTATCGGCTCTCGCCAAGCTGAACCACCGCAGCACACCAGGTGTCCGCAAGCTCTGTTTTTTTGACCCCTGTAAGGGCATCCCTTATCCTTACGAACGACCTATACTCGTTTTCAGGGTCGCGGGCGTTGTACACAAGTTCAGTGCCGCCGTCACCGTCTACGTCAACCATCGCTATCGACTCAACAGCCACGCCAGGAACGACATAGACCTCGCCATAATACCTCTGCCATGCCAGTTCGCTTGGACCGTTCCTGTTGAGTTTTAGACCGTGTACATGTGTCTGTACCATTTCGGCTGCGACAACGACCACCGTCGAGCCGTCTGCGCTCTGCCCTAGCTCCCAAGGCCCGTAGTTGCGCCGGTGCCCATCGCCGATCTCGTACAGAAGTTCGCTCTTCATCTCCCCGGTGCGCGCGTCAAAACCACGAACCCTGTGGTGTCTGACGTTCCAGACAAGCGGTTCGTCAGGAACACTAAGGTCGAATTTGGCATCGCATCCGTGGTCGTATCGCTCAGGCCACTCGCCGTCGGCAACCACTGTTTTCCACCAGACAAATCCAGGGTCGCCCGATGGCGGGAATGAGATGACGCCCCCCTCCTCGCCGTAGTTGGGAAATACGACCGCTTCCATTCCCGGTAGATCGGGCAATGCGTCTGCCACATGGGCTTTGACGTCCAAGTAGTGGGGTGAAAAAGTGTGCGACCAGCTTGTCTCGCCGGTGGTACCATCAAGCTCGGAAAGGGTGTTCCCACCAGCAAAAAGCGCGAAATCGCTACTACTACCGTGCAGATCACCGAAAAAAATCAATCGGCCATCGACATCGCTCGTCCATTCGACTTCACCGTCGAGATTGACGAAACGCCAGATGCCGTCGTTGATGAGCAAGCCGCTGGTGCCGTTGGTGCGTTGGACAGTCTCCACCGCCCCCACATCGCCGCCGATGGGGATCGTCGCCCAGATTTGAGGCGCTTCTGTCATGCCCAAAACCAACGGGGAAAAACCTGTAAGCTGTTTGTCGTGGAGAGTCCGGGGCCAATCGGGGTCTGCTATCTCGTCGCTTCTGACGCCGGGCATGAGCGGATGTCTGTCTTGTGGCATGTCTGTAGGTGCCCTGTTTTTAGCGGTGGAGACGAGGCTGCATACAACTGTCACGAAGATCGCTGCAGCGGTGTGAACGCGTGGCGGTGACATTGTTCCTCAATGCTTTGTTTGGCAGGTTGAAATACGCTCCGCCAAAGGTACTCCCCTTGCGCGGTCAATCGGCAGGTGTTACCGTAGCCAACGGCAGCCCGCCAATATTGGACCTTGACACACGATGCGCGTTCTCAGGGGAGCAGAAAATGTCCGATGCCCCACCGAATATCAAAGTACTGGTCTGGTCTGAACGTACCGAGCCTGAAGATGTCTACCCGGTCGGAATCAACGGAGCGATCGCCGAGGCGCTCAACAGTACACTCGACATAACCGCCGAGACAGCATGTCTTGCAGACCCGAATCAGGGGTTGGCCGATTTCGCTCTTGATCATATCGACGTACTTTTCTGGTGGGGACACCAGAAACATGGAGATGTCACCGATAAAAACACAGACCGTATCGCAGCAAGGGTAAGAGACGGTGGAATGGGTTTTGTGCCAATTCATTCGGCTCACTACGCCAAGCCTTTCAAAGCGGTACTGGATGCAGAGTGTGGATTGGGGAGCGTCCGCGGCGACGGCAAACCCGAAAAGATCACGGTAGTCGCGCCGGATCATCCGATTGCCAAGGGCGTGCAAGATTTTGTAGTTCCCGAAACTGAGATGTTCGGCGAGCCGTTCGCGGTCCCTGAACCCGATACAGTCGTATTCCGTTCTGATTTTGAGGGTGGAGAGTGGTTTAGGTCGGGATGTTGCTGGCAGGTGGGCGCTGGCCGCACGTTCTATTTTCGTCCAGGCCACGAGACGTTTATGATTATGCAGCAGGACACAATTCGGATGATCCTCCAGAACGCGGCGAGGTGGGCAGCAGGACGGACTTAGATCGTCACTGTAACTTTGTAGCCCTAAGAAAAAATTCACCAGCGACAGGTATGAGGCCGTTTTGATGGTTGAGGATGCCGAAAAAACACCGTCGGTATCCTCGCCAGAGACATCAGCCGCCAAGCGGTTTTTGAGAAATTTCGCCAGCCTCTCCGCAGGCACGCTTACCTCCCGCGTCACCGGTTTCATTAGGGAGATAGTCATCGCAGGTGCCGTGGGCAACGGCCCGCATATGGACGCCTTCGTCGCTGCGTTCAAGATTCCAACACTTTTTAGGCGGGTCCTGGGCGAAGATGTCGTCGAGCGGGCGTTTATGCCACCGTTCCGTTCGCTCATCTCTACCGGCAAGACCAAAGAGGCGTGGCGGCTCTTCTCGGCGCTGCTCACAATAATGGCTTTGGCGCTGTGCGCTGTCACAGCCGCCCTCTACATGTTGGCACCGTCAATCGTCGCAATCATCGCCCCTGGTCTCGCCCCCCCGATATTTGATCTGACCGTCCGGATGACCTACGTGGTGCTGCCATTTATGGTGGCGATTGGTCTGGCGGCATTTGCTGGAGGCCTGCTTAACTTCTTTGAAAAGAATGTGCCCTACGCTTTCGCGCCGGTGATGTTGAGTGTCGGAGTGGTTTTGGGTTTGGTAGCTTTGCGGCCTGTATTGACGGCGTATGGATATGGGTGGGCTGCTCTTCCTGCTGGATTTGTGCTAGGCGCGGTGCTACAGCTGCTGGTCCAGTTGCCGTGGGTGTTGGGCAGCGGCGTTCGGGGCCGCTATGAGATGCGTATTGAGCCAACACTGAAGACGCCGCTGGGATCGGCAGGGAGCGTTGGCCGCGAGAGTCTCTGGATCACCGGACAGTCCTTCTTGAGCAAGAGCGTCGAGGTGCTCGATACCTATCTTGCGTCGTTTCTGGCAAGCGGCAGCATCGGTGCCCTCTATTTTGCACAACGGCTGGTACAGCTTCCAAATGCGATCATCGGATTGGCCATCGCCCGCGCGGTGGCTCCTGCGCTGACGGTCTCCCACGCCACGGAAAATCACGATGAGTTCAAGCAGGAGTTCCTGCGGGGTTGGCGCTATACGCTTCTCCTTGTGTCGCCGATGATGGTCATGTGTGTAATGCTATCCGCTCCGGTCGTTCGGTTGGTATATGAGCGTGGCGCGTTTTCCGCTGAAGGGGTACAGCTCACCGGGTTGGCGTTTTGGGGCTACTCGGTCGGCCTTCTAGGGATGGGTGTCTATGGGCTGCTGGTAAGGGCTTTTAGCGTCATCGGTCGCAATAGGCTTCCAGCGATAGCCACCGTCATCAGTGTGGTGTTTAATGTGATACTGGACCTGATTCTAGTGGAAACCCGTCTTCGTCACGGAGGGATCGCTCTTGCCGCCTCGGTGGCGGTGACGCTCAACGCGGCCTTCCTATTTTGGCGTCTGAACCGTTATCTTGCCATTCAAGGCCACGGTTTTGGGTTGGGTGAAATCCTGGGCCCGGTTTTCAAAGTTGCCGTGAATTCAGTCGTGATGGCCGTAGCTTTGTGGTGGGCGTCAGGCGTGTGGAGCACCTCGTCGGAAACGTGGATTCTTACGGCTTTGGCCGACCTGATAGTCCCGGCGGTGGTAGGGACGGCCGCATATGTGGCGTGTTCACTGGCATTGCCTGTAAGAGAAGTTGTCCAGCTTCGACATGCTATAGGTAGCAAGCTGTCCCGCAGTTAGTTGGCTCATTTGTAGAGTTGAACAGCATTTTTCTGGGAGACATTGGTGTCTAAGCCCAAACGATACATAGTCACTGGCGGCGGCACCGGCGGCCATGTCTATCCCGCAATCGCAATCGCGGACGCCATCAGAAACGATCAACCGGACTGCCAAATCCTCTACGTTGGCACAAGAGGCCGAGCCGAGGAGAAAATCGTTCCCAAACGTGGCTATCCGCTGCACTTCGTCCATGCGGTGGGGATGCCGTCGCGACCGCTGTCGTGGGCTATGCTGAGGTTTGCGTTTTTCCTTTTTTGGGGCATATCCGAATCCATGTTTATTTTGATCACCAAAAGGCCCCACGCAATAATCGGCACAGGTGGTTACGTGAGTGCGCCGGTGGTGTTCGCCACGGTGATTTTGCGAAAGCTGAGACTTTCCAAAGCCGTTATCGCGATCCATGAGCAGAACATCGCCGCAGGAAGGCTAAACTGGCAGGTAGCCCGCTTTGCAGATGTGGTCTGGGTGTCGTTCGCTGGTACAGAGCCTGTTTTGGCGAACTCTATATTTGTCGGCTATCCGGTGCGAAAGGAGATCGGGGCCACCGACCGAGCGGAAGCAAAAACCAAATTGGGTGTGCCTGCTGATGCATCGTTGGTGTTCGCGTTTGGAGGTTCGCTCGGTGCGCGGACAATCAATAGGGCTGTGATTGACGCTCTGCCACACTTGAGCAAAAGGGATGATCTGTGGGTGATTCATGGGATGGGAACACAGCAGTCAGATGAGTATGACTCCATCGCCGACTGTCAAACCCGGCTGGCGTCGCTTGGTCTTGGGCAAGAACTGTCCAACTGGTATCACCCCTGTGATTTCGTGTACGACATCGAAGACGTCTACGCCGCAGCGGATATTGTCATCGGACGAGCAGGGGCCGGGACTGTAACCGAGGTCTGCTCGGTGGGTAGGGCGAGCCTGCTGATCCCCAAGGCGAATCTGCCAGGGGACCATCAGGTACTCAACGCACGGGAGATGGTCCGTGCTGGGGCTTCGGAGATTATCTATGAGGATGTGGCGATAAGTGATGAACAGACCGTGGAGTTCGTTGATGGGAAGGCTCTTTCAAAGAAGATCGAAACAATGCTTAGCGATAGAGAGCGATTGGGTGCCATGGAGAGAGCCGCCGAGTCGCTTGCAGCTCCTCATTCCCTTAAAGCTATTGTCACAAGCTTGGAGCATCTTCTCGCCGACAGACGGATCGACTTGGCCAAACTGTATCGGCCAGAAGGCACCTCCATCCAAGACTCATACAACGACCTGGCCCACACCCCGACCGAGGCGCTCCCCTCGGCGGTTGAGAGGCTTATCGCTGAAATTGAATCTGGACTAGAACTCCCAGAAGACAACCCTGGTAAAAGGCGAGAGTTGCTGTCTTCAGCGCTGCTGATGGATGATCGTACCGACTACCTCAAATACCGAATCAACAGCCTTTTGGCGTCGTCAGCGTGGCAGATCAGAAACGTGGGGGTCAAGCTGGCGGGCCTGTTGATGTACACCGAAAAACTGCCGTTTCTGTTGGAGATGTTTAACGACCGCCGCGTGGCAAAATGGTGGTTGAGGGCGCTGGGCGGAGACTTTGTGCAGAACGGCTTTATTCGCCGCAACTCGATGCTCGCCATTACGCGAATAGCAGTATGGTCACCCCAGGTGAAAGATGCTTTGCTGCTGGGGCTTGAGGATCCATATTTCGAGGTGAGGGCGTGGGCGGCTGGTGCGGTTGGGGTGTTGGCGTGGCAGGTGCAGTCGGACCCAGATATGGAATCATCTCTCTTAAGAGCCACCTATGACCGATATTTTGAGGTGTGCCAATCCGCTGTCAACGCTCTTGGTGCCATCGGTGTATCACCACTGACGGAGACGCGGATTCGAGACCTGTGGTTGGACCCCAACTGGAAAATCCGCGAGGAAGCGATATCGGCGGCGGCTTCAATGGTCGATCGAGGTGTTGCGGTGGATACTGAATTGTTCGAAAAGGCTATGAGCGAACTGCTCGTTACTTCCGAGGGTTTTGCGCCTCTGTTCCAGCTAAAAAAATCTCTCAACAGGTTTGCCCATCTATTGAGAAACGGCTCGCGTTTGGGAAATGACGGAGGAGCGGATGCTGTTTCTCTTGGGTGAGTTCGTCCACGATCTGTATGTCGATCTGGCTGGCACACACACCGAATGGTGGATGACTGCACTAGGTGCATCGCGTCTTTTGACCTACATCACCAGTCGAGCGATCTTGGCCGCGCTCACCTCGTTCCTTGTGACGATAGTGGCTGGGCACAGGATCATCCGTTACCTCCACAGACACGGGATTAGAGATGTCGCAAAAGATTTCGGGGCGATCTCGGTAACGGACAAACGGGGCACACCGTCGATGGGCGGACTTCTGATACTGTTGGCGCTGGTGGTCCCTGCCCTACTTTGGTGCGACCTCACAAACCGGTTCGTTCAGCTGTCGCTGGCCGCGACGGTCTGGTTCGGTGGTTTGGGAGCGCTTGACGATCTTCTCAAGATAAAGGGCCGTTCAGGCCGCGACGGTCTGGCTCCATGGCAGAAACTTCTTGCGCAAGGTGGTTTTGGCTGCGCGTTGGGATTGATATATCTAGACTCTTCATTTTCCCCTGCCCCTTCATCGGTGGCCTCGAACCTCTACGTTCCGTTCAGCAAAGCCGCGCTGGTAGGGGACGTAGGCTGGTGGTATTTGGCGGTTATCGTCTTTGTGGTTCTTCTAATATCAAACTCGGTCAACCTCACAGACGGTATGGATGGTCTTGCGGTTGTCCCAGCGAGTTTTGTTTCAGGGGTCTTTGGGGTGATAGCCTATATTATGGGCAACGTCGTCTGGTCAGAATACCTCCAATATCCCCACATGACCGGAGCTGGTGAGGTGTTGATTTTCTCATCGGCGGTGTTTTCGGCGTGTATAGGGTTTTTGTGGTACAACGCCTATCCTGCGCAGATCATTATGGGGGACACCGGCTCCATCGCGTTAGGCGGGATTTTGGCGACGCTGGCGGTCCTTTTGAAACTTGAGGTGCTGTTCGTGATCGTCGGCGGCGTGTTTATCGCTGAGACAGCCTCTTCGTTCATCCAGGAGAAGATAGGGGTGGGTCTTATAGGTCGTAGGATATTCTACAGGGCGCCGCTTCACCATAACTACGAACACGGTGGGCTCGCAGAAACCAAAGTCGTTATCCGATTTTGGATAGTATCAGGGATTTTGGCGCTGCTGGCGTTGGCGTCCATCAAACTCAGGTGAACTAGGTCACAGGTGTAGTCATCTCAATCTGACCCGCCGGCCTATGTCGTCAACCCCTGCCTACGTTGCTTGTATACCGGCCCCCAGCACACTATGTTTCTGCCGTACTGACATCTCTGTGGAGATCCCCCAATAAGAATCCGCCGATAGTGGCCGCATCTAAGTGCGATCTATTTGAAGTGATGTACCTATGAACGCTTTGTGGATCATGGTGATAGCCCTCGGCGCGTTCGCATTGGCTGTGCTGATATATGGTCGCTTTATCGGGGACAAAATTCTCGAGCTGGACCCCACCCGCCAGACACCAGCGCACACCTTCAAAGACGGCGTCGATTTCGTTCCGACAAACCGGTGGGTGCTGTTCGGACATCATTTCGCATCCATAGCCGGTCTGGGTCCGATTGTCGGACCTGCGGTGGCGGTCTATTGGGGCTGGCTACCTGCGGTACTCTGGGTGTTGCTGGGTTCGATCTTCGCAGGCGCGGTGCATGACCTAACCGCCTTGGGTGTCTCTCTCAGGCACGACGGGCGTTCTATCGGCGATCTGACCAAAGACATTGTTGGCCCGAGGGTGCGGCTCCTTTTTCTATGCATCATCTTCTTCTTTTTGGCGCTGGCGATGGGGCTTTTCGCTTTCATTATCGGCACCGTGTTCACCCATCTCTACCCCGAAGCGATCATTCCGGTGTTCGTGCTGATAGGTGTCGCAGCGATCATCGGTGCCGCTGTTTACCGTGGCCGCGCCACACTTGGCCCGATGACACTTATAGGCGTCGTGCTGACACTGGCGTCGATTGGCGTCGGCATCAAGTATCCGGTGGTGCTCTATCGCCAGTTCATCGCGCCCCAGACCGCAGTTACCATCGACCAGTTGGTCGAAAGTGGTGCGATGGTGGATCAGGCGGTGGAGGCGGTCGCCACCGGTCTGCCAAACTCAAATATTCCATCCCAAGCTAGCGGTGCGCTAGAAGCCAGCGGAGTGCCCGATGGCGACCGACTGGCGGCGGATGTCATTTCCGCAGCGTCAGAGGCGCGAACTCTGTGGATATATCTTCTGCTGGCGTATGCGTTTGTGGCATCGGTGCTGCCTGTGTGGCTGCTGCTTCAACCTAGGGACTACCTCAACTCGTTTCAGCTATATATAGGTTTGGTGGCAATGGTGGTTGGAGTGTTTCTGCTGCACCCGACACTGGATTTTGTTGGTGCGTCCGCCGCTTCGATAGCCAACATCCCAGCTCTACGACCTGACATTGTTGTATCCCACGGCGGCCCTCCGCCTGATGCGACCCCTGTTCCCTGGTTTCCGCTGTTGTTTATCACCATCGCCTGCGGCGCGATCTCTGGCTTTCACAATCTGGTCTCATCGGGCACTACGGCGCGACAGCTTGACAATGAAAAAGACGCCCATTTTGTCGCTTACAGTTCGATGATTACCGAGGGACTTTTAGCGCTGCTGGTGATCCTGGCATGTGCCGCGACGTTTGTTGCCAGGGACTCGCACTGGACAACAGCCTATGCGAGTTGGACGGCTATTGGTTCCTTGGGCGCAAAACTCGGGGCGTTCATCACCGGTGCTGCGGTATTCGTGGAGCAGTTAGGGATCAACCGGGCCTATGGCGCTGTATTTATCTCCGTGATGGTCGTGGGTTTCGCCATGACTACCCTGGATTCGGCGACGCGGCTGCTGAGGTTTAACGTCGAAGAGCTTTCTAAAACTGTGAAAATACC
>CAZVGZ010000004.1:0-36270 GCA_964627605.1 uncultured bacterium | reverse complement strand
CTGGGTAACCGGTATCTGGCGTCTCTGATCGCGGTAATAGCGATCGGCTTTTTTGCTCTCCTGAGAATTCCTGATGGCGCTGGGGCGATGGAACCTGCCGGTCTCGTTCTTCTTCTGCTGTTCGGTACGTCCAACCAGCTTTTGGCTGGTTTGGGTCTCCTCACCGTGAGCGTATATCTGTGGAAACGCGGCAAGAACCAGCTTGTGACACTGATACCGATGGTGTTTATGCTCTCGGTAACCATGTACGCCATGATTCTCAATACGATCAAGACCGCCACAGCGGGACAGTGGGCTCCCGCTGTAGTCGGTGGCGTGATCTTTGTTTTGGCTGTCTGGATAGTTGTTGAAGCGGCTATCGTGTATGGCACCCACAAGAAGCAGCTGGAACAGAATGCCGACCTGGAGACTGCTGCCGGTTGACGCGGCGTCCTGAGGGGTTGGCGGTTCAGGCATTCTGACACTGTTAGCGAGGCGTGGTTTTGGGCTGTGTTGTCGGCAGGTCGGGATCACAACGTCTTCTCTAGACGTTCAAGCGAACAGACGCCCGTCCGTCAATATCCGATGTGCCAACCGAAGAGATAGATGACCGATCGCGCGATCGTCCCGCCGCCGCTTGAGCAGTGTCTGTCAGAGCGGCGCAACCTGGAGCAGATATTCCACGCTGTGCATGACGGGATCATCGCCGCCGCCCGCGATGGACAGATTCTCCACGCAAACGATGTGGCGCAGCGTCTGGTTGGGAAGAGCTTCGATACGCTCGACAATCGACCAATTAGCGGCGTGTTCAAAAAATGCGCCCCTGATCTACTGCCTACCCTGACTCAACTGCTTACCACTGAGGGCGTTGGTCCGGTGGGACAGCGCGTGCCGTGGCGTCATCCCAGCTGCGGTTCGTTGGACATCACTGCATTCCTCAGCCTCTTAAAGGATCGCAGCGGAACGGTTGAGGGTGTTGTACTGGTACTCCATGATGAGACCGAACTACGTCGCCTTCGCACAGATCTGAACCGAAACCGTGGTTTGACTGGCGTCGTTGGGTGCGGTGATAGAACGCCATGAACCTCAAATCTCACAACTCTTTCAAGGCGGCTCCAGCGGCTATCAGCAGCGGGTCCCACACCGGTGCAAATGGAGGGGCGTATGCGAGGTCGAGTCGGCTGAGGTCCTCGACAGTCATTCCAGCATGAAGCGTTGCGGCGAGCGTGTCAATTCTCATCCCAGCGCCATCCCCACCTACGATCTGCCCACCTAGAAGCGTGCCACGAGTCGGTTCGAATACGAGTCTGACCGTGATGTCGGAATAGCCAGGAAAGTATTTCGACCGCGATCCTGCGGTGATACTGACCGCCTTGGCTGGTCGCCCCGCCGCCTCGGTTTGCGACAGACTGAGACCTGTTCTAGCCATCTCCAAGTCAAAAACCTTCACGATGGCGGTCCCGACTACGCCTTTGAACGTCCCATATCCTCCTGCGGCGTTCTCACCGGCGATGCGGCCCTGTTTATTTGCGGTGGTTCCGAGGGGGATATGCACAGGTTTGCCTGTGACCACGTTTATCACCTCGGCGCAATCGCCAGCGGCGTAGATGTCCGGGACGTTTGTCTCCTGTTTCCAGTTGACCGCAATCGCGCCTGTCGCTCCAAGGCGTATACCAGCCTGTTGGGCGAGCTTTGAGTCGGCACCGACACCTACCGCCACCAAAACCAGGTCGGTGGGTATCGGTCCTGCGACATCATCGCAGACGACCGCTGAAACCGGACCGTCGGTTCCATCGCCAACCAGGCGACTTAGTTGAGCACCATAGACTACGTGAACGCCGTTGCGGTCCAGTTCGTGGGCGACTACCTCCGATATCTCGTCATCAATGGCCCCCAATAGGCGGTGGGACCGCTGCACTATCGTTACCGCAATCCCGTGGGCTGCGAACGCTTCTGCCATCTCCAGCCCAATGTATCCGGCACCGACAATCACCGCGCGTTTGGGAGAGGTCCGGTCGATGTAGCCCTTGAGGGATATGGCGTCTTCAAGGCTGCGAAGCGAGAACACATTGGGCCTGTCGATGCCCTGCAACCCCAACGTACGCGGACTTCCGCCGGTGGACAGCACCAGCTTTGAGTAGTTGAGGGTGACAGACTCGCCAGAATGTCGGTTTTGGGCGGTGACGATTTTGGAAACAGGGTCCAGCTCGACGACCTCGTGATCTGTTCTGACGTCAATTCCGCGATCACGCCTGAACGTCTCAGCGTCGATAGCCACCAGATCAAGCGGGTCTTTGACCGTTCCGGCGATGAGGAAGGGAAAGCCGCAGGCACCGTAGGAGACGTGTGCGGTCTTCTCGAAGACAACGACTTCGATGTCGGGGTCGGTCCGCTTAGCTCGCGCAGCCGCGCTCATACCCGCTGCGACCCCTCCAACTACTATAAGGCGGTCGGCCTGGTTCGCGCCGGTATCTGGTAAAATCATGGCAGTTGGTCCACAATGCGTTCGGTGCGGCTGGTCTCAACCCACAGATGTTCAATCGTCGGCAGCCCGATCTGCTCTGGGGTTACTATCTGCCCGCCTACGCCAGCCATGTGCTGTGCCAGATCGTACAACGGGTTTGGGATGCCGGTGCTGGGCAGAAGCACTGCTATTCTGGGCAGGTATTCGCTGCTACTTCGGTCGGCCAGCGGTATCATCGTTGCTGCAACATCGCGCCACATCGCCCGGTCAATGTGTCTGTCTTCAAGAGGCGCCAAAAACTTGGGCAGACAGCGGCGTTCACCAAGCTGTCCCAACGCCACAGCGACTCTCCCTCGAATCGATGCGGGCATCCACGCGTCGTCCAAAATGGCGATTAGTTCGGTGGAGACATCCTTCGAACCCAGCGCGCCGACGGCATCTGCGATCACCCGCCGCACGAAATCACTCAGTCGGGGGTCTCTGAGCATACTAACCATCATCTCTGCAGCGGCTGGATCGCCCAGCAGCCCCACGGCCTCAGCGACACCAGCTCTGACAAATCGATCGACGCCTTGATCCGGCACGAGTGACAACAACTGGTCTACCACCGACCTGTTACCGAGCTGCCCCACCGAGATACTGAGCCTTATCCGCACCATCCTGTCGATGTTGTTATCAAGTGCCAGACTCAGGATAATCAGAGGCCCATTTCGAGACAGCAAGTGGCGGCACAGGACAATACATCAACGGCGGTCATAGAAGCCGTCTGAAAATCGCTACCCCAAGGTCTCTCAACCTGCCCGATAGCCTAGCGGAGCAGTACGGCTCTGCTATTCACCGCCATAGGGCCAGCGACGAGACGAACGATGTAGACACCGCTGGCGACCTCTCTGCCTTGATCGTCTCGACCGTCCCACACAACACTGTGCCTACCGGCAGGCCGATCACCATTTGCCACGGTTCGGACTATCTGGCCCAGCGGGTTCACAATCATCAGACGGATGTCGCTCGGTTGCTCGAGCTCGAACGATATGTCGGTCGCTGGATTGAAAGGGTTGGGAGCTAGAGGCAACAGCCTCGCGTTCTGCGGTACCCCCAAAGCGACATGGGTCTCGTTGACGGTCGCATTGGTCAGACGAGGAGCGTCGCTGATCCCGCTGATGGTCAGCACGCGTTCGGTTGACGGTGGACCCATCCACGCCGCTGAAATCAGAAGACGCCCATCTTCGACGGCTGTCCCAAGCCACGGCGTTCCGCCTACAGATGCGGACGTAATGTCACCGCCTGTCTCCAACACCAGTTCAGCACCCCACACCTGTGGTCCGGTCAGCGTAACTAACCAGCCACCTTCTGATTCCATCAGTGTCGCGCTGGCTGCGGCGCTGTGATCTGACAGCCGCGCTACGCCCTCCACCGGGAACGGCAGAGAGGAGTCTACCGTCCGCCTGAGCACAAACGAAGCATCCAGCGCAGAGACATATCCGTTGCCGGAGACATCGGCTAAAATCGTGTCTATCGTGGTAACAAGGTTGACTGTGAATCTGAGTATCACCGACGCATCTAGCGCCGAGATTGTGCCGTCAGCGGTTACGTCGCCAAACATCGGCCTTATCACCGTCACCGCCCCGTCCTCTGTAACGACATTCAACTCGTCAAGATTTGTATTGGGTGCAGGGAGGAGGAGTAGCGGTAACACCGCCCCCAGCGGCGCGTCGGCGGCTAGCGTGAGATTTAGCGTGGCTATGATCCCTGATGGCACCGCAGTTTTGATCTGGGATGTCAGCGAGATCAAGACGCTGTCGCCGGTAACGTTGGCGACTACATAAGCCAGAGGTGCGGTGTCGAACAGCGATGAGATGACGAGACCGGAGTCAGCAGAAAGAAAATCGGCATCAAAAGTGAACCCGATCTGCGCAGAGAACAGCGAATCGGCGGTGGTGTAGACGTTGATAGATATCTGATCGCCATTAATGCCTGTTGCGCTGTCAATCCAGATAGTCTCCAGCGGCACTCCTTGGACAGCAGCCAGCGCATCCACTCGCCCATATCCCAAAGCCGAATCCCATTCAGGCGATCCGAACTCTACGGCAGTGCCTCTAAGAAGTGTCTGTACCTCCGACGGATCCAGTTTCGGGAACGCCTGCCTTACCAGGGCCGCGATGGCGGCGACATGCGGCGCTGCTGCTGATGTGCCGTAGAAAGTCGTTGGAAACCCTCCCGCACCGGTTATTGATACCCCGTCAACTGCGGCCAAATCGGGCTTCTGTCGAGTTTCAGGTTGCGGAAAGTAGATCTCCACAGGTCCGCGAGAGCTATAGGGCTCAGCGGTGTCGTGGCCAAAATCCTGAGCTGAGATCGCCGCAACACCGATGGCACCACGCGCCACAGCGTGACCGAACGTGCTGCCGCTTGTGACCGTGTGCTCCAGCCAGGTCACGTCACCCCAGGCAAACACCTTGAGACGCCTGGGCTCGGCCCTCCAGGCCTCCACCACCAGATAGACCGTCTTGCTCGACTCAGACGTGTTGTCATACGACAACCACTCATACGGCAGATGGTTTCCAGCTTGAGAACCGTCGCTCTGCGCGAGAAGTTGGGTAAGCGCGGTGTTGCCGTACAGGAAAACATCGTAGTCGTTGTCCGAGGCCCCCCACAGGTCATTCCACTGCACAAACACGTTCACACTTCCACCAGAAGGCACGCTCAACGCCAGTGTGGTATCGCTGCCGCTCCAAGCGTGAAGTTTTGACGGTCCTGCTCCGTCAGCGTCTGAGTAGTCGCCCAAATAGTGTTCAGATGCCTGATTGCCCGCCGCTGAGCAGTAGAACGCACCACCATCAAAGACCTCGTCGACCACTTTGGCCAGCGCACCGTCCTGAAACATCGGCTGATCGTACAATCCGATGTCGTCCACAATCACGTCCGCTCCCGCTTGGGCGAGTGCACGGATCGCATCGCGCATATCCAGCGACGAACCGATAACACCATGAAACAGCAGATCGGCTCCTGGCGCAAGGTCGTGTACTATCTCCAGCATCGCCGTGCCTTCATCGCCCGATCCGGCATCAAGGACTGTCACCGCTTGAGGAAGATCGCCGCTCGCTTTGGCGGTAGCGATGTTAGTTACGCCATCTGAAATCACCCCGACTTTGACACCTGATCCGTCAAACCCCAAAAGACGCGCAGAGTCCGCACCTAATATCGCGTCGCCTTGCGAGAGCCTGCTTCCCGTGCGGATTTGTGGTGGCGGCACGGACTGTAATCTTACTACCCCTTCGACCAGGGCAAGCGTCTTAAGCACTCCAGCGGTAGCCCAAACCTCGACTATCCCAAGGTCTTGGGCAAGGCGTTCAATCCTGGCACCGGCGGCCTCAAGCGCCAAGACAATCGCATCGGTGACCGGGTCCACATAGACATAAATCCTAATCTCGCCGGTTTTCGATCGCTGAAAGTGACTCGATAGCTGCCCTCCCACCGCTGCCTTGCCCGCAGCGACCTCGGCAATCTGTCGCAGCGGCGAATCGAGAGTAGCACCGACGCCGGAGTAGTCGCGGGCGAAGACTGTACCCACAAGCAGCAGCGGCAACACAGCCATGTACCGCATCAAATATCTTCCCACGAAAAAAATATCTTCCGCCTTGAAATGGTCTTGATTGGTGTGTAGAACCTGCTTAAGTATAAACATAACGGAAGAAGTGTGGCGACTGTTCCTACCACAACGGGTTTCAGCAGGTGGCCGTTCGGACTATATTTCGATTGTCGGTCCCGATGGCGGCCAAACTATCCATCGCAGGACGACTATAGGTGAGGTGGAGTATTGGCGTACGGCCCATACTATTCGATCTGATTCGTTAGAAATTGTGCAACCTGCTGGACAACCTGCAAAAGCGAGGAACCGTGACATCAGACACTGGCAGCGCCCCTGGCGGGGTTGACGCCGAATGGGCCGTCGAGTTGGCGCATGGATTGAGGGCGGTCGGCCACTATATCAACAACATTACCACGTCGATTTACGGTCGCGCTCAGCTTGCTCAGCTAAGCGGAGGCAAGTCGTTGGACAAGCTGGTGGACACATGCATGAATGAGACCCCCAAAATCACAGCGGCACTCACCGCCTTGAGGAAACTGAACGAAAAACTGCAAACTGTGGAGGACACAGCGTCTGGGGAGACGACCGCCGATGTCGCACAAGAGCTCAAAGATATAATTGACCTGACCGGGCCGGATCGGTCGTGATTGCGCCCTTATGCCAGCCAAACGCCGATATCGAGCACCGAAACTGCTCGAAATGTTTTTGGGGTTCATCTCCGCTGAACGCGGGTTGGCCACCAACACCATACTGGCATACGAGAAAGACATATCCCGCTACATAGAGTTCCTTCGTACTTCCCAAAAAAAGACCTCTCCTAATAGCGCCACATCGAAAGACCTGACCGTTTTTGTGGTGTCGCTCCGTGGTCTAGGGCTCAAAGCCACAAGCATTTCCAGGTCGCTGTCTGCGGTGCGTGTGTTCCACCGTTTTCTTCTGGACGAAGGCCACGCAAAGCGGGACCCGACTCTTCATCTCGACAGTCCCAAATCCACAAGAGAACTCCCCTCGGTCCTCAACCGCACAGAGATTCAGGCGATGTTGGAGATCCCTGACCTCTCAACGCCGTTGGGAATAAGAGACCGGGCGATGTTGGAGGCGGCCTACGCGTCGGGAATGAGGGTCTCCGAGCTTTTAGGACTCACGACGCAGAGCGTCATTTTCGATCAGGGTTACGTAAGGGTATTGGGCAAAAGCTCAAAAGAGCGGTTGATACCGATGGCGGCAACAGCGGTGCAGGCGGTGGAGCGGTACCGTTTTGAGGTGCGCCCTGACATGGTTACCGAAGCATCGGGCAACGCTCTGTTTCTCAACTACAAAGGTGAACCGTTGTCGCGGATGGGCTTCCTTAAGCTGGTCAAGCAGTATGCCAAACGCGCAGGCACGGAAAAGCGGGTGACGCCACACTCCCTTAGGCACTCGTTCGCAACGCATCTTCTAGAGGGCGGAGCTGATCTCAGGTCGGTGCAAGAGATGTTGGGGCACGCGTCCATCGCCACCACACAGATGTATACTCATATCGACCGCGAATATCTAAAAGAGATGCACAAGACCTACCATCCGCGAGGATAGCCACCAGGTGACAGATACCGACTCTACTGTTCAATCCCGCAGCTCGATCTACATCGCAGTTTTGGCGGCCCTGCTGTTTCTTGCAAACACGGTCCCAGCGCTGATCGAAACGCCAGAATCGTTCGAAAGTATCGACCGCGACAAACTCGCCGCGAGCATAAGGGAGTTCATCGGCACACCCTACAGGTGGGGAGGCACCACCAAGAGTGGGATCGACTGCTCCGGGCTGGTTGTGAGAATCTATGAGCGGCAGGGCATACATCTGCCCCGCACCTCCCGCGATCTCTACCGGATAGGCGATTCGGTTCGCCGTGATCGTCTGGACTTGGGCGATCTGGTGTTTTTCAACACCACCGGTCGCGGTGTCTCACATGTAGGCATCTTCGCAGGATCAGACAGGATGGTCCACGCCGGGACCACTCGCGGCGTGGGCTACGCCGATCTGGGGAGCGCATATTGGCGCAAACGGTATATAGGAGCGAGACGGATCGCGTCTGGCTCGACGTTCACAGTAGCGGGCACCTCAGTTGGGGCAACTGAGGGTGAGCGGGTTGTGGCGGTGCCGACTTACCCATTTCTCGACTATCAGCTTCTGGATATTCCCACAAACTCGGTTTCAGAATGGAGAAGCTGGTCTTTGCAGCTTAGAAACAACTCGGCTGGCGAGATGGCGCTGACCTCGAGGATCGCATTTTTTGGCAGGCTTCAGTTGGGGATGGAGCTCAGGATGGGTGAGTTTCTGGGATCGGGATTGCCGGATATGAAGACGCCAGACGGGCTGGCCAAATTTCGCATCAACAACGAATGGTGGTTGATACCAGGGCTCGCTATCGGCTTTGACACCAGACGAACACGCGCCGAACGAGATGGTGCCCCGACAGGTGACCAGACCGCGACCATAACAAGCCGCCGTCGCGGGCTTTTCCTGGTGGCTTCTCGCAGCCTCAAATCGGATTCAGGGCCGTGGATTGGCCGGGGACGGGTCCACGTCGGTGGGCGCGCCCACGCGATTTCCGATTTTTCGAGGGATAACGACTTTTCGATGTTCGCCGGGTACGATCAGCAGCTTATCAGGCGGGTTCAGGTGATGGGTGAGCTTGACAATGTTTTCGGGCAGGGCGGTTGGCACATCAACGCCGCCGCTCGCGTCTCCGTCACCCGCGATGCGGTCCTGGAATACGGCGTCAGGTATATAGGAAAGAAAGACGCCAAAGTTGACAAGGTACTCAAATTCTCCTACAACCTGCTGTTCTGATCGTCAACAGTGTGGACCGGGTCAGTTGGCGGTTTTTGGGGCTGACGCACCTCGCATTCTACAGTCGCGACTTGGTCTGTCGTATATCACCTATTAGCCACCTCGGCGTCGCTCAGTAGTAGTCCTGTGTTAATCGCAATAGCCAACCCTAAAGGAGCATGTTTGAGACTTCTTCTGTTTGACATCGACATGACACTCATCAACTCCGGGCCGGTTGGCACCGAAGCGATGAACAGGGCGTTTGAGACCGTTTTTGGTATTTCAGGCGGGTTCGACGGGATTCTGCTCCACGGCAAAACCGACAAGATCATCTACGATGAGGGCTTGGAAAAGTCGGGTATTGCTTTTTCGCAAGACACAGCAGAGGAGTTCAAAACTGAATATATCCGCTGTCTAACCGAAGATGCCAGCAACAACTCCGAATATCCCTACGTGCTACCAGGGGTCGTTGAGCTACTTAATAAGCTAAGAACGATGACCGATATCCACATCGGGATTCTGACGGGGAACTGGTCTCAAGGTGCGCGGATAAAGATCGCGAGCGCTGGTCTATCAAGATTCTTTGGTCCCATAGGCGGCTACGCTGAAGACGGCCAACTGCGGCATGAGCTTCTCCCAGTGGCGGTCAAACGGCTAGGGGAGCGCACCGGCTGGCACGCTCAGTCCCGAAATGTTGTGATTATTGGCGACACACCCTGCGACATTGATGTCGCCACCCATCACAACGCTGTCGGCGTCGGAGTCGCCACCGGCTCGCATTCGTTTGATGAGCTGACAGAAGCAGGGGCTGACAGAGTTTTCGAGGATATCACCGATACTGACCAGGTCACTGACTATCTGGCGTGCATCGACCCAGGTTCAAAATGAGACCCCATCCGTTCGATTCAGCGCCACTCAAGATCACACTGGTCAACTCATTTTCCCAACCATTTGATGGCGCGGTGGCTGCGGCTCGGACTTGCTATAGCAGCAGCGGTATCATCACTCCAGACCAGGTCAGCGGTGCTGGTGCGGACACAGAATCCGAACGCGATGGAGCCCGCACGCGCCGCGACCAACTCGCACGTAGTATTTTTGACGCAGGCCACCACACCACCCTTCAACACGCCCATGTCCAGTTTGCGATGGACAATGTCTCCCGGCTGTTTCTGTGGTCGTTCCTCCACAGCCATCCGTTCTACAACTCCGAGCAGGTGAGCCAACGGTATACAAAGGTTGATCCCAGCAACGTCCTGATACCGGCGCTAGAGGGAAAGCCAAAGCGGATATATGAAAAGACAGTCGCAATGCAGATGGCCGGGTATGAGTCGCTCTCCAAGAAACTGATCGCACCGACTGAGGAGCAGTTTTTTGCGAGATTCCCAGGGCGCAGAGCGAAAGCTGACAGATACCGATTGGGTATCAGGAGAAAAGCGCGGGAGGTGGCTCGCTATGTTCTTCCGTTAGCGACGTTCGCCTACCTCTACCACACCGTCTCAGTTGTGACACTCTTGCGCTACTGGCGTCTGTGCAATCAGGAAGACACCCCGTCTGAGACGCAGATCGTGGTGGGGGCGATGGTCGAAGAGCTGCTAAAGATCGACCCTGATTTTTCGACGCTTATTGATGACCCGCTCCCCATCGAATCCACGCCAGAATTCTCGTTTTTTCAGGAGCGACCAGAGCTTTATGGCGGCGGTGTGACCGCAGCATTCATCGCCGAGTTTGATGGACAGTTCGGCGAAAATAGGCATTCTGTTTTGGTCGGTTCCAAGCCGGAAAATGAGCAACTCGTCGCATCTGCTGTAAGAGAGGTCTTGGGGCTACCTAAAGCGTCGATGAACGATGAGGAAGCGATAGCGATAGCGCTGTCAAATCCGCTTCACAGCGACGCGCTTAACTTGTCTACACTGAACAAACTTACCAGGTCGCTTTTTCACGCATCCTATACGTTTCGCAAGCGTCTTAGTCATGCCGCAGACGCGCAAGACCAGCGGCACCGAATGACACCGGCGTCCAG
The DNA here is from genome assembly GCA_964627605.1 of uncultured bacterium. GTDB lineage: Bacteria > Latescibacterota > MWCZ01 > MWCZ01 > CAZVGZ01 > CAZVGZ01. The sequence continues at coordinate 25,412 of CAZVGZ010000004.1, read as the reverse complement.
GCCCGTCTTATCAGCCCATCTTTTAGGCGATCCTGACTACATCACCCCGGCGCTGGTGTTGCTGGACACATCGGCCAGACGTGAGTTTGACGACATTATGCATAGAACGTGGAAGGCGATAGCGGATCTCAAGAAGGAAGGTGTGCCCAACGAGTGGGCGCTCTATCTGCTTCCCAACGCCGCTACGGTGCGCTTCACCGAATCTGCCGACCTCCTAAATCTCCATCACAAACATGCGATGCGCTTGTGCTATCTGGCGCAAGAGGAGATTTTTCAGGCGTCCGTTGAGGAGGCTCAAGCTGTCGGACGGATAGACCCGAACCTCGGTAGATACCTTCTACCGCCATGCGGTCACCGCCACGGTTCTACTCGAACACCATACTGCCCTGAAGGTGACAGATACTGCGGCGTACCGGTCTGGAATCTTGACCTGGACGACTATGAAAGGGTCATCTGAGCTCCGCCGCGAGGTTTTCTGTGGCAGCTCAACAACCGTTCGGAAACTGAAGGTGACACAGACTAGGTGCCGCTGCCGCTCGGTTGGCAGCGGGTAAATCAAAGAGCCATATCGCTATCACTTGAAAAAGAAGAAGTCGAAGACTTTTGGAGAAATAATGGGCGACGGTATCGGTGCAGATCAGATTGGGCGACTGGCTGAACAGTTCAGGTCGTATTCGACGGACATCTTTCACGGCGCGTCGCCGCTCTACGAAAAGCTTGCTATGGGAGTCGCCGACGACCAGGAAATTCTTTCGTTGTGCACCGCAGCACCGCCTAGCGAGCGTGTACCGATGCTGCTCGACGCACTATCTACTTCTTCAAGGCACTCAGCATTCGATCTCAGGCTACCACGCCAGCCTCTCGCACGATGCCCACGGCGAGGGGGACCCGGTCCCTATTTTCAAGTCTTTTTGTTTGGAGCGTCGCGACTCGATTGAGAAGTTCATCTCCACCAGGTACGTCGGTGTGTCCGGTGTAAGGCGTGGCTCCTATCTCCTCCTGGCGTTTGGAATGGTCGCCGAGAAAGGTAGGGGGTACCCCCTGGCGCTTATTGAGTTAGGTGCGGTGGCGGGACTCGCGCTCATCTGGGATCGATAAGGGTATCTTTATGGAGCGGGGCAGCGGTTCGGTGATCTGCGCTCCCCGGCACAGATCATGACTCGATTCAGGGGTTCCGGCCTGCCAAGAATCCCGTTCCGATTTCCACAGGTCACCTTTCGCGCAGGAGTGGACGAGTTTCCTATTGACGTTTCCGACCCTGACGAGGTCCTGTGGCTAAGATCGATGGTGTGGCCTGAGCGCCGCGACCATGCCGATCTGCTGGCGACGGCGTGCGAAGTACCTCAGGGTGACTCGCCTGAGGTAGTCGAGGGCGATCCGGTCGCCATGCTGTCCAACCTGCTTATGCTGATACCCGAAAACTCGGCGATCTGCATCTATCACACCGACCTTTCGCACCGCTACCCAGCAAGCACCATGGAGCAGATAGAGGATCTGGTGACCGAATACGGCGCAGAGAACAACATCCACTGGCTCCACGATGAAGATGGGCGGGTGGAACTCTCAGCGTTTGAGTCCGGCGTCAAAACCACTCGCCACCAAGCCGACTGTGACTCCCACGGAAGGTGGATGGAGTGGGTCGACGAACCGATGAAGTAGGTGAAATCTACTCCGGGATTTCAGCCACGTAGACCTGCGGGTGTCCGGTAACATCTGATGTGTAGACCACCATCGTCTCATCTGGGCTGAATGAAGGGTGCGGGTGGGTCCACTGCGGACCGTAGACCGTGTCGGTTTTCATCTCCATCCAACTCAGCGCCGTTTTGTGGTCGTCAGTCGATCCCTGCGCCGCAGCAGCCGCAAAATCCTCAGCCAGAGCGTACCTGTCCGTCAACCACTGATTGCCACTTGATGACGAATCGGGATGGCAGACCGTCAGCATTGAGCCGTCCAGGGTGTCCACGAGTTGCAGTCCGATGTCAGGATGTACTGTGTCGCAAAGAACTTTGGTGCCGTCCTTATTGGACGCGATGTGCCAGGCGTTGAAATCAGCTATGGAGCTCATCTTCTTAGTGGCGATGTCAAATCGTTGGAGCGCGTAGGGCCAGCGGGTGACGATCAGGTCAGAGCTGTCACCATCCAAAAAGGTCTCATGGACCAAGAACTCGCTATTGTCGTGGTCCCAAAGGCAGATAAGGTCCGAGCCGTCGCGCTTAACAGTCCACATGCGCGGTGCCGGGTCTTGGGCAAACTCAATGAGATCAGAGTCCTTAGGATGAAACTGCGGATGGATAATCGTCCGCTCGCATTCAAAAACCTCCTGCTCGCCTGAGCCGTCGGTATTCACCACAACCAGGTAAGAACTCCCACCGCGTTTCATCGCCGACACCAGGAAACAGCCATCGCCAGACAGGCTCACCTCACCTAGCTGCCCATCTTCAAACTGAGCCAGATCACGCTCTTCAAGCGACTCCAAGTCCACTGATGAGACCCTATTCCCACGGGTGTAGAAAAGACGCTCACCGCCGTGGTCGATGACGCCTGAGTATCCGTGAACGCCCTCGCCTTCAGTCAGCTGCACGATCTCCCCGTCCGGGAACAACGCAGCATGAAAGTTCGCCGATCCAGACCTGTATGACGTAAACACCAGACGCGACTGATCAGGCGTGAACGACGATGTCAGGAAGTAGAGGTTGTGGTTGATCGTTTCATCATTCGTGATACGCCAGACACGCACGCGTGTCTGTGGATCGCTGGTAATCCAACATTCGGAGGGGCACTTCGTGCCTTTCCCATTCGCGCTTTTTCCATGTTCGCTCATCTATCCTTCTTGCTCCCAGATGTTCCGGCGATTTCTAACGACTAATTCGGTGACTCTGAGTAGACATATATGGGGTTGCTGATAATCCATGGAATACTGTCACCGCCAACACTCACCGACGCCTCGACCCAGTACATCCCAGTGGCCAGTTGAGATATTGTCGCGCTTCGGCCCACCTCCCCAACAAAACTCTGTGATGGCACAGACGAGTGAATCGTGATCTGAGCCGGTACAGGCGTCTCGGCGCGAAGTATAAGCCCTGGACGCCACATCACGCTGTCGCCCATCACCGCTAGGACCGAATCGACCATCATCGCTCCAAAAACAAAACCTCTGGCTGGCGCCAACGACTCAAACGCGACAAACGCCCGTCCGCGTTTGAGCGCTCTCAACAGCCTTTGTTCCGTGACCGGAGAGCCCTTGGGGATCAGAAGATACGTATTGACGAACCCCATACTGCTCTCATATCGGTCGATCTCCCACCGAAAAAGCTCCTGACCTGGGGTTGTCGGACCAAATGCCATGTCTATGAGGGTCTGTGATAGAGCTCCATCAAACCGAGTGATCCCATGGCCGCCGGTGTCTTTTAAGATCGGCGTTCCCAGCGAATCGACAGTGAGGATAATGCCCTGATTACGGTGCGCGTCGTTTGCTGCTATCCCCACAGCCGGGCGTTTACTGTTTAACCGCTCCCACCGCTTGAGGATGGAGTCAGGTCGGTCGAATATCCTTCGGTACACCAACTGCGGATATTTGGCGACGCTCATCACCGCGTCAGGCAGAAGTCCCAAAAAAGACTCATCTTTGAGATCGGTATGAATGTTGTATATCTCCATACCATCGTAGTTAGCGTTGTCCCACTCGTGCGGCTTTTCGCTGTGGGCATAGAACACAACCGCGCCGCTGTCTTTGAGTGTCTGTATAAACTCATCCAGCGGCAGCGACCAGTCGACGACCGCCGGGGCACCCCAAACCAGCAGCCCTCTCCTCTCCGCTCCACCGACGAACAGAACGCCATCGTGAGTGCCGACGATCCCTCGTGGATATCTCTCTTTGGTTTTTTTCGGATGGTCGGTGAGAAACACCGCTTCAACTCCGACTGCTTTGGCGGCTGCGGTCAGTTCACCTAAGTGCCCATCGCTGTCGTGCGACCAGAATGAGTGGTTGTGCAGCACGCACCGGACCTGGCGATAGCCCATATCCTTCTTGACAGTGACGAATTTGGCAGAAAGAGCTTCAATCTGCGTTCTGGTACGACCGAAGGAGTAGAAACGTCGCCAGACCGCCGGGCCAACATAGATCGCTGCACCCCAAATGAGAAGAGCGAGGGCGGTGATCAGGCACTTGTGCAGTGTTCGCGTCACGATGATTCCCTGGTATCAGACGCGTTTTTGGGGGGAGGCTACACGAGTGGTGGGCGCTCAACCTTCTATCGAAGAAGGTTGAGCGCTTGATGGTTGAGATTGAGGTAGGCTGGGGGACGAACCGTTTTGGATCAAGTCATGTATGTATTTCACGCGTTGAAAAGCCGTGAAAAAAGCGAAAAATGCGATAATCCAGACCGCCACGGCGACATTCTTGGCTGGGGCACCACCCATCTCACCAAACATAGCCGCGGCGCACAGTATCAGAATTCTCTCAGCTCGCTGCATCATCCCAACACTGCAATCAAATCCCAGACCCTCAGCCCGCGCTCTTACGTAGCTGACCATAACCGACCCCGCTGCCGCCAAAAAAACACCAGCGGCGCTGCCAATCCATCCCCGCTCCATGTATACCACAACCAACGCGAAGAACACCGCGATTTCAGAGAACCTGTCGCCGGTGGAATCAAGAAGCGCCCCAAATTTCGAACCACTCTTGGAGCGCCGTGCGATCTGACCGTCAAGGACGTCGCAAATACCTGCGATAATCAGCGCCCACGCGCCAGCAGTCCAGAAACCAACCCACCAAAGCCACGCTGCTAAGAAGTTGATAACCAACCCCACCAACGTAAAGGTGTTGGGATGGGCGTTGCTCCCGATAAACCACTCGGTGATGGGGTCTATGAGAAGCTGAAAACCGGCTTTGAGTTTGGAAAAAAACATTAACCGCTTTCGTTGTCGTCTTGTCGCCTTAGTCCTTCTACGACAAGCACGAACTCACCTTGAGGTCTCTTATTTTGCCAATGTAGCGCCAACTCAGGCAGTGTGCCCCTGATTGTCTCCTCAAATTTCTTGGTTAGTTCTCTGGAGACTGACGCCCTTCGCTCTCCCCACGCCTGGGCCAACTCTTCAAGCACCGCAGCGATCCGATGAGGAGTCTCATACAGCACCAACGTTCTGATTTCCCGACCAAGCTCCTCAACCCGCTTGCCCCGTCGTCCTGGTTTTTTGGGTAGGTATCCCTCAAATACGAACCGGTCAGTGGGAAGCCCGGATACCACCAGCGCCGCCAAACACGCAGAAGGCCCTGGTATCGCTGTCACGAAGCATTCCGCCTCAATGGCAGCTTCGACTATTCTGTAGCCTGGATCTGAGATCAGCGGTGTACCAGCATCGGTGACCAGCGCGACATCGCGATCATCAAGCAGCGTTTCGACAATTTGGGGCACCCGCCGCTCTTTGTTGTGATCGTGATAGCTAAGAAGTCGCGTTTCAGCCCCGACCAGTTTCAGAAGTCGCCCTGTGCGCCTGGTATCCTCCGCAGCCACCAGATCGACATTTCCTAAAACTTCCTTGGCGCGCTCAGTGATGTCGCCCAAGTTGCCGATGGGAGTGCTGACAATGTAGAGCTTACCAGGCACCCCTTCAGCTCCATCTGGTGGTGACCACTAAAGTTACGACGAAATCCTCTGCACGCACATCCGCCAGAACATCAGACCGGGCTATTGAAGGAGCTTGCGGAGTTTGACAGCTAACGGAGACCCGCTCTGAGCGAGGGTGTCGTAGTGCGCCTGGGCATGACCCCACTGGTGACGCATGATTGTAGGTGACCTCCAACGCATAACGTGCCTGCGAGAAGTTTCTGTCAACCGCCAGGGCGTTCATGTGGGTGGTGATCGCATCGGGATATCGCCCCTGGGCGCCATATATAAGACCCAGTGTGTAGTGAGCGTGCAGGAAGGCCGGGTCGTGCTCTATCGCCTGCCCCAGATAGTCGATAGCTTCATCATACCGCCGCTCTGTCTTGAGAATCACCCCCATGCCATGAAGCGAGCGGGGATGTTCTGGTTCCAGTGACAGCGCCTTCTGGTATGCCGCTTCAGCGTCTGCCATCAGGTTGAGTGAATCTGCGGCCTCTTTCGATAGTGAACTCACCAACCTCATCAGTCCGGTGCCGAGGTTGTACCATGCGTCCACGTTGCCAGGATCAAGAGTGGTCGCACGTCGGTAGAGGTCAACAGCCTCCTAGTGTCGTCGCAGCTTTCGATAGACCAGGCCAAGGTTGTTCCAGGCCACCGCCGATGTCGAATCGAGCCTGGCGGCGCGTTCGAGATAAAAAAGGCATCTTCCTGGCGATTGAGCTGCGACAGGGTCAATCCGAACCGCATCACCACCCTGGCTGAGTCGGCCCATAGGCTGAGCAGCGGCCGGTCGTACAGCTCAGCCGTGGCGTATGCGCCGTCGGCGTAGGCAAGCGCAGCAGCACAGTCGTAGGCAGGCGCGTGCGCCGTATGTGCTACAACCGCCTGGCGAAAGAACTCCGCCGCTCTAACTCCATGCCCAGCCTCCTGCGCCTCTTTGCCTCGCTGGGTCAGATCGCGCGCCGCCGCCTCATCTCCTGAAACATTAGAAAAAAGTACCAGCAGCGCCACGGCAACCGCGTGGGTGCCGATCAGACTACGCATTGCCCTTCCAAAGACCAGAATACAGGCCTGTGATCCCTCACAATTAACAATAGGAGTTTGCCGCTGATGTGACAACGAACCGTCGGGTTTTGACATCAGGAATCCTTTGACTCCCAGGCTCAGAGAAACTAATTTCAAGTATTATCCCCAATGAAGAGGTCTTTTATGTATTCTGCGGCGCGATATCTGATGGCCGTGTCTGTAGCCGGGTGTGCTGCCAACAGCACCACCGACCCGACTGCTGTGGCGCAGAGTCAATACAGAATTATCGACATATCGGCCACAGTCACTCCTGACGGCAGGACACATCTGGCCTACGTCGAGAAGTCCAACGCTCACAGCGCACTTATCTACACATCGAAATCTCTCAGTGGCGCATGGTCGCCTCCACGCGATCTCGGAAAATCTGCCCGAAGGCCGTCGATTGTGGCTGACGCAAAAGGCGGGGTCCACCTGGTATATGAGTCGAATGGTGGCGCAGGGCAAACTCCTGGAGTTATCTACCGAAAGCTTGAGAGTTCGTGGTCAGAACTTGTCGACATATCAGAGACGACCGGTGGTGGCAACACTCCAACTATTACAGTGTTTGGCAACTCCGTCTCGGCTCTATATATCGCTCAAAACGACCTGGTGAGAACCGATCTTTCATCGAGTGGTTGGACGCCTCCTCTACTTGTGGGAACAGAATCGTTCGCCGACGCTCGCCCCCATGCACACCGCGACATTGTCGTCTGGGCCACATCCAAGACACCAGATACCAAAGACATCGCCATCGCCTCGCTGACAGGTGACGCTAGTGATTCGCTGATTGTGGCGACAGGTTGGCTGGATGACGCCCCTGTGGCAGCGTTGGGGCCAGATGGATCGATTCATGTCGCCGCGTGGGCGACCGATGGCCGTTGGGAGCCCAAATCTACGGTGATGTATCGCGTTCGGACTGGCGGATCGTGGGGAGTAATCGACACTGTATCAGCAAACGTCGATTGGCCAGGAGACCCCACGATCGTGGTGGATGGCGACGGCACCGTCCACCTGGCATACCAGGCTGGAGATATCCCTGAGATAGCGCTTGATCCCGCATCGCATGTCTGGTACTCGCGAAAGGATCGAGGCTCCAACTGGACGACCCCATGCGCAATGACGCCACCCGGTAAACAGAGCTTCGAACCGCAACTGGTCAAAAACAGTGACAGCAGTGTAAGTCTCTATTTTGTAGCCCACCAGGGCCGGTCTTGGACGTTGGAAGAGACACCCATAAAAAGAGGTGAACTACCATGTCTGACCATAGAATAAGCCGACGGAAATTCCTCGGATTGGCCGCATCAGGCGCCGCCGTCATGGCTACCAATCCTACCGATGCGCTCACCAAAATACCTGAACAAGCCATGGAAGGTGGGCTCGCCACTGATCTGCCCACGCGCGTGCTAGGCAAGACGATGCAGAAGGTCTCCATCCTCGGCTTGGGTGGCGAAGGCGCGTTGGAAGAGGACGGCAATCCCGATCTCGCTCGGGAGATAATCAACAGAGCTATCGATCTGGGGATAACCTACTGCGACACCGCCAGAATGTATGGCCCCAGCGAGGAGTACTACGGCCCGGTGATCGCCACCAGGCGAAGCGAAGTGTTTCTGGCGTCAAAAACCCACTACAAGACCTATGACGAAGCCAAACGCAGCATTGAGACGACGCTCACCAATCTCCAGACCGACCATGTGGACCTGATGCAGATCCACAATCTTGGGGGTAAGTCCGACATCGAGCGTCGGTTTGACCCGGACAACGGATCGCTCAAAGCGATTATAGAAGCCAAAGAGCAGGGGATGGTGAAAAATATCGGCGCAACATGTCACAAGCACCCTGAAGTGATCGCCGCCGCGCTCAATGCATATCCATTTGATACGGTCCTCATCCCGACCAACGCCGCCGACGTCCATTTTCACAGTTTTCTTGCCGACTCCGCCCCGCTGGCCAATCAGAGGAATGTGGGGATCATCGGGATGAAGATCGTCGCTAGGGGGCGTCTCATCCGTGATGGTGTGGCAGACAGCATCGCGCAGCTCCTGAGGTATGCGGTGAGCCAGCCGATCACCACAGCGATTGTCGGGTTCGATTCAGTCGCTCAGCTTGAGGAAGCGGTGGACGTCGTCCGCGACTTTGTGCCGATGCCCGAGGAGGAACAGACAGCACTCACAGAACGTACAGCGTCAGTCGCTCGTGAATCCAACTGGTTCAAACGCAGCGTGTCGTAGCTAAACTGGAGAGTTGATGGAGAACGTAACATTAGGCCGGACAGGGCTTTCGGTCTCCCCCATCGGGTTGGGGGGCCACAGTTTCATTGAGGATTTGGGCGAGGGGCCGTGTCCGGCTGAGGACGAGATGGTGCGAATTGTGGAGGCTGCGCTTGACGGTGGTGTCAACTTCTTTGACACCACCCACCAGCCTGAGCGGTTCCATTTAGGCCGCTGTCTTGAGGTTTTGGGACGGCGGGACGAAGCGATCATCTGCGCCTGGTCATTCTATCCCGACAGTTGGGATTGGCAGCCTCCAGACCGCGACCGGATCGTCGAGTCGCTTAAGGACATCAGAAGCGAGTACATTGACATCTTTGTGCTTCACCATCCTGGGGACAGAGACTTTTTCACGGACGAGGAGTTTTCCTTAATGGGCGACCTCAAGTCTGAAGGCGTCATAAACCATCTTGGAATCGGGATGGTGAACCACGGCATATTGGAGTCACTTCCAGAAGATCATCCGTTCGGGATGTGCATGACCTCCTACAACTACCACAGTCAGGGCGCTCAAGAGACTTTTGATTTCGCCCACGCCATGGAGATAGGCGTCGTGGCGCTCCAGCCGTTCAGACGAGGCAGATTTCTTTCCGCCGCAGCGCCGAGGGAGGTCAATCTGCCCCACGCCTATCTGAAATTCGTGCTCTCCAACCCGTCAGTGGATGTGGTAATGAATGCGATGCGGGCAGTAGAGCACGTACACGAAAACCTGCCAGCGGCAGACAATGTCCGTTTGAGCCAGATTGAGCGGGACACACTCGCTCACATTGAGCAGATAAGGCAGCAAGAGTCCGAATAGTCTTTTTCGACAACACCAGCCACCACACAAAGCAGGATAGTCGATGAGCAACGAGATACCACTTCGATACGGCTGCAACCCGCATCAAGCCGACGCCAAACTGTCCGTCCGTTCTGGCGAAATGCCTCTGAGCGTCCTAAACGGCTCACCGGGCTACATCAATCTAATGGATGCGCTCAACGCCTGGCAGCTAGTGCGAGAACTTAGGCACGCTCTGAATCTTCCAGCAGCGGCGTCATTCAAACACGTTAGTCCCGCTGGTGCGGCGGTGGGGACGCCACTCTCTGATGCCCTGGCGCACTCATATCGCGTCGACGATCTGGGCGAACTCTCGCCAGTCGCCACAGCCTACGCCCGTGCCCGTGGCGCCGACCGGATATCGTCATTTGGCGATTTCACCGCTGTGAGCGACACCGTGGATTTGAGCCTCGCTGCGATTTTGAAGCGAGAGGTCTCCGACGGGATTATTGCGCCGGGATATGACAGCGATGCCCTCGAGCTTCTGAAAGAGAAAAAGGGCGGCAACTACCTGGTGCTGCAGATCGATCAGAACTACGAAGCTCCTCCATCGGAGGCGCGGGAAATATTCGGCATGACGTTCGAGCAGACCAGCAACCACACCAGGCTCGACCGCTCTATACTGGACAGTGTCGCATCCGACGAAAGGTTGACCGGTCTGCCAGAGTGGGCGGTGCGTGACCTGCTGGTGGCGACCATCACGCTCAAATACACCCAATCAAACTCGATTGCGGTAGCGTATGACGGACAGTGCATAGGCATCGGTGCCGGGCAGCAGTCGCGCATTCACTGTGTGAGACTTGCGTGCCATAAAGCCGATCTGTGGTTTCTAAGGCAGCACTCCAAGCTGCTCTCGCTGCCGTTCAAAAAAGGCGTCAAACGACCTGACAAGGACAACACCACCGATCAGTTTCTATCCCTCGACGCCACCCCCAAGGAGATCGAAAGCTGGGCGCATGTGCTGGAAACAGTACCTGACAGACTCTCTCAGCAGGAGAAAACCCAGTGGCTGGCCCGGTTTGAGGGGGTTTCATTAAGCTCAGACGCGTTCATCCCGTTTCGCGACACCGTGGACCGCGCCCATGAAAGCGGTGTTGGCTACATAGTCGAAACCGGCGGTTCCATCAGAGCCGAGAGCGTCATTGAGGCCTGCAACGAGTATCGTATCAGACTGCACCACTCTGGTGTCCGCCTGTTTCACCACTAGTCCAACAAACAGTAACCAGGGCTTTTAGTCATGTCACAACCTCTGTATGTCGCGTTCACGATGGACTGCGAAAGGATCGTCTCAGAATCCCCGCCTGGCGGTCCAGAGACCTGGGAACTGAGCGAGCGCACCATTCGCGGGTACGCTGACACCCTTCTGGGGTTCGGAGCCAAACCAATTCTCGTCCCAGAGTGCGCCGAAAAACACACCACGCTTTTCCGTGATTATGCCAACCAGGGTGTAGAGTTGGGGCTACACACCCATCCGCAAAGTTTTCTGGACCATCATTACACACAATATCTCGCCGAATATGACTTGGACACCCAGTCTGAACTTATCGCTCTTGGAAAAGAGGTTGTAGCCAACGCTGTCGGCACCGCTCCTCGCGCCTACCGCGCCGGCAATCTTTCGAGCAATGGGGACACCTTCACAGCACTGGTGGAGTTGGGGTTTGACGTTGCATCAAATTCCAGCCCTGGTCGCGATGTTTCGACGTTTGCAGCGCATTGGCTAGGTGCTGACCCTGACGCCCACTGGGCGAACGCCGACGATTACATGGCCTCTGGCGATCTGCCGTGTCTGGAGATTCCGCTTACGACAAACCCCAAAACGCGGCAACCAGACGGCGACTCGCGGGACGTTCGAATCGAGAGAGGCACGTTCACCGAGTGGCATCTGCCAGCACTGGAAAACACCTTTGAGAGGATGGAGGGGTAGGAGATACCTTTCAGAACACTGTGCATCCTCACCCACAACTTTGTGGACTACAGCGTCCCAGAGGGAGAACATCTGGGCACTTTGGGAGAGATGCAAGAACATCTCAACAACCTGTCTAACAGCTACGAGCTACATTTCGAGACGCTGTCGTCTATCAGGGACACTTTTGTAGCCCAGATGCGTCTTCCAAAAGGCTCAGAGTCTTGAGCCCTGAAATCATCCCCGCTCTTTCCCGCACGGGTATCCCAGCGTGGTTGTTTTACGATTTCCAGGCTTTGAATCCGATAGCACGGGAGCTATGTGGACTGGGTGGACGGATGCTCACGCGGCGTTGGTTCTGTCTAGTGACCAGCTCTGGCGAGATCACCTGGTTGGTCTCGTCGATAGAATCAGCGCAGTTCACGGAAGTACCAGGAGAAATCAAAAAATTCGGATCGTGGACGGAGCTTGTCAGTCAACTGGCTTCCCTATTGAGTGGCTTGGACTTGGTGGCGATGGAGGTCAGTCCCGATGGGATGATCCCCTACATTAGCCGAGTTGACTCCGGCACAATCGCGCTGGTGGAGTCGTCAGGGATCGAGGTGATCTCTTCAGGCGATCTGGTGCAGTGGTGCCAATCGCGCTGGTCAGATGAGGCGTATAAGAATCACCTCACTGCGGTCAAACATCTCTACGAAGTCAAAGACGAGACGCTTGCATTCATTGCCAACGCCATATCAACCGACGCTCAAATCACCGAATACGGCGTTCAGCAGATGATGACCGAGCGGTTCGAAGAGTTGGATCTGATATACAACCATCCTCCCATCGTCGCTGTGGGAGCTCACGCCGGTGATCCTCACTACACACCCGACAGCTTGGACTCTGTGCAGATCAGACGTGACGATCTGATCTTGATCGATATGTGGGCCAAAACCCGCGACAGTGGAGCGGTATACGGCGACATCACCTGGATGGCGTACTCAGGAGAGAAAGTAACCGACCGCTACGCCGAGATTTTCGCTGTGATCGCCCAGGCGAGGGATGCGGCGCTGAGTGCGATCATCGACGTCGCAGCGAATGGAGAAGACCTCTCCGGCTTCGCCGCTGATGACGCTGCACGATCTGTCATCACCGAAGCTGGCTATGGCGATGCCTTCATCCATCGCACGGGCCACAGCATCGGCGTCGATGACCACGGCACAGGGGCCAACCTCGACAACCTGGAGTCTCACGACACGAGGCGTTTGATCCCCGGCCTGGGCTTCTCAATTGAGCCAGGCATCTATCTCCCCGACTGCGGTTTTCGCACTGATATCAATGTATTTCGCACAGAGACCGGCGTCGAAGTCACCACACAGCCAGTTCAACAGGAGACAACGCCGCTGTTGGCGTAGCCTACATGAGTGCGCGCCCATACGAAACCGGTCATCTTCCCCCCTCCTTCCGACCAACCACCTCAGGTATGTTATAAGCGCTGAGTGTTTCGACGGCGTTCTCAATAAGAAAATCAGGGAATAGACGATGAAAGCGATCATGGTGATGTACGACTCGCTAAACAGGCGGATGCTGCCGCCGTATGGCTGCGACTGGGTTCATGCGCCCAACTTTACGAGGCTGGCTGAGCGGTCGATGACGTTTGACAATAGCTACGTCGGCTCAATGCCGTGCATGCCCGCCAGGCGGGAGATTCACACCGGTAGGTACAATTTTCTTCATCGAAGCTGGGGGCCCCTGGAGCCGTTTGACGACTCGATGCCGGCAATTCTCAAAGAAGCTGGAATCCATACCCATCTCGCCAGCGATCACTACCACTACTGGGAAGAGGGCGGCGCTAACTACCACACCAAATACCAGACGTGGGAATGTCTTCGAGGGCACGAGGGCGACCCCTGGATGGGGCAGGTCGCTGATCCAGAAATCCCGGAAGATGTACACGACCGAGACCCCAAAAGCGTGATGTGGCGGCAGGATTGGATCAACCGCAAGCATATGCCAGAGGTCGAGGATCAGCCGCAGCACAAGACCATGAACGCCGGGTTGGACTACATGAAGCGCAACGCTGACGAAGACAACTGGTTTCTGCATATAGAAACGTTCGATCCCCATGAACCATACTTCACTCACGACGAATACAAAAAACACTACCCCCACGACTACGACGGCAAACATTTTGATTGGCCGCAGTATCGTAGAGTTACCGAGACTGAAGATGAGATCGAACATCTCAGGTACGAAAACGCGACGCTCCACAGCATGTGCGACGACTACTTAGGCCGCGTGATGGATATGATGGACGAACTTGATCTGTGGGACGACACCATGCTCATCGTCTGCACCGACCACGGTTTCTTGCTTGGTGAGCACGACTGGTGGGCTAAGATGGCGATGCCCCACTACAACGAGATAGCCAACTCTCCGTTCTTCATCTGGGACCCCAGGTGCAAAGCCAAAGGTGAGCATCGCAAATCGTTGGTGCAGACGATAGATTGGGCACCGACGTTGTTGGAGTATTTTGGTGTTGATCGCCCCAACGACATGCAGGGCAAGCCTTTGGTTGACACGGTGGCCAACGACACGCCGGTCCGCGAGGCTGGGCTATATGGGCTACACGGTGCGCAGGTGAACGTCACCGACGGGCGATACGTCTATATGCGTGGTTCGCAGAACGGCGACAATACGCCTCTGTATAACTACACGCTGATGCCTGCGCATATGCGGACCGCATTCTCCGTCGAGGATATTCGCACAGCCCAGATGGCTGAACCGTTCGAGTTCACAAAAGGCTGTCCCACATTGCGTATCGACTCCAGCCGAAGAGCGTTGGCCGACCCGGAAAACGAGCAGGCCAAGACATTTCTGTTCGACCTGGAGAACGACCCTGGGCAACTGAATCCGATTGATGATCCTGAAATCGAGGCGATGATGGTCGCGCATTTGGTGCGCCTGATGCGCGAAAACGACGCACCACAGGAGCAGTATGAGCGGTTGGGGTTGCCGACAGAATAAGGCTGGCGTTGAGCTAGAGGGCGGTGCGCGAACTGCGTAGGTTCGGCGCAAACCGCGCAGAAAATGCGGCGAACCAGCGCATCGCCGTGCAGACCGCGCAATCCCGATGTTTACCATCGCTGTAGTGTCACGGGCACAACGACTGACACAGAAACAGAGTCTGCGCGGCCCGAGTGCGCAGCGGTGGGAGAATGCGCGGTGGTTACAATACGGGAGATCGGTCAGGATAACGTTGGCGACTGTTCCGGCAACCATCTGCTCGGCGCCGAGTAGTTGGCCGACCTCCACCGCGCACTCAGATGTGTTGCAGGCTTCGGAAAGCGTGAACCCTTGCTCCTCCAGGATGTTGGCCATCTCGCCGCGCTCGAGGACCTGGAACTTGCCGGTGCGGACCAGCTCCAGGCGGAGGCGGTCGGTGTACTTGATCTCAGCGGCGTCAATCCGTTCGCCGGTGAGATCAAGTACACCGAGTGTCGGCAGCCGCTGCGCATGTATCAGTGTTGAGAGCGCAACAGCGGCGATGGGGATCAGTACTGTTCGGCGAATTTAGGACCACTGATACCTCCCGGCAACGAACATTTGGGCGTGCAGTGGAGCCCTGCCAATCCGGCATGGCATCAATAAGCTCCTCAGCAATCAGCGGACCACACACTTCGCGCACGCTTCGCGTGGTTTTTGGGAAACTTCGTGTCCTTTTTCTTGGTGCGTCTACACCGCGCCTGCTGTTCTATCGCTTATTCATCAACGATAAACCCGTAGTAGCGGCCCATCCAGTAGGGGAGGAGGAACGCGCCGCCGTCCTCTTCGCCTGATGGTGAGCCGCCGTGGGTGTCGAAGGGGCTGGAGTTCCATTTTTTCATTGGGCGTTCAGATATGGGAAGCAGAGTGTGGAGCTGCTCGCGGCCAAAACGGCTGGGGTATGTCTCCATCTCAATATCCAACCGATGGCGGTTGTCAACAGGCCAGTGGACTAAGTCCCACGGGTATTCGCGGAGTGTAAACACAGCGCCCGGGTGGTCGCCGTCATCAGGGACGAATGCGGTGTACTGAAAATTCCACCAGGGGCAGTTTTCTATCCGCTCAGGCTCGAACTGAAGACGAAACGCTTCCAAATAGATTTCCCGCAGCTTGGGATCGTCCTCATACTTAAGAAGCGGATAGAACGCGCAGGTCGCCAGCTCGTCGTCAGAGTGGTTCATGTGGCTCGGTGGGTCGATGATTTTGTTCTCAAGAGTGTTTTCGGCGTAGTGATGGTTTTCGACGAGATCGCGGTACTTCTCCATATATCGCTCGTTGCCGGAGAAGTGGTAACCTGCGCGAAGATGCCCCAGAATCGCCAGTGAATTCAATCCGCGATCCTCAATCCAATCAGGATCGTCATTGAGAGCCGCTGGCTCCCATCTGCCCCATCTGGTTGGCAGACCATCGCGTTTGATGATGGTCAGGTCGTTGTCGAGGATGTGATCCAGAATGGCGCTAGCGACCCTGGACACCTGGGCTTTGTCCTCGTCCGTGGCGGCGAGGTCGTAAAAAATGCTGTAGCCGAAAAAGTGACCCATCGTCTCATCTGACGAGTGGTCGTCCTTCCACTCCCATCTGGGATCAGGCGACGGGTTCCACCTGGGCTCGCCTGCGTGCGGCTCTGTCCTGCCCCTCTCCCGTGCGGCCTTTGTCGCAAAGCCGGGGATGTCGGTCTTGGTCATCAGGTCGGCCACCGCCGCGAACGCCTGTCTGGCATATCTCTGTGCTATCGGTTCGTTGGTGGCGGCGTAGCGGAATGACTCAGCGGCGAGATAGAGGCAGGTCCATAGGCCGTCGTTGTCGCTCTCCCTGGGCTGGCTGGTTTCGAGTTGCCCGGCGCGACGCATGGAGGCTCCAGTGACCCAGCCATAGCGGTTGTGCCTAGCGCGGCTGATACGTTCAACGTGCTCGGCTTTCTCGCTAAGAGTCACCTCTTCGAACCGTATGCGCCCCACACCGAACATTGTACCGCACCAGAGGTCGTTGGGGCCATCGGGGATGACATGGGTGACCGATTCTGAGGGAAACCAGCGCGGTCCCTGAAAGTAGCGCCACTCGCCTGAAGCATCTCTGCGACAGACACCTCGGTCGGTGCCGACCCACAACTGACCGCTGCCCCCGACGGCGATGTCGGTCACAGCAGCGTAAGGAATACCCTCCACCGGTTTCCAACCATCGTCCGATTGCACGACAAGACCGCTGCGGGTGCCCACGAGAATGTTTCCGTCAGGGTCAGGGCAGATAGCCCTGATCTCTCCTGCTGGTATACCGTCATCCCCAGTGTACTTGGCGACCTGTTTCCCTCGAAGACGAATCAGGCTGTTCTGCTGTCCAACCCAGACAGTGCCGTCGTGCACCAGGACGACCTGGCAATGTTCTTCGCCGAGGGCGTCCACCCGATCAACGATCACCGGCGTGACCTTGAAAAGCCCCTCTGAGGACGCCAACCAGACCTGATCGTCGTCACCAAACGCGATGGACAGAATCTGCCCGGGAACATCGGCGACAGTCTCCCACAGGTTGCCGTTAAAGCGCATGAGTCCGTCAGACGTGCCAGCCCATAGATAGCCGTCTGAATCCGACTTGAGCGCTGTTATCCATTCGGCGGGGCGATCCATCCTTGGCGCCTGTCTGAACCAACTGTGGCCGTCGGTTCGGTTGAGACCCCACTCAGTGGCGAACCAGACGGTGCCTTCACCATCGCTGCACGCCGCACGAACAGAGTCGCCACGAAGCCCTTCGTCAGGCAGATGGCGTTCGTTGATGGGCTGTAGATATGGTGTGTCGGCTATAGGGACTACATGGTCCGGCATGTTCTTTTCCTGTCTGATTCAGGTTGTCTTATTGTCGGTGGACAATCTATCTGCAAAGCTGGCGTCCACGGCGTTTTGGTATAACTGGGCAAAATCGGTCTCGTCGAACTCAAACAGTTCCGCGAGTAGTGTGAATTCCGTGGTCATACTACATTCAAAAACGCCTGGATCATCGATACTGACACTGTAATCTAGGCCCAAATCCCTTGCGCGGCGAACGGGATGGTCTTCAATCCGCTTAAGGCTGCCTGTTTCGAGGTTGCTCGTGGGGCACATCTCTAGGTGGATTCCACGCTTGGCGATTTCGTCGAGCAGTCCGTTGTCATCAAATGCCGCAACTGCGTGACCGATCCTGTCTGGTTGGCCGTATTTGAGCGCATCCCAAACCGATTCAGGCCCACACCACTCGCCTGCATGTATCTCGATTCCGACGCCCGCTTCGAATAGGCGTGAAAAAGTATTGGCGAACGGTTTTACCGGGTGGTTCTCCTCCGGCCCTGCCAGAGCCACACCAGCAACCAGTCCAGCATCGAGTAGTGCGATCGTTTTCTCTGCGATCTGCGCCACACGCTCTGGCGACTTCGTCCTTGAAAATGCGATCAGAAACTCCAACTGGATGTTGTGTGCAGTGCCAACAGATTGCCGGAAACGGCTGACCGCCCCAACCGCTTCGTCGTGGTTTTCTGGGATCTCGCTGGCACCAATCATTATCTCTGCGTACCTGACGGACTGCTTCGTTAGCCGCTCAATATGCTGCACGAGAATGGGAGCGAAGAAATCGAGATGTCCAGAGATGGGTTCTGTGAAGTTCCACCAGTCGAGAAAACTCTCGAACCCATCGACGGGATAGGCCCGAATGAGCTCATCTGGGTCGATGGGATAGGTCGGGTGCAAACAGCGAATGGAAGCGGCAATATCTGGGTCGATGATGCCGTCAAGATGGCGGTGGAGCTCTGCCTTGGGTGCCGCATCTATATCCATTGGCCAAGCTGTGGGGTACGGGTCAGTCAAACCATGCGATCAGCGTGGCCGCCGTAGCTAGCACGGCAGTGCGATTGGAGACATCCTAAGGCTCAGAATGCCAGAGTCCACAGTCCGGCTAAAATCCCGGCAGCCGCCAACCACTCCAGCCATCGCGACGGTCGTTCTACCGGAGTACGTTTGATAGCATCAGGGGTGACCAGACGGTTGGCAACTAACGCCGGCAACTCATCCGACGAGTCCACCGTAAGCCACTTGTGAGATACCACCAACCCATCCGCGCCCAAAATCTGTAACGCCAGCGCGGCCCTGTAGCGCCGCTTGGTTCTGTCGTCGCCGAATGTAAACGACCCCACACTCTCAGTCTCAAGCCGGTTTGCGCCGACATTGTAGGCCACGGTCAGTGTCGAAAGATCGGCCTTCGCAGCTACCTGACAACCAGAGGCAACAAGCGCTCGTCTGATGGCTCCTTCTATTAACGTCGGGCCGGTGCCTCTGGCGTTGTGTTTGATTACGACCTGATGTCCAGGGGTTATTGTTGTTTTAAAGTAGGCCACCAGGCTGTCCACAAGAGCGTTCCTGGCGAGGTCCGCGTCATGCATCACACGCCCAGGCACCCGCCGCGCCTGTGATCCGAAGGCGTATGTCAATCCCACGAGATGTTGCTCGCCGAATAGACCTGGTAGATAGGCATAGTCCATCCTCAGATCGCCGCGCAGTCTTAGCCCGATCCCGGCGGTGTATGAGCGCATCGCCGATTCTACACCGATATGCCGCCAACCACCCCTGACGAAAAGCCGATCCTGAAGACTCCACTCAGCAGCCAAAAGAAACTCTGGTTCGCGATCCTGCCGCTTCGCCAACTGAGCGCCTAAAGAGACCTGATCTATCTGGTATGCCGCGGTTAGGCCTACACGCAGCGGAAAATCGTCTTTCTGGCTATCAAGGGTACGACCCGTCCCCAGATTGCGGACGTAGCCTCCAACAAAGAGGTCGGGCCGGGGGTGGTACATCGCGTCAAAGCCGACGACTACTCCCTGATCGTCGTAGGTGAGAGCGTCACCGTCGAAACTAATTCCGCTCAGCTCATCCTTCACCCACCCCACAGTCATCCCAACATCAGCCCGTTCGAACAGCCTGACTCCCAACCCACCGCTCAACAGCGTCGATTTTGCGGTAACCTCAGGCTCTGTCTCGACGTTTGTAAACCCGCCAACATCCAGATTTCTAAATGACGCGGCTATACCAAAACGCTCAAAAAGCCCAATCTGACCGTTTAGCGTAGTCATGGTGGCGCCGCCAAACCAGGACAGATAGGACGTCCCGACTGTTCTAGAATCTCTCAAGGCCGATGTTCCACCGACGACACCGATGTCAGCGCCGGAGGAGAACATCGGAAGACCGCCCATCGCCGCAGACTTGGCGTCCATCGGTTGATCCAAGAGAAGCCCATCGGCGGCTGTCCCAGGCCCGTCTGCTGAGAGGTTGGCAGCGCACAGTAACATCACCGCCCAGATTGCGTTTCTGCTGCGAACGCTCATCTAATCACCGCCACCCTGTAGAGAGTAGAGCGTCTGGCGTCGCTTACGTGCACCACATAGATGCCGCCAGCGACCGGCTGCCCGTCGCTGTTTGAGCCGTCCCAGATCACCTCGCGTCCGCCCAGCGCATCGGCATCAGTGAAGCGATTGACCCGATCACCTTCGAGGCTGTATACGTCCACTTTCCAGCTCGATTCGCGGCCCTGATAGCTGACTACGACCGTCGCGTCTGGGAACCGCACCGCGTTTGCCGACAGTGTGGCGTGACTGACGACTTCGTCGGTGATGGTAACCCTCTGAGTGATGCGAGTGTTGATGACAAAGGGGCGTTTGCCGCCTTGGGATGTGGGGTCAAATATCTGCCCAGTGACTACGCCGTCGCCAAAGGCGATTTTGTCCTCTGATGTGGTGGTGGTCATCAGCCCTGAGACTTGGGCGATGATTGCGTCACCGCTGTTAAGAATCTGGCTGGTGGAAAAACCAAGCGAATCAGCACTGTTGACGATTACGGTGGTCGCGACACTTACGTCTGTCAGGGTTAGCGACGCTGGCGAAATCAGCGCTGCGTCAGGCAAACCTAGCGAGACGTCAGCAATCTCCACCTCGACCAGGCCGGAGTCGGACAGGTTCGCTACGGTGTAATCAACGAAAAAGCTGTCACCAGGTAACACCGGATCGCCTTTTACGCTCATGGTGACCCGTCCGACACGGACCGTTTCGGCTCCTTGGGCTTGGGACATCGGAACACCCGCTGCACCAACCGACGCTGTGATTGTCGGGCTGACCGGAGAGCCGATCGGGCTTACGAAGAGCGCCATGGGAACAGTCAGGACCACCGAATCGCCTGGCGCAAGAGCCGTCGAACTATCCAGAGTAATTCTGATCGTGGTGGACTCATCGGGCTCTGGCAGCGCGATCAGCGCAGCGGTTCCGCCAGACAGAGTCGCCTTGGGCGTAACAGCGCTGATGGCCAACGCGCTTGGTTCTATCGGTGGAGGCAGATTGATTTTCACTAGAGTAATCGCTTCGGCACCGACGCTTGCGCTGTTTTGAATAACCACAATCAGGTCTGGCTGAAACTGGTTGTTTTCGAGCATGACGCCCGGAAATACGGACATCACAGCCTGGTGGGGGGCGAGGAGACGGAGATCAAGATCGCCTGTAGCCAGCGGTTCCACCCCCGCCCATCTGCCGCTCTGGCCGTTTATCTGGACCGAAGGCGCAAAGGTGAAATCACCTGGGGCGGTGGGGGTCACCAGATTAAGAGAGATGGAATCGCGACCGCTGGATATTACCGGAGTTTCGTACGCCAAAATAACCGTGTCTAATACCGACTCATCCCAGACACCGCCCAATCGGCTAACGACGTTCGGCGTGTCGGTGAGCGCAAAACCTGCGGGAAGAGGTAGTTTGACACCGGTTATCGCCTCGCCTTCGACTTGCGAAGGGAGCAGAGTTACAACCAGGCTCAACCTCAGGGTATCTGAAGACGTGAGGATTGCAACCGGCGTTTGAGATGGCCCGATCAGAGGAGCCACCAGACGCGCGATGGCTGTTGTTCCAAGCGCGTTGGCGCATAGTGGAGCACCGAACACAGCTAACAACAGCAATCGGCTAGATAGAAAATACCGGAGGGGATTCATTGTGTTCTAAACTACCCTACCGCTCTGAAATCGTCAAGTGTGGATGGTGCTTGGGGTCACTATTGCCGCGTGCCCTCCCAACCACCTATCGTTTGAGAATGACCGCTTAGCCCAATCTTTGACGGAAGATCTATGGCCGCCAACCGATGGCCCACTTCAAAAGATCAGTGGGGATGGGTACTCTACGATACTGCCAATTCGGCTTTCGCGACCACTGTTCTAGCGGCTGTATTGCCGATCTACTACGCGTCCTTGGTGCCTGAGACCGGGGTTTCGCTTGGTTTCGGAGCGTGGAGTTGGCAAACATCGGCGGAGTCGCTTTGGGGGTATACGGTGGCGATGTCTGCGGCCATGGTCGCCGTTGTCGCTCCGGTTTTGGGCGCGATGTCCGACGGTGGTTGGGGCAAAAAACCTTTTTTAGCGCTTTTCTGCTATCTGGGTTGTTTGGCAACCGCTGGTCTGGTGTTGGTCTCGACAGGCGACTACTGGCTGGCGTCTGGACTCTTTATTGTAGGTAACGTCGGGTTTTCAGGCGGCAATGTGTTTTACAACGGTATACTTCGCGATCTGGCGAGCGACGACGAGATAGATTCGCTTTCAGGCGTTGGTTTCGCAGCGGGATATGTCGGTGGTGGATTGTTGCTGGCGGTAAATTTGGCGATGATCCAGAAGCCGCAACTGTTTGGTCTGTCGTCCACTGAGTGGGCGACGAGGGTGTCGTTCGTGACTGTGGGAGTGTGGTGGGCGTTGTGGGCGCTGCCGATTTTCCGGTGGACCAGCGAGCGTACCACAGTCGCAGCGGTGTCAGTGGGTGAGGCGATAGGCCGGGCTGTGCGCCAGGTGGTGCGCACACTGCGCGAGCTGCGCAACTACCGCGATCTGTTCGTGATGCTTATCGCGTTTTTGCTGTATAACGATGGCATCCAGACCGTCATCGTCATGGCGTCGATATATGGAAAGCAGGCGTTGAGCCTCAGCACTGGTGATCTCATCGGCACACTGATGATGATTCAGGTGATCGGCGCTCCTGGAGCGGTTTTATGCGGGCGGGCTGCTGCTCGCTGGGGGGCGAAGCCGACGCTGCTGGTGACGCTAACGCTGTGGCTTGGGGCTGTCATCTACGCATATACGATGACCACCGCAGCACAGTTTTGGGGCTTGGGTGCGGTCATTGCGCTGATTCTAGGCGGCTCGCAGGCGATCAGTCGCTCGCTGTTCGCCAGTATGGTTCCAAAGGACCGAAGCGCGGAGTTTTTTGGGTTCTTCTCGGTGTCGGGAAAGCTTTCTTCGATATTCGGGCCACTGCTGTTTGCGCTTATCGCCGATCTGACAGGAAACACCCGATCGGCGTTGCTGTCATTGACTGTTCTTTTTCTGGCTGGCGGACTGGTACTCACACGGGTCAACGTCGCCCGTGGACGGCGGCTGGTTGCTGCGGGCGATTAACGCGGTTCAGTCGGAATTTTTGCCCTTGAGAAGTTCCAGGCGTGCTTCTCGACGTCGGTTGGCGGCTTCGGACCGCTTTTTCTCTTCGCTGGTTTCACACAACACCGGCGGCACAGGTACCGGCTTGCCATAGTCGTCCACCGCCACTGCGGTCACGTAGGCATGCCCGATCTCCCGCCGCTCGCCTGATACCGGCTCTTCGGCCTGGACGATCACCTCAATCTCCATCGACGTCTGCCATGCGTTGTTCACCTGCGCCAACAGAACGACATTGTCGCCCAGACTGGCAGGCGCCAAAAAGTGCATTGCATCAATCGACGCTGTAACCACATGGCTCCGTGCGTGGCGCTGTGCCGAGATCGCCGACGCGATGTCCACCCACGACATAATCACACCGCCAAAAACGGTATTCAGCGGATTCGTGTGACTCGGCAGCACCATCTCCGTCATCTCCACCCTAGACAGCCTCGCAGCTTTGGCCTCCATCACTTATCCAATGTTTCGGGGGATATATGGACGCTTTGATGTGAACCCATTACAAGTCTCAAGGTCGCTCTCAACATGGTCGCTGGACAACCGCACCCCCTTAAGCGAACCCGACAGACGTACGTGTTGAGGACGTTAAACGTGGGATCGGCAAGCGTTTTTCGAGCCTAGCGTGAGGCCATTTAACGCTGTGGTCTGTTATCGCTCGTTGTCTTCGGGCGGGGGAAAGCGGGAGAGGGAGAAGGGGGTGATTGCTGGGGGTGGGTCGCCTGAATCGATCATTGTTGAGATGGAGTTGGCGGTGATTGGGGCTAGAAGGATGCCTTTTTTGTGGTGGCCGGTGGGGATGATGAGACCTTCGACCTCGCAGGAGGAGATGATCGGTAGGTCGTCGGGGGTGGTTGGACGGAGGCCTGCCCAGGTTTCGAGCGTTGGCATCTCGGCGATTCCTGGGGCGAGGTCAATGGCGCGGTTTAGGAGGCCCTGGATGTCGCCTGCGGTGGGGGAGTTGTCGTATCCCAAATCCTCGGTTGTGCTGAGAGGTCGTTTGGGAAACGTGCCGTGAGACCTAACCTGAGTAGTCCCTAACCTCGTGCCAGGCTTCGATGAGAGTTTCGATGCTCTGCCATGGTGTGCTGGCAAAGATCCCCTCTGCTGGGCTTAGACCCAGGCCACCACCTTCGCCGAGAATAGAGACCGAACCGAACACCTGTTGTCGAATATCGTCCCTGGTTCCGCTTTCGAGAGTGATGTGCGCGTTCAAGCCGCCGATGACAGCGGTCTTGCCGTTGAAAGCGGTTTTGACTCTGTGCAGATCGACGGGCATGTCGGTGGTGACAGGGTCAAGTAGGTGGTGGGCGTCGTAGCCCACTTGGGCCAGCATATCCAATAGCGGCATGTAGCCGACGCTCATGGTGTAGCCGATATGGCGGTCGCCTTGGTGCGCTAACTCTACCTGCTCTTTGAGACGGGGTAGGAAGAACCGCTCGAACAAAGCTGGCGACCACATTGAGGTGCCCTCGTAGTATCCACGCCGCATAATCAGATCGACAGGAGTATCGAGCAGCGTCCCGATGTCGCGAACATCCCACTCGTTAATCACGTCCATAAGATCGTCGAACATCTGTGGTCGATCGACAGCCATAGTGATAGCGGCCTCAGCACCGCAAAGCCAAGAAACCGCGTCGCCTCCCACGGCACCGTTGCCTACGAGTAGGATGCCCAACTCGTCGGCTCGTTTGGCAACTTGTGATGCGTGCTGGTGGAATCCGTCGATTGTTTCTGGTGAAGCCGGTCTTAAGAGATATCTCAGCTTCTCTATATCGTCTTCGGTCTCAATGGCGGGCTTGCGGTACCTCGGAGTGTTGTAGTCGTCGAACAGGCGTATGCTTTCGCCGGTATGTCCTGGCCAATCCTCAGTCTTCCAGTCATCGGTCAGGTATACCTCCTGTCGAAGGACGCCTGCCGGTGTGTCGTACTCCTTGACCATACAGGGGTCTTTATCGCCCTGGGCTGGCTCCACCCATTCACGAATCGTGTCATCAGGCTGCGCGGCGATGGGCGGATTGACGTGGAACATCGCGTCTAGCCCTATTGACAGCCAGGCCTGGGCCTCTTCATCCTCGTTTGACCATTTTAGGTGTGGAGGTGGTCGGAATCCAAAAGTGTTGAAGACTAGAGGCATATGGTCGGGTTCCTCGTTGCGAAGGACCGCGAGTAGACGTTCTCTGGACGATAGCGGGTTCATGCTGCGACCTTTCCGGTTACTTGCCTTTTTCAGTGACGCGCTTGCCAAGGGTGATCTTTTGAGTCTC